>CAJUTU010000052.1 GCA_910589385.1 uncultured Lachnospiraceae bacterium
TGAAAATATAAGGTTTGTAACAAAAAAATAGGTAGTAAATTTGACACTACCAAGGAAAAAAGGAGGGAGAGAGTATGAAGAAGCAATTTGTAGTATTAGGGCTTGGAGGTTTTGGCGCAAGTATAGCGCTCACCTTACAGCAGCTTGGATGCGATGTCGTAGCGGTGGATCAGGATATGGAGCGTGTAAATGATGTCGCGGATCAGGTGACCTATGCGATGCAGGCAGACATCGGGAATCCGGAACTGCTCTATTCTCTGGGAGCGGGAAATTTTGACGGTATTGTTGTGGCTGTGTCGGAGAGCATGGAAGCCAGCATTATGGCTACGCTGGTGGCAAAAGAAATTGGGATCCCGTATGTTCTTTGCAAGGCACGTGATGAAAGGCATGCAGCAGTCCTCCGTAAGATCGGAGCGGATTCGATTGTTTTTCCAGAGGAGGAGATGGGAAAACGGATTGCGAAAAATCTGGTATCCGCAAATTTTGCAGACTGGATTGCATTATCATCGGATTACAGCGTGATCGAGGTTGCTACCCCGGCTGGCTGGGCAGGGAAGACTTTGAAGGAGCTGGATGTCAGAAGGACTTACGGCGTCAATGTAGTGGGGATCAAAGAAGGGAGCCAGGTGGATATTACTCCGGATGCGGATAAGGTTTTAAAAGAAGAAATGATATTAATGGTGATAGGAGATAATCAGGCATTAGAAAAAATATAGTTGGATCACGGGGATCCAGATACTGACAAGGTGCTGCCATTTCACAGGAGGCTTCTGTGAAACGGCAGCGTTTTGGCTTAGAAGACATTTTGTGACAGGCAAGGAAGCGGATTGTAATTTTAAAAATTTCCTTTTGTCGGATTTTATCAAGAATGGTTGACGGTTAAAAAGTGATTTGATAAAATAAAAAAGTATAATTTGAAATAGATTAGTTTCTCTAAGACAGTGTCTCAGATGAATATATACAAAAACAATGAGGAGGAAACCATGGAAGATTTGACATTTGGTGAGCAGGTCAAGATCATTTTAAGCCGTAAAGGCATGACGATCAAGGAACTGGCAGAATTGATCGAGGCCAGCACAGGGAAAAAGATGTCCCGGCAGAACCTGACACAGCGTCTTGGAAGAGATAATTTTCAAGAACAGGATATGCGTATGATCGCGGCAATCCTGGGCTGTCCTTTTCAATTAAGTATTTTTCCATTGGAAAATGCATCGGGAGAAAAGACAGAATCAATGGAAGAACTCCTTTTGAAATATGTAAAGAGCCCCAGGGTGCAGCCGCGCAGAAAAAAAGCGGATATGGACGATGGCATTTATCAGCAGGTGCTTGTATTTGATAAAGATGCAGAACCAGAAGAAACACCGGAAAAGGAGAATGCGGATGCGGCTTTGAAGGAAGAAACGGCTGCATCTTTATCCGCAGCAGCAAAAAAGATGCCTGATATGGCAGCGGCGGGTGTGGCGGACGGTGCAGGAGAACAGCCGGATAAAGCAGCGGCCATGGCAGAAGACGCAGGCGTCCGGGAAAGCGCCGATGACGGCGGCATGGACGATCTGCTGGAACTGGATGTGCTGGATGCAGAGGATTCGGAAGATTTAGAAGAGACAGATCTGCCAGAGCAGGGCTCAGGAGAACTAGACAGCATCACACCGGCTTCTGCGATCGTCTCGGCAGAAAAGAAGGGTGAAAAGACGGTAATAGAAGAACGGGACATGACGATCGGAGAATTATATGATATCCATAAAGAACTGAACCAGATGGAAGAGACTGTGGTCCCGATAAAGGAAACCGGTATGACGGTTTTGGAAAATGAATCTCAGGACGCAGGACAGGCCGGAAGGACGCAAGAGGATGAGCATGCATTTGAGTCAGAAGAGTTTGAGCCGGTCATTCAGTACAGTGATGCGGAGGAGAACCTGGAGCTGGGAGAGATGAATCCATATACAGGGCGTGAATATCAGACGAACAGTGTGCGGATGCATCCGACCAGGCTGGGATATGTGCAGGTTTATGACCGGCTGCAGCATGGCTGGACGGATATGACAGAGTGGGCATTCCTTGGATACCAGGAGCGGAAAAAGGCTCTTCTTGGGAGGGATTATGAGCCGCCGATCTATCTTGACTGACCGGCAGTTTACAGGAGGAAATACAAGATTATGGAATGGAATACATTACTTTCGACAAAGCGGATGCGGGGCAGTTTTACTGCGTCGAAAAATCCTGCAGCGGATCTTCGGAGTGAATTTGAGAAAGACTATCACCGGATCATCGGCAGCGCTTCTTTCCGCCGCCTGCAGGACAAGACCCAGGTATTCCCGCTGGATAAAAGTGATTTTATACGGACCCGTCTGACCCATTCGCTGGAGGTGTCCTCCTTTGCCAAGTCATTGGGGCAGAATATAGGACAGAAGATTTTGAGTGAAAAAAAGGATGACGGATTTACGCTTCGGATGAAAGAAGATATCTGCCACATCCTGCAATGTGCCGGGCTGATCCATGATATTGGAAATCCGCCTTTCGGACATTTTGGAGAACTGGCAATTCGAGAGTGGTTTGAAAAAAATCTCAAAAAGCTTGATTTTTTTGGAAAGTCAGTGGATGAGATCCTGGAACCGCAGATGAAAGAGGATTTTTACCATTTTGAAGGCAATGCACAGGCGCTCCGCCTTGTGACAAAGCTGCATTATCTGGTGGATGAAAACGGGATGAACCTGACCTATGCCTTGCTGGATACCATTGTAAAATATCCGGTCCCCTCTACAGGGATTGACAAGACGACCGGGAACATCAAAGATGCGAAGATGGGATACTACTATGCGGACCGGCAGACGTATGAAGAGATTTCCAAAGAAACAGGGACATTTTCTAACAGGCATCCTCTGACGTATATTCTGGAAGCGGCAGATGACCTGGCATACAGTACGGCTGATATTGAGGATGCATTTGTAAAGGGCTATATTTCTTACCATATGCTGGAGGAAGAACTGCAAAGGCTGGAGCAGAAAATCCGGGACTTTGATCCGGCACAACCGGAAGATATGCGCCGGCAGAATACACTACAGACGTTTCCGGCGATGGAAAAGCTGCGGACCTATTACCGGCGGGGGGTAGAAAAGGGAGTGTGGAGCCCGGAAAGCTATGCGGTGAAAAATTGGCTTGTGCGTCTCCAGGGATTTCTGATCACCTGTGCTACGGACGGATTTACTTCAAACTATGATAAGATCATGCGAGGCGAGTTTACGCAGGATTTGTATTACGGGACATTTGGCGGGAAGCTGATGGATATGCTGGAAGATCTGGCATATGAAAAAGTATTCTGTTCCAATGATATTTATAAAATGGAGATTGCGGAAGGGGTGATCCTGGATTTTTTGATGGATAAGCTCGTATCTGCAATCCTCTATTATGATACGGAGAAAAAGCCGTCATCTATGGATAAAAGAGTGGTTTCCTTTATATCAGATAATTATATGAACGCATACCGGCATCAGGCGAAGGGAAAAAGCGAAGCGGAGAGACTGTATCTCCGCCTGCTTCTTGTAACCGATTATGTGTGTGGTATGACTGACAGCTATGCAAAACGTCTTTATCAGGAACTGAACGGGATTGTATAAAGAACCCGTTTATGGGCAGGACTCTTATTTCAAATAACAGCACCAATACCCAAAGGTGCCCTGGCTGTTTTGCTCATCATCGGAAAGCTGCAGCTGGTCATTATAGGAGTCGGTAAACTGCGGAAATCCGAATAACCTGGCAGCCCTGGCCTCGTGGGAATCATAGATGCCGGGGACTCCGAGCCAATAGTGGCCGTCTTTTTCTACCAGAAGAAGATGGCTGTAATTGTGATAACTGTGAAGGAGAAAGCTATTATTGGCCAGGTGCCAGTAGCAGCGGGGAAGGGCTGACATATCAGACCGCTGGATTTTTCGGACTGTTTGCTGCGGGGGATCTTTAGAAATTTCTTTGTCGTCTGGAGGGCAATCTTGTGTTTCCGGCGTATCCTCTTTGATGCAAGGTGGGATATCCTGTAAGCACGGAACAGGTTCCTCACAGTTTTCAGCGATATCCTGCGTTTGTAAGGCCTGGCTTTCCGTATCATGTTTCGTGTCCAGCGTTTCGAGAACGGCAGTTTCTTCTGGTTCGGGCACTGCATCCATTGTATCAGGGATGTCAGGTTCCTGTGGTTCGGGCACTGCATCCATTGTATCAGGGATGTCAGGTTCCTGTGGTTCGGGTACTGCATCCATTGTATCAGGGACGGCAGGTTCCTGTGGTTCCGGCTCAGTATCCATTATTTCAGGGTCGTCAGGTTCCTGTAGTTCGGGTACTGCATCCATTGTATCAGGAACAGCGTTCTCCTGGTTTGGCCTTGTATCTGTCCTTTCAGAAAGAATGTTTCCGTTATTTGGTGAGGTTTCTTCTGTTTCCGGAATATCTTTCGTATTTTCAAGGAAACTTTCAGCAGACGGCGGAGCCTCAAAAACTGACAAAAGTTTTCTCGCATCTACCAATATGCCTGGGACGGCTGCGGCCAGGATGCGCCCGTTAGAAAGCGGCAGAAAGAATCCGTCCATGGTATTTAATGTATGGCCGTCAGGGAATTGGCACTCTGCGAAATTTAACCTGGCAGAGACCATGCGGTTTGAAGAAGGGATTTCTGCAAGTACTGTTGCTCCCACCGTGTCATTTTCCAGATAAAAGGCACAGAGCTTTAAGGTCTCTGCGCGGGTAACCGGAATTCCGCGCGCATTTAACTGCAATATACAGGAATGGTAGTGCCGGGTGAGCTTTAAAAAACCAACATTTCGCAGCTTTTGCATATTGTTATATTCATAAAGATAGAAGATACCAGGGTTCATAATTGCCTCCAGCCTTGTCTTTTCTACCAACAGTGTATTCATAAAATACAGGAAAAAGAACTATCTGAGGCAAGTAAGGAATTACGGAGGCTGCTGGAGGAGAAGCTGGGGATATGGATCAGAATAAAAAAATAGAATACGTTAGGAAAGCGGACGAAAGCGTAAAGGTACGCTGTCTGGAGGAAGTGGAGCAGGATGAGAAATATATGAGGCAGGCTGTCAATCAGGCAAAGAAAGCGTATAAACTGGGGGAAGTGCCGATAGGCTGTGTGATCGTATATGAAAATAAAATTATCGGGAGGGGCTATAACCGGCGTACAGTGGATAAGAATACGCTTGCCCATGCTGAGCTGACGGCAATCAGGAAGGCAGGGAAAAAATTAGATGACTGGCGTTTGGAAGGGTGTACTATGTATGTGACACTGGAACCCTGCCAGATGTGTTCCGGTGCCATCGTGCAGGCGCGGATCCCGCGCGTAGTCGTGGGCTGTATGAATCCAAAGGCAGGATGTGCAGGTTCTGTTTTGAACCTGCTTAATATGAAAGAATTTAACCATCAGGTGGAATTGACTACCGGAATTTTAGGAGAAGAGTGCAGTGCAATGATGAAGCAGTTTTTCAAAGAACTGCGGGAAAACAAAAAAAGAGCCGTACAGCAGTCAGGATGAGCTGAACGGTTCAATTGATACGCTTTTTATACATTTTTTTCGTGCATTACGCTTCGAATGCGTCTCCACAAACGTTACCCTGGCAGTTGACTCAACCCAGGCACCCTCATAACACCCGAAAGGTTCTGCTTAGTGCTGCTTCGTTCCCGACCTGACACGGTTCACAGATTTCCGTCGCATGAGACCCAAATCTTCATCGCCACTTTCCAGGGGCGGCTTTGTAAATCAGCACCCTCAGCGTAATATCACCCCTGCTATAGCGGATTGCAGGTACAAGGTACCGCTAACACCCCGGCTGCACGAGATTTAATTTTACATGGTTTTTGCAGAAATGTCAATGGATTCCGGGTGAGAAAAAGAAGATTTGATGAAATGGTTGAAAAAGCGTCGGTAAAATGCTAAAATTATCCAACAAAAAGGAGATGGATGGAATGAATTTTTATAATAAAAAGTTTCGGAAGGCTGTATCAGTTTTGATCTTGATTGTTATTGCGGCGATGGTACTTACAATGATCATACCATATCTGACATGATGCATGCTGCCAAACCGGAGGCTTGATGGGCTGCGCGGGCATCAGCGGGCTTCCTGGTCATTCATACAGTGAAGCATAGCAGGAATTGTACAGCATAAAAGTTTCATATGCTGAGCAAAATGGTTACAAAAGACGAAAGGCGATTATCTGCGTTTTGGGGACGCAGACAGTCATAAGCCAAGGGACGAGAAAATGACAACAAAGAAGAAAAAGCGCAGAAGACGTTTCGGCATAGGACGCCTGCATATTAGCCGCGGCACATTGCATAATCTGTGTGTACTGGGATTTGCTTTGGTTTGCGCGGCGCTGTTGTTTTTTGGAACCCAGGGGATTCTGCGCAGTTATGTAAAAAAGCACGACGATGGCAAAATACTTTCCGGTGTTTATGTGGGAAATACAGACGTATCCGGGATGGACCGTTTGGAAGCCATCGATGCAGTCAAAAAAGATATTACAGCCTGTGGGGCGGAGATGATTACGATAGAGATCGCAGAAGGAAAAAAGATGGAAGCTTCTCTGCAGGAATTAGGCCTGTCCTCGCCAGGTATGGAGGACGTTGTCGGCCAGGCCGTACAATATGGGAAAACCGGCAGTGCCGCCCAGAGATATAAGGCTATGAAACGGTCAGAAAAGAAAAAGCTGGAACAGCATTTCCCGTTGGAGTACCAGGTGGAAGAGCAGGCGGCTTCCAAGGTTCTGGCAGCACGCTCAGAAGCATTTTTGGACATGCCGGTGAATGCGTCGCTGGCACAGGGGACAGATGGCATCCAGATAACAGAGTCAAAGGAAGGGGAAGTCCTGAATACGGAAAAGACCATTGAAAACCTGACCCGTTTCCTTAATGAAGACTGGGACGGGAAAGGCGGGACTGTAAAGGCTGTCATCGAGAAACAGGATGCTCCGGTTGGGGCAGAGGACCTGGAGGGGCTGACAGACATTTTGGGAAGCTATACCACATATTATGGAGGGAGCAGCAGCGGCCGTATCCAGAATGTAGAGTCTGCGGCAGGTCATTTAAACGGGATTTTACTGCAGCCGGGGGAAGAGCAGTCAGCCAATGAGGCGATGGAACCCTACACTTATGAAAATGGGTATGCAGAGGCTGACTCTTATGAAAGTAATAACGTGGTACAGACGATGGGAGGCGGAATCTGCCAGGTCTCTACTACTTTATACAATGCTCTTTTATATGCAGAGCTTGAGATTGTGGAACGTTATCCGCATTCTATGTTAGTCTCTTATGTAGAGCCGTCTATGGACGCGGCCATCGCAGATGATGTGCTGGATTTGGTATTTAAGAATAATCTGGATTTCCCCATTTATATCCAGTCCATACTGGCAGATGGGAATCTGACATTTAACATTTACGGCAGGGAGACCCGAAGTCCGGGGCGGATGCTTACTTTCTACAGCGAGACGACAGAGAGCAAGGAGACAGAAGGAAAGCGTTTTGTCGCGACGGAAGATTATATCGGATATTTTGGCATCCAAAGCTATTCCCACCCAGAAATCAATGCACAGCTCTGGAAAGTTGTGACGGAAAACGGGGAGGAAATCAGCAGGGATGTTGTGAACTATAGCCAATATGTGGCGGCGCCTGCAACCTATGGCGTAGGTGTCTCGTCAGACGACCCGGCGCAGACAGAGCGGATGAACAATGCGATTTTAAGCCAGGACGAGGAAGTGATCCAGTCTGCGATGCAGGAAATATTATATGGCGGGTAAAACATTAGTTCTATGGGAGTATACAGCGAATGAAAGCAGGAAAGTTATCCCAGGCCGTGTGGGCGCGGTCTGTACAAAAACAACTGAATTTTGATGGAGATCATTTCCTGCTGCGGCCTTCCAGGGATGAGATGTGTACGGCTATGCATGTGCCTGCCGGGAGGGCTGCGCTTACAGCCACTGCCTGTGTCTCAGGCCATGCAAGATCCACAGGAGCCTATGGGCTGGCAAAAGCAGTCAATGACCTGGCGGCCAGAGGGGCAGAGCCTGTGGGCATTGCGGTTCAGATGCTCCTTCCGGTCCAAATGGATGAGCAGGGGCTAAAAGAAACTGTCAGGCACATGGAACAGCTATGCAGGAAACTACAGATCCAGATCGCAGGTATCCAGGCGGAAAGCAGCCCGGCAGTATCTCAGATGATCGTGCAGGTGACGGCCCTGGGAACCGTAGAAGAGGAAGGGATCATCTGTCCGGCAGGCGCAAGGCCCGGGCAGGATATTGTATTGTGCGGTTATATTGGGCTGGAAGGGATGCTCCGGATCCTGGACGAATGCGAAGAAGAGCTTGCGAAGCGGTTTTCACCTGGTTTTCTTCGTCAAATGCGGGCAATGGATGGAGAAATCCTACAGATTGACGCAATCCGTAATGCATGGAAATATAGTAAAATATCACAGAAAGCGGACAGTTTTGAAAGCAGCGGATCATCTGGAAACCGTGTGGCTGCCATGCAGCAGGTTGGGAGCGGCGGAATCTTCGGGGCGCTGTGGGAGCTGGCCGAGGCCGCAGGGATCGGCCTGGAAGTGGATCTGAAGAAAATGAGTATCCGGCAGGAAACGGTAGAAGTATGCGAGTACTATCATCTAAATCCATACCAGATGACGTCCGCAGGAGCTATATTGATGGTCGCGGAGCATGGGGAACGTCTGGCGCAGTCTCTGAGAGATGGAGGCGCACGAGCCAGTATGCTTGGGGTTACCGCTGCAGGGAGTGCACGGGTGATCACAAGCGAAGGAGAAAAAAGGTTTCTGGACCGCCCGGCGCCGGATGAACTGATGCGCTGGTGGGAAGAAAGAACAATATAAAAAAGCTTGAGAGAGGAGCAGATACAGGAAATGGAAAATCGTATAGAATTGAGGACTGAGATTTTAAAATATATGGAAAGAAACAGCCGGATCGATCTGGGAGAACTAGCGGTTCTTTTAGGGATCGAAGAGACGGTTGTGGCAAATGAGGTTGCAGATATGGAGAAGGAAAAGGTTATCTGCGGATACCATACGCTGATCGACTGGGATAAGACAGGCACGGAAAAGGTCACTGCACTGATTGAAGTACGTGTGACTCCCCAGAGAAACCAGGGGTTCGGCCGTATCGCAGAGAGAATCTACAACTACCCGGAGGTGCATGCGGTTTATCTGATCTCCGGCGGTTACGATCTGCTGGTGACCTTAGAAGGAAAGACGTTAAAAGAGGTTTCCAGGTTCGTATCTGAAAAACTGTCTCCAATAGATTCTGTCATCAGTACGGCGACCTATTTCATTTTGAAGAAATACAAGGACTTTGGGACTGTGATGGTCCGCAAGAGAGAGTCGGAGAGGATGGTGGTGACTCCATAATGAGAAATCCGATCGCAAAAAAAATTACTCAGGTCCAGCCGTCCGGAATCCGGAAATTTTTTGACATTGCAAGTGAGATGGACAACGTCATTTCACTCGGAGTAGGAGAACCGGACTTTGATACCCCGTGGAGGATCCGGGAGGAAGGGATCTTTTCTCTGGAGCGGGGAAGGACATTCTATACATCCAATGCAGGCCTTCAGGAACTGCGCGACGAGATCTGTAAATATCTGGAACGGAAAATACATGTTTCTTATGATTCCAGAAAAGAAACAATGGTGACAGTGGGCGGGAGCGAGGCGATCGATGTGGCGCTGCGCTGTATGCTGGATGCCGGGGACGATGTTTTGATCCCGCAGCCAAGCTATGTGTCTTATGTTCCCTGTACTATTATGGCTGACGGAGTTCCCGTGGTAGTGGAATTGAAAAATGAAAATGAGTTTAAACTGACGGTAGAAGATCTGGAAGGAAAGTGCAGTGAACGGACAAAAATCCTTGTAATGCCGTTCCCTAATAATCCGACAGGCTCCATTATGACGAAAGAAGACCTGGAGCCTATTGCAGAATTTGTAAAAGAACACGACCTTTATGTGCTCTCGGATGAGATTTATTCGGAGCTGAGTTATAAAGGGGAACATGTTTCCATTGCAAGCCTGCCGGGAATGCGAGAGAGGACTATCGTGATCAACGGATTTTCCAAAGGGTTTGCGATGACAGGATGGCGTCTTGGATACTGCTGCGGGCCGGAAGAGATCTTGAAGCAGATGATCAAGCTGCACCAGTTCGCCATCATGTGCGCGCCGACCAACAGCCAGTATGCGGCGGTGGAAGGCTTACGCAACTGTGAGGAAGAAGTAGAAGAGATGCGCCAGGCTTATAACCAGAGGAGACGGTTTTTGATGCATGAGTTCCAAAGGATAGGGCTGGAATGTTTTGAGCCATATGGGGCATTTTATGTATTCCCGAGTATTCAAGAGTTCCATATGACTTCTGATGAATTTGCGACAAGGCTGCTGGAAGAGGAAAGGGTAGCTGTCGTGCCGGGAAGTGCTTTTGGGGAATGCGGAGAGGGATTTCTGCGTATTTCTTATGCATATTCTCTGGAAGATCTGAAAATTGCGTTGGGAAGGCTGGAAAGTTTCATTCAGAAACTGCGTAACGAGCAGTGAGGTAGACAGATGCTGAACATTGTATTGCTTGAACCGGAAATCCCGGCGAATACGGGAAATATCGGAAGAACATGTGTGGCTGCAGGAGCCAGGCTCCATCTGATAGAGCCTTTGGGATTCCGGCTGGATGAGAAATCCCTCCGCCGCGCCGGAATGGATTATTGGAAAGATTTGGATGTGGCGACATATATTGATTATGGAGATTTTACCAGGCAGAATCCGGGAGCCAGGATATATATGGCTACAACGAAGGCGGAAAAAGCCTATACGGAAGTCTGTTATGAGCCTGACTGCTATATCATGTTCGGTAAAGAAAGCGCCGGGATTCCGGAAGAAATCCTGGTAAAACACCGCGGGGACTGTGTGCGGATTCCTATGCTGGAAGGGATCCGCTCATTGAATCTGGGGAACTCTGCCGCAATCATCCTTTACGAGGCATTAAGGCAGAATCATTTTTTGGGGATGGAGTCGTCCGGGTATTTACATAGGCTGGATTGGGAGGGAAGAATCTGACTATTCAATGAATAGACTGATAAAAACTGTAAAGTCTATGAAGTGACGAAATACGTTATTTAATATTTACCAAAAAGGGCTGTATTCATGGAAAAAAATGAAAAAAATGTAGACGATATCCCAAAGATTATGGTATTATAATAAACGTGTACTTAGAAAGGCGGTGAGTCAGATATGGTGGAGAACACAATTCAGGCAATCAAGGACACCGAAGCAAAAGCGGAAGCGGTTGTCAGGGAAGCTGAACTTAAGTATAAAGATATACTGGATGGTGCAGCGAAAAAAGCAGAGCAGATGAAGTCGGAACAAATCCAGGGCACGAAGCAGAAAGCCCAGTCAGACATGGAGCAGGCGAAAGAAAAAGGTACACAGGATTTGAATGCGGCTATGTCCGAGATCCAGAGGGAAGTGTCGGCTTTGAAAGAGCTGGCTTTGCAGAAGCATGATGCAGCTGTGAATCTTGTGGTTTCAGAACTAGTTTAGGCAGAAAAATTTGTCAGGCACGGAGCAGGGATATTTTGACAAGTGCGCTGATGCGCATGATGTCATCAATCGAAGGGATTGGTGGCAATTTGTTTTTGACGGGACGTATCGGAGAGATACTTTACCAGGCGGGTCTTGCATTCTCAGGATATTTGGCGGAGAATGCATTATAGACAAAAGCAGTGGGATATGGTGTATCTGTGCATAGAAGATGACCCTGCTGTATGAGTGACAGACAATTCTGCCGGATATTGCCTGTTTTTATTGGCAATATCAAAAGAGATTTTTCAAAACCAGATCAAAAGATGACCCGGTGAGAAAAATATAAAATAGGAGTTAAAGGAGGGATTAGGTTATGGCGGTATTGCAGATGCAGCGAATCAGTATCTGCGCATTGAAGAAGAACCGGAAAGCGATTCTGGAAAAGCTGCAGAGCATGGGCGTCATGGAGGTCAGCCAGTTTCTGGAGGAAGATGAAGATTTCCACCGGATGGATACGGCGAATGCCAGAAGCAGTTTTGAAAAAGCGGCATCCTCTGTTGACCGTGCGCTGGATATTTTGCAGATTTACGCTCCGGAGAAAAAGTCTATGCTGTCTTCCCTTGCCGGGAAAGATCTGATAGATCAGCAAAGATACCGGCAGATCATCGGGGACAAGGACGGTCTGCTGCGGACAGCGAATCAGATTCAGTCGCTGGACCGGGAGCGGGCAGAGCAGAAATCCGAGATCCTGAAGCTGGAGAACAGCATTGAAAGCCTGACACCGTGGCTTCCGTTGGAGGTTCCGATGGATTATGCAGGAACAAAGCATACAGAGATGCTGCTCGGAACCATGCCTGGGGAATGCAGCCTGGAACAAATTTATTCTGTGATTGCAGAGAAGGCGCCGGAAGCACAGGGTTTTGAAGTGCATGTGATCTTTGCTGGACAGGAAGGGACTTACCTGACAGTGTTCTGTTTGAGGGGCGAGGCACGCCAGATTGAAGAAGCACTCCGAAGCAAGGGGTTCGCAAGGCCATCGCAGATCTTGCAGCAGATACCTGCTAAGGCAAAGGCGGAGATGGAAGCCGAGATCCAAAAGAGGGAGCAGAAGATTACGGAGATTGAGCAGAAGCTCTCCGGTTTAGGAGGAAGCCGGGAGAACTTACGTCTTCTTGCTGATTATTATCGGGTCCGTGCGGATAAATATGAGGTGCTTGGAACGCTGCCGCAATCAGAGAGGGCATTTTTTATCAGTGGTTATGTGCCGGTAAAATATGTAGGCAAGCTGAAAAATGCGTTGGAAAACAAGTATGATTGTGTCGTGGACGTTGAAGAACTGAAAGAGGATGAGGAGGCACCGGTGCTCCTTGAAAATAATTCGTTTTCACAGAGTGCAGAGGGGGTTCTCGAGTCTTACGGCCTTCCGGCAAAGGGCGAGGTTGACCCGACTACGATCATGTCTGCTTTCTATGTTTTTTTGTTTGGCCTGATGCTTTCAGACGCGGCCTATGGGGCGATCGTATCCATTGCGTGCGGCGCTGCGTTGAAAAAATTCCCGAGAATGGGCGAGGGAATGAAAAAGTCATTAAAGCTGTTTTTCTGGTGTGGGCTTTCCACACTGTTCTGGGGCATCATGTTCGGCGGTTACTTTGGAGACGTAGTGAATGTTGTATCAAGGACATTCTTAGGCCGTGAGGCAGAGATACCGGCTCTGTGGTTTATTCCGCTGAATGACCCAATGAAACTTTTGATTTATTCGATGCTGTTCGGTCTGATCCATTTGTTTACAGGACTGGGGATCAAAGGATATATGTGTATTAAGGATAACAGATATCTGGATTTCTTCTGTGATGTAGTACTCTGGTTCCTGCTCTTGATCGGACTGATCATCATGTTCCTTCCGACAGATATTTTTGCATCTGTTGCAGGGACGAAGATCGTGTTCCCGGCGTTTGTCAATCTTCTGGGAAAAGCATTTGCAATTGTTGGAGCAGTGGGTATCCTGTTCATGTCTGGAAGGGAGAACAAAAATTTTGGACTCAGAATTGCGTTGGGTGCATATGATCTATATAATATAACAGGATGGCTCAGTGATGTGCTGTCTTATTCCAGGCTTCTTGCACTGGGGCTTGCGACAGGTGTTATCGCGCAGGTTGTCAACCAGATGGGAAGCATGGCGGGCAACAGCATCTTTGGCGTAATTTTGTTCATCGTAGTATTTATAGTTGGGCATACGCTGAACCTGGCAATCAATCTGCTGGGGGCTTATGTGCATACAAACCGTCTGCAGTATGTAGAATTTTTTGGAAAGTTCTATGAGGGCGGCGGAAGAGCATTTAATCCATTTAAAGAGAATACAAAATATGCAGATATTAAGGAGGAATAACAAATGATTTTAGAAAGTTTAGGGATTGTTTACGCGCTTTTAGGTGCAGCATGTGCGGTATTTCTTGCAGGTGCAGGTTCAGCATTGGGAGTCGGGATCGCAGGCCAGGCAGCGTCAGGCGTTGTATCTGAGGATCCAAGTAAGTTTGCAAAGGTATTGATCATGCAGCTTCTGCCTGGTACACAGGGTATCTATGGCCTTCTGGTTGGATTCATCACTCTGTCTAAGATTGGTATTATCGGCGGCGGCGCAGTTGAGATCACCCCATCCACAGGACTTTTGATCCTGGCAGCATGCCTTCCGATCGGGATCGTAGGTTTGATTTCCGGAAGGTCTCAGGGAAAGACAGCAGCAGCAGCAATCGGAATCGTTGCAAAAAAACCAGACCAGTTTGGTAAAGCGATGCTGTTCCCTGCAATGGTTGAGACCTATGCAATCCTGGCTCTGCTGATCTCTATTCTGGCAGTCAGCGGAATCCAGGTATAATACGGCTTTATTTTCGCAGTAGGCGATGCAGCCTTTCATTAATATGGGGCCGCTGCCCTGCGGGAGTAAATGATGCAAACTATGATAAGTATGAGGTGTGATAGATGAGTGGATTAGACAAGATAAAAAGTCAGATCCTGGATGAAGCGAACCACTCAGCAGAAGTGAAGATTGCAGAAGCTAATGAAAAAGCAGAGCAGATGCTCAGCGAAGCAAAAGCAGAGGCGGAAGCAGAGTCTTCAAAGATATCTGCAAAATCCCAGGAGGCGATTGCCATCTATGCAGAACGGGTGAAATCATCCGGTGAGATGCAGCGTAAACAGGCAATCCTCCAGGCAAAGCAGGAAGTGATTGCGGATGTGCTTCAGAAAGCATATGAAAAGGTATGCGCCCAGGAGACAGCAGCATATTTCGAGATGATTCAGAAAATGCTTGAAAAATATGCTCAGCCTGGGGACGGTGTTATTTCTTTCAATGCAAAAGATCTGAAGCGGATGCCGAAGGGATTTGAGGCGGAGATGGAAAAGGCGGCTCAGAAGAAGGGCGGCACTCTCCGTCTGTCTGAGGAGGCCAAAGACATGGACGGCGGCTTTATCCTTGTATATGGCGGTGTGGAAGAGAATTGTACGATCCGGGCAATGTTTGATGCAAAAAGAGATTATTTGTCCGATAAAGTTCATGAGGTGTTATTTGTATAGAAGACAGCTATGACACAGGAGGGAATATTTTGAATGATTTAGAATATACTTACGCGGTTGCGCGTATACGTTCGTTGGAAGCATCCCTGCTGACGGATTCTGTAATTGACCAGCTTGTGAACTGTCAGAGTGAAAAGCAGTGCCTGGAGCTGTTAAGCGAAAAGGGCTGGGGAGACCATGAGACCGGGCTTGACGCCTCTGCCATGCTGAAGCGTGAGGAGGAGAAGACCTGGGAAGTGATACGGGAAGTGGCACCGGACCTGTCTGTGTTTGACGTGCTTTCATATTCTAAAGTATACCATAATCTGAAAGCTGCGATCAAGGAAGTATGCACTGAGACAGAGAACGAAAACATTTTCTATGACGACTGTGCTATCCCAGGGGAAGAGATGCTTAGCATCGTGGAAAGCAAAGAGTTTGGCCGCCTTCCGGACAATATGGCAGCCGTAGCGCAGGAAGCATATGATACACTCCTGCATACGCGGGACGGCCAGTTATGTGATGTGATCGTTGACCGGGCTGCGTTGGATGCCATTTATGAAGCGGGCAAAAGCGCAAAAGACGAGATCATCCGCAACTATGCGGAGTCTACGGTTGCGATCGCGGATATCAAGATTGCCGTACGCTGCCAGAAGACCGGAAAGTCTCTGGATTTCATTAGGCGTGCTCTGGCGGATTGTGAAAGTGTCAGCTCAGAGCAGCTTGCGAAGGCGGCTCTTGCAGGGCCGGAGGCGATCGGGGAATATCTGTCCGGAACGACCTATGCAGAAGGAGCTCAGGCTCTGGAAGAATCTCCGTCCGCATTTGAACGCTGGTGCGATAACCGGATGATGGAAACTATCCGTCCCCAGAAATATAACGCATTTTCAGTAGGGCCTCTGGTAGCATATCAGCTTGCCAGGGAGAATGAGATCAAGACAGTTCGGATCATCCTGACCGGGAAGCAGAATGAGTTCCCGGATGAGGCGATTCGGGAAAGGGTAAGGGAGATGTATGTATAAGATTGCGGTAATCGGCGATTACGACAGTATCTATGGTTTCGCGACACTGGGTCTTAGCATCTGTCCGGTAAAGACCCCCGAAGAAGCCAGGGATAAGCTGCGCCAGTTGGCAGGCGGAAAATATGGGATCATCTATATTACAGAAGCCGTGGCGGCAGAAATAAAAGATGAGATAGCAGAATATCAGGAACAGACAATGCCTGCGATCATCCAGATTCCAGGCGTGTCTGGGAATACCGGGGCAGGTGTGGAAGGCGTCAAGAAGACGGTGGAGCAGGCTGTCGGGTCGGATATTTTGTTTGCAGAGGAATAAAGAAGCATCCGCGCCACCAGGCTCGAAAAGACCTCGCCGGGTCGGCAGGATGTGCTTAACAACTAGGTTCGAAAGGACCTCACCAAGTTTATAAGCAGGAGGTAATTCGTCAAATGAGCAGAGGCGTAATTAAAAAAGTCGCAGGCCCGCTTGTTATTGCATCGGGTATGCGCGACGCGAATATGTTCGACGTGGTTCGTGTCAGCAACCAGAGACTGATTGGCGAAATCATTGAAATGCATGGAGATGAGGCTTCCATACAGGTATATGAGGAGACATCCGGACTTGGACCGGGAGAACCGGTAGAGTCTATGGAAGTTCCTATGGCCGTGGAATTGGGGCCTGGCCTGATCACCAGCATTTATGATGGAATCCAGAGGCCGCTGGATGATATAATGAAAGTTTCCGGGAACAATCTGAAGCGTGGTGTGGAAGTGCCGTCCCTGAAACGTGACTTGAAGTGGAATTTTGTTCCTACCGTGAAAGTCGGGGATGAAGTAGAACCGGGCGATGTGATCGGTACTGTACAGGAAACGATCGTTGTAGAACAGAAGATCATGGTTCCTGTAGGGACAAAAGGTAAGATAAAAGAAATCAAAGCCGGAGAATTTACGGTAGAAGATGTGGTAGCAGTCGTAGAGACCGCGGATGGAGACAAAGAGCTGACCATGATGCAGAAGTGGCCGGTCCGCCGTGGAAGACCTTATCAGAAGAAGCTTCCGCCGGAGATGCCTCTGGTAACAGGACAGCGTGTTGTTGATACTTTCTTCCCAATCGCAAAGGGCGGTGTGGCTGCAGTTCCTGGCCCGTTCGGAAGCGGCAAGACAGTCATCCAGCATCAGCTTGCAAAATGGGCGGAAGCGGATATCGTGGTTTATATTGGATGTGGAGAGCGTGGAAATGAGATGACCGACGTTCTGAACGAGTTCCCGGAATTGAAGGATCCGAAGACAGGGCAGTCTTTGATGGAAAGAACTGTTCTGATCGCAAATACATCCGATATGCCTGTGGCTGCCCGTGAGGCATCCATTTATACTGGTATTACGATCGCGGAGTATTTCCGTGATATGGGATATTCCGTAGCATTGATGGCAGATTCTACTTCCCGTTGGGCAGAGGCGCTCCGTGAGATGTCCGGACGTCTGGAAGAGATGCCTGGTGAAGAAGGTTACCCGGCTTACTTGGGAAGCCGTCTGGCACAGTTCTATGAGCGTGCAGGACATGTGGTATCCCTTGGAAAAGAAGGGCGTGAGGGCGCACTGTCCGTAATCGGTGCCGTATCTCCTCCGGGTGGTGATATTTCCGAACCCGTATCCCAGGCGACACTGCGTATTGTCAAGGTATTCTGGGGACTGGATTCTGCATTGGCATACAAGAGACATTTCCCGGCTATTAACTGGCTGACAAGCTACTCTCTGTATGTAGATAATATGAGAGACTGGTTCAATAATCAGGTTGCAGAGGATTGGATGGAAAGCCGTCAGAAGATGATGTCGCTTCTGCAGGAAGAGGCAGAGCTGGAAGAAATCGTAAAGATGGTTGGTATGGACGCATTGTCAGCAGGCGACCGCCTGAAGATGGAAGCAGCACGCTCCATCCGTGAGGACTTCCTGCATCAGAACTCATTCCATGAAGTAGATACCTATACTTCTTTGAAGAAGCAGCACATGATGATGAATCTGGTAATCGCATATTATGAAATGTCAGTACAGGCGCTTTCAGAGGGCGCGCCGCTCCAGAAGCTGATCGATATGCCGGTCCGTGAGCAGATCGGACGTTTTAAATATGTAACAGAAGACAAGCTGGACACAGAATTTGATAAAGTAAATAAGGAACTGCATGTTGAAATTGCCAATTCATTGGGAAAGGAGGAATTCTAAATGCCAAAAGAGTATAGGACCATACAGGAAGTTGCCGGCCCGCTGATGCTGGTACGCGGCGTAGAGAATGTCACCTACGATGAACTGGGAGAGATCGAGCTTGCAAGCGGGGAAACCCGCCGGTGCAAGGTATTGGAGATCAACGGCAGTGATGCATTGGTACAGTTGTTTGAAAGCTCCACAGGTATCAACCTGTCCAACAGCAAGGTTCGTTTCCTGGGCCGGAGCATGGAGCTGGGTGTATCTGAGGATATGCTGGGACGTGTCTTTGACGGCCTTGGCAATCCCATCGACGACGGCCCGGCAATCCTCCCGGATGCCCGTATGGACATCAACGGCCTGCCGATGAACCCGGCGGCCAGAAGCTATCCGGAAGAGTTTATCCAGACAGGTGTGTCAGCCATTGACGGACTGAATACATTGGTCCGTGGACAGAAGCTGCCGATCTTCTCGGCATCCGGTCTGCCCCATGCCAACCTGGCAGCTCAGATCGCAAGACAGGCAAAGGTTCTGGGAACAGACGAAAACTTCGCCGTTGTATTTGCCGCATTGGGTATCACTTTCGAGGAATCTAACTTCTTTATTGAAAGCTTTAAGGAGACCGGTGCGATCGACCGTACCGTCCTTTTTATCAACCTGGCAAACGACCCGGCCATCGAGCGTATCGCAACGCCGAAGATGGCGCTGACGGCTGCCGAATATCTGGCATTTGAAAAGGATATGCACGTATTGGTTATCCTGACCGATATCACAAACTATGCGGACGCATTGCGCGAGGTATCTGCGGCACGTAAGGAAGTACCGGGACGCCGTGGATATCCTGGATATATGTACACAGACCTGGCGACCATGTATGAAAGAGCCGGACGTCAGACCGGGAAAAAGGGAAGTATCACGATGATTCCGATCCTGACCATGCCGGAAGATGACAAGACTCACCCGATCCCTGACTTGACCGGATATATCACCGAGGGCCAGATCATCCTGAGCCGTGATCTTTACCGGAAAGGTATTGCTCCGCCGATTGACGTTCTGCCGTCCCTGTCCCGTCTGAAAGATAAGGGAATCGGTGAAGGCAAGACCCGGGCGGATCATGCCAATACGATGAACCAGTTATTCTCTGCCTATGCCCGTGGAAAGGATGCCAAGGAATTGATGGTCATCCTGGGTGAAGCGGCGCTGACCGAGATTGACTTGATCTATGCGAAGTTCGCAGATGCCTTTGAGGCAGAATATGTATCCCAGGGTTACAATACGGACAGAAGCATTGAAGAAACACTGGAAATCGGATGGAAATTACTCTCCATGCTGCCTAGAACGGAGCTGAAGCGTATTGACGACAAGTTCCTGGATAAGTATTATCAGGGCTGATATATTGAAGCGTTCATCATTGTCTGTGCCAGAAAGGCATGGATACAAATATGGACGCGGCAATATAGGAATGCCAGGCAGTAGATTTTAAGAAGGAGAGGTGATTACATTTGGCAGCAACACAGGTAAATCCTACCCGTATGGAGCTGACGCGTCTGAAAAAGAAACGGATCACGGCAATCCGCGGCCACAAGCTGTTGAAGGATAAGCGTGATGAGCTGATGCGCCAGTACCTTGACCTGGTACGTGAAAACATGGAAGTGCGTAAACGGGTAGAAGCGGGAATCCTTTCCGCAAATAAGAATTTCGTAATCGCCAAGGCAGGTATGTCGGAGGCTGCCCTCAAGACGGCATTGATGGCTCCCAAGCAGGAGATCAACCTGGTTCCCGGAGAAGCCAATGTCATGAGTGTCAATATCCCGACATTTGAGTATAAGACAAGGACAGCAGATGAGAACGACATCTACTCCTATGGTTTCGCATTTACCTCCAGCGACCTGGACGGGGCGGTAAAATCCCTGGCAGATATCCTGCCGGATATGATCCGTCTTGCAGAATGCGAAAAAGCCTGCCAGCTCATGGCGGCAGAAATTGAAAAAACAAGACGGCGTGTTAACGCATTGGAACACGTCATCATTCCGGAGACGGAGACGAATATCAAGTACATCACCATGAAGCTGGATGAGAACGAGAGAAGTACCCAGATCCGGCTGATGAAGGTGAAAGACATGATGCTCGAGGATGCGCATAAGTATTCGGAGAAATAAAAATTTGGATAAAAAAGTGCCGCCCAAAGGGGCGGCACTTTTTTAAAACGCAAAAGAGTATTAAATTACGCCCCGACTTCTCCCAAAGAACAGAATGGAATGTGGGACACGATCAACTGGATTCGGAAAAAGAATACAAGAGGTCGCAAATGGAGAAATTACCAAAACGCATACATGAAAATGGGATTGACTATATTCTGGTCGGTGACTATTACTTGCCTGCTCTCCGGTTCTCAGAAGAAAGCTGTTATTAGGAATAAACTGATTTATACATGATACGTGTACCATAATTATCAACAAAATCAAAAGTAACGAGGAGGAAAGACAATTAGATGAATGTAGTATGTCTGCACGTATAGGGAAAGACATATGCTTAAAAACTGCCGTTCGGGAATGTCTGAATTACGGCAGTTTTTCTGTGTATTTGTGAATTAGCTATCTTCTAATATCGGTGGATATTGAATGTCATTCTTTGACATGTTCAAGTACTGCATGAATTATGGCAGAAGCAAGTTCCTGATGGCTTGGCAGCGTATTCTGCCAGAGTAGAGTCAGTTCTTTGATAGAGCAAAGTTCATTTGTGTCTAATTCATCCTGCAAAAGATAGTCAGGGGAGATATATTGTAAGAACCAGTTGAGAGCTTATAGAAAAATATGTATTCATATGCTAAAATGAGATCGGTACAACAAAATCGGAAGGTACAGGAAACCATAGCAATTTCCCATGAATTGACAGGGAAGGAATAAGTGCGGTTTACAATAAATCTGAGAAAGGTGGAGCGATAGCTTGTGAAGGAAAAATCACTGGATAATAGATGGAAAATTACTCCAGACAGACAAAAAATATTCCTATTTGAAGCTCAAACAGAAAGAAATAATTTATTTGTGGATGTTTGAGGAAACAAAACGTTATCATGACAGAAATGGAAAATGTCCCGAAAAGAAGGACGAGGATACTGCGATTGTGGATGCCGTCTATGACAGGATTGAAAAGGCTGAAATATGGGTTCCCTATGGCGAGGTCTTTAAACATTATAGAAGTATAAAGGTGAAGCTCTGCAAGAGAATCCGGCACGGTGCGGATGCAGGAGGAAAGATACATAACCAACATCCAAACCAACGTGTGAACTTCATGAATATGTGCATGGTTTCCGATGGTCAGGGAAATGTGGCGGCATTGGAAAAAGTGAGCGGAAACTATCAGGGGACAACCTTTCCCGGAGGGCATGTGGAGAGAAATGAGACTTTTGCAGAGGCCGTGATCCGGGAAGTAAAAGAAGCGACGGGACTTGTTATAGAAAATCCAAAGCTTTGCGGTGTCTATCATTGGTTCATTGACAGTGTGCATCAGATCGTGTATATTTATCAGGCTGAAAAATATATCGGGGAATTACAGTCTTCTGCGGAAGGTCAGGTTTACTGGATCTCCGAAAAGGACTTCCTTGAAAAAGACCTGGCTCCGGGAATGAGGGCAGTAGTAAAATTGATCCATGATGATACACTTAGCGAGTGCTATTTATCCTGGATTCTCGGAGTTAACATGACGAGGTTGGTACCTTCACTCCGAGAGCC
>CAJUTU010000053.1 GCA_910589385.1 uncultured Lachnospiraceae bacterium
AAATGGGTGATATTATTTCATCTTAAAAAATATCGGAAGGCCGCATAAACAGAGCGATTATAGCATGGAATAATAATTAAGCTTCACGGATTAAGGTTATAGCTTTCATTCAGCCGCAGTTTTGTATCAACTGATAAAATAATGTCATGCGGAAAATATTTTAACCAACAACTATTTTTCTCTATGCATAAATCACATCAGCCTTTTAAATCCAGCATTTGATATAACCAATCAAATCTACAGTAATTTTCATTATACCACACCCATTTATCTCTTTCTACAAAAAAGACCAGCCAGCATGGAATTTTCCATGCCTGCCAGTCTCATTGTTTGTTTAAATCTTATCAAAAGCATCTTTACCTTTTCATTCCACTGATCCCCACAATAGCACTTGCGTCCTTTATGCCGGAGAGGCCACACCTCAGATATGATGGCCTGGCAGCTGCAGCCTTCTACCAGTCAAATGTAATCTGTCCTTCCCCGGTTTCTGGCACGGTATATGTATGGTTGCTTCCATCTTCCCAGATCACATTTCCTGATCCGTCTTTCTTGATCGCCTTAAATTCAATTGTTTTTCCGGGTGCAAGATAGGTCATCAGGCTCCAGGTCGGATAATTCGGGCATATTGCCGGCCCTACTGCAGCATCAGTATTCCAGTTTCCTAATTCCTCACAATTCCCAACAATATACACATTCTGTCCGAAATTTGTGATTGCATTGTTTACCGTAAATGTAACTGGTATCAATGCCTCGGAGTTCTCATCCACCGTATAAATCTTTGAATTGTTCCCTGTAAGGGAGATTGTGATTTTCCGGTCTGAACTTACTGTAATCTTATCATTCGGGTTCATGATATTTACCAGAGTAGTACCCGGCAGGATGCTGCTCTCAGCCCGCAGAGACATCGTAGTGCTCTCGGTTCCTTCTGCATTATGGAATGCACAGATCAGTTCCTGGCCTTCGTTTTCCCCGGAATCTACTCTTCTGGAAAAAGCATATGTATGCATGGATGTCCACATTTCTCTCTGTGTCCCGTCCGCAAGCGCTTCATACCGGTTTCTCAACCGATTCAATTCTGCGATCAGCTGATATGTATCTGTTGATGTATCAAAGTAATCACGGATTACATTTCCATTTGCATCTTTTGTAACCATTGACCAACGATTCCAGGTATCAGCTATCCCGTTGATCGTCTGCCCATTCGCATTCCCTCTGTTCTGCTCTGTCCCCTGGAACACAACAGGAATCCCACGTGCGGTAAAAATAAATGTAAGCGCATTATGAAGCTTCGCTGTATCTCCTCCCGCCTCTGTCAGGAAACGGTTCCTATCATGGTTATCAATAAATGTTACCATATCATTTACGTGTGACCCATACAATTCATCCTGGTCAAATATGGACTGGATGGATATTTCAGAAGTATTATTGAAGTTCTTTCCATAAGCAAAGTCATTTACAACAGCCTGGAACAGCGGGAAATCAAGCATCCCTGTTTCTGCGTCATCGCCTACCCAGTCTTTTACAAAACTGACGTCCATGTCAAAATTCTCTCCAAAGGTTGCCACCCCCAGATACTCCTGCAGTTCATGAATATCTGATGGTTTCATACATTTTGCCGCATCTACCCTGGCCGCGTCTGCGCCAGTATAAGTAAACCATTCTTTTATAGAATCAAATACGGCACGCTTTGCTTCAGGATTGTCAAAATCAATATCATCCAGGCCGCCCAGGTCGTGATCCTCCAGCATCTGGGTGCTGGAAGCCGTATGGGGATGCTCCAGGTCCCAATTGATGTCTCCGTTGTTATGATACCATTGGATATTGTTAAATGGGGCAACCGGCTGCAGCTGCGTCCCTGCTTTCAGCCCGGAAGCATTTGTTAAATAATGTGCGTTGGTTCCCGTCCCCTGGAGGTAATCTCCCACATGATTTGGGACAATATCAAGAATGACCTTGATCCCGTTTGCATGGCATACATCTACCAGTTCTTTCAATTTTGCCTTACTTTCTTCTGGATCTTCTGAGCCGAAATAGCGGCTTGCCCGGTTTGGATCATATACATTATAACCGTGGTATGCAGTTGGCCACTGCGTACCGTTTGCATCTGGAACACCCCATAACTGCGGATCTGATACCGGCGAGATCCAGATTGCAGTATATCCCATATCTTTTATATAAGAAATTTTATCAATGATCCCCTGCCAATCACCGCCGTGCATATACCGAAAGTCATCCTGAGTATTTTCTGTATACCGGAATGCCTCTCCTGTTGCATTGTTGGCAGGATCCCCGTCATAAAACCGATCCACCATGATCTGATAAACAGATTCCCCTCTCAGGCTGTCTGCCGCAGACGCAGTTACCGGCGGGACCGCTGATAATGATATCGCCGCAAGTAATAAAGTCGTCCCAACTCTCTTCAGTAAATTTTTCCACTTCATACGCTTTTCCCTTTCTTGTAAAATTTTCCTTGACCCTTTTCAAAGTTTTAATATAAAGCCGGCATTTATGTACTAATAGTAACAATTTTATCCTCATTTTCCTATTATTTTTATTCATTCTGCTTGATTTTTTTAGGTAAACGTTATACTATAACGGCATATTAATCCAGAAGGGATGTGTATCACAATGTCTGTTACGATCAAAGACGTCGCAAGACAAGCTGGGGTATCGATCGCAACTGTATCCAAGATCATCAACAACAAGCCTTCCATTTCCGAAGCTACAAGACAGCATGTATTTCAGGTTATGAAAGAAATGAACTACCTGCCAAATGCGCAGGCCAGCAACTTTGCCAGGAAACGGTCGGAAAATGTCATTTTTCTTGCTGTCACAAAGAAACATACGGCTTTTCACAATCCTCATATGTTCGAGATCCTCTGCGGAGCCCAGAAAGAGGTTTGGGAAAAGAGATATCACTTCAGCTTTATCGGCGCTCCGGATAAAGAAACCGCACTGCGGGAGGCGGAGCAGATCATCGGCCGGAAAGCCGCAGACGGTCTGCTGATCCACGGTTCCGCGACTTCACGTCCTATTGCCGACCTGCTTACGGGAACAGAATTTCCTCATGTGATCATCGGACGGCCTCCATTTTCAAACAGCACATGCTGGATCGATATCAATAACCATGTATCCGGGGAAATGGCAACCAAATATTTAACCAACTGCGGCTATTCAAAAATAGCGTTTATCGGCGGGCCTGAAACCGATGAAATCTCCAGGCACCGCCTGAAAGGGTATGTATCCACAATGCGCATTAAAGGATTCCCCGTCCCGGATTCCTTTATCAAATACGGAACCTACAGCAAGGAAAGCGGATTTGACATGATGGAAGAACTTCTGCGCGGGAGCTGCCTGCCGGATGCCGTGATCTGCGAAGACAACCAGATCGCCATCGGCGCGGCAAACGCGGTCACAAAACATGGCATGACGATTCCAGATGATATCGGAGTCATCACATTTGATGACTACCCTTTGTCACAGCTCATTGATCCGCCCCTTACCGTTGTGGATATTGACGTACATGAAATGGGAAGGCAGGCAGCATCTATCTTACTTAAGAAAATCAAAAATCCGGCTTTACAGGTGCAGTCCTTTGCAACCCTGCCCTCGCTGATCGTCCGGTCCTCTACACTGAGTGTATAAAAAATAGGCCGCTGCCTTTATCGCTGTTTGATTTTTTGCTTCTTTGGGGATATACAAAAATCCTGCCGCCGGCAGCCTTTCTGCATACGATCGTATAAAAACCGGGCAGAGATACCTCATAAAGTATATCCCTGCCCGGTATATTATTGTCCGCCGCCTGTCAGCCAGACAGCATATCCGTCCTGCTCGATCCGTCCATCCCTGCATCCCTCTTCCATCAGGACTCTCTGCTTCCCCGACTCTGGCATTGCACACGCTTCTCCCGGGTTCATTACTACAGTAATTTCACATCTCGTATTCCCTCTGGCAAACGCAAAGACGCCGGATTGAATCATCTCCCAGACTGGGTGATAGTCTGTTTCCGCATCTAAATATTCCTTCCGGATCTTAATCAATTCCCGGATAAAGCCGCAGACATCCTCCTTTTCCTCCCAGGCCATCCCCCTGCGGTACTCAGTTTCCAGAATCCCCTGGATCTTCCGCTCATCCCCATAGAAAAGGCTGGGAACGCCCGGCATCAGCATCAGCAGGATACATGCCATCTTCCACTTTCCGAGATCCCCTCCGCAGAGGGAGAGGAACCTGGGAACATCATGGCTGTCGATCAGGTTCAGCTGTCCGTTTACGATATTCGTCGGATATCGAAGGCGCATCTGCTCAAACTGGCAGGCAATAGACACCGCATCCGGCGGTTCCGCCGCAAGATAGTCCCTGCATATCCTCCGGAATTCATAATTCATAGTAGAATCAAACGCATCCCCCCGCAGCCATGTTTCCGCATTTTCCCATACTTCCCCGATCAGCACTGCGTCCGGATCCGCATTTTTTACGGCCGCGCGGAAACTCCGCCAGAAATTCCGGTCAATCTCATTTGCCACATCCAGCCGCCAGCCATCTACATGGTATTTTTTTATCCAGTATGCCCCCACATCTGCAAAATACGTCTGCACTTCCCGTTCCGCCGTATTCAGCTTCGGCATCTTCCTTTCATATGCAAAGCAGGTATAATTGGGAACCTCGTCCGCATTTTCCGGCTTTCTGACAGGATGCTCCAGGCCGTAAAACCATTTACAGTAACGGGACGCTTTCCCCTTGGCCGCCACATCCTCAAATGCAAAAAACTCCCAGCTGCAGTGGTTAAAAACCCCATCAATGATAATCTTCATCCCACGCCCATGCAATTCATCCACAAGTTCTTGAAAATCTGCTTCCGTTCCCAGGCAGGGATCGATATGGTAATAATCCAAAACATCATATTTATGATATTCCCCGCCTGTAAAAATGGGGTTCAGATAGAGACAGGTAAACCCCATCCCCTGGATATAATCCAGGTTTTCCCGGATCCCTTTCAGCGTGCCGCCCAGCCTTGACCGGCATTTCCTCCCATCTTCCAGATATTTCTCTTCCACGCTCTTTTTCAAGCTTCTCTTCCCACTTGCGAAGCTGTCCGGAAAAATATTGTAAACAACGGCGGTTTTAAACCATTTTGGCACGTCCGGTATTTCGTCTTTTAAGATCATCGGGTACTGGTAATATTCACTTCTCCCATCCACCACCTGGCCTTCGAGATAAAAATCCGCCAGCCTTTCCGTAAACCGGTCTCCATAATAGTAAGTCCACTCCAGCCCCTTCATCAGCTTGAAATAATAGCAGATTCTGTTATAGACAGAATGAATCTCTGCCTCGTAGTATTGAAAACAGGAATCCTCTGCGCAGATATGCATCGGAATCCTGTAAAACTCAATCGGAGTCTTTTGGCATGCACGGTCCGCATAATACAGGTCGCATCCGGACAAGTCTTTCTTTTTTGCCCGTATGCGTATCACCAGCGTATGTTCTGATTTTGCAAATGCATACTGGGACAGCGGGATGTGCAGGACTGCCGCACGGTCCATCTGTTCTTCTTTGATACTCATCCTTTTACACCCCCTGCTGTCAATCCCGATACCATATACTTTTGAATGCAGAAAAATACGATCAGGATTGGGATAGATACCAGGATCGCCGCTGCGGAAAACAACGGCCAGCTCCTGCTGTAATCACTGGATTGAAGCTGATATAACCCGGCCGCCAGCGTATAACTTCCCTCATTCATCATAAACGTGGTGGAAAACAGATATTCGTTCCACACAAAGATCAGCACCATGACCGATGTCACAATGATCGCAGGCCTTGCCAATGGAAGCACCACCTTCAACAGGATCTGGCCGCTGCCTGCGCCGTCAATCCTGGCAGCCTCCTCAATCTCTACCGGAATCGTGTCAAAATACCCTTTCATGTTCCAGATGCTGAAAATGCACATGCTCCCTGCATAAACAATGATCAGGCCGATATAGGAATTCAGCAGATGGAAGGTCTTAAACAAGCGGAATATAGCGAACATAGATAAGATCTGGGGAAATGCATTCAAGATCAAAAGCGCCTGGAGCACCCCATTTCGTCCTTTAAAACGATATCTTGAAAATGCATAAGCCGCTGTAGTCGCCGTCCCCATTGCTGCGATCATCGTCCCGATACTTAAGATTGCAGAGTTCTTAAGCCAGAGCAGGAATGGTTCATCCATCAGGACCGCGGAATAATTTTTCCATGTAGCATCTTTGGGCCAGAATGACAGGTCTGAACTCAGCCCGGATCCCCCATTACTAAATGACAGGGAGACCGCATACAGGATTGGGATCAGCGCGAGCAGGCAGATGATGATAAATATCAGATTTAAAACCGTAAGCCCTGCCATACGTTTTATTTTTTTCGTACTCATGCCTCCTCCTTTACTCCCCGGTTCGTAAATAATGAAAATACAATAATAAAACCAAAAATCACAATAGACACTGCCGAGGACAGCCCATAATTATTTGATACAAATGCATTTTGGTGCGCATATGTAATAATTGTCTGCAGCGTTGCCCCCGAAAGGGAGCCTTTCTGCATTGTAAGCAGATACACGATATCAAATTGCTTGAATGTCGTAAATGTGGTCATGATAACGGAGGGCAGAAGGATTGGCCTGATCGCGGGAACAGTAATATACAGGCACTGCTTCCAGAAGCCCGCCCCATCCAGCTTTGCGCTTTCATAATAACTCCTGTCCACGCTCTGCAGTGCCCCATCCATCATCATGATCATAAACGGCAGCGCCATCCACAGGTTCAGTACCATACAGGAAAAGAAAGCCGGAACATTTTCTGATAAAAAATTCATCTTCCCCAATCCCAGGGCTTGGAGAACCTTGTTCAGAAATCCAAACTCCGTATTAAACATCCCTACACGCCACAGCAATATAGAAACATATGCCGGCATTGCCCATGGAAACATGAGGAGAGTCTTATAAACCCTTGCCAGCTTCATTTCCCGGACATTCAGGCCAAGGGCAATGAAAAAGGCCAGTATTACCTGTATCACCATATTAAACACTGTCCACAGGATCGTTGTAAGCAGCGCTTTCAGAAATCCCGAATCCACTTTCAGCAGAGCCCGCTGAAAATTATCCAGGCCGATCAGTTCGTAATTGTCCCAGTGATAAAGGTTCATGTTCGTCAATGATATATACCCGGTATATAAAATCGGGAATACCACGATCACCCCTACCACCGCAAGCGCGGGCATGCTGTATATCCATGGACGCAGCTTTTTTCTGTTCTTCATACTGTTTACCCTTTCAAAAGTGGCGCGGCCTGCATCTTGTATACAAGCCGCAATGCCTTATGAATCTATAGTTACTGCATATCCGCTATTGCAGTTTCCGCTTCTGCCTGATATTTCTCTGCTGCCGCATCCAGATCCTCTCCTGATTTGTTTACCGCTGCCAGAAGGGATTCTGCCGGCCCCCACATGACACTCATCTCCGGGATGTTCGGCATTGGTTCTGCCGTTTCCGCAGTCCGCTTCATTGCTGCGATCATTTCGTCACCGCTGACCGATTCCTCATCATATGCCTTCTGATTTGCCGGTGCGCAGCTTGCTTTCTCTGCAAGCGCAACGCCAACCTCCGGGGCTGCCAATGCGGCAAGTACCTTTGCTGCCGCATCTTTTTTCTCTTCTGCCGCATGCTTCATGACCCCGATCCCCTGGATGCCGGAATAAGGCGCAAGGCTCTCCCCGCCCGGCAGCGTAAAGTCTGACAAGGACTTGATCCCCAGGTCGATCCCGGCATCTCTGATTCCCGGCACCAGCCATGGGCCGCCAATGATCGCCGCCGCTTTTCCTTCATTAAACAGTGTTGTTACGGTATTGTAATCACCATCTGCCTGTAATGCTGCAAATTTTTTGTTATACTCGATTGCTTCTTTTGTTTTCTCATCTGCCAGTCCCGGGGAAGCATCTTCATCAATGATATATCCTCCGAACCCATTGATGAACGGGGATACATTATAGGCCGTTGAATGCTGGTTTACCAAGGCATATGTGCCTGCCGCAGCATCGGTATGTGCTTCCATATATGTATACAGTTCTTCTGTTGTGGATGGAACTTCCCCTTCCCACAGATCCTTATTATACATAAAGAGCAATGTTTCAAAATAGACCGGGAGCAAATACTGTTCCCCTTTGTATAATCCTGCTTCCTGTGTCATGGGCAGCATATCGGCATAAACCTCTTCCCCGGCAATATCTGACAGTGGTGAGAGTACTCCCATCTCCACAAATGTACCCAGTGAATCATGTGCATACATATACATATCCGGGCCGCTCTCTCCATCGTTTCCATAGAGCTTGATCTGATCTGTAAGGCCGCTTTTCTTCTCAAATTTCACTGTAACGCCGTCTCCGCTGAGCTTCTCGTTCACCTGGCTTTCAATGACTTCCATGATCGCCTCGTCGCCGTCATGCCAGATACTGATCTCTTCTGCCTCTGCAGTCTGCTCCTCACTGTCACCGCTTCCGGCAGTATCCTCCTTCGGCTTTGCAGAATCCCCTCCTGAACTGCATCCGGTAAATAGCGATACGGCCATAGCCGCACAAAGCAGCATTGCAATCCTTTTTTTCATCTTTCTTCCTCCTTTTGATTAAACACTTTCCTATTTTATTTGTTCTCATCAGATATATATCGGATATTTAAGTAATTTTTACCATATATCTTGGTGTTTTACAATAAAAAATGGGGATTCTGACCAGCAAAACAAGGAAAGCGTTTACCCTTTTCTTTTGAAAATAACTGCTGTCCCTTTATGAAATCTGACGGCTATAAAAGGCAGATACAGTTTCATTTATCCTAAAATCTTACTGCATCTGCCTGCTTACCTTAAGAAGAAAATAGAAGAAATATTACCAATCATTTCCTAACACCAGCTGCCTAAAATTTGCCAGCACGACTACCTGGACGGCGGACTTACCATCGAAGAAGTCATTGATTTCTGTAAACTTGCAGGCAGGGACGGCGTAGATGTCCTTGATATTTCAAGAGGAAATATTCTTTCTAATGGATTAAAATTTGAGGTTCCTCCAATTGACCTTGTCCACGGTTTTAATATTGACAATGCAGCCAAAATCCGGAAAGAAACCGGTATTCTCACAGTGGGTGTCGGACGCGTCAATACACCGGAGTTTGCTGAAAAAATTTTAGAGGAAGACAAAGTGGACCTGCTGGTGATGGGACGCGCCCAGCTTGCCGATCCTGATTTCTGCTGCAAAGCAAAGACAGGAAATGTGGACGATATCGATTATTGTGTGGGCTGCAACCAAGGATGTTATGATGGATTTGAAAATATGGATAATGAATATATTACCTGCCTTCGTAATCCTGTGTTAGGAAGGGAAAAGGAATGCGAACTCAGGCCAGCCCAAAATCCCGAGACTGTCCTCATTGCCGGAGGCGAGATCGCAGGACTGGAAGCAGCCATTATCCTGAAAAAGAGAGGCCATCATCCAATCCTCTGTGAAGCAGCAGGACAATTGGGCGGCCAGTTCCGGACTGCCGGGGAGGCGCCCCGCAAGAAGGAGATGAAAGCTGCCGTGATCGCAATGGGCAAAAAGGCAGAACGCCTCGGTGTCGATATTCGTCTGAACACAACGGTCACGCCGGAAATGATCGCAGAACTGAAGCCGCACACTGTTATGAATGCAATCGGGGCTGAACCTGTCATTCCCAATATCCCAGGTATCGAAAAACCTTTTGTAACCGTCTCTCATGATATATTGGACGGAAACGTTGAGGTAAAAGGGAATGCGGTCATCATCGGCGGAGGCATGGTCGGCATGGAAACCGCAGAGTATCTGGCAGAAAAAGGGGTCAAAGCCACTGTTCTGGAAATGCTTGGAGATATCTGCGCAGATATGGGCACTACAAGAAAAATCTGTATGGGTGAAGAAATCCAAAAAGCAGAGATCACTCCGGTAACTTCTGTGAAGGTAACGGAAATCAAAGACGGAATCGTAATCGGGGAGAAAGATGGACAAAAAGTAGAATTTCCGTGCGATACCGCTGTCATTGCCATCGGTTCCAAAAAACGCGACGGCAGCGCATTGGCAGAAGTCTGCTATGAGAATGGAATCGGGTATTTTGAAATCGGCGATACAGGCATGGCAAGACGGGCGCTCAACGCTACCAGAGAAGCCATGGATGCTGCACTTACTTTTGATCTGGAAGAAGTACATAGGGATGTATCCAAGCCAAAAAAGCTTGTATTCCTGACAGGCGCAACCGGCATGATGGGCGGCCAGACCCTGAAACAGCTTCTGGCAAGGCCCAATCGTTTTAAAGTACGCATCCTTGCAAGGCCCTCCGATAAGAACCGTACCTTTGTGAAAAAGCATATGTGCCCGGCTCTTGAGGTAGTATGGGGCAATATGGATGATTATGATACCATCAAGAAATGCGTGGATGGAAGTGATTATGTACTTCATATCGGCGCCATGGTATCTCCTGCTGCCGATAAATATCCGGAGCAAACATTGCGCACCAATATCGGATCTACCTTAAATATTATCAAAGCAATCAAAGAACAGCCTGATCCGGACAAAGTTCATTTTGCATATGCGGGAACGGTCGCCATGACCGGAAGCCGTCTGGAACCGGTACATTTCGGAAGAATCGGAGACCCCATGAATCCGTCCATACATGATTACTATGCACTGTCAAAGGTATTCTCCGAAATGGCAGTCTTTGACAGCGGCCTCAAGCACTGGGTATCTATACGCCAGACCGGGCAGCATCCGAGCGCGGAATCTGCGGCAAAAGAACCGATCATGTTCCACCAGCCGCCGAACAACGTACTGGAATGGAGCACACAGATCGAATCCGGTATCTGTATGGCAAATCTCTGTGAAGACTGGGTGGATGAGAGTTTCTGGAGAAAAGCATATAATCTCAGCAGCGGCAAGGAATACCGCCTGACCACATGGGAATTTATGAACATGAACCTTAGGCCGTTAGGCTTTACCTTCGAGGAGGTCTATGAACCACAGGATATGGCAAGATTTAATTTCCACGGACAATACTACACTGATTCGGATGTGCTGGAAGAATATCTGCATTTCCGCTGTATCCCGGGCAAACAGTATTGGGAAAAGGCAGAGGCCGAGATGACGCGTATGTTTAAGAATCCTATGGCGGCCGCCATGCTTCCTACCTTAGAGCAGCTAAAAGCCGGAAATGACCAGATGGCAAGGATGGAAATGGGGCCTCGCTGGGCAGAGGAAAACAACCAGACGGAATGGATCCAGGCTTTCTTCGGCTCACTGGAAGAAAAGCAAAAACTGGCTGGCTCCAAGTACGATCTGCACCGCCCAAGCGATGAAGAAAGTTATCTGGACCATGGCTATGATGAAAGCAAACCGCTGGAAGAACAGACTGCGGAGGATTTGAAGAAAGCTGCGGAATTCAGAGGCGGGGAGTATCTAGATGGAGAGCCAGAAACTATCTATACACCGGTAAAATGGAAATGTGCATTTGGCCATGAGTTCCGCTTATCCGTAAATGCCGTACTCCATGGCGGACACTGGTGTCCGGAATGTATGAAGCGAAGCTGGGCTTATCCGAAAATCGCGCGTAAAAACCCATTCTATGCCCAGGTATGGGATCCACAGCACAGCCCGGATGAAACCTATGAAATTCCGATGCGTTTCAGCGCATATGAGATTAAGGAAGAACTGGAAAAGAAACTTGAGCTGTAATGTCAGATAATCCTGTTCATAGATATATGGTTATTCTGCTTGAGGGCCACTGTTTTAAAACTTCGGAGCCATAGATTATGTATATTTTTAAGATTGAAGGCCACCACAATATGTAGTAACTCCACGGGCGTAGTATGGTTATCCTTAACCGCTTGATTACTCTACACCAGAATTGCTTTATAACTGCAAGGGCTGCAATACAGTGCATTTACCCTTGCGGTTCTAAAGCAATCTGGGAACAATATAATAAGCGGTATAAAATGACACTCTCTACCGCGGTTCCCTGTCTTTTAATTCTTTTTTATAAATCTCCAATTGATAAGTTTTCCCACTGTGCTGGTCTGTCTTCTGCTCCGAACAGCAAAGCCGATGGCCTGCCCACTGCCTCTCTCATAGACCAGCCATGCGTCATGGGTCTTCTGCCATGTGATTGTCCTTTGTATCCTCTCCCTGGCTCCATCCTCGTCAGCAGTCACCTTCCATGCCATATGTTCCGCTGTTTCCGGCCTTGACCAGACATTACGGTATATCGAACTCCAATCCTCATATTTCGCTTTCCCAAGAATAATATCTTCTGTCTCCATCCTGCCTTTATCCCCTCCCATCCGCCGCTTTTCCATCGTATGTTAACAGAGATAGTCCCCGCCATCTGTTTCAATTTTCTCATAAGTTTTCAACCTGTATCCCCGTTTCAGATACATGCTTTCTGCTGGAAAAGACGCATCGATATGTACCACCTGGAACTGCCTAAAAACCATATCTTCCAATAAATCCAGTATGTAATAATATAAAATGCACCATTCTCATAATAGGCATTTACATACCGCACATAAGGCATTTCATTTTCTACTGTTGCCAATGCAATAACCGTATCTTTTCCAAAACGTTCTGTCATTATTTTTTCGGCTTCTTTACTCAAATTTTTCATAGGGTTATCTCCTTTACAGTTTCCAGTCTGGAAGATCAAAATTTATATTTCCTCTTTCAGTAAGGAATATATTTTCATGTCAATGACTTTCCCATTTTTTTACAGCATTATTTCTTAGTGTTCCTTCATATTGAAGACCCGCTTTTTCAAGCATATTCAAAACACTAAATAAAACGGGGCAGGCAATAGCTATTGAACGAGTTGAGAAATTACCGAAATACCACGCCACACTAAAAAAATTTCTTGAATCCGGCTGTCAGATATGCTATACTAGATATACAAAAGGAGTAACCGCCCACAAAGTGGTTGACCTCCCGTGTATAGCTATAAGCCTACCCGACCGACCAAGTACAAGGTAGGCTTATTTATTTTCGCTTGTTCTTCCTATCTATGTAGGCAAGCAGTGCAATTAAAAATGTCGCAAATAGCATTAAATCTTGAAACGTAAACATTTCCATCCACACCACCTCCCCTCTTTTTCAAGTTAAGGGAGGCTATCACCTTGTATCACGATTACTCCGTATCGACAATATAACACAATGCCCTTTATCTGGCAAGCTGTTTTACCAGTATATCTATTTTCTAATTAAAATTAATTGCAAGCTTTGCAAAGAAATCTTCCAACGTCAGTCTTGCGTCCAGATATTGATATACCCTGATTTCTCGATTATCCTGTCCATGGATATAGGTCATGTCCTTTGCAACTCTTGGGGCAGATACGAGATCATAGCTGACTTTCTCCTGTTCTTCCATCAATACCGCTATCGTTCCTTGATCCCCTAACCCCCATATTTCTCCATGGGGCCATACCATCTCATATTTTCCCGCAGCCTGATTAAACTCCACCATCTGACGGAACAGGTATTCACCAATTTCCCCGCACGGGCGGACCTTCAGCTGCAATTCGGCCAAAGATACTGCCATTACTCTATACAGGCTGATCGGAATCTGCCAAAGCGGAACCTGAGAAGAAAAGATCACATTTGCCGCATGGATATCCATTGCCAGGTTAAACTCGAATCCACCTTTCGGGTAGTCACCGCCGCCAATCCAGATAACCGTCATCCGATCTGCAATCTCCGGTTTCAGTAGAAGTGCAGAAGCTACGTCGGTCACTGCGCCCTGACAGGCAATATACAAGGGTCTTTTATCCTCCTTCATGGCTTCTTCAATGATAAATCTTGCCCCTTCGGAATCAATCGGTGTTTCTTCATCTCTCATACCAGTGGCTGCTCCCATGACGACAGGATATTCTCCTTTAAGCCCCATCAGCTCCAATACTTTAATGATTTCATGATAGCTGGCTTTTGCAGTACCTTCCTCTCCATAAAGTTGAGGATTTTTCCAGAAATGTCCGGCCACGATTCCCTTTATTTCAAATTTCGGAGTCATCAAATGATGCGCTAGTGCAAACTGGTCATCTGCCTCGTTTTTACAATCCGTATGTACGATCACGCGCACTTTTTTGTTTTCCGGTACAACATATTCATAATTCCACATAATCAATTATCCTCCTAACAATAAGCTACCTCGCAGAAAGCTGCGAGGCAGTAGACTCATAGCCGCACTCATTTGCCAGCTATTGTTACTCAGCTAACTCACTTCGAATCTGAGGCAGCTTCTTTTCCAAATCATACTTTAAGGATACTATAAATGCAATCGGTACATATCCTGCCATAAACAATACTGAACCGAATATCAGGGTAATTAAATTGGTTCCTCCTATCATACGGATCACCAATGCCGCGATCCTTACAAGAAACCCTATTCTTAAAGTCTTTATTGTCCCCCATATCGTCATAAGCTTTGGCATAGCTGCAATTAGGAAGGGAACAAAAATCATTCCCATTCCGATCAGGCTTGAAATACCTATATCTCCGACTGCATATTGGAAATAGTATGTCTGTGCACTCATTATTATATTATTTGCCAGATGATAACAGAAATACATAGCTGCAAATATCCAAATATATTTATTTTTGGACATAACAGAAATTCCTTCTTTTAGATTCAATTTCATAGGTTCCGTATCCACATTGATTTCTTTTACAAAGAAAACTCTCATCAATCCAATGATAATCCCGGGAACCGCCATTCCAACTACGATCATTGTCCAGCTGCGTGGATTCACTCCAGCAGCTTTCACCGCCTGGGGAACAATCATAGAAATAACTACTGACAAAAGTATTGTATAAATTCCTGAAGTCGCTGTCAGTTTAATCTTGTTTTCTGTTTTACAACTGCACGGTTTAGATAAGCCACTTCATTTCCATACAGCATGGTTATACATACAGAATTTATCATGGAATACATGATAAATACCCATACAGCTTTGCCTGCTGCACTCAAACTTGTCGGTGTAGAAAACATCATCACTGAAAATATCCACAGAAAAATAATTGCAAGCTCATAAGGCCTTGCCTTCCCTAACTTTGTGTCTGTCTTATCAATCAAAAAACCAATAACCAGATCTGTAACTCCATCCAGTAATTTTGTACATAAAAGCAACATACCAATCACTACCGGATTCATCTTCAATACATCTGTACAGTAAAATGTAGCATAACCAAACAAACTGGTACAGGCAATCACAACTGCCCCACGCCCCGACCAAGCTGCTGAAAACCAGAATGGGAGTTTTTCTCTTGCTCCTGCTGGAATTTTTGTATGATTCATTTTTTCCTCCTTTATAAGTTCCTAACTAATTTCCTCCCACTATTTCCATCAAACGCTTATTTTTAAGCACTATCTTAATCAAATGCATGCAGCCTGAGTTTGAGCAGCTGCGGCGTCTCAAACATCAGTATTGTCACTTCATCCCCATTCAGTCGTCTTTCGGCTTTCCACTTTCCAGCTTCAAAAAAGCCTTCTTCGCAGGAAAAAATTTCTACATACGGCTTTTTCGCATTCTGTGAAAAATAAGTCAGCATACAACCATTGCCTAATATATAAAAAGTATCTTCACTTTCTTTTAAAATCAGGCACACTCCGTCTTTACGGCTGAGCATCGGCATGTCCGTCAGAACCTGAAATCCAAATGTCCCAAACAGTAAGGTATCCTGGTCTTTTCGCTCACTGGATACGGCCTGCAGATCTTCTGTCCCATATTTAGAACCAAGCAACGGCATCATAGACTGCAATGTTCTGTTATACCATCCATATTCTTCCACATTTTGCGGCGTGCCAAGCGCCGGATCCTCCGTATCCATTCCAAATAAAAAGCCCTGAGACGCAGAAAACTCCTTTCCCATGTCTTCAAACCCAAACGGCGCATAGCACATTGCATGATAATGACCTACACAATATACCGCTCTTGGCCCCGCATAGCTGTGTGTCGCACATTCCGGGATATACAAAGGATTCTGGTATCTTCTCGTCATCTCATCACAGACATCCATGAATTCCTTAATATAGATATCCGCTGAAAAAAAATCAATTTCCGGGGCACAATACTTCCATACCTCAAGAACCTTGGATACCGGTCCGCCTGTGGGATACTTCCCTGGCTCTTCTCCTTTATCCAGCCAGCAGTTTACAGTCATCGGAAGCGGATATGCCTCCTTTCCTGCTTTGGCAACCGCATTTACATAACCTGCAATATAGTATGCACTGAACAGTTCCTCTGCTGCCTCCCCAAACACTTCCTCCCAGCTTCCGGATTCTGCGCCTGCTTCTACGGCTGCTTTTATCTGCGGAACCATTGTAGACGTGTGTTCTTTCATATAATGCACGAATTCTTCCGGCGCCTGTGCTGCAAACAATGCATCTGCCTCCTCTGACCGCTCTCTTGCACTTCCCATCAATCCGGTTTCGTTTTCTACCTGTACAGCAATCACCGTATTCTCTTCCTCATCCACATCGCGGATATGCGCCATCAGTGCGGCAAATGCTTTTGCATCTGCTTTTTTGGTCTCTTCACACAGATAAGACAGGCTGGTGTACGACATCCCATAAAAATTGTCCAGCCTGCAGAAATTTTTGCCGCGCGACACCTGGGCGCGCCGGAAACGCTGCGTATCTGCTTTTACCCATTCCGGCGCATAATAGCACTGTGCATTTTTCCATGAGCCGAACCACAGAAAACCAAGTTTCCCTTCTTTCCTCCTTGCCTGTTGGATCAGCCCGTCCACAAGACTGAAATCGAATACCCCTTCCTGTGGTTCAATCAGCTCCCATGTCACCGGAAGAAGCAGTGTGTTCATCTCCAATTCTTTCGCCCTGTTCCATACCTGCTCCATACAAGCTGCACTGGAGGAATTCGAATTATGTACTTCTCCTGCCAACATAATAAAAGGCGCATCATCTACCATCAACACTTTTCGGTTTCCCTGCTGTGTAATATAAGGTATCTTTTTCATTATCTTTTTTCCTTTCTATGTTTTACACATCCGTCTTTAGCTGCAATCGTCTACAGACATTGCGCAAAAGTTTTAATAAGCACATTTACATCCAAGTCACTCCCGCCGAAAGAAGCCAGGGACTTGATCGGCATTCCATAAAGCATGTCCTGCATCTTTTCCGGGTCGAACCCCATGGATCCCTCTTCCCCGCTCTCCTCCTGTTCACCTGCGGCAGCGCCAAGGGACTGCATCATTTTGGTTATCATCTCCCCCATTTTCTCCGCAGTTCTCGGATCACTCATCAATTGACCGATGGTCGTTGCACCTGTCACTTCAAAGGGAAGTATTTTCGCAGTATCAAACTTCAATTCACAGCTCACCCGGATATCATCACTTGCGTGTCCTACCAAGATTTCATATGTACCGGACGGCGCATACCAGTCATGCAGCTCTTCATGGTAAAAAGACAGATCTCTCGCACAAATCGTCATCATGGCAGTCTTTGTCTCCCCCGGAGCAAGTGACAGCTTAACAAATCCCTTCAGCTCCTTTACCGGCCTCTGCGGCGTCCCGTTTTTATCTGCCACATAAAGCTGTACTACTTCTTTACCAAACACCTTTCCTGTGTTGGTCACATCTACGGATACGGTCACGGTATCGTGATCTGCCATATTTTTGGAAAAAAGACGAAGATTGCCATACGCAAAGGATGTATAGCTCAATCCATGCCCGAACGCCCAGCGCACCGGAAGTTCTTTTGCCTCATAATAACGGTAACCAACGAAGATATCCTCTCCATAATTAACATTTTTCCCGTCTCCCGGAAAATTCAGGAAACTTGGGTTGTCCTGTACACGGTATGGAAATGTTTCCGCTAACCGCCCGCTGGGGTTCACCTCTCCATAGAGAAGCCGGTCACAGGCTTCCCCGACTCCCTGTCCGCCAAGGTACATCTCCAGGATTGCCGCCGCATCTTTCTCCCACGGAACTTCTACCGGAGAACCATTATGGAGGACCACCACGAGATTAGGCTGAACCTTAACCACCTCGGCAATCACCCGGTTCTGGCATGCCGGAAGATCCATATTGACACGGTCATATCCCTCAGATTCTATCACATTCGGCAATCCCGCAAAAATTACGGCAATATCAGCCGTCTTCGCCGCTTCGGCCGCAGCTTTTAACTCTTTTTCATCCAGTTCATCCCGATCTGATGGGAATCCTTTGATATAGGTAACATTACGCCCCTTCTCCTTTGCGCTTTCCAGAGCCGAAGTCACTCTGCTGCTGTTAATATGGCTGCTGCCACCACCCTGATAACGAGGTTTCTCTGCAAATTCCCCGATATATACGACCTTTTGTGAATCATTTAATGGAAGGACTTTGCTGTTCTTAAGGAGAACGGCAGAATCCGCTGCATAGGTGACCGCCTTCTTATGATCTGCTTCCCGGTCAAATACTATTTCCGGATGGCGATGATCCACATAAGAGAAGACCACCTTCAAAATATTTTCAACTGTCTGATCTAAAAGAGCCTCATCCAATGAGCCATCCCTGACTGCCGCTGCAATCCTTGCGTCATTGATACCTCCTGATGCAGGCATTTCCAGATCCAACCCGGTGCGGATGCCATCTTGCCGGTCAAATACGGGTCTTCTGAAAAATATTCAAAGTTCCGTCCGCAAAGAGGGCTGCGCTTGATATTTGCCGCCGGGCCTAAGAGTATGCTCAGATTCTCTGCCTGACATTCTCCCCCGAGTGTTTTCCCCATGTCTTCCAGCATTTCCACATCCCAGCTAGAAGCCGTAGCGCAGGCTGCCGGAAAGCAGACTGACTTCACACTTTCATTGATCCCCAGATGATCCGCTTCTTCCTCCTGTTTGCGCAGGCCGTGAGGTCCGTCAGATACCATCACCTGTGGGATACCCAGGCGTTCTACCGCTTTCAAGCACCAAAAATCTTCTCCGGAACACATTCCCACTTTTTCTTCCAATGTCATTTCTGACACGATTTTTTTAATATCTCTATCCATGAGTTATCCCTCCTGTTGTTTTCTCTTTGCAAGTTCTGCCTGGATTCCTGGAAGTTTCTTCTCTAGATCATATTTCAACGAACAAATCAACATAATTACAAACATAAGTACCGGCGCATAGATATTAAACGTAAATATCGCCTGTTTACTTGCTTCAGTTAAAACCTCCGCTGCTGCGTCATACGCCGCTATTGCAAGACACCATCCAATCATAGCCGTACCCAGGCCATTTCCCACCTTCTGGCCAAAACTTGTAGCCCCCTGGGAACAGGCAATCATACGCTTTCCAAATTTATACTCATTAAAATCAATGGACATTGCGGTCAATACTGCAAGTTCACACATCATAGGAATATTGGAATAAACACTAACACATGTCAGCACAAGATTATAAATAAAATGATAGGGATTCAACATCCTTAATGCCTGAGATAACAATCCCATTACGCATGTAACCCGGATTGTTTTTGTAACACCAAGATGCTTCACCAGTATTCCTACAGTGATAAACCCAAGCAATGACGGTAAGATACTCGCCGCTCCGATCACCGCTGACAAATTGTCATCTCCATAAATCCACTTTGCATAATATGTACCTGATGACTGGCTGAGTCCATTTACAACATTAGAGCAGACACCTATGATCAATGCAAGCACCCAATACTTATTATGGAACAGATTTTTGACCGCTTCTTTCATCGGTATTGCTTCCTCTTCTGACTGTTGTGTCTGGTTTTCCTCCTCAGCCGAATTCGTTTCCTGGCTTGTTTTGTAAGTAATAAACAACATAATTCCCGAAAGCACGCCTATAACCGTGCTAAACGTAATCCATGCCCTCTGGTCGCCGCCTAGCATATTTGTGATGGGAATAATTCCAACCGTTATAATCATTCCGCAAAGATAACCTGCCGCTGCACGGCATATTCCCATACGGCTTCTCTCATCCTGACTGGATGTCCGTACAACGATCAATGACGAATAGGGAACACAGATTGCCGTATAAACAACTGCACTCAATAAAAAGTTGGTCATAAACATATAAATGATCTGCAGATTAGAACTAATTCCCTGTGGTACCGTAAACAGCATGATCGTCAGAATCACAGTAGGAACAACCATTCTTAAAATCCATGGCCTGTAGCGTTCTTTTCCCGGCTTCGTATGATCAATAATGTACCCCATGATCAAATCTGTAAACGCATCGAGAATCCTGACAAGCATGAATGCCGTGGCGACCCCTCCCGCTGCCAATCCTACCTTATCTGTGTAAAAGTAGGTAAGCTGCCCTACAAGCCCACTGATTGCATTCAACGCAAACTGTCCCAGGCAGTCCCCAAAATAGTCACTTCCATACATGACCTTCTGAACACCGGCCTTATCCTTTCCTAGTTGCTTTTTTGCCTTCATAAACACACTCTCCTTTTCTTTTGATAAGGACAATATAGCATTCCGGCAAAATATTTCTTGTCTGTTTTTTACTATTTTTATGATTTCCAGAAATTTTTATTTGGATGTTCTTTCCGATACTGTGCCGGAGTCTGATCCATCATTTTTTTGAATACCTTTGAAAAATAACTTTGGGGGGATAAATTGACATATTCCGCAATAACCGCAATTGGCTTTCCGGAATATTTTAGAAGATTACAGGAGATACGGATTTTCTCCTGAAGAATATAGTGTAAAATGCCGACTCCTGTCTGCTCTGAAAATAGGCGTGACAAATAAGCCGGATGAACCCCGACCTCATCGGCAATCTCTTTAAGTGAAATTTTTTCAAAAATATGTTTTGCGATATAATCCTTGCTTTGGACAATATATACAGACTCTCCCTTACCACTTTCCCTGTGCTCTCTGACCATACTGATAAACTGCCAGATACTGTTTCTACAGATACACTCGATGTCCATGATATTTTCTGCCCCGGAAAGTTCCTGCAAAGATACATCGCTTAATCTATATGCCTCTGTCTCATTGAGTCCGGCCGTGATCACATGCCTTGTCAGAAGTGCAATGAATATCACAGCCGTATATTCCATACTTTTTTTCTGGGATTCTGCAATAATCCCCTGCCGTCCATACAAATCCCTGAAATCATCCAGTTCCCCGGGTGCTTTCTGAAACACTTCCCCAATGTCTATTTTTCCATTCAATAGATATTCAAAAAATTCCTGCTCTCTTTGAAACGAAAAGTGTTCCCTCTCCTGCTCCGCATTCTGTAAGATATATTCCGACAAGCTGGCATGGAACCCCTCTGACTTTTCCTCCAGCCAGTTATTCTCAAAAAGCTCCTGTTTCTCACCGTACTCTTCAAACAAAAGCCCGTGGATAAAGGAAATACGCTTTTTTATATAATCCGCGTTCAGCAGAGGAATATATATGGACTTCTGCTTCACCTGATTCCTGCCAAGATACATCCTCTCCTGCAATTCTGAATGCACTTCCAGCACAAACGGACCCCATATCACATTTTGATCTTTTTTACAGAAAATACAATAGAAATATCCATTATCATTATATACCGCATATTTGCCTGCAGTTTTCTTCCCACATTCATAAACTACATTTCTGAGAGCCGGATTGCAGCATATAGGATCCTTTTTTTCAAACTCCTCATATGGCAAAGAGACAATCTCCCCATTATCTGTCAGGATCCGTATTGCCAGGAAGGATACATCATATACATTTTTTAAAATATATTTTTTTCTATCCATAATACTGCTGCCTCCAATGCATTTATTAAAGACCATTTTACAATTTTTTACCTGAATTATTCACGGAATAACGGCATCAACTGCTGAAACCCGCATGGTTA
>CAJUTU010000054.1 GCA_910589385.1 uncultured Lachnospiraceae bacterium
TGGCAATCTTACAGCCTTCCTGCAGTTTCTGTACCGTTGGATTTGGCATGACGCCTGCATCTTCAAACACATTTTTTCCATTTCCCTTCAAAATCTCCATGACTTTATCATAGATACCATTTTTTTTGATTGATCCGCCGCCATACACAAGCTGTACATTCTGCCCGTACTTTGGCAGCTCCTCATTCAGGCTGGCAAGGGAATCCTCGCCAAAATAAAGCTTTGTCGGGTTACAATATATAAAATTTCCTAACATTGTTTTTCTCCTTGTACTCTAAGTTTTTAATACTATTTCAGATTTTCCGCAAAAAACTGCTCCAGCTTATCAAACGGGATCGCATCCTTTCCGCCTCCGTCATACAGATCCGTATGGACTGCACCGGGAATAATCAGCAGCTCCTTATTGTCTGTATAAGGGTTATCCTTCACCATTGCATCATAGGCATCGCGGCTGAAATAGCAGGAATGTGCTTTCTCTCCGTGCATGATAAGGACTGCGCTGCGAATCTCATTGCTGTACTGAAGGATAGGCTGGTTCATAAAGGACATACACCCAATCACATTCCAGCCGCCGTTGGAATTTAAGGAACGCTTGTGGTATCCGCGATCCGTTTTATAATAATTGTGATAATCTGCCACAAAGAAAGGCGCGTCCTCCGGAAGTGGATCGACAACCCCGCCGCCCAGAGCATAACTTCCATTTTTGTAATCAACAAGCCTTTGAGCGTTCATAGCCTCTTTCTTCGCGTACCGTGCATCAGCAGAATTATCCGCATCAAAATATCCGTTGGCATTGACACGGGACATATCATACATGGTGGAGGCAACCGTCGCCTTGATGCGGGTATCCAGTGCCGCCGCATTCAGGGCCAGGCCTCCCCAGCCGCAGATACCGATAATGCCGATACGCTCAGGATCAACATTTTCCTGTACGGAAAGGAAATCCACCGCCGCCTGGAAATCCTCTGTATTGATATCCGGCGACGCCATATACCGGGGTGTGCCGCCGCTTTCACCGGTAAAGGAAGGGTCAAAGGCAACGGTGAGGAAACCACGCTCCGCCATTGTCTGCGCATACAGTCCGGCTGACTGCTCCTTTACCGCGCCAAAGGGCCCGCATACCGCAATCGCAGCCAGCTTCCCCTCAGCCTCTTTCGGCATATAAAGGTCTGCTGCCAATGTGATCCCATAGCGGTTCGGGAATGTAACCTTGCGGTGGTTCACCTTTTCACTTTTCGGGAAAGTCTTATCCCATCCCGTGGTCAGTTCCATTTTTACAGTATTTTCCATTTTATAATTCCTCTCTTTCTTTTCATCATTTTCTAGTTATCATTTTTCTTTTTCCATACGCCACACCAAAAAATCAAGACAGTCAACCCTTTCCTGACTTTCATGGAGACTATCCATCAAACTGCAGCGGTGCTTCCGCAGCGTTTTAATGACATGCTGAACCTGGCCGCTGCCATATAGCCTTAAGACTTCTTCAATCATTTGTGAGCCACATCCTGCATCCTTAAGATTTTGAATTAAATCATCCGTATGACCGCCTCCTTTCATGCTATGTGTTCGCAGTGCAGCTCAATTCCACTTCGCTTCATCTCGCCCACGGGCCTTGCGGCCCTATGGAAAAAAACAAATATAAAGCTGCTTATGTGCCAGCACAACGCTGCTTTATATTCGTCTTTTTCCGCACTGCTTTTGGCTTTCACGGATATTATATCCTCTTGATTTTCATTTCGCTAATTGCTATAATTTATATCATGATATGAATTTTCAGAATATCACAGGAGGACAATATGGAACTGCGAACCATGAGATACTTCCTTGCAGTGGCAAGGGAGGAAAATATGACCCGTGCGGCAGAGTTGCTCCACGTTACCCAGCCTACACTTTCCAAACAGTTAAAGGTGCTTGAAGACGAGCTTGGGAAAAAGCTGTTCACGCGCCACAGTTTCAGCATACAGCTTACGGAAGAAGGAATCTTACTGAGGAAACGGGCAGAGGATCTGGTAAAAATGGCCGATAAGATCACAACGGAATTTCTTGCCCTGGACGATACTCTTGGGGGCGATGTTTACTTCGGTATGGCGGAATCTTACCAGATCAGGCATCTTGCCTCCGCCATCAGGCAATTTAAAAATACCTTTTCTGATATGCGTTACCATATTACAAGCGGCGATACAGAGCAGGTCACGGAAAAGCTGGATAAAGGCGTAATCGATTTCGCTGTCCTGGCCGAAGAACCAAGTGCCGCAAAATATCATTTCCTTGCCTTTCCCGAAGCCGATCTATGGGGCGTCGTCATGAAAGCGGACTCTCCCCTGGCAGACAAGCAGACTGTCTGTGCCGATGACCTGGCCGGACTCCCGCTCTTTTGTTCGGAGCAGGGCTGGAACCATGATATCTCCAGATGGTGCGGAAATAAACTGGATGAACTGCATCTCGAAGGGTCTTTCCGCCTGTCCTATAATGGCTCTTTATTTGTAAAGGAAGGGCTCGGATATCTCCTGACTTTTCAGCATCTCATTGATACAACCCCCGCCAGCGGACTTGTTTTCCGCCCACTGTCACCAATCCTGAAAACAAAGATTTATCTGATCTGGAAAAAATATCAGGTATTTACCCCTATCGCGGAACGACTTCTGGAATACTTAAAGGACAAGTTTGAGGCTGTCCCATCATAGTAAATATACCGTTAATCAATTTGACTTAAAACCGACTGCTTAAAGCTTGATTTTACACAAAATCTATGTAAGCTGTGTCACACAGAATTAAAACATAATTTTAAGGAGGACACAGCAATGCTTCAAATATCCGAGATTGTAAAGAAAACTGAAGAAATGTTTGACCTATTCAATAAGCATTTCTATGATGGAGAACTTACCCGTCCGGCCATCACCGTATCCCCGGACGGCGGGCGCGGCGCATATGGCTGGTGCAGCATCCACGAAATCTGGAATGCGAATAACGAACTTTACCGGGAGATCAACCTTTGCGCCGAGTACCTTGACCGCCCCATTACGGAGATAGCCGCCACGCTTCTCCATGAAATGAGCCATTTATATAACCTGCAGCATGATATTTAGGACGTAAGCAACAACGGCTATTACCACAATATGAAGTTCAAAGCCAGTCCTTTATGATCTCATCTATTTTTCCAGTTTCTGCGCACATTTTTTCAAATAATCTGTAACCGGAAGATGCTGCGGACAGACTTTTTCACACTGCCTGCAATCGATACATTCCGATGCCCGGCCGCCGATATATGTAGCCTTCTGGTAATCTGAAATGGCTTCTTTCATCTGTCCGTTTCCAAGCTGCTTATTCATGGCTGTGAAGATTTCCGGTATCGGTATTTTCTTGGGGCAGCCTTCCGTACAGTAATGGCATGCTGTGCATGGAATAGTAGAGGATTTTCCAATTATCCGCTGTGCTTCCTGAATAATCTTTTGTTCTTCCTCATTCAATGGCTGAAACTCCCTCATATACGAAAGGTTATCCTCCATCTGCGCCGTATTGGACATTCCTGACAATACCGTAATGATTCCATCCAATGACGCCGCAAAACGGATTGCCCAGGATGCGTAAGACATATCCGGATGATATTCATCGAACAGTTTCTTTACCTTCGCCGGCGGATCTGCCAGGTTTCCGCCTTTCACCGGTTCCATCACAACAATAGATTTTCCGTGCTTCCTCGCCGTTTCATAGTTTGCCCTTGCAGTTACCGATGGATTCTCCCAGTCTGCATAGTTAATCTGCAGCTGTACAAAATCCACTTCCGGATGTTCTCTGAGGAGCTGATCCAAAAGTCTGGGATCTGCATGAAAAGAAAAACCGATATGTTTGATCAGTCCTTTCTCTTTCTGTTCCTTTACAAAATCCCAAAGATGAAATTTATCATATCTTTTATAGCTGCCGTCCATCATAGCATGTAAAAGATAATAATCAAAATATCCGGCGCCTGTCCGATGAAGGCTTGTATAAAATTGTTTTTTTGCTGCTTTTTCCGTTGGCGCCATGAGTAACGCATTCAGCTTTGTAGCCAGTGTAAAGGATTCCCTCGGGTATCTGTCAACCAGCGTCTTTTTAATCGCTGCTTCGGAACCAAGATATACAAACGCTGTGTCAAAATAAGTAAAACCGGCTTCCATAAAAAGGTCTACCATATGTTCCACCTGCTTAACATCTGTCCGCAGCCCTTTCTTCGGCAGGCGCATCAGCCCAAATCCAAGCTTCGGAACTTCTTTTCCAAAATAATCTGACATCTTCTTACCTCCTGTGATCAATTCCTGTCCATTCGCTTCCATGGTTCCTGCGTCACTCAACCAAAATCTCTTCCCCGTCCTCTACGATCAGGCGGTTCTTTGCCCCAAACTGTTCTGCAAGCTCCCTGTCAAAATGCCTTCCGTCAGTTGTAGCTGTCATATGATATGGGATATTATGTTTTGCCCCAACCATCTCTACACATTCTGCCGCTTCCTCTAATCCCATATTATACACGCCGTCACAGCAAAAGAAAGCAAAATCAATCTCTTTTTCTCTTAAAAGCGGCATCTGTTTTGTTGTGGATGTATCACCAGTAACATAAACAGACTTCCCATTAGAAAAAGTCAGCACATAACCCACGCATTCATTTACATCGTGCAGCGGATTATATCCTGCTTCCACAGCCTCTACCATAACATACCCCAGATCAAAATTCTGATGTTTTCCATTTAAAACAGCTTCTTTCTGCGTAATGATCCGACAATCCTCATTCCGGTATTCCACTTTTTCCGTCTGGCTATGGTCAAAATGGGAATGTGTTACCAGTATCAGATCTGCCGGAAGATCATAGGAATCCCCCGCATAAGGATCAATATAAATAACCTTTCCCTCATCCGTAACAATACGGATGCTTGCCTGCCCCTGATACAACAGAATTGCAGGTTCCGGTTCCATTGGTTCTTCTTTTGCATCTGAATCTGCAGCCCCCATGGTTTTCTCCATATCATTTTCCGTTATTAATGGATCTTCTTCCTGCCGTGATGGGATTCGGTCCTGCTTCTGGTCTGTCTGTCCCATCTGTGAACATCCAGCCAGAAAAAACAGTGGCAACAACCCTGCACTTATTAAAAACATCCCGATCCTTTTCATCTTCCCATCTCCTTCCTCCTGCCATGCCGTGGCAGTATCAGTCTCCGGCATGACTGCATCATTGCCAGTTCCCGTACCAGTTCTTTTACGTCTATACTGTTTAGGCAATGGTCAGAACATGCACCGCATTCAATACAGTCCACTGGCTTTCCGGGCGATTCCATTTCGTCCAGTTTTTCTAATATCCTCATATCCCCTGACAGGTACTTCTCATAAATTCTCAACGCCTCAGGAATATTGATCTGCGCCGGACAGCTCTTACTGCATACTCCACACGTTTTACATAATTGAATCGTGTGTATTACTTCCATCCTGTTTTCTCTCATTTCCCACACCGTCTCTTTCCTCCCCTCCCATCTTCTCTAATCAATCACATGAAATCCTGCCCACTTATGGCTGCGGTAACGGATCAGAATCAACACTGCCTTCACCAGCCAGTCCCCTACCATTGCCAGACAGATCCCAATTACGCCAAGATTCATCCATATACCAAACACAATAGAGAAGATCACCCTGCATACCACGGTTGCAAAAATGGATGCGCACATGGTGAAGCGAATGTCACCGGCAGCCCGCAGTCCATTAGAAAGTGAAAACGCCACCGGGCACAATGCCACGTTGAACACGCTGTGGATAACCATCAGCAGAATCACCAGATTTCTGGTATCCTCCGATAGGCTGTACAGCATCAGTACAAAGGGCGTCAAGAGCATAATCAGTAAATTCCATGCTGCCGAACCGATATAAGTCATGCGCAGCAGCTTTTCATTGTAATAGTCGGCCGCCAGGGTGTCCCCTGCCCCCATACACTGACCAATCACGGTCACAAAAGCATACCCAAAAGCGATACAGAACAGGGAGGCCATAGACCAGAAGCTCTGTGCCACACCATTTGCCGCAATCTGCACTGTCCCAAAGAGGGCAGCAATACTGGAAAGGGCAACCTTGGAAAGCTGGAACAGACCATTCTCCACTCCGTTTGGCACGGCAATGCTCAGAATCCGTCTCAGCATTCTTCCATCCCATGCGAACACTTTTTCCATCTGTACATACAGCGCATTCTTTTTCCGAAAAGAAAGCACAAGCATCACTGCAGCGGCAAAAATTCTTGAAATCAGAGACGGCACTGCCACTCCCACCACCCCCGCATGGAGGGCAAAGATTCCGATCGCATTGCCGATGACATTCATTGCATTCATAGCAATAGAAATATTCATAATGGCCTTTGTCTTCCCCATACTGCGGAACAACGCCGCCTCACTGTTATAGATTGCCAGCGCCGGAAAGGACAGGGCTGATATGATCAGGTAGGAAAGGGAGGCTTTCATCACATCCGGTTCTACCCTGCCAAATAAAAGTGACAAAAGCTGTGACCGGAACAAAACGGATATCCCTGTCAAAACCACCGATATCAGGATTGTAACCATCAGCAGCTGGCTTGCCGCCGCTATTCCGTTTTCCTGATCCTCCCTGCCGATATACTGGCTTGCCACCACAGCCCCGCCGGAGGCTACCGCACCGAACACAAAAATAAATACATTATTTAACTGATTGACCAGAGACACTCCAGAAACAGCCGCTTCCCCTGCATAACTAACCATCAGGGTATCCGCAATCCCTACCAGCATGGTAAGGAGCTGTTCTACAAGAATCGGCAGAATCAGGGCAAACAGTCCGCGGTTTTCAAATCTCTGCCGTTCTTTTGGAAGCACCTGCCTTGGTTCCACCCATTTTAATAACATATTTTTATTCATCCTGACCACCTTCCAAGATTTTATCCGGAGATATTGTACTTGAAAACAGCAGTAAGCCCTTCGACAGACTTACTGCTGGATTTTAGCCATTCCGCCAGATCATTACATCACAAACGCATGCTCCACAAGGAAATTCCATGCTTCCTCCACCTGTGCCGTGATATCGTTTCCCAGAAACAGAACCGTCTCTTTCGGAAATTCCTGTTTGATATCCGTCACTCCATTTGCAAGCAACTTATTCGCTAAATAGTTCATCTCTCCGGAAAACAGCGGGTTCGGCTGCACCATGGCAGAGTTATAAGTATCAAGGATTGCCGCCACAGAAATACCGTGATAGGTCAAGGCTTCATATTCCGCAAAGTCTCCGGTTCCTTCCGGCCCTGTCGCTTTCTGTTCCTTTGCCATCTGAAGCAGCATATTCATATCGTCCCCGCCAAGCGGCCGGAAATCCCTCATATTCTTTACATTGTCCTGTACCTGCTCCAGTGTGGACATACCGGACAGCACCGCTGTCACATCCTCCATGCTACCCGCAAACCGCAGCGCCCACACCGCAGGCGACATTTCCGGCTTTATGGAGCGGAGTTTCTTTTCCGCTTCTTTCGGTATCTGTGCCAGGACGCCTCCCTTGACCGGCTCCATGATGACTACTTTTTTGCCGTGCCTGCGGATCACCTCATAGCACCTTCTGGAAGCGATAAAATAGCTTTCCCAGTCAAAATAATTGACGATGATCTGGACAAACTCCACTTCCGGATGTTCTGTCAGGATCTGGTCCAGTACCTCCGGCGAATCGTGGAAGGAAAATCCCAGATGCCTGATCTTTCCTTCCTTTTTCCATTTCTGTGCATGTTCAAACAAATGGCAGTTCTTAACGACACCGCCCCTGCCGTCCAGCCCATTGTAGAATTTCGTGTTCAGGATGTGAAGCAGGTAATAATCCACATAGTCTGTCCCCAGATTTTTAAGCTGTCCCACGAATATATCCTCCACCTGATCCTCTGTCTGTATAAGAAAGGTCGGAAGCTTCGTGGCGATGGTAAACTGCTCTCTCGGATACCGTTCCACCACGCTTTTCCTTAAAGCCTCCTCACTTTTTCCATTGTGGTAGGCATAGCTCGTATCAAAATAGGTAAATCCGTTTCCCAGAAACTCATCCACCATTTGCTTCAGTTGTTCCATATCAATATTTTCCTGCGCCCCGTCAATTACCGGAAGCCGCATGAAACCAAATCCTAATTTCCCCTGCTCCATCTGTTCATCCTCCTATAAGTTGAAATATGTTTCATCATCTACAGTGTCACACCATTCCGTGGATGTATTTTCTCCCGGCACTTCCACTGCAATGTGGGAAAACCAGCTGTCCTGCTTTGCCCCATGCCAGTGTTTTACATTTGCCGGTATCGTTATGACGGTTCCCGGTGTCAGGCTTATGGCCTCTTTCCCTTCTTCCTGATACCAGCCCTCTCCAGCCGTACAGATCAGGAGCTGCCCGCCTCCTTTATCTGCATGATGGATATGCCAGTAATTACGGCATGACGGCTCAAAACTGACATTTGCAAGAAAAACCGCACTCGCCCCCGGTTCTGTCAGCGGCTTTAGAAAGGAGCTGCCCGTAAAATACTGTGCAAACGCATCATTTGGCGCACCAATCCCAAATCTGTCCTGTCTCTCAAACGCTTCTCTGTCCATTGTTTTATCCAAAATCCCGCCTCCTTATTGTTCTTTTATATATCTCATGTGGACCGCACCGCCCTCCAGCGGGTTTGCTTCCGCAAAATAAAATGCCCTGTCGCAAAATGCCCCATCCGTGTCTGCAAGAGCCTTATGCTGTCTGTTCCCATCCACATAAGGCAAAACTACGACAGAAAATTCATCGATCATATCTTCTTTCAGAAAACCACCGTTAATGGATGCGCCGCCTGTCAGGACAAGACGCTCCACACCATAAAATCTTTTCAGCTTTTCCAGTGATTCCCTGACCGGATGTTCCTTCTCTTCTGTAAGGAGATAGGAGATGCCCATATCCCTTAAATACGCCAGATATTCTTTCCGTACAGCCTTTGTGACTACCTCCACGATCTGCATGGGAACACCGTTCATCGTACTTGTAGGAGCTTCCCAGGTGCACCTTCCTTCCCTGTCATAAACCAGACAATAATGTCCTTCTTCATTTTTTACGATATAATCGCCCTCTGGCACTTCTGCATCCTGATACTTCCCATAATTCACTTCCGGCTGTGGTGAATACATCCGGGTGGTCACACGTCCCCCTGCCATCGACGAACCAAGGTCAAAAATCACATCATAATAATACGCCCCTGCTTTTTCGCTTTTTTCCGCCTCATGAAAATCCCCGTCTATCTTTCCATCCAGCGAGACCGCCATATGGCAGATCACATATGCTCTGTCCATCTTTATAGCCATTCTCCTTTCCATTCATTTTCAAGAACACTCCGGCTCTTCTTTGTGCCCTCGTGTGTATTATATGGAATTTCTTCTTTTGTTCTTAGTAATCGGCAAATCTCTCATTCCGGTCTAATGCGGTCATTTCCTGCATCTCATCATCTGTCAGTTCAAAATCAAAGATCTCAAAGTTCTCCTGAATATGGTCTTCATTGCTGGATCCAGGGATTGCAATGTTCCCCGCCTGTAAGTGCCACCGCAGAATGACCTGTGCGGAAGTCTTTCCGTGAGCCTGCGCGATGCCGGAAATGATGTCATCGTTAAACAATGTCTGCGTGTTGCCGCGCCCTCCCAGAGGAAACCAAGATTCCATAACCGTTCCATACTGCTGCAGGTGCTCCTTCATCTCCACGCTCTGATGGTAAGGATGCGTTTCATTCTGAAGCAGCGCGGGCACTGTGGACGCGGCGTTTACCAGCCGGTCAAAATCCTCCGGCGTATAATAATTGGAAAGTCCTATGGAACGCAGTTTCCCTTCACTGACCGCCTGCTCCATCGCATGGTAAGCATCCACGTCATTGCTGGGCTGGGAATGATGCAGGATCATCAAGTCAATGTAATCCAGCCCTAATTTTTTAAGAGAAGCTTCGATTGCCTCTGCCCCGTTATCAAAATCATCCGTCCACATTTTTGTGGTAACAAAGACTTCCTCCCTTGTCACGATCCCTTCATCAATCGCCCTTTGAATGCCCCGTCCCACGTCTGCCTCATTTCCGTAAATCCTCGCAGTATCAATGAGGCGGTATCCGTCCCGCAGCGCCCAGTACACAGAATTTTCCGCTTCGCTCCCGGACAGGCGGAATGTCCCTATACCCAGGATCGGCATCTCATAACCGCTGTTCAGCATCACTGTTCCATTCCCCAGATCAAATACCGGTGCCTCTGATATTCCGTTTCCGGAGGGCTCCTGTTGTTTTCCGCCGGATTCCTCCTGCGGACTGTTTCCCTGGTTATTTTCCTGTATCCCTTCTCCTGCGCCTTTGCCCTCTCCCTCCGTCTGCCCGCTCTTAGCATGGCAGGCACACAGGAAAATGCACAGTACAAAGTAAATCAACAAAGCGGACATTCTGCGCGCCGTCCACATATTTTGAAAAAATGTTTCTGTTCCTTTTCTTCCCAAATAAATCTGTCCTCCTTCCTTAACCGTGTCACATGCCCACAATATCCATGTGGGACAGGGCTTCTTCAATCTCCTGCATTTCTGCCGGTGACAGCTCTACATGCACCGCGTCAAAGTTTTCCTTTACCCTCTCTTTTTTCGTCGTACCCGGAATTGGAACCAGATACGGTTTCTTTGTAATCTCCCACGCAAGGGCGATCTGCGCCGGGGTTGCCTGCTTCCTTTCTGCAAACTCCATGATCAGATCCATCAGGTTCTGGTTTGCATCCATTCCCTCTTTCTGAAACAGGTCCATCCTGGCCCGCCAGTCGCCTTCCCGGTATTTTGTCCCGGCGCAGTAGCGGTTACTGAGGTATCCTTTTGCTAGAGGGCAGGCCGACACATAGGTGATCCCCAGTTCTTCGCAAAGCGGGAAATAGGTTCCCTCATCCTGCCTTGCCACAAAAGAATACATATTTTCGATAGCGGATATTTTACATACCGCATGAGCCCTCCGGATATATTCTTCCGGCGCGAAGGAGACGCCCCAAGCCCGGATTTTTCCTGCTTTTATCAACTCCTCCATAGTTTCCGCCACTTCCTCCGGCTCTGTCTTCGGATCGATACGGTGCAGGTAATACAGATCGATATAGTCTGTCCCAAGCCGTTTCAGGGAATCGTCCACCTGCTGCTTTACGGAATCACGGCTGCTGTTTAAGGCGTCTGCATTTCCACTAAAGAAAGAATCGTCTACAATACCAAACTTTGTGGCAACCACCACTTCTTTGCGGAAAGGCGCCACCGCTTTGCCCAGATACTGTTCATTTGCCTCTCCGTAAACCGGCGCGGTGTCAAAAAAGGTATATCCTGTCTCATGGGCATACCGCATGAGCGCTACCATGTCTTCCTCCGCCTCCACAACCCCATAGGCATGGGTCTGCCCCATACATCCGTATCCAATTGCTGTAATTTCAATATCTGTCTGTCCAAGTTTTCTTGTCTTTTCCATTTTATCCACCTTTCTTTCATAAAAATATTATAATCCTTACCGAGAATGATCTGTAACCTGCAGGCTCTGCCGCCGGTACAGAAATACCGCAAGGGAACCTCCCATAAATTCCATGACCGGCTCTACCAGCATCAATCCGTACATGGGCCACAGCAGATCCGCAAGCATCATCAGCGGCAGGTCAAAAATCCCTTTCCGAAAAAAGGACAACACAAAAGCCTGTTTCGCCCCGCCAATCCCTTGAAATACAGAGATCAGCATAAACTCGATATTAATAAACGGCAGTGAAATACAACGCAGACGGGTAAAGACTGCTCCATATTCTATCGTAGCCGCATCTTCAATAAAAAAACAGACCAGATGCGGTGCAGATAATTCCACCATGACAAACAAGATTACAGAAATAGCGGCTCCGGCTGCCAGAGAGAACCGTACCGTGCTGTCCATCCTCTTCCTGTTACCGGAAGCATAATTGTAAGCGATCAGCGGAAGCACGCCGGATGAAAGCCCCTGCACAATCTGAAACGGGATCATCTCGATTTTCTGTGCGATCCCAAGCCCGGAAATGGCGCTCTCCACATAGCCGGACATCAGCCGTATCATCACACTGTTAGAAACTGACGCCAGAATAATCTGTAATGCCGCAGGAGCCCCAACCGAGAACACCTCCGCCACATAAGAAAGCCTGATCCTCTGTGGAAATACCGCAAGCTATACGGCGCTTTCTTTCCGGGTACGGATGATATGCCCCAAAAGATACAGCACGGAAACCACATTGGAGATACAGGTCGCAAGCGCCGCCCCCGCCACATTCATATGTAACCCGAATATAAACAGAGGATCAAGCGCCACATTGAAGATCCCACCCACCGACATTCCGATGCTGGCTGTCCTAGCCCGCCCCTGCGCCCGGACAATATTAGCAAGAACCTGGTTAATTACCATCGGAATCCCTCCAGCCACAACTGTCCAGAACAAATACTGCTCTGCAAATACAAGGGTTTCCCCGCCCGTTCCCAATACCGACAAGACCTGCGTCCCAAAACAGAATATGAGTAAAGAGTAAAACAGTGCGGCCATGCCGGACGCCCATGTGACAAATGTACCTATTTTCCCGGCATTTTCCGGTTCTCTTCTTCCAAGCAGCCGGGAAATCAGGCTCTCGCCTCCTATGCCAAACAGATTTCCCAGACCGCCAAGCAGCATAAAAATCGGATACGACACGGTAACAGCCGCTACCTGCTGGGGATCTCCTGTCTGTCCGATAAACCATGTGTCAGCAAGGGTATAAATGAGTACGGTCAACTGACTAATCACGGTCGGGACTGCCAGCGTGAGGACTGCCTTTCTGACAGGTAAATCTTCAAACAGCTCCTTTTCTTTCCGCTTCGCATCTTCCATAGCTTACTCCTGATGAATCTTTACACTGTTGATCATTTTCGCATATTTGGGTTCTTCATTGGAGCCAAATAGCGTCATACCCTCATCCAGTGCGGCGATCTGTTCCATTTCCTCCTCCGTCAGGGAGAAATCAAAAACAGAGATATTCTGTTCCATCCGCTCCTTATGGACGGATTTCGGGATGGCCACCACACCCCTCTGATAATTCCAGCGGAGCACCACCTGGGCCACGCTCTTTCCGTATTTCGCGCCGATTCCGGAAAGCACCTCATTTGTAAACAGGTTTTTCTGTCCTTCCGCAAACGGAGCCCATGCTTCCGGCTGGATCTGGTACTCCTTCATAAATTCAAACGCCGCCTTCTGCTGGAAATAAGGATGGCATTCCACCTGGTTGACTGCCGGAACCACTTTATTGTTCATCACCAGATCCACCAGACGGTCACTGCCAAAATTGGACAATCCGATGGCACGGATCTTTCCTGCCTCGTACAGTTCTTCCATCGCCCTCCATGCCCCGTAGTAATCTCCAAAGGGACGGTGGATCAGATACAGGTCCAGATAATCAAGCTGCAGATTGGAAAGGGATGTTTCAAATGCTTTTTTCGTCCTCTCATAGCCTGAATCCTGCACCCACAGTTTCGTGGTAATAAACAGTTCTTCCCTCGGAATCCCGCTGCCTCTGACTGCGCGCCCCACTGCCGCCTCATTCCCGTATACGGCCGCCGTATCGATCAGCCGGTAGCCGGACATCAGGGCATCACAGACTGCCTGCTCGCAAGTCTTAGGGTCTGCGATCTGAAAGACACCGAATCCAAGCGCAGGCATCTTTACTCCGTTGTTTAAGGTTACATATTCCATCGTTTTTCCCCTCCTTAATCATTCACTTCCCATGAAGTGAACTGTGCTTCCTGCTGCTTAAGTGTCATATTAAAAAACCGTACGCCCTTATCGATCTTTCTGATCTCTGCCGCCTCACAGACCTCCTCCAATCGTTCGGATTCAAAATTGCTAAGCCCGATCGTCCTCACTTTTCCCTGCCGGACTGCCTTTTCACAATCCCGCCATGCGCCCATATAATCGCCTACCTGCTGATGCAGAAGAAGCAGATCCAGCGATTCCACATCAAGACGTTTCAGCATTTCGTCAATGGCTGCCAATGTTTTTCCTTCACCATATTCATTAGGCCAAAGCTTAGAAGTAATCCATATATCTTCCCTTGGAATGCCGCTTTCCCGGATTGCAGCCCCCACACTGCGTTCGTTCTGGTATGCGTGAGCTGTATCAATATGGCGGTAACCCATCTTGAGGGCGTTTCGCACCGCACTTTTTGTCTCTTCCCCTTCCGGCACCATATATACGCCCATGCCAAACTGCGGGATTCTTGCTCCATTGTTTAATGTGATATAAGTCTGATTCATTTCAAAGTTCCTCCTTCTCAAAAATAATATTTATTTACTCTGCCAGACAGATGTTAAAGCCGCTATAAAATACCCGATCACGGCAAACAGGCATATCACTGCAAAATATTCCATAAAGAACAGTAACGCCGGCTCTCCATAATCAAGAAACACAAATGGAACCTGCAGGAACATATTCCGTCCCCGCTTCTTTCCGAAACAAACACGCCGTTTTGTTATGTCCCTGCATTACGATTTTCTTCCTTCCTGCAAAAACTCAGCGATACCCGCTGTCCACGTATTAATGTCAGCCTCCGGAGTTTCCAGATGGCTGCCTCCTGTGGAATCAAATTTAACTTCCATCCCATACATGATATCAGCGCCCCTGCATTCTTTCTCAATGTCTTTCAGTACATGGCCAGGCCATCCGCCATTTGTCATAAGTGGGATCACTGTTTTACCATTAAAATTCTGGGCTTTCAGAAAAGTCAGAACCGCAGGAGCCATTGTATACCACCAGGTAGGCGTCCCGACAGCAATCACTTCATAGTCCTTCACAAAAACAGGCAATGGGACAATCTCCGGCTGATATCCCCTGTTTACCTCATCCTGTCCCTGTTTTACCACCTCATCATAACTGCCGGAATATGGAACCGCCGTTTCAATCCTGGCTATATCAGCCCCAGTGGCTTTCTGAAGCTTTTCAGCGATCCGCTTTGTATTTCCGTTTGACCATGAATAATAAACGATCAGCATCTTCTTCATATCGTTTCACATCACCTTTCTATGCTGCAGCATATGCAGAAAAATCTATAACCATTTTTCAACCGCTGTCTTTGCATGATCTGCTAAGCTGCCCTGCAGGGCAAGCCCCTTTGTCACCACCGCCCCTTCGCAGGCACTCTGGATTCTTCCCTCCGTTCCGCCAAGGCCGCTTCCTTCATGGGTGCAAAAAGGATGGACCGTCTTGCCGTTCCAGTCGAATTGTTCCAGAAAGGTATACACTGCCATAGGCATATCTCCCCAGTAATTTGGGAAACCCAGATAGATTTCATCATACTTGTCAAGGCTGTCCGGCACGGAAACCAGTTCCGGTCTCGCCTTTGCCTGCAGATCCTCTTTTGCCTGTTGGATACAGGTGTTATAATCCGCAGCATAAGGGATTTTCTGCTCGATCTTAAATAAATCCGCGCCTGTCAGTTCAGAGATTATCTTTGCCACCTTTTCCGTATTGCCTACCGTGACATAACGGTAACCCCCGCTGAAATAATTCTCATCTGCCCTGGAATAAAACGCCACTAATTTTGCCATAATCTGTTTCTCCTTCCATCTTTTCCCACATGATTGTTCCTGTTGTCACATCTGAGCTACATCCCAAACGCCTCTGCCACCAGCTTTAAATTCTCCACAATGGGCAGATGCTGCGGGCAGTGGTTCTCACACTGTTTACATCCAATACAGTCCTGCGGTTTTCCGTGGGTCGCCGTCAGGTTTCCGTAGGTAGTGGCAAGCCCCGCCAGCAGGCCGAACTGTTTCTGGTTGTTATACAGTGCAAAATATTCGGGGATGGCAATCTTTTTCGGGCATCCTGCAGTGCAGTAACGGCAGGCGGTACAGGGAATGGCAATGCTGTCGTTGATGATCTGCACCGTTTTTGCTATGGTTTCCCTCTCCCCCTCCGTCAGAGGCCGGAAGTCCTTCATATAGCTGATGTTGTCCTCCACCTGCTTAAGATTGCTCATACCGCTGAGTACCACCATAACCTGATCCAGGGATGCTGCAAAGCGGATTCCCCAGGAAGCATTCCCGGCGTTTGGATCAGCTTCTTTCAGGATATTCTCTGCCGCTTCCGGCAGGCGCACCAGCGCGCCGCCCTTTAACGGCTCCATGACCGTTACCTGTACGCCATGCTTTACGCAGACTTCATAGCATTTGCGGGACTGGACGCTCTCATTTTCCCAGTCTATGTAATTGAGCTGGAGCTGCACCAACTCTGTCTCCGGGTGCTCCATCAGGATACGGTCCAGCATATCCGCATCGTCATGGTAGGAAAAACCGATGTGCCGGATCTTCCCCTCCGCTTTTTTCCGCACCATAAATTCAAACCCTTTTTGTTCCTGCACCGCGCCATACACGGACCGCCCCATGGCGTGGAGGAAATAATAATCAAAATAATCTACCTGGCACCGCACAAGCTGCTCGTCAAAAATCCTTTCATAGTCCTCCGCACTTTTTACCATGAATACCGGCATCTTGGTGGTAATGGTAAAGGAATCCCTGGGATAACGCTTTGCCACTAGCTCGCCAAAAGCTTTCTCGCTGTTCCCTCCATGATAGACATAAGCCGTGTCGAAATAAGTAAATCCCTCCTCCATATACCTGTCGATCATGGCTTTTGTCTTGTCCATGTCCACGCTTGACCAGTCCTCCGGATTCGTCTGCGGCAGCCGCATCAGTCCAAAACCTAATTTTTTCATTTTCTGCATACTCCTTTCCTGCTACTGCAAATTTGAGTACAAACATTTGTGTTCGTACACCTTTTCATCATTTCCTGTTTTTTCTTCCAAGACCCTTCTGCATCCAAAAAACTCACATGAGCACCAAAATTTGTAATCAGGTCTTCTTATCTGCAATTCAACAGGATTTCGTAAACATCATCATGCGTCAGTGGATGGAAGCAGCCATTTGTAATGATATTTGTAGAATCTGCAATCCTGCGGAAGTCAGTATCTTCTCCGATACCCATTTCTGCAAAGGTATCCGGAAGCCCCATCTCTTTGACAAATGCAGCAAGACACTCAATCCCCTCCATTGCTGTCTCGATCTCCGTTTTTCCATCGGCACATACGCCCCAGACACCGATCATCGGAATAAAGTCAGAAGGATACTTATGCCCGGAAAATTCCATTTCCCAGATATCCTCTTCCAATTTAGCCTGGGCAGACACGATTTTACAACAGTCAATCACTGAGCCTCCACCTACGGCAATCATCAGGTCAATCTTTTTTTCCTTTGCCAGCGCTGCCCCCTCCTGTACCTTCGCATAGGTCGGATTAGGCATAATACCACTAAACTCAATCACGCTCTTCCCGGCATCTTCCAGAATACTGCTAATCTCCTCGTAAATGCCATTCTTTCTAATAGAACCGCCGCCAAACGCCAGCATTACTTTTTTCCCATAGCTGCTTAATACCTTAGGGAGATTCTCCTTTACACATCCGCATCCAAAATAATTTTTTGTAGGATAGCTATAAATAAACCCATTCATTCTTCTGCCTTCCTACCTGCTGAATCCCCTGTGTCCATACACTTTGCACTGGTTCAGCGCTTCTTCCAGTGAACAAAATTCCTCTTCCGTCAGTTCCACTTTGGCGGCATCCAGGTTTTCAATGATGCGCTCCTTATTCTTTGAACCCGGAATGGGAACCACATTGGGATATTTGTGCAGCATCCACGCCAGCGTGATCTGTGCGCTTGTGGCATGTTTCCTATCCGCATATCCTTTCAAAAGGTCAATGATGGGCTGGTTTCCGGCGATATTGGCCTTGGAAAGCTGCGGGACCCAGTTCCGGACATCATCATTTGACTCAAACTTTGTTTCTGTTGTGATCTTCCCGGATAAAAGCCCGCTGGCTATGGGTGAAAAGGGAACCACCCCGATCCCATGTTCCATGCAGTAAGGGATCACCGCTTTCTCCATATCCCGTTCCACCATGGAATAGATATTCTGGATCGCGCTTAACGGCGTGACGTTCTGCGCCCGGTCAATGATATCCACATCCACCTGGGATAAACCCCATCCCCGGATCAGGCCGTCCTCGATCAAGAGCCCCATCGCCTCGGCAACGTCTTCTATCCTTACGCCGCCGTTTGTCCGGTGGAGATAATAAAGGTCAACCATGTCCGTCTGAAGGCGGTCCATGGAATCCTCCAGATGCCTGCGGACTGCTTTATATACAGATCCTTCCTTTTTGACTTCCGGCCTGTCCAGAAACAGCTTGGTTGCCAGCACCACGTCCCTTCTCACATCTTTCAGCGCTTTTCCCACAATGCGCTCATTATGCCCGATCCCCGCAAGGTTCGGGCTGTAGATCTCCGCCGTGTCAAACAGCGTACAGCCATGCTGATAAGCATTGCGTATGGCTTCTACGCTGTACTGCTCCAGCGGTATTTTCCCATAGCCGTGCGAAAACGCCATACATCCCATACCCACTTCCGATACGGTTAAATCACCCAACTGTCTTGTTTTCATCTCTTCCCTCCATAAATCAATTCTGTTTCCTACTATATTTACAGATACTTTCTTTCCAAAATAACGCCACTTTCTTATTCTTGCACCGTGTTCAGAAAATCCAGGATATAGGAAACCGCCAGTTCAAAATCTGCTCCCAGATAACCGTGGTCTGCTCCACGGATCACATGGTATTCTACATGGTCTATGGTTTCCGCCAGCTTATCAGAATAAGAGACTGGCACGATAGAATCCCTGTCGCCGTGTATCAAAAGAATATTTTTCCCATATTCCTTTATCCGTTCATAGGGTTCCTGATCCCATATGTCAACAAAATACCTGTTCCCAAGTCTGAGTCCCAGCAAACTGTGGGTTTCCGGAATTTCGTCCGGTGAATCAAACATTCCATGAACGTCATCATAAATGCTGAATGCCGGATAGATTAAAATCACTGCCCGGATTTCCTCCCTGTGTTCAGATGCCGTAAGCGCGGTGACAAGCCCTCCCTGGCTGTTTCCCATCAGGTAGACGGAATCGGTATCCACAAAGTCCCATTGTTTTACTTCTTCCAGAACAGCCTCCAGATCCGCCTTCTCGGTCAGGACTGACATATCCAGCAGTTCCCCGTCACTCCGGCTTCCCCACCCGCCGCCGCAGAAATCAAAGCAGACGGTCACATAGCCTTCTTTTGCCAGCGCTTCCCCATAGCCTTTTACCCTGTCCAAGGTTGCGCCTAGTTCATGGGACATAATGACCACCGGCATCTTTTCTTCTGTTCCGGAAGGGATATGGACAACTCCGTAAATGTCCATCCCCTCCTTATCTACATGGATTTCTTTTGTTTCATATTCTGCCGTTTTTGCCACCTCCTGTCCTGCCTGGGCAATCTGACCGGAGCTTCTCCCGCTTTGGTCTCCTGTGTTTTTTTCAGCAGACTTAGAGGCAACCGTCTCCAGTGTATTTCCTTTATTCCCTACACTCCCGCAGGCGTTTAAGATAAACAGCAGATTCATTCCTAAAGCCATGACAAGTATCGTTCTCCTCATTTTCCCTTGCCCTCATTTATGACCTGGCGCTGTCCGGATCAAACATCATTCCCCCGCAGTAAGGGATCCGGTCAATGGATGCCATATCTTCTTCTGAAAGAGCAAAATCAAGTACATCCGCATTTTCCATGATGTATTTTTCATGGGTAGATTTCGGGAGCGGAACGATATTTTTCTGCAGCAGCCACCGGATACAAATCTGCGCCGCACTTTTATTGTATTTTTTTGCAATCCGGTTCAGTTCTCCATTCTTTAAGACTCCGCCGCTGCCAAGGGGGCTCCACGCCTCCACAACAATGCCGTTCGCCTGGCAATATTCCGCGCTTTTCACCTGTCCAAAGCCGGGATGGTATTCAATCTGGTTTACCATGGGCTTTATATCGCCATCCTCGATGAGCGCCTGCACATGGTGGGCAAGGAAATTGCTGACTCCGATGGCTTTAATCCGCCCGTCCCGGTACAGCTCTTCAAAAGCCCTCCATGTTGACCGGTTGATCTCCCTCCAGTCATCATGCCATCTGGAAACTGCCGGCCAGTGGATCAAGTAAAGATCGAGATATTCAAGCCCCAGTTTTTTCAGGGATACCTCAAAGGCTTTCATTGCTTTGTCATAGCCCCGGTTATCGTTCCAAAGCTTTGTGCTGACAAAAATGTCCTCCCGCCTAAATCCATACTCATCCATCGCCTGACGGACACCTTCCCCTACGCCCTTTTCATTCATGTAGCCTTCCGCCGTGTCAATATTGCGGTATCCGGTTCCAATTGCCATTTTCACGCACTTCGATGTATGAATGGGCGCAATCTGCCAAACGCCAAACCCCATTACCGGAATTTTTATTCCATTGTATAGTTCTAACTGATTAGAAATTTTATCCATATATGTCACATCCCTTCAGGAAATCTGTTTTCTTATGGGCATCATATCCGAAAAGACCTTTTTACTCAACACCATTTAAACAGGCACTGTGGCTTATGCCACACAATTATTAAAAATGTGGCATAATCATTCCCATATGACTAAACCCATTTAATACTCATATATTGATTTTGCAACTCGCATAGATTATAATACTTGTAAATATACATGCACTGGCACATTCTCTTCTAAATGGAAAGTACCAGCAGCACTTACCAACCACAAATAACAATGCAGCTTTCATAGGAGGTCTTATTTTGCCGGCAAAACAAGGAAAAGAAGATTTACGAATTCAAAAAACAAGAGAAGCAATTCACAAAACCTTCGAGGAAATGATCTGTGAAATGGATTATGAGCAGATCTCTATCAAAGAGCTGACAGAACGCGCCAGAATTAACCGTAAAACATTTTATCTTCATTACAATACTTTGGACGACCTGCTAAAGGAACTTCAAAATAAAATGGCAGAAAATTTTATTAAACGGACACAGGGGCTGGAACGCCCCCGTGATATGGATAAAATTACAAGAGAATTTTTTCTGTACAGTGAAGAATTAGGAAAGGCAGGAGAAAGGATTACCTGCAGCGGTAACTATAAATATATCAGCCGCAAGATTACAAACGATATCATGAGCCAGACCTGGAAGAGCGATTCCAAACCGTTTTCTACAAATCCATATATCCAAAATGTCATTATGACCTATGTATCTCAAAGCACTTTAGAGATTTACATGCAATGGATTGCGGATGGAAAAAGGATTCCTCTGGAAGATATCATTCAGATTGCCACCCAACTGATCTGTAATGGCGTAAATGGATTACACATCTGATTAAAAGCGCAGTTCATAAACGTATATATTAAAACTGCGCTTTCATAAGCTTTATTGATTAAACAAACTATTATTTATCACTTTATAAAATTTCGTATGCATTTTAAGAATTCAATTACAAGTTCTTGATATAAATCTTCATCAAATACTCCATTTATTAAAGAAGAGCGGTCTCGGAAACTCTTTAAAGCCCATATTTCCGCTCTTTTTCTGTTTTTC
>CAJUTU010000055.1 GCA_910589385.1 uncultured Lachnospiraceae bacterium
AAGCCAATCAGATTTAGGATTGGCTTCATAAAACAACCAATTTCACGGATTCAGGGTATATTTTATACTCTGCAGGTCATTTTACAACTGTATTCCATACAAGGATCGTATTCAGGTTCCCTGCCAGTCTGTCCACATCTTCTTTTCCCAGGCCGGTATATAATACGATCTTGTCTCCCGGCTCATTCGCCCGGATCATGCGTTCGGCCATCTTATTCGCCCTGTTCTGTTCGCCAATCCCAATGCCTTCTTCCAGATATTGTTCCTTAAACATCTGCATGGTCTCCGCTTCATTATACTCTGTGATACACATGGATTTCACCTCCGCCCTGTGTCCGACCAGAAATGGCCTGATCTCAAAATCCTTTGGAAGCTCATCAATCGTCTTATCAACAGCCTCCTCAATATTCATATATTTGCTGTATTCCCGGATCTGCTGGATGATCCAGGCATATTCCCCCAACGGTTTGCAGGCCGCCAGCAGTTCTTTGTTCTGCCCGTAATTGATATTGATCATCCGTACCCGGACCGCAATATCCGGTTCCATCCCTTCTTTGTTGCTTTCTTCTGCCCCGGCAACTGTCTCAGAACCCAGTGTTTCTCTGCCTGCCTGGAACGCATCCTTTAATTCCAGAACCCGGTCTCCACAGTTGTCCTGTCCGTTATAGAAAACGACCAGTTTCGGGATTGGCAGCGCAATCAATGTATCTCCATAGATATTCAGCTTGTTCTCATGGATATATTTATCATACAGCTTTGCGGCACACATCAGTTCCCTGACCGGCATATTCGGATTGTATGTTGCCTGCTGCTCATAAATGCTCATGATATCCGCAATGATAAATGAAACATCATTTTTCATTCCCATATAGAGGACATCTTCCATCGTCGTGATCTGGATACTGTCCGGATCCGTATGGGAGGAACTGTTCACTGCATTGTACAGGCTCAGTGTCCATTTCTTATTTTCTTCCCTTCCAAATAGAAAGCAGAACAGGCGATCCTTATGTTTTGTATTGATCATGTTTGATCCCTCCATCTGTGTTGTAAACGGTACTTTTCCGCAGACACGGCGATCCGGCTTTTCTAAATTATAGCATGGTATTCCTCGGATTGCCATAACTATTTGCCGCCAAATCCGCTATATAAATTTCCCATCCGGTTATTTTCCATTTCTTTGCATTTTCCGCGATCCTGGCACTGATATTTTCCAGCATGACCAGTGTGGAGATCACCCCCAGCTCTTTCCCAAGAGTAACTGGCTGTTTCATGCATTGCCGGCGGTATTTTGCGGAATTACAATATCCGCCACGGGCAGCGGCAGCAGAATGTGGAGCGAAAAAATCTGATTCTCTGCTGCCGTCGTCAACGTTCCATTATACTTTTCTGCCGTATATCGTAAACTTTTCATGCCATACCCGTGAAAATCTCTCTCTTTTTTCGTCGTCTGAGGAAGCCCGTCAATAAATTTCAGATGTCCCTCATAATAATTCTGTACCTGGATCATAATCATTTTTTGCTGGCAGAACACACGAATGCTGATAATCCGTTTTTCCTTGTCCTGTAATTCCAAAACAGCGGCAATCGCATTATCTATCGCATTCCCGAACATCGCGTAGATATCGCCAACCTCCATAAAATCCAACAATGCCCCGTCTGCCATACAAGTCCACTGGATTCCATGGCTGCGGCAAAACAGTCCTTTTTCCATCAGAACTGTGTCCAATGCAGCATTTCCTGTTTTTACTGCCGTATCATAAATCATAACAGCCTCCTCGATTTCCTGAAGATAACGGCTCCGTTCCACTTCATCCGTCATTTTAGATAGTCCCCTGATCTGATGCCGCAGGTCATGGCATTTCCGATTGATAATATCAATCGTCTCCTGAGTGATCAGATATTGTTCCTTCTGCTGGCTCCAGACATACGTGATTCCGTCCAGTTCCCGCAAAAGCCGCAGCTTCTCCCTCTGCCGCACCTGTCCCCACAAAATATGATAGCAGCAAAGGCCGTCCGCCAACAGATAAATAATACAATTTAATTCATTTCCATCCGCATACTGCGCGCTTCTCCCCAAAATCGTAAGCAGCCATACAAACAGCAAAATGGTAGCCATCGGAAAAATATCCTCCCTGCCGACTCTGTACCTCCCGTCTGCCGCCAGTTTCCGGGCGAAAAAATAGTAGTACAAAAAATAGACCGCGCCATAGATCATCACATAGACTGCCGGGTATTTTCCTGCAAGAAGAAAATAAATCTGATAGACGTCATATGCCGTATGCTGCATCGCCGACGCACATACGACGCAATAAATCACCTCTCCATAGGAGATCTCTGCACAGAACCATACATAAAAGAGACAGAAAATAAGAAAAAATATCCAGTAAAACAAAAGCGTGATCTTTCCTCCGGATGGTTCTCCGATATAAGTATTAACCAGATACGAAGCCGACAGCAAAAACACTGCGCCGCTTATGGACAATAACCCATACTTTCTCCGTTTCCGGATCGGAAACATAAACACCTGGCAGGCCAGCAAAAGCTGGACCATATACGCAAGCTTCTCCCAGAATTCCATGGTCATGGCCCCACACCTCCGATATAATCTGCCAGAGCTGCCAGAAAGTTCTTCTTTTTCGGGCGGCTGATCTTAAGCCAGTCCTGTGCAACCTGCACCTCATCTTTGCTGACTGCGGATGCGTACCTGAGATTCACCAGATAACACTGATTACATTTAGTAAATGACAGCCCTTTCAGTTCTTCTTCCACTTCTTTCAGGGATGCCTTCTGACGGAATGTTCCTTTTCGGGTATGATAATACAGATAATGCCCCTGGACTTCCACATAATATAATTCTTCTGTAGATATTTTTTGCAGTCCATCCACGGTAAGTACCGCCAGATTCCTGCACTTCCTCTTTTCCAACAGCTTCAGGACATTCAGCATCTTCATGGAAAATGAGGAATAATTCACCGGTTTTACAAGAAAATCCAATGCACGCACTTCGTAACCATGGATGGCCATCTGCGCAAGATAGGTGATAAAGACGATCACAACCTGTTCATCTGTTTTCCGTATCTTCGCGGCAAGCTCCAGACCATTCATCTCCGGCATCTCAATATCCAGGCAGACCAGATCAAAGGGCATCCTCTCTGCCAGAAATTGACTGCCGGAGAAAAACGTCCATACTTTCAGATTCAATTTCAATTCCTGTCCGAGCCGTCCGAAATATTCTTCCAGACTTCCGCGTACCTCCTGTTCATCATCCACAATTGCAACCCGCAGCATCTTCCCACCCTCTTTTGCCTGACGGTCTTCAATCCATATCCGGTTTCGAGGCTATGCCCGTTCTTCCGGAAAAATAATTTTATAAACGAAAAAATATATCACCATAGACACCCCGCCGGTAATAAAAGTCACCAGCAGATTGTACACGGCCGGGCTGAAATATGCCTGTGCGATCGGCAGCCACAATCCGTTGATCCCATTGCAGAACAAGGAGATCAGCACCCATGCGATCAGATACCAGATAGCTTGATACAGGATATTACCATGGCTTTTAAATGTAATGTTCCTCTGCAAAGGAAAATTGATACACTGAGCCAGAAAAGAACCAATCTCGTAGCTGAGAAAATATCCCAGCCCGCCTCCGATCACTACCTCACCTGCAGCATTTCTGGCGATATCGTATCCCAGGATATTCCATTTGTAAGAATACCCCACAATGTCTACCGGAATCTGCGGCCACATAAATTCTGTCGCTGCCAGTTTTTCTCCCATCAGGTACGGCAAAAATGTAAACATGAGATATTGGAATACCGTCACACTCATACTGAATACCCAAAAATAGAAAAGCTGATAAAGGAGCTTTGCCATTTTCGGATGGTTGCCGGCAAACTTTCCCCATTTCCTGCTCCACCAAAGGCAGATTCCCTTTTTCTCAGTATCCATCCGTCCTCACCTCCACCTGCACATCGGCCGCCCCGAAAGGACTATCCGCATAGATACGCAGCGGTCCGGAAGATTCCGGACGAATGATGACCATAGCTTCTCCATAATATGTATCCGCCGTATCTGTCTGATAACCAAGCGTATAATACGGGCAGGCGCTTCCAGTCCCCAGTATTCTGCCGCCTTCTGCCCTGACCCGTATTTTCCCGCGCAGGGTTGGTTTGATGATACCATCCTGATCCGTATAGCACATCCGGACATAGCAAAGACCATCTTTTAAAGATACCGTCTCCTGTTCCGGTATCAGAGAGAGCTTTGTTTCCTTCCCGGCGGTCTTTAATGTCTTCACCGCGATTTTCCTGCCTGACATGTCATATGCCGCTGCCTTTAATTCCCCCGCTTCGTACGGGAACCGGAAGATACAGCGATAGTTCCTGTCCGGCTTTTTGCTTCCTTTACATTTCCCATTGAGAAAAACAGAAACCCTCGCGGTGCGGGAATAAACCTCTACTTCGGCCATCATGCCCTCACAGCCGTCAAAAGACCAGCTTTCCATGGCATCTGTCATTTTCCATGCAGAAGGGGAGTGCTTTTGACCGGAAAAATGAACCGGGCGCACTGCCAGCCCAAGCGTCTGCAGTCCAAACGCCACTCTGGTATACTGCATCTCCCCCAGCGGTTTTCCTGTCAGGTCAATGCGGCCCGATCCAGCGCTCACCCATCCCGGTCCATGAGTAAAATCCGGAGCATAATCTACATATTCCCAGGAGCCGATGCCCACCTCACCCAGATAGTCCATACCGGCCCATACAAAATCTCCGATAATCCTTTTTTCCTTTTCTGCCAGGTCGATAAAGCGTCCCGCATCCGAACAAAAGGTTTCGCTTCCCAGGATCAGTCGGGAAGGATATTTCTTTAGATCCTTTTCATAGCGGTTAATTCCATAATTATACCCTGCCACATCCATATTTGCAAAGGCATCTTTTGTTTTGAGATCACAGGGGTACAGGGTGGCTCCCCATTTCATAAAGCCAGATCCAAACATTCCCGCCATATTATTAAAAAATTCACTGCCTACTGCTTTTTTCTTTCCGGCATCCTTCAATGCCGCGTCCGCCTTTTTGTCACTGTATACCCCAAAGCCCATAGAACTGAGGAAGTTAAAGAAAATATTGATGCCGCAGGTCACAGGTCTCCCCGGATCCAGAGAATGGATATATTCCGTCATCTCCTTACACAGACGGATTCCCCTTTTCTGGGCTGACTCTGCAACTTCATTTCCTGTAGAATACAGGACGACACATGGATGATTATAGTCCTTATCAACAATTGTCTTCCAGTCCTCCCTGTAATTTGCTTCTACATGATCTGCATAATCATATTTTGTCTTATGGATATACCATACATCCACATATTCATCCATCATGAGCATGCCCATTCGGTCGCAGGCCTCCAACATGGCTTTTGAACATGGGTTGTGGGCGGAACGGACCGCATTATATCCCTGTTGTTTTAAAATCCTTACCTTACGTTCTTCCGCAAATGAATACGCGCATGCACCTAATAATCCATTGTCATGATGGATACATGCCCCGCGTAGGATCGTCCTTTTTCCATTGATGCAGAATCCCTCTTCCGGTTCACAGGTTATTTTACGGATTCCAAAAGGAACTGACCTGATTTCCGGTTCCCCGCTCCCGTATATCACACGCAGGGTATAAAGATGCGGCTCTTCCGGGCTCCACAGCTTTGCTTCCGGTACTTCCAGAGTTTCCCTGTAAATGCCATCCTTTACCGCCCCTTCCTTCCATACCGTGGTTTCCGCCACTTCCACCCGGACAGGAGCCGCATCAGAAGCCCTTACTTCTATCTGCAGTTTTGCCGGATGGATTCCCATTGTCGTAACTCTGATCCCATCCGGCAGAATATGCTCCTTTGGCAGACGGAGCAGCCATACCGGACGATAAATCCCACAGCCTGAATACCATCTGGAATTTGGCTGGTCGCTGTTGATCACTTCTACCCGAATATGATTGGCCGTATCATAGGAGACCGCCTCTGTGATATCTGCATAAAAACCCGTATACCCATATTCGTGGTACACCAGTTTTTTTTCATTCACATATACGGATGCTTTGTGATACACCCCTTCAAATTCTAACAGAATACGCTCTCCCTCAGCCCCTTTTTCTATATCAAATTCTTTTTCATATACGTAATCCTTTGCTTCATACCACCCCGTATTGACACCGCCCGGGCTTGTACTGCTTTTGGGGTCACACAGCATTGCGTCATGGGGCAGCGTTATCTGTTTTCTGTAATTTTTTTCACCGACGGCATATACGCTCCAGTGACTATTGAATTCTATTTTTTCCATTTCATTTCTCCTGGTTTCTGTCAGCATGGCTTTGTACAGAATACAAAGCCATGCTGATATCTCTTTCCATTACATTGCTTTTTGTTTTTTTGTAAAAGAAGATATTAAAAGAAAGATCACTGACATACCTGTCAAAACGCAGATTCTTGAAACCGGTCCGATCAAAGTAATATCACCGAACATCGCAAGATTGAAAAAATATGCCACAAAAATATAAATCGAATCCATAACAAATGCGCAAAGAGAGATCATACAGCATACCGGCGCCAGAATTACCAGAATATCCTGATCCATAAACACGCTGATGCCCTCCAAGACGATTCCTGCCAACAGAGGAAGAATAACCAGCATATTGGACGCTCCATAGGCCAGATAAGCCACGGCAGCCGCAATGGCCAGAATCCCTCCGGCTATTCCCAGATAAGTTCCGGCGTCACGGCCGGTCAATATTTTTTTCATTCTTGTTTCTCTCCTTTCGTTTCCGCCTCAATCTCAATTACGGCCGGACTTTTCTTTTTCCGGATCAGCATTACCACAAAGCTTAACGTTAATACGGCAAATACCGCGTCCACGGCATACAAAGCCGTCATCCACCATGGGGTTACTTTTTGGATCGTTGCTTCTATACTCATGCCATTGACCAGACATGTACGTGACAGCATGTAATGGTAGTTCTTCACCGCGTTCCTCAGACACTGCAGCAGGTATCCGTCATCTGTACTGTTGATCGCATTGATGACTGCAGTCGCGCTGGAGCCTGTAGGATCAATACAGTAGGTCGTCGTTCCGGCTGACAACGAAGAGGTAAAATGTGATTTATAAGAACCGCCGGCCACTCCGTCCGTTTCTTCCTGCCCTTTGAATCCCCATTCATTCCGAAGAATCTGTGTACACAATGCCGGGCTTGAGGAAGACCAGACCAGGCCTAACCGATTGAAGGACTGCATCAATGCCATAGTACGCTCATTTGTCAAAACTCCTTCAAAAGATTTGAGCGCGCCCTCCCGAAATGCCTGCTCTGTGAAAAATACCGCAAGCCCCTCTCTGTGGAGTTCCTGATCATTGCCTGCCACATGCTTGATGCCAGGGGTCACGCCTTTTGCCTGCACGGCGGTCAGTTCGATCACAGAATCCAAATAGGTCAGTACGCTGTCCTCTGAAAAATATTCTCCGTTTCTTCCTCCGAACGGCGTCCTGTGGAGATTACCTCCGCCTGCCCAGAACAACGGCAGTCCGCAGTAAAGCGCTTCTTCACCCATCAATTCCCCGCGTCTTTGCAGGCGTTCTTTGCTCCATGTACATGCGGCAACTGTAGTGGACGGATAAAGACATACATCCCTCGTATCGCCGTACTGCTCCGGAAATGTATTCGCACCGACACTGGCAGTGCCGTCACCCTCTGAAAAATTCGGTTTACCGACACTGGTCACCTCTGGAGTCCCGAACATGTCCGCAATCTGGGATGCCATTTCTTCAATCGTCATCTGATTCAGATATTGATCCCATGTTTCCTCATCTTCATAAGCCACCTCGCGCATTGCCGCCAATGTCAGATTGCTGTTTTCCCCCTGTACAAAATCACTGACAGAAGGAGCATCATCCGGCTTTTCATACAAATCTCCCTGTAAAACAGCCTGCATGTCCTCTGTACATTCTACCGCTATCGCTTCTTCCGGGAATGTTCCCTCCCAATCGGAACGTGTCAGATAAGTCACAGTATCTGGAAGCCAGTAATTGATATCGCAATCCTCAAACTGATTGGTCACCTCTTCTCCGGTATCAGAATACCGATAGGTTTCCGTGTCTATCTCATCGTATTTCCATGTATAAGTCTTTGAGGCATCCCCCTGAACCGCATTTCCATTTTCATCAGCCATTCCTTTTACGCCTTTGGCAGCCAGAATATTATTCAATGCGTCATGGGCATTATCTCCCAAAGCGAGATAGTAATCCCCCTCACTCAGGATGTATCCTTTTGCGTTAGTGTGATCATAACTTGCCATCAGATAACGATCCATTGTAATCGTCAGCGTCTCAGATTCTCCCGGTTCCAGCATGCCTGTCTTTCCGTAGCCAATAATCTGGACCGCCGATTTTTCTACCTGATTCTCCTGTTCATATGCTCCATAAGGTGTCTGTACATAAAGCTGTGCCACGCTCTGCCCTGCTGTGTCTCCTGTATTTTTTACTGTCACCTCTGCCGTAAATTCATCTGCCGGCTCATCATAGCTTACCTTTCCCAGAGTCTGCTCAAACGTGGTATAGGACAGCCCATATCCAAACGGGTAGGACACTTCATTTTCATACTTCCACCCGTTTCCCCCAATGGCGCCTATAGAAGACGAAGCACCGGATTCCGGATGAATCAATGAATCTTCATAGCGTGTCTCATAATATTTATAACCTACATAGATATTTTCCGCCTGTATATTGACATGAGAAATATTATATTCCGCATCCGTAACGACACCTGCCTTCACCACATCCTCCAGGTTCGTCCAGGTCGTCACATTCTGGCTTCCAGTACGCGCCGCAGGTGAAGACATGGAATCCACCGCATAGGTATCCACCAGATGCCCGGAGGGATTTGCCGTTCCGTTCAGAAGATTTGCCACGCCTTCAAATCCCCGCTGCCCTGGATTGCCGATCCAGAGGCAGGCGTCCACACCATACTCTTCAAGCCAGTCTACTTCCATCTGAAACGCACTGTTCAAAAGCACGATTACTTTATCAAATTTTCCGGAATCCCGAATCATCTGCAGCATATCTTTTTCATCCTGGTGAAGGGACAGCGCGCTGACTCCATCCGGATCGTACATCATCTGCTCAATTTCTTCTCCGCCTTCCCTCGCAAGCATCACGATCGCCGCGTCATGAAAATCATTATCCCAGCTTGCCTTCAATTCATCTGTATAAAAGGATGCGGGTTCTTCCCCAAGAACCGGCGCGTCATTTGCGCTTCCGTCGGAATTCGGCCCGCCGGAAACCTGCAGATTATTGCTCGCCACACGTGTTGTACTGCTGTCAGCATATGCGTCATATAAACTCTCATTTACTGAAAATCCTGCTTCCGTCAAAGCATCATGCAGATCCACTACATAAGTCCCTGTATCCGCTGCCGCGGAGTTTGCGCCTCCTGGTTCATAAACAGGCTGTACGACCGCATGTCCGAACAATGTTACATGGCTGTCAGAAGCAAGCGGCAATGTCTGGTCTTCATTTCTCAGAAGAACCGCCCCTTCCTGCTCTTCCAAAACAGACTCCTCATAGGTTGCTGTGATCAAGGACTGAAGATTCTCTGCATTAAGTTCTCCAAACTCGCTGGTAAAATACACTGTGTCGTCAGAAGACACGCCTGCCGGCTGTACTACTTTACTTGTTGTTGTCCCCAGATATGAATTGATCGTACCGGTATATGTCATTGCCGTCTGCGTGCCCGCCACAGCAAACACCAGAAGTACTGCCGACGTGGATGTCAGCCCACGCCAAAGGCGGCCTTTTCCATTTTTTACTTTTGTCATGTTTTTCCTCCTAGTTTTTATTGCAGATATTGGAGCTCCCGGGAAATATATCCTTATCTGTTTTATGTATTATGTATAACGCATTAAGGGAAAACATACAATAGTTTGTGCATATTCTGCATACTTCGGTTCGTAAATTGTCGTACCACCCAGATATCAGGCCGTTGAAAAGCTAAAGCATTCATTAAAAAATATAAAAAGTACAATCCGGATAACGAATTGTACTATACTGTATCTGAAACGAAACCATAAGCTCCCGGCTCAGACAATCGTGTTTGTGATCAGTCCTGTCACAAGAGAAAATACCATCACAAAAACAAGATACAATACAAACCTCCTGGCTCCCAGTACAATCTTCAAAGCGCCCAGATTTGTGATTTTTGTAGCCGGGCCGGTAATCATAAAAGCTGCCGCGCTTCCCATGCTCATCCCGGAAACCAGCCACTGCTGCAAAAGCGGGATTGTTCCGCCGCCGCAGGCATAGAGGGGGACGCCGATGGTCGCTGCCATCAGCACACCGAACCCCTCATTGCGTTTCCCAAAAAGCTCCGCAAAGCCATCTGCCGGGACATATCTCTGAAATAAAGCGGAAAGCAGTACGCCAATCAGAAAATAAAGAGCTGTCGCCCTGACATTCCGCCCCAGATTTTTCAAAAACCGTATCACAAGGTTTGGGTCTGTATCATGGCTTGCACGGGGTTCGAATCCCGCAAAGTCAAAGAACATCTTCTTCCCATACGCAAAATGCACCGCCAGCCCCGCGAAAATCCCACATAAAGTGCAGGAAAACAGCCTTACCGCCATTGCCGTTCCCCCAAGGGCCGTGCTGTAAAAGAGAAGCTGCGGGTTTAGAAGCACACTGCTCATCATAAAAGCCGCCAGCCAGTCGTGGCGCATCCCATGTCTGGAAAAAGAAGCCGCTATGGGAATCGTGCCATACATGCAAAGAGGCGACGCAATCCCCAAAAGGCTTGCCGGGATCACGCCGAATATCCCCCACTTTTTGTCCCTGATCCTGCCAAAGCAGTTATGGATGGCATCCTTTGCAAAAACCGATACCAGAGAGCCGATCACCATGCCCAGAATCCAATAAAAGGCGATCTGGCGCAGCTGCACATAAAAATAATAACTGATATAAATAAATTCCCGCCGTATCACGGCAAACAGCTCCACACAGACCACCTCCCCGCTTATCCTCTGTTTTACTGCCATGCCAACACCCTCTGAAAGTGTTGCCGGGCTTGAATTGTCATCTGAGTTTTTCTGATAATTTCGCTGCCTCAGAACGGTTCGCTGCCATTCCGGCATACTCCATTCCATACAGCCCCACAAAACGCTTCATGGTATATTCTCCCGCTTCCAGCATCCACTTTTCCGGGCCTGCGCCCTGGAAGAGGAAATACATTGTCCGCCCGGAGAGGGCGCCTTCCGGAACCAAACCATAGAAGCGGTCCAGCATATTCCGCACAGAACCGCAGATATTGTGCCAATACAGCGGAGAGCCAATTACGATCATCTCTGACTGTTTCATCTTCCCGATCACCTCGTCCAGCTGGTCATCCGAAAAATTCTGCCCATAGCTTCCGATTCGATAATCGGTCAGATTTAATGTTTCATACTCTTTTCCTGAAAGCAGCACTTCTGCAAGCGCTGCTGTATTGCCCTCTTTATTAGGGCTGCCGTTGATAAATAAAATTTTCATTTCTATAGCCCTCCTATAACTACTTCTGTTCATCCACCGGCGGAACCATCTCTACATATCTTTTCAAAAGCTCCGGCGTACTGGTATAATATCTCTTGTCCTGATTCAACGCGGCAATCTCCGCCATTTCTCCTTCTGTCAGCGAAAAGTCAAAAATATCTGCATTTGCACGGATATGATCCGGATTTTTAGAGCCGGGGATTACGACAATGCCGGACTGTACATGCCAGCGGAGGATGATCTGCGCGTTGGTTTTGCCATATTTTTCAGCCAGCTTTGCAAATACGCCCTCTTCAATCAGGTTCCTGTCCCCATGCCCGAGGGGATACCATGCCTGAATCACGATCTTATTTTTATCCAGAAATTCTTTCAGTTCCTTTTCCTGGGAATAAGGATGTACTTCTGTCTGAAGGATTGCGGGCGCCACCTCGCATGTGTCCAGAATTTCCTGGATCTGTTCTCTGTTAAAGTTGGAAAGTCCGATTGCCTTTACCTTGCCTTCCCTGTATGCCTTTTCCATGAGCCTGTAGCCCGCAATATAATTGCCGGCCGGCTGATGGATGAGAAGAAGATCAATATAGTCCGTATCCAGCCGTTCCAGCGTCTTTTCGACAGCATCCTCATTTTCATAAAAGGAAGGCCAGATCTTTGTCTCAAGGAAAATATCTTCCCGCTTCAGCCCGGATTTCTTCATCGCGCGGCCAACTGCTTTTTCGTTGACATATGCATTGGCGGTGTCGATTAGGCGGTAGCTCCCCGTCAGCGCGCTGAGTACAGCGGATTCCGCTTCATCCGATGTCATAAGGAAAGTCCCGATTCCCGCCATAGGCATTTTTACACCATTGTTTAAAGTTACTTCCTTCATAGTGATTTCCTCCTTCAAATTTTTCTTTTATAGATGAGATTGTGCAGACTCCGCACGGCAAAGGCAAGAGCACCTGCTATCCCAAGAATCACAATACACCATATAACAGACATATACCAGGGCTGTGAATAGACCATCAGGAATATATAAGGTCCCTCAATTACCTTGCAAATGTTAAGTATTATTGTAATGAGCGCATAAATCAATGTGGGTATCAGCGCTTTGATGACTTCGTTTTTTTGCAGTTTATTCTCTACCTCAAACACAAAAAAAGATAAGCTTGCCAGAAGTGGACAAAGCGTGTGCTGATAAAGCATTGACCCTCCATATAGGAGAAATAAAGAATTTTCCCCTGCCATTGGCATTAAAACAAATACGACCACAAAAAATGTTACCATCAGGCAACTGACTGATATATAACGCAAAGAATGCACCCATTTCGGCATCTCACTCTTTCCGCGCAGTTCTTTCATCGCATATACACAAAAGAAAGCACTTGCAGCCATTGCAAGATAGTTGCTGTCCTGAGTATAAAAAAGGAAGTTCTCAAGTCCATGTTCAATCAAACTTAAAATGAGCGCTATTACTTCCAAAATTATGATAAGGATATTAGCACATAAGGCGCTAATTAATCTGTACTCTTTCTTTATCTGCAGTCTCATCTCTTCACCTTAAATATCCAAACTTTTCCAGCCAGGTATTCACATCATCCCCTGCGTCTTCTACATCCCGCTCATTTACAGTAAATCCATCTTCGATCACTTCAGCATCCGGCTCTAACCCCTGGATGGTCTCTATCGTACCGGAAAAACGGCTTCCATTATGGGTACAGAAAGGAATAATGGTTTTTCCCGAGAAATCGTATTCGTCAAAAAAGCTGTACATCACCTGTGGAATATCATACCACCAGATTGGGTAGCCCACAAAAATTACATCATAACTGTCTGGATCTTCAATATGCGAGGTCAGCTCCGGGCGGGCATCTTCCTCCTGTTCTTCCGCCGCATAATCAATCAGTTTTCCGCCGTCCGCGGGATAGACCACATCCGTCTGGACCGAAAATAAATCCCCGCCGGTTTGTTCCTGTATCATATCGGCAATGGCTCTCACCCTGCCCTTGGCTTCTCCGTCAACCACCGAATAGCTGGCGGACGCGGACGCGTCTACTCCGCTGTTTTCCGCCGCGGTAAAATACGCGATCAGAATATTGCCTTCGCCGGACGAGTTTCCCGCGTCAACGCTGTTTTCAGACTCTCCCCCGGTCTCTGTACCTGATGTGTCTGTACCGGGTTCCTCCGTTTCGGCGCTCTTGGTCCCAGACGAAGACCGTTCATTCTCAGCCGCTGTACCGCAGGCCGACATTGCCACGGTAAGCGATGCCGCCAAACATACCGCTGCCAGTCTCTTTCTATGTTTCATCATATCATCAATACTCCCTTTCTACCTAGTACAGCATCGCGTAATTAACGGTGAATTCTGCACCTGCTATTTCTGCCAGTTCTGCGTTGTCGTCAATCAACGATGCCACCGCATCGCCTCTTTCCTCCGCCTTGTCCTGACAAAAATATCAGGCACATGATTCACCATTATATACGCAATGCTGTACTAGTGTACTAGACTCTGTGCCCACTCTGCCACTTCGTCCGCACTGTCCGCCACATCATTTCTGGAAATGGAAAACCCGTTGCTGCTTACATCCGCCCCCGGCTGCAGGCCGGCAATCGTACTTTCTGTCCGGGAGAATCCGCTTCCTCCATGAGGACAGAACGGAATAATGGTTTTTCCTGAGAAATCATATTCCTCCAAAAATGTATACAGCGGCTGCGGCATGTCGCCCCACCAGTTGGGATACCCCAGAAATACCGTATCGTACTGCTCCAGATTCTCAATATGTGACGACAATTCCGGTCTTGCATCTGCATCCTGCTCTTCTGCCGCCTGATCCACTAAAGGATCATGATCAAGCGGATATTGCTGTGTCGTCTCAATGCGGAACAAGTCGCCGCCGATGGTTTCCTGGATAGTCTGTGCCATAAACTGTACGTTTCCCAGAGCCTCCCCGTCCTTTACCACAACACTTGCCCCGGCATCCGCGTCAATGCCGCTGATGTCAATATCTTCCGGTATCGAAAAATATGCGATCAGAACGTGATTTCCTGAAGACTGTTCTCCGGCTGCCTGGGGGGCCTCTGTGCCCGTGGAGGCATCCGTTCCCACGTCCTGTGTACTGCCTGTTTCACCGCTTTCTGAATCCTGTGTTTCCTGACTTTCTGTCTCATTCTCTCCCTGTCCGCCCTGGGGCTGGTTTCCCGCGCCGCAGGCAGCCATGGAAAAAGCCAGGATCCCGCATAACAATAAGGCTGCAATTTTCCGTTTCATATATGACCTCCCCGTCCATTATCATCCTATCGCGCTGCAAATGGATTGTCTGATCCCTTTAAAATCCTAATCCGGCAACCCAGTCCCGGACATCTTCCTCCGAAGCGCTTGACTGGAATCTTGTTCCTTCCTGCCATTCTCCGGTTCCTGCCATTTCTGCCAGCAGGCTTCCGCTTTCTCCCATTCCGGAGCTTGCGGATGTGCAGAACGGGATCACGGTTTTTCCGGAAAAATCATTTGCCTTTACAAACCCGTCCAACGGCCATGCGGCAATCCCCCACCAGATCGGGTATCCGATAAATACTGTGTCGTAGGATTCCCAGTTCTCTACCGTAGCTGACACCAGTTCCACCTCTCTGGCATCCGGGTTTTCGTGCTCCACCGATACACGGCTGTTCTCATCGTTATAGTCCAGATCTTCATTGCTGTACGGTTCCGCCGGTTCGACCGCAAAAACATCTGCACCGGCCGCGTCTGCGATTACATTGCCGATCCTTTCCGTATTGCCGGACGCGGAATAATAGACAACCAGTGTTTTCCCGCCCTCTGCCGCCGGGTCTGCGGCGCCGTCCGTACTGCCTTCTGTATCTGCCGCATCCTCTGTATCCGCCTCATCCCGCGCGTCTGTCTGGGCTTCTGTTTCTTCTGTCTGTTCTTCCTGCTGTGTATTGTCTGCCCCGCTGCTGTTCGCATCCGAACTGCATCCTGCAAGTAAAGTAAGCGCTGCCGCACCTGCCAGTATCAAAGAGATCATTTTTTTTGCTTTCATTTTCTGTTTCTCCTCTCTCAGATTTTTTATAGTTCCTGGTCATCGCGGAAATTCCTTCCTACCGCTTTGCCCTGTTTATTGTAACCGAAACGATGTTTTCTAAGAAGACCCTGTTTGTTTTCCAGTATAAACCTATAGGTAAAAAGTCATTTTCAGCAGAAGAAAATCAATATTCATAATCCGGCTCTAACAAACGCATCAGTTCATTGTCATGCCCATATACAAGCATCGGATTCTTATCCAGGATCATCGTCGCCTGTCCTTCCCGGTCATAGGCTTCCCACTCCGGCAGCCCGTCTGCCGATGGTACGCCCGTCTTCGCAAAATTTACCCATGCCGCGCTGACCTGGTCCGCAAGCTTCTGCGCATCCCCGCCATCCTGCGGATGGTGAAATACAAAAGGAATCTCTGCGCCATGGAAGGCTCCCATCCGGGTTTCGTCCCATGTAAACATATAGGCATACACATTTGCCCCTCCCTGGTCCGCCTTGTGGGACATAAGCTTCAACATGGGAAGCCGGATCAACGTGTCGACTTTATTCGCGTTTTCCGGATCCTTATCCGGATATGCGACAGTATAGGCCTGGACCGTTTCTTCCGGCAGAGCGCCCTGATCGCCGCCCATCAGCATCGTCCACTCATTCAGGTTGCTGCCGATCAGCAGGTCGATCTCTTTTCCATTCTCTGCAAACGAATCCTCTGTAACCGGGTTTGTGGGCATATAATCCCCGTCAATGACCGGCCCCCATTCCATCGCGTAACCGGCTCCAAGGGGCGCCGGGATCTGGAATTCCTCCGCCGTTTCCTGCAGTGCCTCCTGGGAAGCTTCTTCAAGCTCTTCCAGACTCACATTCTGGATATCTTCGATGTTGTCTCCGGAAATCCCGAGACGGTCCAGGATCCGTTCTGCCAGTTTTGTACTTGCCTCCTGGCTGGTGAAAGTCACTCCCATGGTCTCTGTCGCTCCGCTCTGTACGATTCCCCGGTGAAAAAGTTCCTTCGCATAGGGAGAGGTCATCATGGAAAGTACTTTTGCCCCGCCGCCGGACTGTCCAAATAGAGTCACATTTTCCGGGTCTCCGCCGAAGGCTTCTATATTTTCCTGAATCCATTCCAGTGATTTTACAATATCTGTCAATCCTGCGTTTGCGGAATACTGGTATTTATCTCCATAAGCAGACAGATCGAGAAAACCGGAAACGCCCAGGCGATGGTTGACGGATACTACAACCACATCTCCGCTTTTGCTTAAGTCCCCGCCGTTAAATTCTTCAGAATTGGCTGTGCCTGTCGAAAAACCTCCGCCGTGGAGCCACACCATCACCGCCCGCTTTTTGCCGTCCCCGATTCCCGGCGTCCAGAGGTTCAGATTCTGGCAGTTGTTGTCCGTCCCCTCCTGACTTCCGCCGCCCATCCCCAGCATAGCGCTCTGAGGGGACATGGGACCGCATTCTGTTGCCTCCAGTATATCGTCCCAGCTTTCCACATCCTCCGCCGGAACAAACCGCTCTTCTGCCCTTGCGTAAGGAATCCCAAGATACTGATAGGTTCCTTCCTCAATACTTCCCCGGACAGCCCCTTGCGCAGTCTGCACAACCGCGTCATCGGATCCATCCGCCCTCTCGATCGGTGACTGAGAGAATAGGTTTCTGATAAAAAAGAATACGGCGATTCCGATGATCAGTAGCAGCGCCAGAACAAGGATCACTATCTTTTTCCATAATTTCATTTTTTTCATACGTTCACATCCTCCGTTTTCCGCAATGCAGAAAGCCTGCCGTTGGCGGCCCTTCCGCTTATTGACCTATCTGTGCAGGGATGTCAGCATCTCTACCGTCGCCGGGTCATAATGGGAGAAGAACAGGCTCTCCCCCTCGTCCAGGGCACGGATCGCCTCCATATCTTCCTCCTCCAGTTTAAAATCAAAGACCGCTATATTCTGGGCCATACGCTCCCTGTGGACAGATTTTGGAATCACGACCACATCGCTTTGGATCAGGAAACGCAGAGCTGTCTGAGCCGGGCTCTTTCCATATTTTTTCCCGATCCCGGTCAGGACCGGATTGGTAAAGAACTCTTTTTTCCCCTCCGCAAAGGGTCCCCATGATTCATGCTGCACGCCATATTTCTTCATATATTCGTGGGCGGTCTTCTGCTGCTGGAACACATGGGTCTCTACCTGATTTACCGCAGGCTTCACTTCCACAAAATTGCAGAGGTCCACCAACCGGTCGGGATAAAAATTCGAGACGCCGACCGCACGGATCCAGCCTTCCTTGTATGCCTCTTCCATGGCCCTGTAGGTACCGTAATAATCATTGAACGGCTGGTGGATCAGGACAAGGTCAATGTATTCTGTCCTCAGTTTTCTGACAGACTCATGCAGAGACTCTTTTGCTTTTTCATAGCCTCCGTTCGTGATCCACACTTTTGTCGTAAGAAACAGCTCTTCTCTTGGAACCCCGCATTTTTCGACTGCCCGGCCTACGGCTTCTTCATTTCCATAAGACTGTGCGGTGTCAATCAGGCGGTATCCGGCGCCGATGGCCTCCGATACGCCGCGCTCACATTCCTCTCCTGTTACCTGAAACACTCCGTAGCCGAGAACCGGCATCTTGATCCCATTGTTTAATGTTACATATTCCATCCTTCTCTCCTCCTGATTTCATACGCCGCCCTCACCTTTGGTTCTGCGGCAGGCCGTTGGTAAAGTATATCCTGTATCTTTATCATAAACAAAACGAGGCCTTTTTAGAAGTCTCGTTTTGTTTCTCAGTCTATACCAAATGGTTTATGGTCCGGCCTGCGATTATCCTGCTCACTTTTTATGCTGCCCAAACAGCCACCCCATGATCTGCCCATCCTTTGAAAACAGAGCTCCACCTCCGCCATGCTGGTTCGTGATCCCCTGGCGCTCAAAATAAGAGCAGTCCTTGATATCCAGAACTAAGAGCCGGTCAATTTCTTCATTTCCGAGTCCTTCCCGCTCATATAGTTCATAAAGCCGGTCATAGGCTTCCTGTGAAGGTTCCGGGCCATAATACTCATCCCCTTCCCCAATCACCAGATAGACCGGCGTCCGGCTCTTCACAACCGGTTCATAACTGCCGTCCCACTGGGAGCTGCAGTGCAGGTACGCCGTAAACAGCTCCGGGCGCATCCCCATGACCAGCGACATGGTCTCCCCGCCCCCGGAATATCCGTTTGCGTATACCCTGTCCGTATCGATGTTATAGTTGGAAAGAAAATATTCCGCCAGAGCGATCGTCTGCCTTGCGGAAGTCTCACCCCAGTCGTCCAGTTGGGGCGCTGCTATGATCATATCCTGATAATACTCCTGCGCCGTAAACCCGAATTCTTCCGCCCGCAGATTCACACCCACTCCTTGAAAATACAATCCTTCATATCCGGGCAGCGTAAAAAACAGAGCATAGGGGGTGCTGCCGTCATAGCCGTCAGGAATATAGACATTATAATGGATCTCCCCTTCCGTCTCGGAATGGAGTACATTGTCCAGGCGAAATCCCCTGTATTCTTCCGTTCCCTCAGTAATAGATGCACTCTGATTTCTCTGACCAGATATTACACCCCCTTCATTCCACAACCAGCATAACCCATTATAAAAATACTGGTTCGCATATTCCCCGCTGTGGGTTCCGCCCTCCTGTACCCGGAAAGTGACATTTCCTTCCGATTCGTTGTCCGCCTCAATGAAGCTGCTGCCCGGAACCGCCAACATAGCCTCAATCTGATCCTCAAACGCAGAATACGCAAAATCATCTGTACCGGACATGGCATAGATAAAAAAGTCCTCCCACCCATAACCTGCGTCCCTCACGATCTGATCCATAAATTGTCCATCGCCGGTCAAATTTCCGCTCATTGGCATAAAATAGCGGAAATAATCCAGACAATACTGGAATGTATGCCAGGTTGTGACCGAACCCATGGAAAACCCTCCGAAACCGCGATGGTCACGGGAAGCCATAAGCTCCTCCGGCGCGGTTCCTTCTGCGAAGGTCCGATATTTCCCCTCCACGGCAGGTATCAGGTCATTCACCAGCTCATTGTGGTAATTGTCCGTCAGCCGCAGCGCAAGACTGTAATTTCCGCTGTCCTCCGGACTTTCATTATTATAAGTAGGGCAGACAATGATCATGGGCTGCATCTTTCCATCCTGGATCGCATGATCCACAATGTTTTTCAGGGGATGTGACTCCTGATCCGTGCCGAGCATGGTCGTTTCATTGCTCCAACCGCCGTGCATCAGATAAAATATGTTGTATTGCTGATCCTCTGAATAGCCATAGGGCAGATAGACATAAGCCGTTTTGGTAAGCTGCTTCGATTTCTGTTCGTAAGTCATAGACTCATAGGTGTTGTATGTCAGCTTTTCAATGGTTCCTCCCCTCTCGGCGGGCCTGTAATATCCGTCCGGCACCTGTTCCAGATTTTCCGGAATGTTTTTTGTATCAGGTTTTCTGTCCATCTGATCTCCTGCCCTTCCTCCGGCAGCAGCGCTGTCATCCCCCGCGTGATGTTCCGGCCGGCCGGAACATCCGCCGCACAGGGCAAGGGCAAGAAACAGGAGCAGTATCATTTTTCTTTTCATGTCTTCCTCTCTTCCGCCGCGAAAGAACTGTATGGAAATAACCCTATACGTTCTGCGCAATCTGTGCAGGTTATTTTCCTGTAGTTTCTAAAAATCTGAGCCGCAGCTAAATTCTCTCCATTTGCCATATTCTCTTCGTCTGTTTTCCATCACATCATCCGCAAATTTTACGGCGTCGCTCCCCAGCAGCAAACGGAACGGCGTATCTTCCGCTTCGATCGCCTGAATGATCAGGCTTGCGCCCTTATCCGGATCCCCCTGCTGGGTGCCGTGGGAAAGATCCTTCCCGATTCTCCTTGCGCCTGCCGTTTCCTCATAATCTGCGATCACCATCGCAGACTGGGTAAGCGACCGACCGGCAAAGTCTGTACGGAATGCCCCCGGTTCTACGACCAGAACCTTGATACCAAGCGGAGCCACCTCAGCAAGGAGGCCACCCGAAAGTCCTTCCAAGGCGCATTTGGAAGCCGCATAATACCCCGATCCCGGTGCCGTGCGCAGCGCCGCAATGGACGACACATTGATGACGGCTCCGCTCTTCTTCGCCCGCATACCTGGAAGAACCGCCTTGATCAGCGCCACCGGCCCCCAGAAATTTGTATCAAACAGACGCTTCATATCGGCCGGTTCTCCCTCTTCCACCGCGGCGCGGTAACCATATCCGGCATTATTCACCAGAACATCAATCCCGCCAAACCGTTTTTCCGCTGCCGCGGCAGCCGATTGGATTGATCCCTCATCTGTCACATCCAACGGCAACAGGAACGCTGTCTCGGGAAACTTCTCCGAAAATTCTTTCAATTTCTCTGGATCGCGGGCCGTTACCACAGCCTGATCCCCTTTTTCCAAAAGGTAGTGTCAAATTTACTACCTATTTTTTTGTTACAAACCTTATATTTTCAA
>CAJUTU010000056.1 GCA_910589385.1 uncultured Lachnospiraceae bacterium
GTTCGTTTGAGCCTATTTTTTCAACTCGATTTTCATAGATTACTTGACACTACCAATATAAGCCCTACCTGTTCCGCAAATATTGGCGGAATTGCATTAGCTACCTGTGTATATCTCGGTACCTCAGATTTTCTAAATTGCCCTCCCGTTGTATATTTACCTTTGAATTCATAATCATCCAGGAAACTCTGAATACGGGCATGTTCTCTTACAGTCATAATTCTTGGTTCTGAATAATGAATAAGATCATCTGGTATTGATGTTATAGTAGGACAAATAACTTGAGGCTTTAATGGTGTTATTCCTCGCTTTTTTAATCCCTCAACTAAATTTTGCTGGGGACTTATTCGGAACAATGTATCTGAAATAGCCATTAATTTTATTAAGATATCAACAGTTTCTTTTCTCTGTCTCGCAAAACGATGGCTATCAGGAATCGCTTCTTCTGGCATTTCAGAACGCATAATCTGTTGATAAGGACTTTCAATCTCACCATAAATTCCATTAAAAAAACCTTTGGAATCTTTACTCTCTATTTTTCCATGCCGTTCCTCTAAATCACTAATAGCCTCTTTAATTGTAACCGGCATAGTATAACCCTTTTCCTAAAAAAAGGGTTCACGGTTACTTTTCAATTTATCAAAGAATTTTTTTGGTTCTCCATCTTTTATGCCAAATAATATAAAGCGTACCCTCTTTTGCGGGATACCATAATCAGACATTGTTATCATATGGTAATCCACATTATACCCTTCCTTCTTTAAAGCTTTAACCAGTTTTTCAGAATACGGGATTCCTTTTTTCTTAGGGTTGCTTTTACTTGTAAAATCAATCGTAAAACCGTGTACATTTTCAAAAAACAGCATTTCTGGTTGTACTAATTGAATAAATTCTATATATGCGTTCATTAATTGATTTCTTATATCATTCTTTTTTCTTTGTCCAGCTAAAGAAAATCCCTGACAAGGCGGCCCTCCTACAACTAACGACACTTGCCCCCGCAGAGATATAAGTTCCTGTCTTTTGTCATGGATCAAATCATTGATATCCATATTTGACATCTCTAGCCAATCAGGCCATTGAAAGTGTTGATGTTGTTCAATCAAATTATATCTTAGCGTAGCGAAAGCAGATTCATTTTTTTCAATAACAAACAGGCCTTCCAGACCAGCCTTATATAACCCTAAAGAAAGCCCTCCGCACCCTGCAAATAAGTCTATATACATCCCTTCACCACACTTTCCTAAAATAACCCAATTATATTAGCAACAATTATGTTCTCCGTCAAATGCAAAATTTTTCGCACTTTATCTTTTCACGGCATACTTTCCCAGGGAGTTCCTAACTCGAAAGAGAAGAAGCATGCATCGCAGGCCGAAAACAGTTCCAAGAGTCCTGGCAGCCGTTTCTCAACCAGCTTATACCCCTTCTCAATATCATCATGGGGTATCTTTGCCAATGATTGATATGTACGTTCGTCGACCATCCTTTTCATCTGTCCGAACATCCTGGGAAAGAACGGGGCATACTCATCCATATGTTGAAATTGATCGTACGGAAAACTTTTTACAATCCCCATGAAAGATGCAAAGATTTTTTTAACCCCTGAATCCACAAACCGTGACAACCTCCTATCCGCCGGAAGAATCAGTTCACCTTGGGAACCATACACGATAGCCCTTCCCTGCGAAAAATCCATGCCGATCAGATTATGCTGGTTGGCGATATACTCTTCCGCAGGACCTCTGTAGAATCTGGTATGGTGCAGCGCCGGCATTCCATATTCCTTCATCCCCAATTCAGCAGCAATCTGCTCCTCTTTCATTTTTTCAGCCTCGCCTTCCACACGGCTTATAAAAAGATGCATCCCTATCAGTCATCGCGGCGAATGTGCAGCTTGAGACCTGACATGTCACGACGCCGGATACTACAGTCTCCGATCCAGCATTGTTCATAAGACAGATTAGTTTCGCGGCTTCCTGCTTAGCCATATACTTGGCCAGATCGTCCTTCGCTCCATCTACATTCTGAATGGCTTTCCCAAACTTTCTTTCAATATCCCTATGATAATCGATAGATAATGTATCTGTACAATCTATAAAAGCCTTTTCGTGATTGGAATACTGTAATACTCTCAGGATCTTATATCGTGTCTGTCCAGGTTCCTTTTGCAGCACAGCAATGCTGCGGAAGCCTAACTGAAGATGGCAGCTTCCTCCTACTCTGAATATGTGGTTTTTCGTATCAACCGGAGTTTCATAAAAATAATCCGGCAGTTGAGCTGCTTTCTTAACATTCGACGTATACTGCCTTGACTCCACAACATGCGGTGTCTGAAATTTCTGGATCAGATCTAATATACGCTTGGAATACGACGGCTCTCCGACTTCCTGATCTTGATAGAACCGGACAAATGCCTGAAATCTTTCTTCACTCCACAAAAGCGAGCGGTACGCCTTCAATTCATCAACTGTACATTCTCCAAGCTTCTTCAGCTGGACAGGCGGCCGCATAAAAGCATTCTGTTCCGATACGCCCCTGCTTTTTGGGGTTTTGGCCTCCGATGTTTTATAGCAATACATTTTTCTCCTGCTTTCTACTACTTTTTTGGCATGATATCTTATCTGGCCTCAGAAAGGTGGAAAAAAACATACTTTATGCCTTTTTGTCATAAAATGCGAAAAACAAACAATCCATAAGCCTTCCCCGGCTCATGGCCCTGCTGCGGTCATCCTGGATAATAACACTTCCATCAATTACCGCTATTTTACCAGATTTGACACACTCAGCACAAGCCCCATTTCCAACAGCAGAAATAGTACCGAAGTCCCCCCATAACTAATAAACGGAAGAGTAATTCCTGTATTGGGGATGGAGTTCGTCACAACAGCAATATTCAAAATCACCTGGATCATCATATGGGCCATTGCCCCTGACGCGATCAGCGCCCCCAGCAGATCTTTGGCATGGGTAGCGATCACAAAAAAACGCCAGATCAATATTAAAAACAACAGAACAATGAAACTGGCCCCTACCAGCCCCAATTCCTCACAGATGATGGAAAAGATCATATCATTCTGCGCCTCCGGCAAAAATCCCAGCTTTTGGACGCTTTCTCCTAACCCTCTGCCAAACAGCCCGCCGGAACCGATGGCATACAGTCCCTGTAGTGTCTGATATCCTTTTTCATACTGCTCGGGATGCCTCCAGATCGCCAGACGTTCCAGCCGGTAGCTTTCCAGAGCAAGGAACACTCCCATAAATCCCACTGCTGCCGCTGCCATAGCAATAAACTGCACATACTTCGGGCTTGCCACAAAAATCAGGACCGCCGCAATCCCAAGGATAATAATTGCCGTGCTTAAGTTGCTGGCACCCACCAAAGCCACAATCGGAAGCACAGGAACCATCACCCGGACAAGGGTTTTGAATTTTCCCATGGTCTTCACATTCCTTGTTACCAGGCAGGCAAGGAAAAGGATAAGCGCCACTTTTGCAAATTCAGAGGGCTGGAATGAAACAGGGCCCAAAGACAGCCATCTTTTGGACCCATTGTATTCATCTCCCACAAATATAACTGCAACAGATAAAAGGACTGCTGTCAGATAACCAAGGTTTGCCAAAGGCACCCACTTATGGTAATCCACCCCGGCGACAAAAAACATCCCCGCCAGCCCCAATGCAGTTGCAAATCCCTGCTTTTTCAAATAATAGTACGGATCATGGAATTTGACCTGCCCGTTGTACGCGCTGGTACTGTACAAAAGCACCAAGCCGACCGCCACCAGCAGCAAAACGACTGCCAGCATCGTATAATCATACCGTTTCCCACCATGCCCCCAGGGCTTTTCACCCGCATCTGAATGCAAAGATGTCCGCCGGGATGCCCTGCGGGCTTCCTCCGATAAAGTATACCCAAAGGGCATCCCGTAATCCCTGCCCCTCCGGGACGGACGAGTCTCGTCCGGTAATGTATACTTCGGCATAAAAATACACTCCTGATATCCATATGATATAACATTAGAACTGCTTCACAAGTTCCTTAAATTTCTCTCCCCGCTCCTCATAATTTTTAAACATCCCCCAGCTCGCACAGGCCGGGGAAAGCAGTACTGCATCGCCTGGCGCTGCATAACGCGCGCAGGTTTTTACCGCCTCCTCAAATGTCTCTACCAGGATCGTATCCTCGAATCCCAGCTTATGCGCCTCCGAAGCAATCTTCTCCGCTGTTGCGCCTAAGAGCACCAGCTTCTTGACTTTTCCGCCAAAAGCCCGGATCCATTCTTCATAGGTCGAATTTTTGTCATACCCTCCGCCGATCAGAAGCGTAGGACGGTTCATCGCCTGGATGCCCCGAATCGCAGCATCCGGGTTCGTTGCCTTGGAATCATTGTAATACGCCACTCCCCGCACTTCGGCTACAAATTCAATCCGATGCTCTACGCCCTTGAATGCCTTGACCGACCTTCGGATCACTTCCATCGGAACCCCGTAAGCCGCTGCCATCGCGGCTGCTGCCATCACATTTTCATAATTATGTACGCCAAGGAGCTGCAATTCGTCTGTACGGCAGATCTGCACCGGCTTCTCCATACAGCAGATAATTCTGCCGCCTTCCAGATAAACCCCTCTTTCCAGTTTACGCCTGCTGCTGAAATATAGAACCTTTGCCTTTGTATTTTCCCCAAATTTCCGCGTAACCTCATCCTCATAATTCAAGACGCAGGTATCTTCTTCCGTCTGATTCCGGAAAATATTTTTCTTCGCCTCAATATACGCTTCCATCGTATGATGGCGGTTCAGATGGTCCGGCGTGATGTTGAGCACCGCACTGACTTTGGGCCTGAATGTATGTATGGTCTCCAGCTGGAAGCTGCTCATCTCTGCCACCACCACAGATTCCGGCTTTGTCTCTGCCGCAGCACAGGCATACGGATTGCCGATGTTGCCCACCACATACACACTCTCCCTGTAATTCTTCATGATCTCGCCCAGCAGCGTCGTTGTGGTCGTCTTGCCGTTAGTCCCGGTGATCGCAAGTACGTCGCCCTGGCCGTATACATAGGCCAGCTCCACCTCTCCCCAGATTGGGATCTGCATCTTGCGCATTTCATTTACGATCGGCAGATCCGTGGGCACTCCGGGGCTGATGACTACCAGATCCAGAGAATCCATCTCATCCTCCGGGAAATCTCCAAGAACGACCCTCACCCGCTTGGAAACCTCCGCCGCATTTACCACAAGCGAGCCCTCTGCCCCTTCCAGAAGTTCTTCCCTTAACATCGCCGCATCCAGAGATGCATTTCCGTCATACAGGATCACATCCGCGCCCTTCAGCAGTAAAAGCTGCCCTGCAGCGATCCCGCTGATGCCCGTACCAAATACCAATACTTGTTTTCCTTTGATGTCCATAGACTTACACCCCCATTAACGCAATTAAACATAAAATTGCGGTCGTTATGGAAAATACAGCGACCACTCGTGTCTCTGACCATCCGCACAGTTCAAAATGATGGTGGATCGGCGCCATTTTAAAAAACCGCTTTCCGCCTGTTTTCTTAAAATAAGTCACCTGAATAATGACCGAGGCCACCTCAACCAGATAGATCAGGCCGACAATGATAATATACAGCGGCATCTGCATCATATATGCGGTCCCTGCCACAAAGCCTCCCAGCGCCAGCGAGCCCGTGTCCCCCATGAATACGCTGGCGGGATACACATTGAAAAGCAGGAAACCCATCAATGCACCAACCACTGCACAGGTAATCGGCTCAATCCCGCTCTCCGTCCCGATAGCTACTACCGTAAAAAAGGTAGCCACCAGCACAGTCACGCTGGATGCAAGGCCGTCCAGCCCGTCTGTAAAATTGGTCCCGTTCACGGTCCCGATGACAGCCACAAATAAAAGAGGAACTGCTACCCAGCCGATATCCCAATATTGCCCGCCGGAAAACGGGATCAACAGGGTCAGCGGAATCTCTGCCACCTTTACAATGTAAAAAGCGAACACCGCAGTCACCACGATCTGCAGCGCCATCTTCTGTCCCGGAAACAAACCGTCCGAGCGCTTCATCACCACTTTCAAGAAATCATCCAGAAATCCGATCAGCCCAAAACCTACAGTCAAAAATAATACCGGGATGATCTTGGGATAATCTTTTACATAAAATAAAGATGTGGCCACCACGCTGAGCAGGATCATCACACCACCCATTGTAGGCGTGCCAGCCTTTTTTAAATGTGACTGCACGCCTTCCGCACGCTCTGTCTGCCCCACCTTCAGCCTTCTAAGAAAAGGGATCACCACTGGTCCCATGATCACACTCAGTGCAAATGAAATCAATACCGGTATCACCACATGATTTGCCATACATTCACCTCTCATCTCTTTTGAATTCTTTTAAAAAGTTCCTTTCATCCTGAAAACTTTCCAAAAGCACCCATTTTGTCTAACCACAGTATACCCTATCCAATCTTTTTTTTCAACCTTTGTGTTTCCTTCTGTATTGACCATACAAATCCATTAATCTTCATTATTTTCCCCATCCTCCGCTTTCTCCACCGGCGCCCTCTCAATGCCCAGATAAGGCAGTACATTGTCATAGATGCTCCTAAGCACCGGAGCCGCAATTGTCCCGCCGTAGTAGATACCCTGGGGGTTGTGGATCACGACCATACCGATGACCTGGGGTTTGTCGGCCGGAGCAAAGCCAATAAAGGAAGCTATGTATTTATGGGCGCTCCTGGGCAGAGTCTGGGATGTAGCTGTTTTTCCGCCAATCCGGTAGCCCTCGATATACGCCTTATTTCCGCCCCCTTCCGCTACCACGCTTTCCAAAAGTGTACGCATCGTCGCGGAAGTCTTTTCTGATACGATCCCCTTTTTCTCCTTATATGTAAACCGCTCCAGCTCTTTGCCGTCAGAATCCAGTACCGCCATTCCAAAGTGAGGGGTTATCCGCCTTCCTCCATTGATGATTGAACTCACCGTAGTCAGCATCTGTATAGGCGTGATCTGAAAGGACTGTCCAAAAGACATGGTGGCCAGTTCCACGATCCCAATGTCTTCTTTCTTGTGCATGATGGTTCCCGCTTCCCCCGGCAGATCCACATTTGTCAGGCTGAGCAGGCCGAACTGCTGAAAATAATCGTAGAATCTTTCCGAGCCCAGCCGTAGTCCGATATCAATAAAAACAGGGTTACAGGAATTTTGTAATCCCTGGATAAATGTCTCTGAACCATGTCCTCCTACCTTATGGCAGCGGATCTTCCGGTCTTCCACCATCCGGTATCCGGGACAGGAAAAGGTATCCGACAGGCTGACTACACCTTCCTCCAGACATGCCGTGGACGTGATGATCTTAAACGTAGAACCCGGCTCGTATGTATCATTGATGCAGCCGTTCCGCCACATCTGATTCAAGAGATTCTGTTTTTCTTCATCACTGATGCCGGCAGTATCTACATCAGAATTTAAAGTAAACGGTTCATTCAGATTAAACTCCGGCACATTTACCATGGTAAGGATCTCTCCATTTTGGGGATTCATCAAAATCACAGAGACACTGTCCGCCTGTTTTTCCTCCAGCACCTTCATGGCAGCCTGTTCACAAAAAGACTGCAGGTTATAATCCAGGCTCACCTGCAGGGTATTGCCGGCCACAGGCTCCACCCGGTCCTCCGCCACGCCTTCCAGTTCAATCCCCCTGGCATCCGTGACCGTCAGGATAGTTCCGTTGGTTCCTTTTAAGACATCCTCATACTTAACCTCCAGCCCGATGATCCCCTGGTTATCACCGCCTGTAAACCCCAGCACCTTTGAGGCAGCCTCATCATAAGGATAATAGCGTTTAAAATCCTCATCCACTTTGACTCCTGCCATGTTATATTCACGGATCCGGTCCCCCACCTCTTTTTCCACATTGGTTTTGATCTTTTCCATGGAGGAAACTTTCTCCACACGTTTCCTGACCGTTTCTTCTTCCATCTCCAGCTCCGCGCACAAGGTTCGGATGACCGTTTCCGGATCCTCAATCTGACTGTGGATGACAGAAATCGTACACACAGTTTTATTGGTCGCCAGGACCGTTCCGTTCCTGTCCACAATTTCCCCACGGGCCGCTTTGATCTCACGCTCCCGCTCGTGCAGGGCCTCTGCCTTTTTCTGATAATACTCGGCGTCAAAGATCATCAGATAGACAAGGCGTCCGATCAGCCCCAGGATAATGATACAGGCTGCTGCAAATACGACAAGCATCTTCTTCTTATTATATGTCTTATTTTTCATAGAAAAACCTTACAAAAGATATTTTTACAACTTATTATCTCTTTTGTAAGGTTATGCATCCTATGTTCAGGATACCATCAATATTCCACCGGCGCGCCTTCCGCCCATCCGTCCAGATCCGGATCATATTCTTCGTCAATGTAAGGGCCGTCTACATTTTCATAAGTCTCCTCATAAGACTCGTCATAAGGCACATACTCTGATTCTGTATAAACCTGCCCTTCTTCCGCAGTATCGGTATTGTCCGCTGTTTCCTCCGGCGTATAGCCCTCTACTGTCGTAATGTTCAGATAAGGGAACGCCTGGGACATGATCTTCTGGGACAGTTCTCTCACATATTGGCTGTCATCCTGCCTTGCCACATTCGGCTCATCAATCACCACATAAACAACAACCTCCGGATTCTCCATGGGCGCACATCCGATGAAGGACAGCACATAATTCTCGTCCTCACGCGGCAATTTCTCCGCAGTCCCCGTCTTTCCTCCGATGTCATATCCAGGAACTATGATCGAACTCCCGGTGCCATACTCCATAACTGCACGCAGGTAAGGCTTCATCTGCTTTGAGGTCTCTGCGGAAACCGTCTTCCGCAGAAGGACCGGATCCCTGGTCTCCACAACCCGCCCGGACTCATCCTGGATCCTCTTGACCACATGGGGTTCATAGTAATATCCGCCGTTGACCAGTGAGCCAAATGCCGCTGCCACCTGGGTCATCGTCACATTAAAGCCCTGTCCAAAGGAACAGGTAGCAAGATTTACATCCAGCATATTTTCTTTTTGAAATAGGAGGGCTTCCGTGGCAGCCTCCCCGGGAAGGTCGATTCCTGTATACTCCCCAAATCCGAAAATATGCTGATAGCGCAGGAAATTTTCCACCCCGATGACCTCTGCCATATGCATCATAGCCACATTGCAGGAATAAGCAACTGCATCCTGCACGGTCTCTGTACCATGGCCTTCGTGCAGATGGCATTTGATATCATAGTCTCCCACATGAAGGACTCCATAACATTGATAAGTCTCGTCGCCGGTTACAGTCCCGGACTCTAAGCCTGCTGCGACAGTCAGCGGTTTCACCGTCGAACCCGGTTCAAATGTATCGCTGACACAGAAGTTCCTCCACAAATTATTCATGGCTTCCAATTGTGCGTCTTCGGTCATTCCATTCCAGGTCTCCTCTGGATAAAGAATGGAAAGATCCCTTGGATCGTTCAAGTTAAAAAAAGGATAAGAAGCCTCTGCCAGGATTTCCCCCGTATTCGGATCCATGATGATGACTGCGGTATTTTTACTGCCCAGTTCTCCTGGGCGCACCTCGCCGGCATGCGCCTCATTAAACTCTTGGATACATTGCTCCACCATACGCTGTAATGTCACATCTATAGTGGAAACCACTGTATTTCCATTCTTAGCGCCTTTGACCGTCCGTTCAATAGACGCGTCCTCGTTGAAATAACCATATTCCCGGCCGTTGGTTCCATTTAGGATATCATTATAAGCGCTTTCAATCCCGATCGCGCCTTCATTTCCTCCGACTACAAATCCGATCACATCACTTGCCAGCGTATCATAAGGATAGTTTCTCCGATAATCCTCCTCCAGCCAGATTCCGCGCACGTTGGAATAATCCTCTTTATCCTCCCCGGATTCCTCTGGTTCTTCGCCGTTTTCGTCTTCTGCCTTATTTTCCAGCTTTTCCTCAAATGCCTGGGCGGTTTCATAATCTACACTTTTTGCCAGTATCTCATACCGGCTTTCCGGACGTTCTTCCATCACTTTGCGGACCGTCTCTTCCGGGATCCCAAAGGAATCCCGAAGCGCCTTGATGGTAGGTTCTATATACTCCTCTTCCGAGCACATCACATACACATCCAATATAACATTGTATACCCGCTCGCTGACTGCAATCTTGGTGCCGTTGCGGTCCACGATGTCCCCTCTCCTATAGGGAATGGGACGGCTGTCATACTGCTGCTGTTCCAGCACAATTTTCGAGTACCCACTTCCTTTGGAGGCATTGATATAGGTAATATTGCCAATTAAAGCAACAAAAGCCAGTATAACCGCCATAAAGACCATTACCAGCTTTTCCTGCATCCTCTTTGGAAATTTTTTTGTCAGAAAATCGAATCTGTTTCTACGTTTTCTTACTGCCATCTGTCTCCTTATTCGTTCAGGCTCCCTGAATCCGCTTGAGCATCCTATTCTGGAATATCATCATATCCCTATTCTTTCAAGCTTCCTGATTTTGCCAAAACGCCATTTTCCGGAATATCATTATACTGCTTCACACAATCGTTAGTCGGATTTTTATACGGCACCACTCTCCCCTGCGATGCATATACCATCCCTAATTCATTGACTGCCTTATCCCACACAACCTGCAGGTCTACAGAATCCTCCGCCGCCTGTAATGCCGCGTCATTCTTCTCTGTCAACTCTGCAAGTTCTTTCTGCAGTGCTGTGATATTCTCTGACCTTATGACGGTCTCGGACTGCAGGCTCAGGTACAAAAAGCATATCACTACGGCAGTGACCGCTGCGGATGCTAAAAAAAACGCATAAGCCGCATTGATACTCAATGCCCGCCTCCTGTTCTTAAGAACCTGGCTGCTTGTCTTTTGTCTGTGCTCCAATTCCCCAACCGGCGCACGTATGGGCAGAACTTCCGGCTGCCGCGCGGCACTCCCATATACATAGGCCTGTCCGCTCCGGTTCCCTCTGGCTTTTCTTCCGTAATCTGCATAAGAAACCATCCTTCTTGCTGCCATCGTCCCACACCCCTTTCGTTATACCTTATGATTTTTATCAGGAGCTCCCCTTCCTGATAAATACGATATCATCATCGTCTATTTTATATACTCCGTTTATATAAGAAACTCTCCTGAAAACAATCTCGCAGCTGATCCGCCTGCTGAATTTACTTCCGGCAGTTCCTCAAACTCTGCCATGAACCCTATCCAAAGCCTGCTTAAACCCATATAGGCTTTCTGATCTGGTCCCACCGCATCCCTCAACACCGTTCAAAAACCCTCAGCTTAGCACTTTTCGAGCGGCTATTATGCTCTAGTTCCTCCTTTCCAGGAAGGATTGGCTTTCTGGTGATCACCTTCCCCTTTGATACATTCCCACATACACAGACTGGAAAATGGCTTGGACAGGTACAGGGGTTTTCCTGTTTCCGAAAGGCGCTCTTTACAATCCGGTCTTCCAGGGAATGGAAAGTAATAATACAAATCCTCCCGCCTGGATTCAGCATGCCGATCATCTCGTCCAATGTGCCTGCAAGCACTTCCAGCTCCCGGTTCAGTTCGATCCGGATTGCCTGAAACGTCCGCTTGGACGGATGGCCGCCGGCTTTCCTGATTTTCATCGGAATGGCATGCCGGATCACTTCGTTGAGCTGTTCTGTCGTTTCAATCTGTGCTTTTTCACGTTCCATTACGATATGCTTCGCAATGTTCTTCGCAAACCTGTCTTCTCCATAATCCCGGATGATCCGGTACAGGTCTGCCTCACTGTAAGAATTGACAATATCTTTGGCTGTCTGGCCCTGCCGCTGATCCATACGCATATCCAAAGGCGCGTCCAGCCGGTAAGAAAATCCTCGCTCAGCTGCATCAAGCTGATACGAGGATACACCCAGATCAAGAACAATCCCATCGACTTTTTCAATTCCGACAGCCCTAAGCCGGGTTCCTATGTCACAGTAATTACTTCGGATCACCGTGACCCGGTCCCCAAAACTACTCAGGCGGACACTTGCTGCCTCTATTGCAGCAGCGTCCTGATCTATCCCTATGAATCTCCCCTTATCGCTTAGATGCCTGCACACTTCAAAGGCATGTCCGCCTCCGCCCAGTGTGGCATCTACATAGATGCCGTCCGGCTTCACCGCCAGCGCATCTACCGTCTCTTGTAATAACACAGAAATGTGTTGGAATGCCATCATATCCTCCTATTAATAAGGCTTTGATCTGTTCCTGGTACATGACTGCACTGAAGTTTATGGTTCATGCCATGATGCACCAGCCCTTGAGGTACTATTTTTACCGTATTGTCAGATCCTGATCCCGATTGCTTCCATACGTTCTGCAATTGCATCCAGATCCTCTTCGCTGACGGTACTCTTCTCTTCCCAAAGGTCTCTGTCCCAAATCTCCACACGATCCTGAACTCCCACAAGGACAACGTCCTTTTCAAGATGTGCCGCTTTTCTCAGTGAAGGAGGCACAAGCACTCTCCCCTGCTTGTCAAAGCTTCCTTCCGAAGCGCTTCCAAAAAAATAGCGTTTAAATATTCTGGCATCTTTGTTCATTCGTGGTAAGGTTTCTAGTTCTGCGACAAATTTGTTCCATTCTTCCTGAGAATACACAAACAGACATCCTTCTAGTCCATTGCAGATTACAAAACTCTCGCCCAAATCTTCACGGAGCTTTGCCGGTATGATCAATCGGCCTTTTTCGTCTATGCTGTGATTAAATTCTCCTAGTAACATCCGGAACTCCTTCTGTCAACATGAGGCACCACTTTCTCTCCATTCCACCCCACTATCCACCACTTTTTACCACCTGCAACCATTGTAACCCACATCACCACCTTTTTCAACCCTTTTTTTCATATTTTTAAGCTCTGAAGCCTTCACAAAAAAAGAACGGAAACTGTTCGATACGCTTTCAAATCGGACAAATTCCCGTTCTTTTTTAATATGTTCTATTTCTGATATTCTTTATAAAATCAATTCTTTCTTGTTTTACTTTTGCAAAATACTACACTTTTTCATTATTGATATTTTTTTGACGAGTCATGCTTTTTCTTGTCAAAGCAACTCATTAATTTACCATTCTCCCACCAAAGACAGGAAAATTTTTTTTGAAATTTCACATGCTTATTGGGCTTGAAAACCCTCTGCCTGCATATATAAAAAGGGATGCAAAGTTTCTCTTCAAAACCTGCATTCCCTGTTACATCCTATAGAACTCTATAAACTTTTCCAATGTGTCAATTCCATAATCAGAAAAGCGAAATTCTTTCCGCTTCCCAGCTATACTATAATACCAGTTAAGGGTTTCCTTCATGTTGGGGGTGTCCAGACCTGCCAGTCCAGCAATCTGCACCAGAATAGAAAGCCCGTATGGGAAGTCTGCCGTAAAATATCTGGACCCTAAATCTGGAATAAAGCCGCCTTCCACTGCCAAAGCCGGACTGGACAGCCCTTTAAATCCAGCAATACCAGAAATTTTCTTCGTCATCTCCTCTGCTGTAGGACTCTCATAATGGACACGGAGAGATTTTACATAAGAAAGGTCAAACATATTCAGTTTTCGGCAAAGCTTCTGAACCTCTTCATCGCATTTCAAAAGCAGCACAGAAGCCTCATCATTCCAGTCTTCATAGAACAAAGGTACGTTCTCGTATACACGCCCCGCCTGATAATCACCATACAAGTTTTTCAATCTGGCCGTGTGAAGGATGGGATTGGATGGCGTCAATGTAATGTTCAGATAATTTGGGAGCGGCGAAGTCTTGATATCGAAAATATCCTCGATCAGCTTACAGCACTCTTTCGTATCCTTATGCGGCAGGGCGGCAGCAAACATTTCGCCACGGTATCCAACCGCCCGGACAGTCTTACCATACTCAACCAATCTTGCAACGCTCGGCACACGCTGAACGCCGAAAAGAACAGCCCCCTTTTCGATACATCCTTTAAACGCACACTCTCCTCCGCCAGTTCCAGGAACAATACAGAGTTTCATGCCTGCCCCTGCAAAAGGTTCTATCATTGCGGCCTGATGCTCCATCAGCGCTGCAGGCACGGTAATAAAGATAACGTCGGCATTTTGGAAAGCAGCGGCAGGGTCACTTGTAGCCCTTGCGATCGTTCCTTGATGCAGCACCTCGCCATCCTCATTCACAATAGTAAGTTCCCTATGGATCTTTTCTGGTTTAGAACTATAAACCGTAACCCTGTAACCTTTTTCAGCACAATGCACAGCAAACTGTGTACCTACATTCCCCGCTCCTGCTATTGTAATGTTTCTACTCATAACAGCCAGATTCCGCCTTAATTACTCAGGCCGTTCAGATATTCATTAATGGCATTATAATCCACCACCGTAACTTCTCGGTTCTTATCTGCAACATAGGTATCGTACGCAGAATATCCAAGCCATCCTACCAGCACGAGCCCGGCCGCTGCCAGCACTGCCTTGCGTAAGACATTCATCCTGCGCTGCTTTGCCATATTTTTCTTTCTGTTCGCCTTCTCTTCTTTCCGGCGGTCTATCTTCTCCTGACTCATCTTTCAATCTCCTTTTAGGTACTCAAAACAATTTCTTAGGCGCTCCGGCGTCCAGTATATCACACTTTTCTTCAGACTACAACAATAATTCCGCCGTCATTTGCATACATACTGCTGATACCTGCCGTATCGATAATAAAACTAGATTTTACTTTCATCTTTTCCAGTATCATTTTCTCAACTTCCAGGGCGCGTTCCCGGCAATTGCAATGAGAAATAGCCAGGATTTTCTCTTCTGCTTTCTCTGCCTCCGCCACAATATGTTCCACCATCTTTGACAACGCTTTCTTCATACCCCTTGCCTGCCCCATCTGGTAAATAGCGCCCTCTGGCGTAGATCCCATGACGGGCTTGATATTCAGCGCCCCCGCCATCAGAGATTTAATCCCTGTAAGCCTCCCATTCTTTCGAAGGGTATCTAAGTTCTCCAGTACAAAATACGTATGCTGCCCTGTAATATAGCGCTCTACGGTGTCCACCACTTCGGCAAATGCCATCCCGGCTTCTTCACATTCCTGGATCTTCATGGCAATCAATGTCTCGCCGATGGATGCAGAGCAGGAATTAAAAATATGGATTTCTTTTTTTCCATACTCCTCTATATATAAATTCTTTCCGAGCACCGCACTGTTATAAGAGCCGCTCAGCTCTGCAGACAGTGTCACCACATACACTCTTTCGGCATCACAGCAGTACCTTTTCATATATTCTTCCGGTGACGGACAGGAGGACTTCGGACTCTCCGTACATTCAGCAACCCTTCTCAAAAAGTCAGTCTGGTCAAAAGATACATCATCCACGATCCGGACTCCGCCAACCTCCATCGTTAATGGGGCTGTCTCAAACAGCCCGCTCTCTTTCATCTCATCACGAAGTTCTCCACAGCTGTCAACTATCACTTTATAACTCATCTTCCTCACCCCGACTAAATTTCTATTTCACATAGTTTTCATTACTACGTTCTACTATATCACACTTTTCATTGTATGAAAAGACATTTTTTCAGAAACCGGCAAAGAAGACAGGGCAGGACACCGAAAAGCTGCCCTCTGGTTTTCTTTTAATTTTCTTTTAGTTTTATTTTTCTGGAAATCCCCAGCGCAATCCCCATCTCTGTCATGAGGAACAGGATGGAAGTTCCACCGTAACTAATGAAAGGCAGCGTGATCCCGGTAGTCGGGATCAGGTTCGTCACTACCATGGCATTTAAGATCACCTGCAGGGAAATATGTGCAAAAATCCCTGTAGCTACAAGCGCGCCATATAAATCCGGCGCATTTCTCGCAATGAACATCAGGCGGTACAAAAGGAAACCAAACAGCACTAAGATGATGATCGCGCCAAACACCCCCAGCTCCTCACAGACAATGGCAAGGATCATATCATTCTGCGCTTCCGGGATCACCCCCAGCTTCTGGGTGCTGTTCCCCAGGCCTTTCCCGAAGAATCCGCCGGAGCCGATGGCGTACAGCCCCTGCATCACCTGAAACCCGCCGGTATCTGTATTGCCCTCGGGGTCAAGCCATGTAAGGATTCTCCGGAAACGGAAATTGTCGCTGTCAGCAAGTGAAGTAGACAAAAACCTTATCATAGCATACACCAGAAGCCCGGCCCCTGTCAGCATTGCCAGAAATGGTTTTAATTTGGGATGCACGACAAAATAGAGAATGCACGTAATCGCCATCACAATAACCGCGGTACTCAGGTTATCCGTTAAAACTCTTACTCCGCCCGCCGCCACAATGCCAAACAGGAAAATCCGAATGCCGCCCTCCTTCAAGCTATGGGCTTTGTTCCCCAGCCGGCACAGCTCATAGGAAATAAACAGGATCACGGCAATCTTCATGACCTCGGAAGGCTGGAATGTCAGGCTCTCCGTTATCCCGATCCAACGCCTGGCGCCGTTGACCGTCACCCCAAGCGGCGTCTGCACAAGAGCCATCAGGAAAAGTGCAAAAAGATAGATTTCAAAAGAAAACGCGCCATACAGGTGGTAATCTATCTTGGACACAAACAAAAGAACTCCGAAGCTCGCTGCGCCGATGACAGCCTGTTTTGCAAAATAAAACACACCGGAAGTGTAGGAACTTGTACTATAAAGCATGACCAGGCCAAAACACATCAGGAAAACAATGCCCAGCAAAAGGTCATAATCAAAATACTGCGCGTCTGTCACAAAAATCCGTGACAGGATCCCTTTCTTTTTCCTGTTGTCCCCTTCATCCCCCCGCACTTCATCATACATCCCGGCATCAGCCGCCCCATAATATGAGCCATATATGCTATGACGCACATCGGATGTATGATATCCTGTCCTTTGGGCCGTCTTTCTGTGTCCAGATGCCGTCTGTGTCCGCGTCCCCCGGCCGGTATATCCGGAACTCCCCTGCTCCAGCCCTGCCCTCTGCTCACGCCGCCTCAATGGCTGCACAGTCCTGCTTTTCATATTGTCTCCCCTTAATCTTGTGCGGAACTGCATGTAAATCTCCTGCAGCCCCTAACCAATCTGCTTCACAAACTGACTGTTCATCGTAATCCTGTTTCCTAAGATCCTCATGCGATACTTAGGAATATCATACTCTCCCTGCCGCCGGATGTACTGGTTTGCCATGTCCAAAGAACCGGTCATACCACACCAAAAAGATATATACAGTCCAAATCTTCCGGCTGTCATCCGTCTTTTCATTGAACTTTTTCCCATTCTTATGTCCATCCAGCATTTTCACCAGAAGTTCCGTATTAAAGAACTTCCGGGCAGCCTCCGAAGTAAACATTTCCCGCACTCTCTGATAATACTGCTCTTCTTTGAGCCATACCCGGATGGGGATCGGAAATCCCAGCTTCTTCTTTTCCGCCGTCTTGCTGCGGATGACCTTCTCCGCAGCCCCGCGCAGCGCGACTTTGGTCTTCGGCGCCCGCACCTTATAATCCAATGGCAGGGTCTGTGCCAGTTCCAGCACCTTCTTGTCCAAAAACGGCACCCGCACCTCCAATGAATTGGCCATGCCCATTTTGTCGCCCTTCATCAAAATGTCATGTACCAGCCAAAGATGCAGATCCACATACTGCATTTTCGTCACAGGATCCTTATCTTTGACACGTTCATATAAAGGCGCCGTCACTTTCCGGATCCCTGGCTTACACCCCTTCTTCAGGATTTTATCAGCCTCCCGCTCCGTAAAAATATTCGTAGCATTTGCAAAATACCGCTCCTCCAGCGTCTTTCCATGGCGCATCAGAAATCCTCTGCCCTTCATCCTTCGGGGAAGGCAGTATTCCGCGAACTTCCCAAGGAAACGCCGGACCGGCATGGGAATCTTATTAAATCCTGTATGCTCCAACGGCTCGCAGTAAATATTATAGCCCCCGAATAATTCGTCCGAGCCTTCGCCTGAGAGCACCACCTTCACTTTCTTCGATGCCTCTTCACTCAGAAAAAACAAAGCAATTGCCGCCGGATCCGCTACCGGCTCGTCCATATAGTATTGGATATCCGACAGACGTTCCCAATATTCCTCCGGTGTAATGACCTTGGCATCATTCTCCATGCAGATGCTTGCCGCGAATTCTTTGGCATCTCCGATCTCACTATATTTTCCTTCGTCAAATCCCACAGTAAACGTCCGGTCCACTTGCCCTAGATAGGTCAGATAACTGGAGTCCACACCGCTGGACAAGTAAGAGGCCACCTCCACATCGCTGATCTTGTGCTTCTCCACAGACTCTTTCATGACCGCTTCCACATCCTCCACGACTTCCTCAAAGGATTTCTTGCAGTCTCCTGTAAAATGCGGCTCGAAATACCGGGTGATCTTCATCTGTCCATCCTCATAAGTAAAATAATGCCCCGGCTGCAGACAGAACACGCCTTTAAAAAATGTCTCATTGGCAGGCACAAACTGGAAAGAGAGGTAATTTCCCAGTGCATCCTCATTGAAAATCTTGTCATACTTAGGGTGCTCCATAAAGGATTTGATCTCTGAGCCAAACAGCAGTGTCCCATTCATCTGCGCATAATAGAGGGGCTTGATGCCAAAAATGTCCCTGGCTGCAAATAGTTTTTTCGTCTTCCTGTCCCAGATCACAAATGCATACATTCCCCGCAGACGATCCACAAATTTCTCGCCCCACTCCTCATATCCGTGCACCAGTGTCTCTGAATCTGTATTTGACGTAAAAATATGGCCTGCAGCCACCAATTCCTTCCGCAATTCCTGATAATTGTAGATCTCTCCATTGAATACCAGGACTTTGCTCTTATCTTCATTATATAAAGGCTGGTCTCCCACCTCAGAAAGGTCGATGATACTCAGCCGCCGAAATCCGAGAGCCGCATCCGCATCCACATACTTCCCCTCGCTGTCCGGGCCCCGGTGGACAATGGTGTTCATCATATTCACGAGCACCTCTTCCCGGTTCTCAACCTCCCCCACAAATCCTGCAAACCCACACATAAATTCTTATCTCCTTTACCCCGTATTCAAAATCTCTCATTTGTATTTCCTAAATATCTCATAATTTTGTATGTTATAAATATCACATAATTGTATTTTATAAATTGTATATCGTACTTTATCGAATATCAACAAGCCAATAAGTATAGCTTTTCGCTTTTTCATTTTGTCTTATCTGCCTTCGCAGTTTTTATTATTTCCAAAAAGTCATTTCCCACGACCATAACAGGAAAATATGCATTATGATTTTACTGGAAAATCCCGAAAGCCTGCATACTTTCAAGATTGATTTCCACAAAAACTCATTTCGTATTTTATTATAGCTTTTTTTATTTATAAAAACAACTCATTTCCTAAAATCAAAAAGACGCATTATAATACAAATGTTTTATATCTTTTGAAATTCTGCGTTTTATTTCATAGCACGCTATATAATAAAGTAGTATTTTCCTGCCTCCGGCCTAAACCATAATTATTTTAGGATATATGAAATATTCATGTTTCAGGTATCGCATTACCCTTATTTACATGTTTTCCACTCAATACTATACTTATGGTATATTAATACGCTAAAGCAAGAGGACAGACAAATGATAAATCACTTTTCAACAAATCTTAGGCGTTACCGTAAACTGCACCATATGACGCAGCAGGATTTAGCAGACAAGCTGTTCATTTCCAGGCAGGCCATTTCTACATATGAGAAAGATATCCGGCGTTGTGATCTTGATACGCTGATCCGTCTTTCTGAAATCTTAGAAATTTCACTGGATGAACTGATCCGATAAGTGACGATTCGTGAAAGGAACCTTTTTATTTTTCTTCCATAATATATATTGTAAACCTAATCTATGGAAGGAGTTACCGCAAATGCCGAATTACCAGAACAATATGCGTTATGGACGCCAGGGAAATATGCGTCAGTCCTGCGGCTCAGGATATGGTATGCAGCGCACAATGCCCCAGACAGAAGCCCGCTGCCATGCAGCAAATCCACGGTCAAGGGCAGACAGTATGCAGCGTGGGGAGGATACTTGCTGCACACCTTCTCCGCAATCAGAACAGGAATGCTGTGGAGCAAGAGAAAACACGGAACGCAGAGGCAGAGAGGCTTCCAGATCCTGTGGATGCAAGAAGGAAGACAGACTTCATGGTATGGCGCTCGCCATGGCCTACGTCCCATGGCAGACATGGGGGGATATCTACGATCTATGCGAAGCTTTCCAGGCCGGCACCATCTTTGAGGATCTGAATAAACCATTTCTTGGGAGAGGGGGCTGGAAACAATGAGAAATTGTGCATGCAGAGAAGATTTAATGAAACTGATCAATGAGGTCAGCTTTGCGGTGGATGATGTGAAGCTGTATCTGGACACACACCCATGCGATGAGAGTGCAATGGAGTATTTTCGGAAATACAGCCATATGCGCAACGAGGCGCTGAAAGAATACGCAGAAAATTACGGCCCTCTAACTGTAGATACCGTAATCTACTCTGATTCTGAAAAATGGAATTGGACCAGCGAGCCATGGCCATGGCAGGAAGGGGGATGTTGATTTATGTGGAGTTATGAAAAAAGATTGCAGTATCCGGTGAAGATCAAACAGACAAATCCAGAGCTGGCCCAGGTGATCATATCGCAGTTTGGCGGTCCTGACGGGGAACTGGCTGCATCCATGCGGTATCTTTCGCAGAGATATACGATGCCTTATAAGGAAGTGACTGGGATATTGACGGATATCGGTAGAGAAGCCCCTGAAATGTTCCATCTCAGGGGCTTGCACTTTTTTTAGCGGTTTACCCTGCGGACAGTTTACACTTTTTGCAACCGTGTAGCTCCATTTGAGGGGGAGCAGGTTCAAATACACGTCAA
>CAJUTU010000057.1 GCA_910589385.1 uncultured Lachnospiraceae bacterium
TACTTTTGATATTTCTTCTTGTGTCATCGCTGATACCAAGACAATATACAAGTGCTTTGTGGTATACGTCCTGATACCTGACCTCTTTCAATTTCTCGTAGTAGAATTTTTCATGTGCATCGCTGATAAAAATAATCGCTTTCTCTGCTCCTAACGCTGTACTACTCATGTTCATTTCCTCCATTTCTTATTTTGTTTTGACCATAACAAAAGGACACTTCCCTAAAATTTTCTTTTAGAAAAATGTCCTTATCGTACAAAATATTGAATTGGATTTATGAGTACAACTATTCATTAACGCTTATTATTCTTCATTATGCGTTGTAAAATTGTTGTAAATTTGTTGTAGTTTACAAGTCCAAGTACCGCAAACCCTTGATTTTACTGGTCTTTTCCACCAAGCGTTTTCATCGTCGGGAACAGAAGCACATCTCGTATCGCTGCAGAATCCGTAAGCAGCATACACATCCTGTCAATCCCATACCCGATCCCGCCTGTAGGCGGCATCCCAATCTCCAGCGCATTCATGAAATCTTCATCTGTCGCATTGGCTTCTTCATCCCCCTGCGCTAACAGTTCCTCCTGCGCGCGGAAGCGCTCTCTCTGGTCGATCGGATCATTGAGCTCAGAATATGCGTTCGCCATCTCCCATCCATTCATGAAAAACTCGAAACGCTCCACATAATCCGGGTTATCCGGTTTCTTCTTGGTCAAAGGAGAAATCTCAATCGGATGATCCATAACGAAAGTAGGCTGGATCAGATGCTCCTCTGCATATTCCTCAAAGAACAAACTCAAAATATCACCCTTTTTATGCCTGTCCTCATATTCGACATGATGTTCGTCCGCAAGTGCCTTTGCTTCCTCATCGGTCTTCACATTTGTGAAATCCACACCTGCATATTTCTTTACGGCATCCACCATAGTAATGCGCTCAAACGGCTTCTCCAGATCCATCTCCACGCCATTGTATACAATCTTCATGGTTCCCAATACTTCCTGTGCCACATAACGGTACAGGTTCTCGGTCAGATCCATCATACCATGATAGTCTGTATAAGCCTGATATAATTCCATGAGCGTAAACTCCGGGTTGTGCCGGGTATCCAGGCCTTCATTGCGGAACACACGTCCAATTTCATAGACTCTTTCCATTCCGCCGACAATGAGCCGCTTCAGATACAGTTCCAATGAAATACGCAGTTTCAAGTCTTCATCCAATGCGTTGAAATGTGTCTCAAACGGCCTTGCCGCAGCGCCGCCTGCATTCTGCACGAGCATTGGGGTCTCCACTTCCATAAATCCCTGTCCGTCCAGATATTTACGGATCGCACTCAAAATCTTAGAACGCTTAATAAATGTATCCCTTACTTCTGGATTCATGATCAAATCTACATATCTCTGACGATAACGCAGATCAGTATTGGTCAGTCCATGGAACTTTTCCGGCAAAATCTGAAGGCTTTTTGAAAGCAATGCAACATTCGATGCATGAATCGAAATCTCTCCTGTCTTTGTAGTAAAGACCTCTCCTTCAATCCCAACAAGGTCGCCTACATCCAGCTTCTTGAAATCCTTGTAACCCTCTTCACCCACGCTGTCCCTTGCCACATAGCACTGGATATTCCCCTGAAGGTCCTGAACATTGCAGAACGAAGCCTTTCCCATAACACGCTTGGACATCATACGTCCTGCAATGGAAACCTGTTTACCTTCCAGTTCTCCATAATTTTCTTTAATCTCCGTACTATGATACTGCTGGTTATACGTCGTAATAGTAAATGGATCTTTTCCATTTGCCTGCAAATCTGCTAACTTCTCACGGCGAACCTTCCTTAACTGGTTCAAATCCGGTTCCTGTGCCTGCTTCTGCTGCTGGGACATTTGTGTTCTCCTTTCTTCTCCTGCCAATATCATACATCGAAATAACTTTACAAGGAACGGTTAATATCCAATACTTTGTACTGGATAACCCCTGCCTGAGTCTCTACATCTACTACATCCCCAATCTTCTTGCCCATCAATGCCTGGCCTACTGGTGATTCATTGGAAATCTTTCCTTCCAGGCTGTTTGCCTCTGTAGAGCCTACAATCTTAAATTCCATCTCTTCATCATAAGTAATATCAAACACTTTGATCGTACAGCCTACATTAATCTTATCGAAATCCACTTCATCCTCTACAACAACTTCCACATTCTTTAAAATGGCTTCGAGTTCTTCAATCCTCGCTTCAATGTCACGCTGTTCATCTTTTGCTGCATCATATTCAGCATTCTCAGATAAGTCCCCCTGTTCTCTGGCCTCCCTGATTTTTGCGGCAACCTCCTTACGTTTCACCACCTTCAGATTTTCCAGTTCATCCTCCAGCGCTTTCAATCCTGCATAAGTAAGTAGTCTTTTCTTTGCTTCTGCCATGGTTACTTTTGCTCCCTTTCTTTCATTAAATATCTTTTTCTATTTTCTTCTGTTAAGAGATTATTTTTCCGTAATGAATTTTCCTCTGTCTTCTATATTCCTACTTATATTTTGCAATTCAAATATTATAACTAAAACCTACAATACTGTCAAGATTTTTTCCAGTTCTTCATAGCTCTCAACCTGATTAATTTTCTCCCTCAAACGAGCCGCCCCACACAGCCCTTTCGTATACCACGCTACATGCTTCCGCATCTCCCTGATCCCCAGATAATCCCCTTTATATTCTATCTGCAGCCGGGCATGGCGCAGCATGGTACGGCGTATTTCCTCTATAGTTGGTCTTGCCGGCAAAATCCCGTTTTTTTCATAGGACAGCAGTTCAGAAAAAATCCATGGGTTCCCCTGCGCCCCCCGCGCGACCATAATACCGTCGCATCCGGTCTGTTCCCACATAGCAATGGCCCGCTCAGCCGAAGTGACATCCCCATTGCCGATGACCGGAATCCGGACAGCCTCTTTGACCTGCCGGATGATTTCCCAGTCCGCTTTTCCTGAATAATACTGCTCTCTCGTCCTCCCATGGACCGCAACCGCCGCTGCGCCTGCCGCCTCCACGATCCGGGCTATTTCAACTGCATTCACATGCTCGTCATCAAAGCCTTTACGGATTTTCACTGTCACTGGTTTTTGGATTGCGCGTACCACCGCATTTACAATATCGTAGACCAGCTTCGGCTCTTTCATCAATGCCGAACCCTCTCCGTTACGCACGACTTTCGGAACCGGGCATCCCATATTGATGTCTAAGATTGAAAAAGGGCGTTCTTCGATCCGCTTTGCCATTTCGCTGACAATCTTCGGGTCTGAGCCAAATAATTGCAGGGACACCGGTGTTTCCTCCGGATGGATCTGCAAAAGGCTTTCTGTATTTTTATTATTGTATAAAATAGCCTTGGCGCTGACCATTTCCATACAGAGCAGGCCCGCCCCCTGCTCTTTGCAGAGCAAACGGAATGGCAGGTCCGTTACACCTGCCATGGGGCCTAGAATATATGCATTTTCAAGCAATACATTTCCTATTTTAAGCTGTCTCATCCTCTTTATACCATGATTGTAAAAATAATATTTCTATTCACATTGTGTCTTTACATATGCACTCTATCGTTTTATGTTCTTATAGTAGATCAGCCGCAGGCCATTCAGCGTCAGTTCCGGGTCATATTCATCAATGCAGTCCGTTTCCTGGGCAATGATCTTCCCCAGTCCGCCTGTAGCTACAACCTTAGCATCCATATAGCCGGACTTTTCTTTCATCTTCCTGACAATATACTCGGTCTGGCCGATTGCACCGTATACCAGTCCGGCCTGCATACTTGAGACAGTCTCCTTTGCCAGTATAGACTCTGGTTTGCGGATCTCTATCGCCGGAAGCATAGCCGCCCCTCCCCATAGTGAACGTCCTGCGGTCTCAATGCCGGGAGCGGTGACCCCTGCCTCGAAAGTCCCGTTCTTTCCGATCAGGTCATAAGTAGTGGCTGTTCCAAAATCTATCACAATGACAGGGCCGCCAAATAACTCATATCCCGCCACAGCATCCACGATCCGGTCCGGACCGATCTGCTTCGGATTCTCCGTCACAATTTGGATTCCGGTCTTAATTCCTGCCGAAACGATCAACGGCCGCACATTCAAGTACTTGATAATGCCGCTGGTCAATGAATGCATGATATCCGGCACGACTGACGCAATGATAACTGCGTCAATCTCCTTTGCATGGATATCTCTGTGCTCAAGAATACCACAGATCATAAATCCATATTCATCAGAAGTCCTCGGACGTTTTGTTGTCATCCGAAACGTCCCAAGTAATTTTTCTCCATCGAACACACCCATTGTTATATTGGTATTTCCCACATCAATTGTCAATAACATCTCAGTCTATCTCCATCCCTTCTCCAAGATAAAACACCTTAAAGAACAATTCCAGAGATTCAAACAGCTCTCTCCGGTTCTGCTGCATTTCTTTAATCTTCAAGACACTGCCAATCTCGTCAAATATAAAATCGTCTTCTTTATGGTCCACCTTTAATTCCAGGTTTCCATCTTCATCAAATACTACCATAAGAATGCCGCCCACATCCTCCGTATACATCACGCACATGACCTGCAATTCCTGCCGTATGCTTTCCGGCAGGGCATCAAATTCCGGATTCAGATAAAATTTACGCTCATAAGAACTGGCGGCACATAACACAATCTCATCATACATATCCATATACACCCCTTACCGAAACCTCTCCGGCATAAACGGCCTCCTCGCTTCCATCTTCTTTCCTGACCAGCAGTTCTCCATTATTGTTGATTCCCAGGGCCAATGCCTGGAAAGGCTCCTGCGCTCCGAGTATACGCACTTCTTTCCCATAATTTACCATCAGGCGTTCATATGCCTCCCGGATTCCGGACAGGTCTCCTGTTTTCACATATTCCTCATAATCCTGCTCAAACCGTCTCATGATCTCTGCGATCAATGTACTTCGTTTCAATGTTTTTCCCATCTCCATCCGAAGAGAAGTTGCGGTCTTCGCAATTTCCTCAGAAAAGGAATCCATATTCACATTAATCCCTACGCCGATCACCACATGATTGATATAATCAATCTCTGTGCTCATCTCGGTCAGGATACCTACCAGTTTTTTTCCGTTCAGCACAACATCATTAGGCCATTTAATCTGTATATCTAAGCCGGTATATGCCCGAAGGGATTCTGCCACGCTGTAAGCCATCACCAAGGTCATCATCGGCGCTTTGGCCGGCAGGAACTTTGGCCTTAACAGGATCGACATATAGATACTGCATCCGGACGGTGATTCCCAGCCCCTGCCACGCCTGCCCCTGCCTGCCGTCTGCCTGTCTGCAGCCACTAAGGTTCCATGGGCTGCTCCGCTTTCCGCGAGCTGTTTTGCACGGATATTGGTAGAATCTGTCTCTGGAAAATAATAGACTTCCTGGCCTGCCCATTTGGTTTTCCCTGCAAGAAGGCTTTCCAGTTCCTCCTTTGACATCACATCCGGGATATCCAAGATCCGATACCCACGATTCTGAACTGCTTCCACATGATAGCCTTCCTCTTTTAGCTGGTTGATCACTTTCCACACTGCCGTGCGCGATACGCCAAGTTCCTCGCATAGACGCTGCCCGGACACATAACTTCCGCTCTCACGAAGAAGCCTTAAAATCTCTGCCTTCAAACTTTCCACCTCAGTTTCGAAAAAAGACAGGCACTTTCTATCGGTGCCTGCCGTCTTTTGTTCTTCATTCCTCAAATTCGCCTAATGTAGCAATCATCACGGCTTTGATCGTATGCATCCGGTTCTCTGCTTCATCAAACACTTTAGACTGTACGGATTCAAACACCTCATCCGTCACTTCCATATCTTCAATTCCAAACCGGTCACCCATCTGTTTTCCGATCGTTGTCTTCTGATCATGGAATGCCGGCAGGCAGTGTAAGAAAATCGCCTGTTCTCCTGCATTTTCCATAACCTTTTTTGTCACTTTATAAGGGGTCAGTTCCCGGATTCTCTTTTCCCACACATCATCCGGCTCTCCCATGGATACCCACACATCCGTATAAATGACATCCGCATCCTTTGTGCCTGACTCCACATCCTCTGTGAGCGTGATCGTCGCCCCCGACTCTGCTGCATAACCTTTACACTGCTCTACCAATTCCTGGCTTGGGAAGTAGTCTTTCGTGGTACATGCAACAAAATGCATCCCCAGCTTTGAGCATGCAACCATCAGGGAATTGCCCATGTTATACCTTGCATCTCCCATATATACCAGCTTGATTCCTTCCAATCTTCCGAACTGCTCACGGATGGTCAGCATGTCCGCAAGCATCTGCGTCGGATGAAATTCATTGGTCAGTCCGTTCCAGACCGGGACACCTGCATATTGGGCAAGCTCTTCTACAATACTTTGGCCAAATCCACGGTATTCTATACCGTCATACATCCTGCCCAGTACACGTGCCGTATCCTCAATACTCTCCTTTTTCCCCATCTGGGAGCCTGTAGGGCCAAGATAGGTGGAACCCATGCCCATATCATGTGCCGCCACTTCAAATGCACAGCGCGTACGTGTGCTGTCTTTTTCAAAGATCAATGCCACATTCTTCCCTTTATAGTAATCTACAGGGATTCCTTTTTTCTTCTTGTCCTTTAATTTTGCTGAAAGGTCAAGCAGATATAGAATCTCCTCCTTTGAAAAATCCTTCAGAGTTAAAAAATTCCTTCCTTTTAAATCCATAGTTTGCTACTCTCCTCCTCATATTGACACACTGCTTTCAGACAGTTTTTGCTGTCAAGTTTACTCTTTTACTCTGGGAAATACAATAACATATTGGGTTGGCAAATTCAATAGGTGATTGCAAAAGTCATTGCTTACACTGGCTGGGCGGCCGCTCTTTGAATGAGCTGTATCTTTCTCAGTCTATAAGCAATGACCTGCGCTGCCTGCTTACTTCATACATCAATATGGCTGCGGCTGTGGCTGCATTTAATGACTCGGCCTTACCTTCCATCGGAATCTGTATCCATGTGTCTGCACATTGGGCAATTTCTTTCCTCAGGCCGTTTCCTTCATTTCCTATGAGGAATGCCGTTCCTTTCGTGTAATCTTCTTTATCGTAAGTATGTCCTCCCTTTAGATGGGCGGCATATACGTGGATTCCTTGCTTTTTCAAGTTTTCAATGGGTGTGGGCAGGTCTTCAACATACACGAAAGGCATCCGGAATATGGCGCCCATTGTAGAGCGTATGACTTTAGGATTGTAGATGTCCACGCAGTCCTGGCTCAATAAGATCCCCGTGGCCCCTGCCGCCTCTGCGGTACGGAACATGGCACCAAGGTTGCCCGGATCCTGGAGGTTATCCAGAACAAGGATGTGCGCAGGCCGTTTTCTGCCTGTCCCTTCCCCGTATCCTGTTTTAGCGACGACCTCCTCTTCTGAATATTTATATTGACGCACAACAGCCAGAATCCCCTGTGGATTCTTTGTATCGGAAATATATTCAAATACCTGGGATGACACGAACTCCTTTTTGGCAGAGAAAATAGGCTCCGTCTTATATCTGTCATAAAATTCTTCCGTTACATAGAGCTGCTCCAGACGTTCGTAAGGTATCTCCCGGACCATACGCAGGCCTTCCACGATGAAAACCCCTGCCTGGTTCCGTGCCCGGCTTCTCCTCTGCATCTGCGCGAGTTCTTTCATTCTGGGATTTGATATACTGGTGATCATGTTTTTTCCCTCAAGCTCTCTTAATATTTACTTTATCACATCTTAAACCTGTATCCGACTCCCCAGATTGTCTCTATATACTGTGGATGGGATGTATCATACTCAATCTTTTCGCGGATTTTTTTAATATGCACGGTCACTGTCGCGATATCGCCGATCGATTCCATATCCCAGATTTCCCGGAACAGTTCTTCCTTTGTGTATACATGGTTCGGATGGCCTGCAAGAAATGTGAGCAGATCAAATTCCTTCGTCGTAAAGGAGCGTTCTTCCCCGTTGACCCACACGCGCCTCGCAGTGGTATCGATCCTCAGTCCACGAATTTCTATAATCTCATTTTCCTCTATATTGCTGCCTATTAAGCGTTCGTATCTTGCCAGATGCGCTTTTACACGCGCTACCAGCTCGCTTGGGCTGAAGGGCTTCGTCATATAATCGTCTGCCCCAAGTCCTAATCCTCTGATTTTATCGATATCATCTTTTTTAGCCGAAACCATAATGATCGGGGTATTTTTGCTGTCACGGACTTTCCGGCAGATTTCAAACCCATCTACTCCCGGCAGCATCAGATCCAAAATGATTAGATCAAAGTCTGCTTCCATCGCCTGCTTCAGCCCCACTTCTCCGTCATTGGCGACCTCGACCTCAAAATCGCTCAATTCCAGATAATCTTTTTCCAGATCCGCAATACTTTCTTCATCTTCAATAATCAAAATCCGCTTACTCATCCATCGGTACCTCCTGATATTTTCTGATTACAAAATACATAATGGTCCCACTGCCTTCTACACTGGTTGCCCATATATTCCCCCCATGCTCCTCCACAATCTTCTTTACGATCGAAAGCCCGATACCGCTTCCTCCTTTTGAAGAATTTCGGGAAGCGTCTGTCCGGTAGAACCTGTCAAAGATATAGGGCAGGTCCTTTGCGGAAATCCCCTTTCCGTTATCTCCCAGCTCTACCTGGATAAAATCCCCCACATCCCTGAGATTCATTGTTATTTTCCCTTTCGGCTTGTCCATATATTTCAAAGAATTGGATATCACATTATTAATCACACGCCGAAGCTGCTCCGGATCTAAGATCACTTTTGAATCCTCTTCCAGATAGCAATGATACTCAAATTCTGCCCCCTTTGATTCCAGTTCCAGATACAAGTCCTCCGCGCAATCCAGAAAATAATTCTTTGCCGAAATAGTTGTAAAATTATAGGGGATCCGATTCGTATCAATCTTGGAATACAGCGTAAGTTCATTGATCAGCAAATCCATCTCATTCGCTTTATTGTATATCGTCTTGATATATTTGTCCATTTTTTCCGGCGTATCTGCCACGCCGTCCATGATCCCCTCTACATACCCTTTGATTGCTGTGATCGGTGTTTTGAGATCATGGGAAATATTGCTGATCAGTTCTTTATTTTCCCGGTCATATTCTATCTTTTCCTCCGCATTCGCTTTCAGCCGGAGCCGCATTTCCTCAAAATCCCGGCAAAGCTCCCCAAATTCATCATCTGCCTCCGCCGATATCTCAAAATCCAGATTGCCGTCCTTAATATTCTGTGCCGCCTCCTGCAGCTTAGCCAACGGGACAGAAACCGTCCGGTAAACCCAGTAGACCAGCAGCGCCGCAGTAAAAAACACAATGATCAGGAACATCTGCTGAACCTCGCCGATTTCCCTTGGTTCAAACATACGTCTTGCCACAATAAGGAATACCATAGGCAGGATCATCATTGCCATGAATGCGATGATCAGCTTGGTTTTCAGCTTCATAACTTCCGTCATTCCTTTCTACCCATTTTTCCTACCCCTTACAGTAACACAAAACGGGCTGCCCCCGCAAGGTTTCAGCCCGTTGTTTTATTGAATTTTTATTGTTACAGATATGCTTTGAGCACATCTACCTTATCAAGCCTTTCCCATGACAGATCCAGGTCATTACGTCCAAAATGTCCGTAAGCTGCTGTCTGCTTGTAGATTGGACGGCGGAGTTCTAACATCTTAATGATACCTGCCGGACGGAAATCGAAATTCTCACGTACGATTTCTACCAGACGCTCGTTGGATACCTTGCCTGTACCGAATGTATCTACCATGATAGAAGTCGGCTGTGCCACACCAATTGCATAGGATAACTGGATTTCACATTTCTTCGCCAGTCCTGCCGCAACGATATTCTTTGCTGCATAACGAGCCGCATAAGCTGCGGAGCGGTCTACCTTCGTGCAGTCCTTTCCGGAAAATGCACCGCCGCCGTGGCGTGCCATTCCGCCATATGTATCTACAATGATCTTTCTTCCTGTCAGTCCGCTGTCTCCATGAGGACCCCCGATCACAAAACGTCCTGTCGGGTTTACAAAGAACTTTGTCTTTTCATCTACCATATCTGCCGGGATGATCTCATCAAATACATGTTTCTTGATATCGGCAAAAATCTGCTCCTGAGATGCATCCGGGTCATGCTGTGTAGAAAGTACTACCGCATCCAGGCGTTTCGGCTCTCCTGCATCATCGTACTCTACAGTTACCTGGGTCTTTCCATCCGGACGGAGATAAGCCAGGGTTCCGTCTTTTCTGATCTTTGTAAGCTGCAGCGCAAGTTTGTGTGCCAAAGCGATCGGATATGGCATATACTCTTCTGTCTCGTCTGATGCATAGCCAAACATCATTCCCTGGTCACCTGCGCCGATTGCGTCAATATCTTCCTCGGACGGCTCTGCTGCCTTCGCTTCTAATGCCTTATCCACACCAAGAGCGATATCTGCCGACTGTTCGTCAATTGCCGTAAGTACGCCGCAGGTTTCTGCATCAAATCCATATTCCGCATTGGTATAACCAATCTCCCGTACCGTATCGCGTACGATCTTCTGCATATCTACATAAGCCTTTGTAGATATCTCTCCCATAACCATCACGATCCCTGTCGTAGTGCAGGTCTCGCATGCTACACGGCTCATTGGATCCTGCTCCATGAGCGCGTCCAGAATAGCGTCAGATATCTGGTCGCACATTTTATCCGGATGTCCTTCTGTTACTGATTCTGAAGTAAATAAGTGTCTTTCCATTTCAATCCTCTCCTTTTTTGAACTTTCTCTTTTGTAGCCTATGATTGCTTTGCTGTCCAGCAAAAGAAAAACAGTCTACAAGAAGCGGACTGTTTTATATTCTAACAATCCTCTTATTGTTCGATTGCTCGCTCAGGTTGGCACCTTCCGTTCTCACAGGGTTGCCGCAGCTTCACAGATCCTTTGTATCTCCACTGCTCTGAATAAGAGAAAGTTTATGATATTTAATTGTATTGCCCCACCGCGGTCTTCTCCTTAGCGTCTTACTTTCGGGCTAAATAAAACTTTACACCGTATTGTCCTGATTGTCAATACATAGTTGTAAAAAGTATCTGCCAAAATCAGCCTACTTTTAAAATAAACTTCTGTATCTCCTTCTCACTGGCGGTTCTTTCGATCACGCCGCCAAGGCTCCTCAGCTTCTCCTCAAACTTTTCATATCCTCTCTGGATATATTCAATATCGTCAATGATCGTAACTCCGTCTGTCGCAAGTCCGGCGATACAAAGCGCCGCTCCTGCCCGCAGATCTGGCGCGCTGATCCTTGCACCGGAAAACTTCTCCACACCTTCTATGGTTGCAGAATTTCCCTCTACCTTGATCACAGCCCCCATCCTTGCCAATTCATCTAAGTACTTAAATCTGTTTTCAAAAATACTCTCGGTAATCGTACTGGTGCCTTTTGCCAGAGCTAATGCTACCCCGATCTGCGGCTGCATATCGGTCGGATATCCGGGATAAGGCAATGTCTTCACCTGTGTAGAGCGAAGCCTGCCCTTTGCAACTACACGCACGGCATCATCAAATTCTTCAATCTCGCAGCCTATATCATTTAACTTGGAAATCGTAGCATCCAAATGCTTTGGAATCACATTTAGTACTGTCACGTCCCCTTTTGTAACTGCCGCGGCAAACATGAACGTCCCAGCCTCAATCTGATCCGGAATGATCGAATATTCCGACTTATGCAGAGAATCCACTCCGCGGATCTTGATCACGTCGGTCCCAGCCCCACGGATATTGGCCCCGATGCTGTTCAGGAAGTTCGCAACGTCTACTACATGAGGCTCCTTCGCCACGTTCTCCATGATCGTAAGCCCGTCAGCCATGGCTGCCGCCATCATAACGTTGATCGTAGCCCCTACACTCACCACGTCAAAATATAAATGTGTCCCCCGAAGATGGTCTGATTCTGCCACAATCTTTCCATGCTCAATATCCACCTCTGCCCCCAGGGCACGGAATCCCTTTAAATGCTGGTCTATTGGCCGACTTCCGATATTGCATCCGCCCGGAAGCGCAACCTCTGCCCTGCCGTATTTTCCAAGCAGTGCACCTAAAAGATAATAGGACGCCCGGATTTTCTTTATATAATCATACTCAATATTAAAATCTGTTATCGTACCTCCATTAATTTTCACCTTATGCCGGTCCACACGCTGGACTGTTGCGCCAATCCCTGCGATTGCTTCCAACATTACGTTAATATCATTGACATCCGGAAGGTTTTCTATCAATACCGTTTCATCTGTCATAATTGCTGCGGCGAGAATCGCCAGTGCAGCATTCTTGGCTCCACTGATCTCAACTTCCCCTACCAGTGGATTCCCACCCTTGATTACATATTGCTCCATATCGCACCTCGATTATCCGATATTGTTACATGATTTTAAAAAATCTAGTATAGTATACCACAAAATTGGGATTTGTAAAATCCTTTTCTCCTATTTGCACTGTATTATTTACATTTTTTACTATTCACCCTGGATATGGGGGCGTCAAATTATGCAGAACCGCTTCTATTGTCTGCTCTACGGAAAGATCATCCTCGCAGATTATAATATCCGCATAAGCCTCAAAAAGCTTTGTCCGTTCATCGTAAAGATCCTTAAGGCTCTGCCCTTCCCTTAATACAACTCCACGCTGCTGTGGATTTCTGATCCTCTTCTTTATTGTCTCATAAGACACTTTTAAATATACGACTGTCCCGTTTTTTTTGAAATTCTGCATGGCCTCCTTACAGTAGACCACGCTTCCCCCAGGAGAGATGACCGTATTCTCCACATCGACCTCCCGGTTTACCTGATTTTCAATCTTCAGGAATCCGTCCTCGCCGGCTTTTGCAATAATATCACGCAGCAGTTTCCCTTCCTGTTCCTGAATTAAAAGATCCGTATCCAGAAACCGCATCCCGAGCCTTTTTGCAATTACAACTCCAACCGTACTTTTCCCGACAGCAGGCATTCCGATAAAAATAATATTTTTCCTTTTCATATGTCTTCCTATTTTCAGTAAAATTTCTGCCTCATACGGCGATTCTCACTTCGGCGCCTATACAACTCCTGGTACAGAATAATGTCAATTAGATCCCTCAGCCAGTCCTGGCGGCCCTGGTGCCTCTGCTGCCCTTCCACATCTTTAATATCGGCGCTTTCCTCATTTTCACAGAATATTCTTTCGTTATCTTTCACCTTGTTATAAATCCGGTTTCCCATCATACGGAGTTGTAGACGGTCTGGGTACTCATCATACATCATACTGCATGGGCCCTCGCACCGATCGCACTCTTCTTCCACATACGGGAGGACCCGTTTTGCCGCATCTGGATACAGGCTTCTCATATACTCATAATCTCTCCGTTCCAGCCGTTCGTCGTCATATAGGAACGGTATTGGATATACCATGTAATATGGCAGTTTTCCTTCCATGATCCCACTTCCATTTCACACATTATATTATTATTGTATGCAGCAGGATTACATTTGGGCACATTACTTATCTACTGTTTTCCCTATTCTCTATATCCATTATCAGATTCACCCTGTGCTGATGGCGCCCGCCCTGAAATTCTGTATTCAGCCACGCATCTACCATCATTTTCGCCAGTTCTGCCCCTACGACCCGGGCTCCAAAAGCTAAGATATTGCAATTATTATGCTGCTTTGCCATTTTTGCAGTAAATGGTTCGCTGCAGACCGCTGCACGGACTCCTTTCACCTTGTTCGCTGCCAGGGAAATTCCCAAACCGGTGCCGCAGATCAAAATACCGCAGTCTACCTCCTTGTCTGCCACTGCATGTGCTACTTTTTCCCCATATATCGGGTAGTCGCAGCTTTCGGAGGAATTTGTACCATAGTCTATGACCTGATGTCCCATATGTTCCAAAAACTCTATAATCTCAGCCTTCAGATCCAATGCAGAATGATCATTTCCTATTCCTATCTTCATATTTAATCTCCTGTAAATATTGTAACTAAACGCCCATGCAGCCAGAACTGCACCATAACAAACAAAAGCAGGCTTTTAGCAAAGTTTCCTATAGAATAAAACAACCGCAACCCCTGTAGTATACAAAGGTTGCGGTATTGCGTACCTGCCTATTGGCCTGTGATGAATTACTCGATGATCTTAGCTACTGTACCAGATCCTACTGTACGGCCACCTTCACGGATAGCAAAACGGAGACCTTCCTCCATAGCTACAGGATGAATCAATTCTACTGTCATCTCTACGTTATCTCCAGGCATACACATCTCGATACCGGATGGCAATTCGCAAACGCCTGTTACGTCTGTTGTTCTGAAATAGAACTGTGGTCTGTAGTTATTGAAGAATGGTGTATGACGGCCACCTTCATCCTTTGTCAACACGTATACCTGGCATGTAAACTTTGTATGGCACTTTACAGTACCTGGTTTAATCAGAACCTGACCTCTTTCGATTTCTGTTCTCTGTACGCCACGGAGCAGAGCGCCGATGTTATCACCTGCACGAGCCTCATCAAGCAGCTTACGGAACATCTCAATACCAGTTACAACAGTCTTACGGATATCTTCATGGATACCGATGATCTCTACTTCGTCAGATACGTGCAGTGTTCCACGCTCTACACGGCCTGTAGCAACAGTTCCACGGCCTGTAATAGAGAATACGTCCTCTACCGGCATCAGGAATGGCTTATCTGTATCACGCTCTGGCGTCGGGATCCACTCATCAACAGCATCCATTAGTTCCATAACCTTGTCGCCCCACTCGCTGTCTGGATCTTCCAGAGCTTTCAGAGCAGAACCCTGGATAACCGGTGTGTCATCTCCTGGGAATTCATATTCGTCCAGAAGTTCACGGATCTCCATCTCTACCAGTTCAAGCAATTCTTCGTCGTCTACCATATCGCACTTGTTCATGAATACTACGATATATGGTACGTTTACCTGACGGGACAGAAGGATATGCTCTCTTGTCTGAGCCATAACTCCGTCTGTAGCAGCTACAACCAGGATAGCACCATCCATCTGAGCAGCTCCTGTAATCATGTTCTTTACATAGTCAGCATGTCCCGGGCAGTCAACGTGTGCATAGTGACGGTTGCCTGTCTCATACTCAACGTGAGCTGTAGAAATTGTAATTCCACGTTCTCTCTCTTCTGGAGCCTTATCAATGTTATCGAAAGCTACCTCAGCGTTACCTTCTACTCTCTTAGACAGAACCTTTGTGATCGCTGCTGTCAGAGTTGTCTTACCATGGTCAACGTGGCCGATGGTACCAATATTAGCATGTGGTTTGTTTCTTTCAAATTTAGCTTTAGCCATTTTGAATATCCTCCTTAATAATATCACCTGTTTTTCAGGCATTTTTAAAATGTTTCGATTTTTTACTCGGCTATCCTTGATTATATTTCAAAGTCATAGGTTTTTCAAGCCTTTTCTCATATTTAATCGTTTTTATTCGATAATACTTTTTCCATTACAGACTTCGGAACCGGTTCATAACTTTCGAAGAACATCGAATAGTTACCACGTCCCTGTGTCCTGGAACGTAAGTCTGTGGAATATCCGAACATCTCGGACAACGGTACAAATGCACGTACGATCTTGCCGCCGCCTAAGTCATCCATACCTTCAATCCGTCCACGCCTTGAATTGATATCGCCGATAATATCGCCCATATATTCTTCCGGCATTGTAACTTCCACTTTCATGATCGGCTCCAAAAGGATCGGTGATCCTTTCTTCATTGCATCCTTAAACGCAAGGGAACCTGCAATGTGGAATGCCATCTCACTGGAATCGACTTCATGGTAAGAACCATCGTATACGTTCGCGTGGATACCGACTACCGGGAATCCGCCAAGGATACCGGACTTCATTGCATCTTCGATGCCTTCTCCTACTGCCGGGATATATTCCTTCGGAATCGCGCCGCCGACTACAGTAGATTCGAACTTGTAAGTCTCCTCTCCGTTGACATCCATAGGTTCGAATTTCACCTTACAATGTCCATACTGGCCGCGTCCGCCGGACTGCTTCGCATATTTGCTGTCTACTTCTACCGGCTTTGTGATAGATTCCTTGTAAGCAACCTGTGGCGCTCCTACATTCGCCTCTACCTTAAACTCACGCAGAAGCCTGTCTACGATAATCTCCAGATGGAGTTCTCCCATACCTGCGATAATTGTCTGTCCTGTCTCCGGATTGGTGTGTGCACGGAATGTCGGATCTTCTTCCGCAAGTTTTGCAAGAGATTCTCCAAGTTTTCCCTGAGATGCCTTGGTCTTCGGCTCGATCGCAAGCTCGATAACCGGCTCTGGGAATTCCATGGACTCCAAGATTACCGGATGCTGGTCGTCACAGATCGTATCACCTGTGGTGGTAAGCTTAAATCCGATCGCCGCCGCAATATCTCCTGAATACACCTTATCCAGTTCCTGTCTCTTGTTGGCATGCATCTGAAGGATACGGCCAACACGTTCTTTTTTACCCTTTGTTGCATTCAGTACATATGAACCGGAGTTCATTGTTCCTGAATATACCCGGAAGTAAGCGAGTTTTCCTACAAACGGGTCTGTCATGATCTTAAATGCCAGTGCGGAAAATGGTTCATCATCAGATGAATGTCTTACAACCTCATTTCCATCTGCGTCCACGCCCTGGATTGGCGGGATATCCGTCGGTGCCGGCATGAATTCAAGGATTGCATCCAAAAGCTTCTGAACACCTTTGTTTCTATAAGCAGTACCACAGCATACCGGTACTGCGGTGCATTCGCAGGTCGCCTTACGAAGCACTCTCTTCAGATCCTCAACAGACGGCTCATTCCCCTCTAAATATTCCATCATAAGGTCGTCGTCTAAGTCGCAGATCTTTTCTACTAATTCAGAACGATACAGTTCTGCTTCGTCCTGCATCTCTTCCGGAATCTCTACGACAGAAATGTCCTCGCCCTTTTCATCATTATAGATGTAAGCCTGCATTTCCATCAGGTCAATGATTCCCCTAAAATCGTCTTCCTTGCCGATCGGCAGCTGAAGACAAATTGCGTTCTTGCCAAGCCTGGTTCTGATCTGCTCTACTGCATTATAGAAGTCTGCTCCCAGAATATCCATCTTGTTAATGAACGCCATTCTTGGTACATTGTACGTGTCAGCCTGACGCCATACATTTTCCGACTGCGGTTCTACACCGCCCTTTGCACAAAATACACCGACAGCGCCGTCCAGTACACGAAGCGAACGCTCTACCTCTACGGTAAAGTCAACGTGTCCCGGAGTATCAATGATGTTGATACGATGTTCCAAAGCGCCTTCTTTGGTTTTTGTCTTTTCCTCTAAAGTCCAGTGGCAGGTCGTAGCAGCCGAAGTAATTGTGATACCCCTCTCCTGTTCCTGTTCCATCCAGTCCATGGTAGCAGTACCTTCATGAGTATCACCAATCTTATAATTTACACCGGTATAGTAAAGGATGCGCTCTGTCAGTGTTGTCTTACCCGCATCAATATGAGCCATGATACCGATGTTCCTGGTTCTCTCTAATGGGTATTCTCTTCCAGCCAAAATCTTTTCCTCCTAAACTACTGCAACATTAAAATCTATAATGTGCAAATGCTTTATTCGCCTCTGCCATCTTGTGCATATCTTCTTTTCTTTTTACAGATGCCCCTGTATTATTGGACGCATCTAAAATCTCGTTCGCCAGTCTCTCCTGCATCGTCTTCTCGCCTCTCTTGCGTGAAAACATGGTCAGCCAGCGAAGAGCCAGAGCCTGTCTTCTGTCAGCTCTTACTTCGATCGGCACCTGATAAGTAGCGCCGCCGATACGTCTTGCCTTCACTTCCAGTACAGGCATGATGTTGTTCATCGCCTCTTCAAATACATCAATAGCAGGTTTGTCTGCTTTTGCCTCTACTCTTTCAAAGGCTCCGTATACGATCTTCTGTGCTACGCCTTTCTTACCATCCAGCATGATGTTGTTGATAAGCTTGGTAACAACTTTATTGTTGTATATTGGGTCCGCCAATACATCTCTCTTTTGAGTATGTCCTTTTCGTGGCACGGTCCTTCCCTCCTTAATCATGGTTTTCCGGGATAACCGGAGATTAAATCATCGGTACTCACATGTGTCTCTCTATGGAAATCGCGTTGCATGTGCTCGTGGCGCGGAGGACCTGTCTGTGCCTGGCATTCTTTTCTCACCTGACACATTTATTTAATCCGCAGCCTACGATTAATCATAGTTCTGTTTGTGATACGATTTAACTTTGTAGTTTCATATTACTTTTTAGCGTCTTTAGGTCTCTTTGCGCCATACTTGGAACGTGCCTGTCTTCTCTTGGCAACTCCTGCGGTATCGAGCGTACCCCTGATGATATGGTATCTTGTACCTGGCAGGTCCTTTACTCTTCCTCCACGGATCATAACAACACTATGCTCCTGCAGGTTATGTCCTTCGCCCGGGATATAGCTTGTTACTTCGATTCCGTTAGACAGACGTACTCTGGCAATCTTCCTCAGAGCAGAATTCGGCTTCTTCGGTGTAGCGGTCTTCACTGCTGTACACACACCCCTCTTCTGCGGTGCGGAAGCATCTGTCGCGCGCTTTTTCAAGGAATTGTATCCTTTCTGAAGTGCCGGTGCTGTAGATTTCTTTTCAGAAGTCTGACGTCCTTTTCTAACTAACTGGTTAAATGTTGGCATTCCTTTTCACCTCCTACGATTCTTTCGTTGACTCCGCATCCTGCACAGTATCGTACATCATGCGGAGAGGGCTGCGGATAATGAATGATTATCCAAAATTTCAGCGCACAAAAATATAATGCATTTCCATGCACGCTAGATTAGTTTATTACGTTTTTTTCAGAAAGTCAAGGTATTTTTTTCAAGTTTAACCCTAAAAATCCACAATACTTTCTTCCCTTTTTCTACAGATTGTGCTATAATGTGTCAGGAAGCGGTCAGAGTACCGTTATAATCGGGGTATTAGCGCAGTTGGGAGCGCGCAACATTCGCATTGTTGAGGCCACGGGTTCGAATCCCGTATACTCCATATACCAGGGCTTAACTCTAAAAGACAGGAGTTGAGCCTTTTTTCATACCTTTGCCAAAGGTTTTTCAGAAATTTTATCACGAAAACAGCAAAAACGAAGCTGTCGCTTCACGATTTTTCATTCGTCAAAGCGACAGCCCCCCCCCCAGTCAAAACTGAATCCCCTTTCCACTGCAGTCATTAATATAAGAAACTACTTCTTCCAGCTTTCCGACTGCTGCCTGCATCTCTTCCCAGTCATCTCCTCTGAGTTCTTTGGAAACCAGAATACTTTTCACCATTTTTATTTGTTGAATCATTTCTGCATTTTTTGACATATCTAATCACCTCGCCGCTTTCCCTTTCCCTGACTCGAATAAAACCCAAATTAAACTTTTACTATTTTGTACAAATATCATTCTAAAGGAACTCGCTTCTCATACTCAAGACTGCTCACGAAATTTTATCGCACCGCTCTTCACATCCATGCTTTCCACGATTGCAAGCGATTCTAGCTGGAATCCCAGATTCCGGATAATACGCCCTCCTGACTGAAAGCCTTTCTCAATGGCAATTCCAATACCAGACACTGTCGCCCCTGCCATCTGTGTAATCTGGATCATCCCCTGCAATGCACATCCATTTGCCAGAAAATCGTCTATAATCAGCACTTGATCTTCTTCGTTCAAAAATTTCTTTGATACAATCACATTATTTTTACATTTGTGTGTAAAGGATTCCACTTCAGCCACATACATATCACCGTCCAGATTGATACTCTGCGTTTTCTTAGCAAAAATAACGGGTACGCGAAAGTGCCTTGCCGCCATACAGGCAATCCCAATCCCCGAAGCCTCTATTGTCAAAATTTTATTGACCGGCTTTTCCGCAAAACGCCGTTTGAATTCTTCTCCCATCTTGTCAAATAATTCGATATCCATCTGGTGGTTCAAGAAACTGTCTACCTTCAGGACATTCCCCTCTTTTACAACACCATCCTTTAAAATACGTTCTTCTAAGAAATTCATCTTCCGTCCCCTTTCTGCCATTCTGCGGTTAATCTACACGTTCCCTGTTACCGTTTCTTTAAGTATATTTTCAAAAATGTATATTGTCAATGTTTTATGATTTTACCCACAAAAAATCCAGGCTGATTCGCCTGGATTCTTTCAAAAATAATGAGCGTGCGGGGATTCGAACCCCGGACAACTTGATTAAAAGTCAAGTGCTCTACCACCTGAGCTACACGCCCATAATATATTAAATTATCTGTGACCTTGTCACATGAACTGGGCTAGCTGGATTCGAACCAGCGAATGCAGGAGTCAAAGTCCTGTGCCTTACCGCTTGGCGATAGCCCATCAAAGACTTATATTCACATCTGTACTTAGATGCATCTTCCTGCTGGGAAAGGTGGGTAGTGGGACTCGAACCCACGACATTCGGAACCACAATCCGACGCGCTGACCAACTGCACCATACCCACCATAACGAGCCTGGGGGGATTCGAACCCTCGACCTACGGCTTAGAAGGCCGTTGCTCTATCCAGCTGAGCTACAGACTCATAAATGAATATCCCCATCTTTCATTTTCTTAGGCTCTTTACAATATATCTTACAGTAAAGAGCGGGTGATGGGAATCGAACCCACGTATCCAGCTTGGAAGGCTGGTGTTCT
>CAJUTU010000058.1 GCA_910589385.1 uncultured Lachnospiraceae bacterium
TGTTCTAATGCAACCCTTTTTTGTTTTATCAACCCATTTATTAACTAACACCTAAGATTTTTACTAACCTCCAAAGTCAGTAATCTTATTTTACTCTGAGGTATTTTTTTCTCAACCCTCTTTCTTGGAATTCCCTATATTTGAATTATACAGGAAGCTCCTTATTCTTGTAAAAAGTTTTCATTGTTGCTATAATAAAAATAACGGATTTCCAGACAAATTTCTCTATCATAATTTATCAGGAACTAGCACAATATTATCATTTCTTAAGGAGGATATGACCTTGTTTGATAATGCTCATTTGCAATTAAATACTTCCGATACCCCTATTACGCCGTCTAATCTTTTTCATCATTACATTGAGCTGCCGGATGGCTCAAGCTCTTTGTTTAACGGCAGTTTTTGTCTGGATGGATATTCCTACAGAGCTCTGTTCGCCCCATGTTCGGATCAAAATGCAAAAAATCTGTTTTTTATCAGAACCTTTGTTTATATGCATTCCAGAGAAAAATATTACACAAAACGCACGAACGAAAGTTCATATCTGCTGTCATTCACTTATGAAGGAAAGGGCGTATTAGAATATGAAAAGAAAACCTATACTCTGAAAAAGGGCGAAGGCTTCCTGATTGACTGCCGAAAGCCGCATTACTATAAATCCGGGGCTTCCCACTGGACGCATGCGGATCTGCATTTTAACGGTTATTTGTCGGACGAGTTCTTTGAGCTTTTTGCGAAAAATGACTATCTGAAATTTCATCAGCCTACTGACGGAAATTTCCAGACACAACTGGAAGATCTGGTAGAACTGTATACCGGACTGACGCCCTATCGTGAACTGTTGATTTCGCAGAAAATTAATTCTCTTCTGACCCTGCTTCTGACCTCCGCTCCTTTTTACAAAAAATCTGTCAGCAGAGTACCGGAAAATCTGGTCTATCTGCTGACTTATATACAAAATTATTATCATAAGCATCTTACCCTGGATAACCTCTCTGACTTTTCCGGCATCAGCAAGCCGCATCTGATTCGGCTCTTTCGCAAATATGTCGGCTGCACCCCGAGAGAATATATTCTGCGGCTGCAGATAGAAAATGCAAAACAACTTTTGGAATCCACCGCCCTGACCATAAAGCAGATCGGAATCATGGTCGGAATAGAGGACGCTAATTATTTCAGCCGTTTCTTTAAGTCCAGGGCGGGTCTGTTGCCGCAAGATTGGCGGACTGCCCATAGGGTGTAGGCAGAATGCGGCGAAGTAGTATGCAAACAATATAAAAAGATAAAAGAACAGACAGGTATGCAATGCTGATTCAGCAGGCATGCCTGTCTGTTTTTATTCTCATGTCGATTGCGGCTGTACCTTTTTCCGGTACTGCATAGGCGTAATTCCATATTGTTTCTTAAATACATTTTGAAAATAAGACTGGCTGGAAAAACAGAGGTAACTGCTGATTTCGGCCAGGCTTTTTTTACTGTACGCAAGCAGGCTTTTGGCTTCTTCCAGTTTGCACCGGGTAATAAAAGCTCCGATGTGGATATCCAGTTCTTCTTTAAATCGTTTCATCATATAAGAACTGCTCCGGTGTACATGCTTTGCTACATCATCGACAGAGATGGATTCGTTGGTGTGCGTCCGTATAAAGTTCATACACTGGTACACCTCGGAAGAAATACCGGAGGGTATATGCATTTCATTTACCCTTTGGCAGAAATCTATGACCATCATATACTGGAGGCTGGTAATTTCTTCAATCGTCTGAAGCTGTTCGCATTCCTGAATATAAAGATCAATAAGCTGGTAAACTTTTTCTACGTTTACTCCGCCTGGAATCGCGCCTAACATCCCTGCTTTTGTGGTTGCATTTATAAAAATATTTTTGGTATGCCGCAGCGGCGTAGGGGCCATTTTCCCTTCTTTTAATATCATTTTACTCTCGGTTAAGAACTTTTTCAGTCCGGCAACATCCCCTTCCTTTATCAGGTGATACATTTCCAATTCAAAATGATAAGAGTTATGGTAATTTTCATTTTCTAAATCATCCACCATTGCATTTAACTGACGTTCGTTTCTGCTTCTGGTATAAATCTCATCCTCCGTATAAAAATCCTGCAGATCAGCCTCCTTATGATTCAGACATTGATGGAAAAAAGCAAGATATCTGGCAAATTGAAGATGGCTGATTCTTGGGACCGAACATAGACAATTGGTAAGCTGTTCCCGATAGTCCAGCGGAACCACAGTCTCACGCATAAACTGCCGGACGATTTGCTCCGTTACCGTCACATTAAACGCAGGGCCGAGGATCAGGGCATAGCCGGTTCCCTCGATCTCCACCATTCCATATTCAATGTCAGGCGAAAAAGCCTGAAAACTGGGATTGCGGTGGGGCGGGTATATCGTCCAGTGAGATACCGTATTTATGGATAACATTTCTCCCAAAGCCGAATACACAGATTGGCCGTCTTTTAACAGGCTTACAGGAATATTAGTGGCTGCAAAGAAATTTTTACACATAGAAACATAATCCATCTGTTTATCCTCCTGTGGGCATCCAAAATATTCTGTTTATAGTATATGGTTAAAAACCATAAAAAACAAGATAGCATTTTATAATTTCTAACATTATTTTACAATATTCAATTATTTTCATATGTTAAGATTCCATACAACAGACAAAATAAAATGAAAGCGGGAGGTATTATGGAACAGGAAAGAATTAGAGAACTTGTTTCTAAGATGACTTTGGAGGAAAAAGCATCGCTGTGTTCAGGTCTTGATTTCTGGAATACAAAAGGAATCGAGCGACTTGGCATACCGTCTGTGATGGTCTCTGACGGACCTCATGGTCTCAGGAAACAGGAAGAAGCGGCAGATCATCTGGGGATGAACGAAAGTATCAAGGCGGTATGCTTTCCGGCAGGCTGTGCTGTTGCGGCAAGCTTTGACAGGGAAACGGCAAAACTTTTAGGAGAGACTTTAGGAATGGAGTGCCAGGCAGAGAATATCAGTACGATACTTGGCCCGGCAATGAACATCAAACGCTCGCCCCTGTGTGGAAGAAATTTTGAATATTATTCCGAGGATCCTCTGGTTTCTTCGGAAATGGCTTCAGCCTATATACAGGGTGTGCAGAGCAGGCATGTAGGAACCAGTCCCAAACATTTTTTGGCGAATAATCAGGAATTTCACCGCATGACCAGTGATTCGGTGATGGATGAGAGGACTTTGCGTGAAATCTATATGGCGTCCTTTGAAGGAATGGTGAAACAGGCAAAGCCCTGGACGATCATGAATTCCTATAACAAATTAAATGGGACATATCTCTGTGAAAATAAAGAAATGCTTACAGATGTGCTGCGGAAAGAGTGGGGATTTAACGGGTATGTTATGACGGACTGGGGCGCCATGAACGAGCGTGTACAATCTCTCCTTGCAGGGTGCAATCTTGAAATGCCGTCTTCCGGAGGGAGTACAGACAGAGAGATCGTCGCAGCGGTAAAAAATGGGACATTGGAAGAGGCTGTTCTGGATAGATCCTGTGAAGAATTTTTGGAAATTATATTCCGCTATATAGAAAACAAAGATACAGACGCCGTATTCAACCTCGAAAAAGACCATGCAGTTGCACAGAAGATTGAAGAAGAAAGTATCGTTTTATTAAAGAATGAAGATAACATACTTCCTCTTAAAGAGGGCTGTAAAGCCGCATTTATTGGAAAATATGCGGCGAAGCCCAGATATCAGGGAGGAGGCAGTTCCCATATCAATAGTTTTAAAGTGGAGTCTGCATGGGAAACCGTAAAGGATAATGGTTCTGTAATCTATGCACAAGGATATGACGACAGGGAAGATGTAACGGATGAAGAACTATTAACGGAAGCAATAAAGGTGGCCAAACAGGCAGAGGCGGCAGTAATTTTCGCGGGCCTCCCGGATAATTTTGAATCAGAAGGCTATGACCGGAAACATCTTAGAATGCCAAAGTGCCAGAATCGGCTGATTGAAGAGATTTCAGCAGTACAGTCAAATACTATCGTAATCCTGCATAATGGGGCTCCTGTAGAAATGCCGTGGATTGACAAGGTGAAGGCTGTTTTAGAAGTATATCTTGGCGGACAGGCGGTTGGGAGCGCTGCTGTTAATATTCTATATGGAAAGACAAACCCCAGCGGACGCCTGCCGGAAACTTTCCCATTACGTCTGGAGGATACGCCCTGTTATCTGTTTTATGGCGGAGAAAATGACAGATCCGAATATCGGGAAGGTGTGTTTGTAGGATACCGCTATTATACTTCCAAGGATATGCCTGTACTGTTCCCGTTTGGATATGGTCTTTCTTATACGGATTTTACTTATACGAATTTGCAGATCAGTAATGCAAAGATCCAGGACAATGAAACCCTGACTGTGAAAGTGGATGTAACCAATATCGGAAATTGCAAAGGAAAAGAAGTAATCCAACTGTATATATCGGCAAAAGAGGGACAAGTGATCCGTCCAGTCAGGGAACTGCGGGCATTTAAGAAAATAAGCTTAGATCCCGGAGAAACCAAAACCGTTGTATTGGAATTGGATGGACGTGCGTTTTCTTACTGGAATACAGAGATTCACGACTGGTATATGGAACCCGGAAGCTATGAGATACAGATTGGAAAATCGGCGCAGGAAATCTTATTGAAGAAAGAAGTGCAGGTAAGAACAGAAAGAAAGCTTCCCCGAATCTATACATTAAACTCTACCCTTGGGGAAGTTATGCAGGATGAGAAAGGACAGCGCCTTCTGGGAGAAGTATTAGGATATACTGCAGGCCAGGCAGAAGGTATGGACGCTATAACTGCAAAAAGCGAGGATGGAAGCCAGATGATGAATCAGGAAATGCTGGAAGCGATGATGGGAGGAATGCCTCTCCGGCAGATGATGAGTTTTATTCCCGGTATTAAAAAAGAGAATCTGACAGAACTTATTAAAATGCTTAATGAGTAAAATGGTATTTTACAATTAAAAATAGTATTTTGAAATATTAAAAAAAGAAACTGTATTAGAATTTTGCTTGCAAAGGAGGAGATAAACATGAAACAGAAATTTCGGATTCACAAGGCGGAACCGAACAAAGGAGTGTTGGATTATTCGCATCTTTTAGATGCACCAGCCGGAAAGCATGGGTTTGTAGAGGCAAGAAACGGGCATTTTTATTTTGAAGACGGAAGCCGCGCAAGATTTATAGGATTTAACGTAGCGGCGCGGTCCAATACGCCGGATCATGAAACAGCAGACAAAATGGCGGAGCGTTTTGCAAGTATGGGCGTCAACATTATCCGTCTCCATGCGGCGGACGGACCGATCGGGGACGAACCGGGAAGCTGGAGCAGCTGTAGGGAGGCGCCGCTCTTAGACTATGAAAGTGGAAGCAGCAGAAAATTCCATAAGGAAGGGCTGGATCGTTTTGACTATTTTGCTGCAAAGCTTAAGGAAAAGGGCATTTACCTGCATATAGACCTGATCGTATCAAGAGAATTTATGGAAGCGGATGAACTGGACTATCCGGGCGGAGCGCCGTCCTGTATCAAGCGGCATGCCATGTATAACGAGCGTTTGATCGAGCTTCAGAAAGAATATGCGAAGGAGCTTCTGTGTCATGTGAATCCTTATACCGGACTGGCATTGATTGACGACCCGGCAGTGGTCACAGTCCAGATCAACAATGAAGATTCGGCGATCAAGTGGCCCATGGAAGCTGATGCGGGAGAACAGATGAAGCCTTACCGGGATGAGGTCCAGAAACGGTTTAATGAATATCTTCTGATGAAATATTATACCCGTGACCGTCTGAAAGAGGCATGGACTCATGAAGGGGTATGCGCGCTGGGAGAGGAAGAAGATCCGGTTCAGGGAACGGTCCGGGGAGTACAGGGGGGCTTCTACCAGCCGGAGAACGACCCTAACGGGCCGTGGGACGGAGAATGCGGCCCGGCGCGGTATGCGGATTTTATGGAATTCGGCATACACATGAACCGGAAGTTTTACCAGATGATGAAGGATTATCTGCATTCCATCGGCGTAAAAGTACCGATTGTTACCAGTAACCTGATCGCCGGGGCGGCGGACGTATATGGGCATACGGACGGAGACCTGATGGAAAATAACTGTTATTTCAACCATCCGCTTCTGCCGGTTCAGGGAAATACCTATCTGGTAGCCGGACCAACAGAATATGTTTCGACGAATCCCCTGACGTTGCAGAAAGGGGCGGGCTCTATGTCTACGACTCTTTTAAGCCTGGCTTCTGTTGCGATCGTGGGCGGGAAGCCCTTCATGCTCAGCGAGTGGAATGAATATGGCGAGCATCCGTTCCATTCCACTGCATTTGTACATACCATTGCCTATGCCTGCCTGAATGACTGGGACGGGCTGATTCTGTATAATCACCATACATCGGAAAACTGGGACGACCAGCCGGCAGATGAGATCCTGAATGTATTTGATGTTTATAATGATCCGGCAGTGGTCTGCCAGTGGGGATTTCTGGCTTCGGTATTCCTAAAGGGGCTGGTATCTGTCGCAAAGAATATGATTGACGTGGTATATACCCAGAATGACTTACGCACGTTACCGAAATTCCACTCCATGCCGTCCACATTTTTCCCCTATATTTCAGCGACGCGCAACGTATTTCTGGACGGGGGAGACGCTTATCAGGGGAACGCGGATGTAGCGGTCAATGCCGGATTCTTAAACGGCGCGGACTTACGCGACGCAAAGCACGGTGTTTATTATGCATGGTCCGAATATCGGGACGCAATGCGAAAGTTTAAGGATGAGAACCGTCTGGCAAGAGCCGGAAAGGGAACCAGTGAAATACAGCCGGGAGTACATCTGGGAGAGCAGGCGCTTGTATTCGACAATATTGCCAGGATTGCCGAAGACGGTGATTACCGTACATTTGCCAGCCTTACGGATCAGGCGATGAAAGAATGGGGCGTACTGCCGGAAGACACCGGATATATAGATGGGAAACTGATATCCGATACCGGAGAAATGATATTTGATCCGGAATATTCCAGGTATGAAATCCATACGCCGTACTGTGGATATTTCAGCGGAGCGCCGAAAGAAGATATCGTGCTTTCAGACAGAGTGAGCGTACAGTCTCAGAATGAAAGAATTTCCATTTCACTGTTGCCTGTGGGAGAAGATGCATTGGAAGATGCAAAAGAATTCGTCTTAACAGCAATGGGAACCACCGGAATGGATGAAACTACCTGCAGCGCCGGCCCGGATATGATGGGAGTGACATTTACGGCAGTCGAGTTCAAAGGAAAGCTGTATGCGGAAACTCTTGAGGGTGTCCTGTGCGTGAAAGCAGAGGAGGCTGTGCTCCAGATCTTAAATCCGGTCGGAGAGGTTCTTGCGGAAATGAACGGCGAGCAAGCAGGAGATCAGGTACGCTTTGTTCTGGACGGAAAGGTTCCTGGCGTACAATATTATCTGATCACAAAGTAAAAATACAGGAGGATATATCATGGCAAAGGATAAGAATGAGGTCCGCTATGATGCGGACGGCGCAAGACGCGTGATGCGTACAGGGGATTACATGGCTGATTTCAGCGGACAGCTTGCACTGGGACTGATGGGAAATATTGTAGGACAGCTCACCTATTTCTACACGGATAAAGTGGGACTGGCGGTTGGCGGTGTCGGGATTGTTATGGCGATTGCAAAATTTATTGACGCTTTTACGGATGTAATTTTTGGGAATATGATTGACCATTCCAAGGGCGGCAATAAAAAATATTATCAGTGGATGCTCCGTATGGCGGTTCCGGCTGCTGCAATTATGATACTGATGTTTACTGTGCCGGTTCAGGTAGGACAGATTCCCGCACTTGCCTATGTGCTGATTACGAACCTGCTTTTGACGGCAGTGATTTATACAATGATTGCAACGCCGTTTTCTGCCGTTATGGTGGTCCGTACCAATAGCCAGAGTGAGCGCGGCAGTATGGGTGTATTCCGCGCGGTGGGGAATTATGGCGCAGGTATGATTATTTCTATTGCAACGATTCCAGTGACGAATATTCTTGGCGGAACTCAGAGCGCATGGATTAAGTATGGCGCTGTTCTGGCGCTTCTCGTCCTGCTGTTATTCCTTATATGCTACAACAACGGACGGAAAGCCGTATTTGTATCCGACCTGGAAACAGAAGGGATGGCAGGTGGGATGGCGGCAGCTTCAGAAGAAGAGGCGGTTCCGTTTCCACAGGCTATGGGTATGCTGCTGAAAAACAAATATTGGGTGATCGTACTGATGTTCAATCTGATTACAGCAGTTACCAATGCAATTTCCGGTTCTTCCGGGGCATACTACTGCAAATGGATTTTCGGAAATGACGGGCTTGTAGGTCTTTTAGGCGCAGTAGGCATGCTGGCTACGGTAGTTGGTTTTATTTTATCCAAGCCGATTATTGCAAAACTGGGTGTTACCAGGACCATCAATGTAGGTCTGCTTGGGGCGGCGGTTACGGCGGCTGTCCGCAGTCTGATTCCTACGAATTTTACGGTGTATATGGTGACAGGGCTATTGGGAAGTTTTATCCAGATTCCGCTGATGTGCCTGTATGGAGTGCTGCTTGCTATGGCGGTAGACTATAACGAATGGAAATATGATAAGACGCTGGTGGCGACTGCCTCCGGGGCAATTGGGTTTGGAAACAAGGTTGGGAACGGTCTGGGTTCCCTGTTGTTAAGTCTGTTCCTTGTACTTGGTTCCTATGACGCTACATTATCGGCAGCGACGCCTTCCATGAGAATTGCTATTTACGGATTCTCCAACTACCTTCCGGTAGTGATTAATCTTTTGATGTTCTTTATCTTTAGAAAGTTTGATCTGGAAAAGAAGCTTCCGGGAATGCGTGAAGAGGTAGCGGCGAGAAAAGCGGCAAAACAGAACGAGAATTAGACTCAATGAAATTAAAAGAGGGTGTCCCAAAAGTCATAAAATTGAGGGACACCCTCTTTTTCTTTAAAAAATTGGATATAAATTTACAATACAGAATGTTTTTTTACAATACATCAAAAGGCCAAGTTGCTAGAATCAGATTTACAATTGTTATAGTATGCCTAAAAATCTGTAACAATGGAGTGTAATTGAGAAAATTAGGTTTGGAGGAACAGTATGGCAGAACAAAAATCATGTGACAAATTGTATGAGTTTTCTAGGGACGGGAATTCGTGTTTTATTCTGGATCCAAGGACTCCCAGATACTGGTACAATTATTTATGGAATGAAAACAGATATTGCGCCCAGATTTCTCAGATTGGGCATGGACGCAGTTATTACCTCAGTGAAAAGGCAGACATGTGCATGGTGAATCAAAATGACGCCAGATATATATATCTGAGGGATGAAGAAGACCACTCCTGCTGGAATATTGGGGAGGGACCGCTGAATACGGAGGTGGAGGATTACCGGTGTACCCACAGTATAGGTTATTCTTTGCTGGAATCGAAGTATCATGCAGTGAAAAGTTCCTGGAGGATATTCGTACCATGTGAAGGGTTCCATGAGGTATGGAGCCTGAGAATAGAAAATACAGGAAAGACGAAACGGTTTTTAAGCATTTTCCCGGTAGTGAGTTTTTATCTCGAAGGTTTTGAATATCCGAGATATTATGAGATGTATCGGTGCATGAAGACAGAATTTAACCGGGAGCTGAATGGGATATACTGCGATTCCTCCCACCCCTTTGCGCCCCACGGCAAATATCACGGTTTTCTTGCCTCATCGGAACCTGTATATGCCTATGACGGCGATCTGACAAAGTTCTGCGGCTCTACCAGTACGCTGACACAGCCGGATGCGTCTGCCTGCGCGCTGTTCCAGCGCCCGGATGTGGTGGTAAAAGGGCTGGACTGTACGAATTCAGAGGCGACTCTTTTCATCTTAGGCGGGGTACTGCAGCATAAGCTTGCTCTGGAGCCTGGAGAAACAAAGGAAATCCATCTTGTATTTGGAATCAGTGATTCCCTTGCAGACGCAAGGAAAGTATCCGGGAGCATCCGGGATTTTAGGACAGTGGAGCGGGTGTTTGCAGAGGCGCAGGAATACAATTACCGCAAAATCCAGTCCCTTTTTGTACAGACTCCTGACGAAAAAATAAACCATATCATGAATAACTGGGTAAAAAAGCAGGCAGATTTTTGTATCGTGGGTAAAAAAGGAGTCCGGGATAATCTGCAGATTGCAGCGGCATTATTAGATTACAGGCAGGAAAAGGCGAAAGAGGAGATTCTGGAATGTCTGAGGCACCAGTTCCGGGACGGACATGCGGTGCTGACCTGGTATCCTTATGACGATACCCGCTATTCAGACCAGCCGTTCTGGATCATATGGGCGGTGTGCCGTCTGATAAAGGAGACAGGAGATCTGTCCCTGCTTGACGAGAAAGTCTGCTGGCAGGACGGCGGGGAGGCGACGGTTCTTGTCCATGTCCGGGCGGCGGTGGACAGATTGATCGCAGATAAAGGAAGAAACGGTCTGATACGTATCTATTTTGCGGATTGGAACGATGCATTGAATGTGACTACGGATCCGGAAGCAGAGTCTGTGATGCTGTCCCACCAGTTCTGTCTGGCGTTAAAAGAGCTTCAGGCTCTGATGAAAAAAACGGGTGATATAGAGTATGCCGGATTTTTAGAAAAGGAGTACGAAATTTTAAAGAGCGACATTAATGCGTATGCATGGGATGGAAAATGGTATATGAGGGCTTTGAGCACGGAAGAAAATATTGGCTCAAAGAACAGCAGGGGGAGCAAGATATATCTGAATGCGCAGACATGGGCCGTATTGGCAGATGTGGCGGATGAAGAAAAGCTTTCCTTTGTGCTTGAAGCAGTAGACAGTATGGAACATGATTTTGGGTTTCCGCTGAATATGCCCCCATATCCGGAGTATTCTCCCAATGTAGGAAGAATGTCGGGAATGCTTCCGGGATTATTTGAAAACGGCGGCGTGTACTGCCATGCGACAGGCTTTAAGATTTTGATGGATTGTAAGGCCGGACGGGGAAGCAAAGCAGTAGAAACATTAAAAAAGATCATGCCGGACAGCGAAAAGAATCCTTCCGTGCAGTCGGGGGCGGAGCCTTATGTGTTTACCAACTGCTATTCCGCCAATCCTGGATATTATGGAAAGTCCTATCAGTCATGGACAACAGGGACTTCCGCATGGTGCCTGATGGGGCTGTATGAGGGAATCCTGGGCGTGAAAGCAGACTATGACGGACTGCGTGTAGAGCCTTGTTTCCCGGCAGAGTGGGAGCGTGCGGAAATGACGAGAAGCTTCCGCGGTGCACAGTATCATGTAGTGTTCAAAAATCCGGAAGGTCTGGAAGGAGGCGCTGCACAGGTTACGGTGGACGGCGAACGTGTTTTCTCACAGGTTTTGCCGGATTTTAAGGATGGGTGTCAGCATGAGGTTGAGGTAATAATTGGGGAGTAGACGGAGACTGGGACAGGACGGCGTTATGGCTGCACATAGGAATAGAACAAATATAAAAAAGGAGTCGAACAAGATGAAAATCTATGATTTTACGATAGAATATCAGACAGAACCGAAAGGATTGGGCGTAAGGAAGCCGCGTTTTTCATGGAAAATGGAATCCGGGGAGAAGGATGTGGTGCAGAAAGCATATCATTTGCGGACGTTTTGCGAGGGAAAACCTGTATGGGACAGCGGAAGGATTGATTCTGCACAGTCTGTTCTGATTCCTTATGGCGGCCCGGACCTTGAGGAGGAAAAGGAGTATCAGGTTCATCTTGCAGTGGAAGATAATTATGGTAATTCTGCGGAAAGTGATACTGTATTTTCTACAGGGATTTATGACACGGCGCATTTTAAGGCGAAGATGATTACCCATGATTTCAGCAGGGAGGAAACCGCCTGCCCGGTATTTTACCGCTCTTTTTCTGCAAAAAAGCCGGTGGATAAAGCCTGCCTGTACGCCACTGCCTATGGGGTATATGAGATAACGCTGAATGGGAAACGGATAGGAGACACATATATGTGTCCCGGCTGGACGGATTACCATAAGCGCCTGCAGTATCAGTATTATGATATTACAGAGGAGATATGCCGGGAGAACTGTATCGAGATGACAGTTGGGAATGGATGGTATAAAGGGATTCTAAGCTTTGACTGTAAGCCGGATCGTTACGGAGAACGGACAGGAGCTTTTGCGGAAATCCATATCCTTTATACGGACGGCAGCAGGGAAGTGATCGCCACAGATACTGACTGGAAGGTGAGGACAGGACAGATCCGATACAGCGAGATCTATATGGGAGAGACGCTGGATACGGACGCTGCCGATATGATAGAAGGAAGGGTGTCGGAAGCGGATTTTGACCCGTCGGTCCTGGTTCCCCAGGAAAATGAGCCGGTGCGGGTTACGGAGCGTATTCCTGCGAAAAAGGTTTTTACGGATCCTAAGGGAAACCGTCTGGTGGATTTTGGACAGAATCTGACCGGTCTGGTGGAACTGAACATAAAAGGGGAAAGAGGGCAGAAGGTAACTGTCCGGCATGCGGAAGTTTTGGATAGGGACGGGGTCTTTTATCCGGATACGCTGCGCACGGCCATTTCTACGGATACTTATATTCTAAATGGAGAGGTACAGGTTTTGATGCCTCATTTTACCTTCCATGGATTCCGGTATATTGCCGTAGAGGGAATCGAAACGATGAAGCCGGAGATGTTTACAGCATGCGCAATGCATTCAGATATGAGAAAGACAGGGGCTTTCCATTGTTCCAATCCGGAGGTAAACCAGTTACAGAGCAATATCGAGTGGGGGCTTCGGGATAATTTCTTTGATATTCCGTCTGACTGTCCCCAGAGGGACGAGCGGCTTGGCTGGATGGGGGACGCACAGGTATTTTCCTGGACTGCGGCGTTTAACCGCAATACGGCTTTGTTTTTCTCAAAGTGGATGAAAGACGTGGCGGCGGCTTCCTCTCTGGAGGAGGGGGTTCCCCATATTGTTCCGGATATTCAGGGAACCTACAGTTCCGCAGGATGGAGCGACGCGGCGGTTATTATTCCCTGGGTGGTATACCAGACCTATGGGGATGTGCGTATCTTAGAGGAATCCTGGCAGTGCATGCATGAGTGGGTAGATTATATCCATAACAGGGTCAATGAGGACGGACTGTGGATGACCAATTATCAGTACGGAGACTGGCTGGCTCTGGACCGGGAGCAGGGAGATAAGAGCGTCGGGGCAACGGATATCTATCTGGTGGCCAATGCATATTACCTGTATGTGACCAGTCTGGTGGCACAGACGGCCAGAGTGCTGGGGAAAGACAAAGATGCAGAATATTATGAGGAACTGCATGCAAAAACGCTGGAATCCTTCCAGGAGGAATATTATACGTCCAGAGGCAGGATTGTCAGCGAGACACAGACAGGGTGCGTGCTGTCCCTGCACTTCGGACTGGCAAAGGAAAAGGATCGGGAGAAGATATTAAACACTTTGCTTGCTAATGTCGAAGACCATAAAAATCATCTGACCACTGGATTTCTGGGGACTCCATATCTGTGCCATGCCTTATCGGACAACGGAGCGCACCAGATGGCGTCCATTTTATTTATGCGCGACGATTACCCTTCCTGGCTTTATGCGGTGAAGAAGGGAGCCACGACCATCTGGGAGCGGTGGGACGCAATCATGCCAGACGGAACGATGCACCATCCGGGACTGAATTCTATGAACCATTATGCCTATGGTTCTATCGGGGACTGGATATACCGGAAGATCGGCGGCGTCAATCAGTTGGAGGCCGGATATCACAGATTCTATGTAAGGCCTATGTTTGTACGTGGAATTGAAGAGGCGCGCACGGAGCTTGAAACGCCCTACGGAAAAATCGTATCTGCGTGGAGCTGTAAAAACAAAAAGATTCATGTGGAGATCCATGTTCCCGCAAATACATCGGCAGTGATCTATCTGCCGGAGAAAGAGGAAGGCTTAAACGTCGGTTCAGGTACGTATATTTATGAATACGATACAGCCACCAGCCTGAAGGAACTTAGGTTCAGCCTTGATAATACACTGGGCGAAGTCATGGCAGAGCCGCTGGGAAAACAAATGCTGGATCAGATGGTGCCGGAATTGATGGCAAACCCGATGATTGAATACGCAAAACAGATGACCCTTGCAGAAGGAATCAGTTCAGCGCCGGAGATCCGGGCCGTATACGAGGCGATCATTGGGGCGCTGAACGGGCAGGAGGCTTAACAATGTTGGAATCAGAAGGAGAGATAAGAACGGATTATGAAGAGTATATATAAGAATTCCGGGTGTGCACCGGAAAAGCGGGCAAAAGCGCTGTTAGAGGAAATGACTCTGGAAGAGAAGATGGCTCAGGTCAACTGTGTATTCCCTTTCGGGGAGCAATATAAGGATTATGAACTGATTTCTGAAAAAACACCTTTTGGAATCGGTGAAGTGAGCACATTGGAAATGCGCAGGATTGAAAGCCTGGAAGAAGCCGGCGCATGGCAGAGGAAGGTGCAGGAAATCGTAATGGATAACAGCCCTCATTGTATTCCGGCTATTTTCCATATGGAAGGGCTGTGCGGCGCGTTTATTCAGGATACCACAAGCTTTCCTTCCGGGATTGGACGGGGCTGCGGCTTTGACCCGGAGCTGGAGGAACAGATTGCAGGGATTGTGAGCAGGCAGGAGACTGCCTGCGGAATTACCCATGTGCTGGCGCCGGTTCTGGATATTTCCAGAGATTCTCGAATGGGACGCCAGGGGGAGACCTATGGGGAGGATCCGTCGCTTGCCGCCGCGATGGGGGCGGCTTATACGAGAGGAATCCAGAAAGGAGAGACGGCAGGGAGGCGCCCCCAGAGCGTGGCAAAGCACTTCCTTGCCTTCCATAATTCGCAGGGAGGGATACATGGAACCCATAGTGATACTCCTCCAAGACTACTTCAGGAAATTTATGGAAAACCTTTTCAGGCTGCGATTGCAGAAGCAGAGTTAAAAGGAATCATGCCAAGCTATAATTCCATAGACGGAGAACCCATGTCGGTCTCCCGGCGCTGCCTGACGAAGTTTTTGCGTGAGGATATGGGATTTGACGGACTCTGCGTCAGTGACTATGGGGCGGTCAGCAACGTACATCATGTGCAGCATGTAGGAGAGACGGAAGATGAAGCAGGGCTTCTTGGCATGAAAGCAGGAATGGATATTGAGATGCCAAAGGCAGCGGGCTTTGGAGAAGGGCTGAAGAAGAAATTTCAGGAAAAAGAGGCGGATACCGCCGTATTGGACAGAGCAGTCCTGCGCGTGCTTACCGCAAAATTCCAGATGGGGCTGTTTGAACATCCCTTCGCGCTGCAGGGAGAGGAATTAAAGGAGGCAGTGTGCAAAAAGGAGGACCGGGTAGTCTCTTTAAGGGCGGCAAGGGAATCTTTGGTATTGTTAAAGAATCAGGGCGTACTTCCGCTAAAGAAAGAAGTGAAAAAAATAGCGCTGATCGGTCCGCATGGAAATTGTGCAAGAAAGTTTTTTGGCGGGTATACTCATCTGTGCATGATGGAATCTACGTTTGCGGCTGCGAATTCTATTGCAGGCGTCAGCGGAGTGATACAAAGGAATCCAGAGGATATCCGTACAATTCCGGGGACGCAGATCCAGTCGGATGAGACGGAGGAATTTGATGCGATTCTGCGCAGGCAGAAACCGGGATGTAAAAGCCTGCTGGAGGAACTGCAGGAGCGGCTTACGGAAACAGAAGTCGTATATGCATATGGATATCCCATTGCCGGGGCGGATACTTCACATTTTCAAGAGGCGCTTGAGGCAGCGTCTGAAGCGGACGTAGTGATCCTGACGCTGGGCGGAAAGCATGGCACATGTTCCATGGCTTCTATGGGAGAGGGCGTGGATGCCGGAAATATTAATCTTCCTCCATGCCAGGACGCATTTATCAGAAAAGCGGCAGAGCTTGGGAAGCCTTTGGTGGGCGTTCATTTTGACGGAAGACCTATTTCCAGCGATACGGCGGATGAATATCTGGACGCCATATTGGAAGCGTGGAATCCGGCGGAAACCGGAGCACAGGCAGTTACGGATGTGCTGATCGGAGATTATAATCCGGGAGGGAAGCTTGCGGTATCCGTGGCTTATCATGCAGGGCAGATTCCGGTTTATTATAATCACCCCAATGGTTCTGCATGGCACCAGGGGGAGAGCATTGGATTTACGAATTATGTGGATCTGCCCCATACGCCCAGATATTACTTTGGATATGGGCTTTCTTATACGGAATTTCAGTATGGCGGGATTGAAATCTCCCCTTTGGAGCTTTCGGCAGATGAAACGGTAAAAATCAGTTTTTATGTGGAGAATACAGGCGGATGTGCCGGAGATGAAGTGGTGCAGCTTTATCTGTCTGACCGCTATGCCAGCATGACAAGACCGGTTAAGGAACTGGCAGGATTTAAGAGGATTGCTTTGAATCCGGGCGAGAGAAAAAGAGTGACATTTGAAGTACATGCAAGCCAGACGGCATTTTTAGACAGGGATATGCGGTGGAAGATTGAAAAAGGCGTGATAGATGTGGAGATTGGCAGCTCTTCTGAAGATATCCGGCTGTCAGGAAAATATACCATAAAAAATGACGCATGGATTGAGGGCAGGAAGCGCGCCTTTTATGCAGGCGTGTCAGTAAATTGAAAGGGGTCCGGGATGGATACAAAAGTGACGGCCAGAAAACTTGTTGAGGAATCTATTGTTCTGCTGAAAAATGATGAGAAGCTGCTTCCGTTTCCAAAGGGAAAGCAGATTGCTTTTTTCGGAAGGGCGCAGATTGGAACGCTATATTCCGGAAATGGTTCCGGGGCTGCGAATGTAACCGGGGCTAAAGTCATTCTGGAGGAATGTGAGAAGTGCGGTATTACTCCGGTGGAAGAATTAAAAGCGTTTTATCAGGACAGAATGCAGAAAGAAGAGATTACAGAGAAAGACGAATTCGACTGGACGCAGATACAGGACGTTGTAAACAGCGGTATCATGTACGAAATCTTCGGGAAATACCACGCGCCTCTGGAGGAATTCGATATTCCGGAAGAACTGGTCAGGAGAGCGGCAGAACAGACAGATACCGCGCTTCTGGTTATTGGGAGAAATTCAGGAGGCGAAGAATGCGACCGGCATTTGACAGAGGACTATATTCTGACAGATTCAGAGAAAAGACTGGTACGCCAGATAGGGACGCATTTTCCGAAAGCCTGTGTTGTGCTGAATGTAAACGGGTTGATTGATTTGTCCTGGTTTTTCCGGTATGACTGTATGAAAAGCCTGGTGTTTTTAGGCATTTGCGGAGAAGAAGGAGCTGCGGCGCTGGCAAAGGTCTTATGCGGGAAAGTGAATCCGTCAGGGAAGCTGCCTGTGACGATTGCAGAAAAATATGAGGATTATCCATCGGCAAAGCATTTTTCATGGAAAAAAGGGCATATGGAGCAAATCCTTGATTATGACAGTTATGGTCTTTCCGCAAAAGAAAACGGAAGCGTTGGTTTTCGTAAAAGTCCGGTAACGGTATATTGGGAAGATATTTATAACGGATACCGCTATTTTGATACGTTTGGGAAAGAGGTCCTCTTTCCGTTCGGACATGGTCTTTCTTATACTTCCTTTCTGATCGAAGATATTGATTTAAGGAAAACGAAAGACGGAGTGGAAGTTACGGCAGCTGTGCGTAATACGGGCAATGTTCCGGGGAAAGAGGTGGTGCAGCTGTATTTGTCCGGCGATTTCAAAGACAGTCCTTATCAGGAGTTGAAAGGCTTTGAAAAGACGAGGCTTCTGGGAGCGGGAGACGAGGAGCAGGTGTGGATCAGAGTTCCGTGGAAAGCGTTTGCAGTATATGATGAGGGACAGACCGCGTGGAAGATTATGCAGGGAACGTATGATTTGTATCTTGGCGCGTCTTCAAGAGATACGGAATGTATCGGACAGATTCATGTCGGACAGGAGATTCTGGTGGAGCAATGCTGCCGCCGGCTTCCGGTTTCGCCCTGTAATCAAGGGAAAATCCAATTTTTATCCTTTTCCGGACAAAAACGGCAGGAAAGAAAGAGGTTAAAAAGAATTGCCGTAACTGCGGACGATGTATGTATAGAAGCTGGAAATGCAGAAAGGAAGCCTGCTGTCAGCTGTAAAGATAAAAAAGAGAGTCTGAAAGGGCTTTCGATTGAGGAACTGGCAGCCCTTTGCGTAGGGTATGGGCCGGGGACTCCGTTTTCTGCGATTGGAGATACCAGCGACCCGCCCACCATTTATGATGAGAAGGGCGAACCTGTGACTACAAACAGCCATCCCACAGGTTTCCCCGGATATGTATCTCCAGCGATTAAGGATAAAAGTATTTTTTCTGTATTTTATAAGGACGGTCCGGCAGGAATCGGTGAAACCGCCTGGCCGACGGCAATGCTCATAGCCTGTGGGTTTCAAAAAAGCCTGTGGTATGAATTTGGAGATGCCATGGGAGGGGAGTGTGAAAAACAGGGGGTGGACGTCTGGCTGGCTCCGGCGGTGAATCTTCACCGGAACCCACTGTGCGGCAGGAATTTTGAATATTTTTCGGAAGACCCTTATCTGACGGGAATCTGCGCATGCGAGATTACGAGGGGCGTTCAGGAAAATCATCCGGTTCTTGTCTGTCCCAAACACTTTGCGGTGAATGAGCAGGAAACCTACCGCAGGGGGAGCCGTAAAGACGGCGCTGACGCGGTGGATTCGATTGCCAGTGAGCGGGCGCTTCGGGAACTGTATCTGAAGCCTTTTGAAATGTTGGTAAAGGACGCGGGCATCTCCTGTATCATGACCTCGTTTAATAAAATAAATGGGGTGCTTGCGGGAGGAAACGCAGATCTTTGCAAACATATTTTAAGAGAAGAGTGGGGATTTGCAGGCGTTGTCGTTACGGACTGGGGAGATATGGACGTAGTTGTAGACGGCGCAGCTGCAGTTGCAGCAGGAAATGACATTGTTATGCCGGGTGGTCCCCCGGTCATTCATCAGATCATGAGGGGATATCAGGAGAAAAGGCTGTCAAGGGAAGCAATGGAAGCAGCAGCGACACATCTGCTGTATATGATTGGAAAAACGAGGAGAGGAAACAATGAGTCGGATACCTGTAATGAAAGAATGTAATGGCATTCCTACAATGTATGTAGAGAATAAACCGTTTTTTGCCTTTGCCGGAGAAGTACACAATTCTTCGGCGGGCAGTCTGGAATATATGAATGAGCATGTATGGGATAAAATTCAGGGATTGAATCTGAATACGCTTCTTGTTCCTGTCTATTGGGAGCAGATAGAGCCGACAGAGGGGAGTTTCCGATATGAAATGTTAGACGGTTTGATCGAACAGGCCAGGCAGAGACAGATACGGCTGATTCTTTTGTGGTTCGGCCTGTGGAAAAATGCAGAATCCATGTATGTACCGAGGTGGATGAAAAAAGACAGTAAAAAATATTTCCGGGTGAGGGCGGCGTCAGGAGAAATGTTGAATACTATTTCCCCCTTCTGTACCGAAGCCGTAGAAAAAGATGCGGCCGCATTTGCAAATGTCATGGGACATATCCGCGAACAGGATGAAGAAGATTCAACGGTGATCGCGGTGCAGATTGAGAACGAAGTCGGGCTTCTTGGGACGGCATATGATGTCTGTGACGCTGCGAAAGAAGCATTTGAAAAAAAGGTGCCGGATGAGATTGCAATAGAATATGGCGTAAATGGGACATGGAAATCAGCATTTGGGGAAGAAGCCGGGGAACATTTCATGGCTTATTACTTTGCGCGGGCATTGGAACATATTGCCTCAAAAGGGAAGGAAGTTTACCCGCTGCCCTTCTATACCAATGTATGGTTAAAACAGTATCCCTGGTATGCAGGTTCCTATCCGTCAGGAGGACCGGTAAGGGAAATGCACCGTATGTGGAAAATAGCTGCTCCATCTTTGTTTACACTGGCTCCGGATATCTATGTTCCATATACGGCAGAAGTCATGGAGGAATATAGTTATGAAGGGAATCCGCTGTTTATTCCGGAGGTGCGTAAAGACGCTGCAACGGCGTCATATTGTCTGTATGCATTTATGAAGCATCATGCAATCTGTTATTCGCCTTTTGGAATCGAGGATTTGGGCGTCCCTCCGGAAGAAATGAATATGCCTTCTGATGAGGTGATGGCGGCTTTAAACATAAATCCGCTGGTATTTGATACCGAGGGAGGAAAACTCTATTTAACCTGAATTATTCACGGCGGTATAAGCTCGCATAAAATTCGCCGCAGTT
>CAJUTU010000059.1 GCA_910589385.1 uncultured Lachnospiraceae bacterium
AAAAGCTGATGCTCTCACAGGACATGGAGGCGGTATCCTGCCACTTCCGGGAGGAACAGGCGCTGCTCTCCGCCCTGCCGCTGGTATCGCTGGAGAAAAAACTGTTTGAGCGCTCCAAGCGCAACATCCTTACGGGCAGCGTGGCAGGGTGTTACCCTTTTACTTCCTTTGAGATGTGCGACGACAACGGCATCCTTCTGGGGGTGAACAAGCACAACAACTCCCTGATCATCGTGGATATTTTTAATTCCCGCGTTTATAAGAACGCAAACATGGCAATCCTCGGAACCTCCGGCGCAGGCAAGACCTTTACCATGCAGCTCATGGCGCTGCGGATGCGCCGCAGGAACATACAGGTGTTCATCATCGCCCCCTTAAAAGGGCATGAGTTCCACCGGGCCTGCAGCAACATCGGCGGGGAGTTCATCCAGATTTCCCCAGCCTCCCGAAACTGCATCAACATCATGGAGATCCGGAAGGTGGATTCCTCCGCCAACGACATCCTTGACGGGCCGCAGACGGAAAAATCAGAGCTTGCGGCAAAGATACAGCGGCTCCATATCTTCTTTTCGCTGCTGATCCCGGACATGACGCATGAGGAGCGGCAGCTTCTGGATGAGGCGCTGATCCAGACCTATAACCGGAAAGGCATCACCCACAACAATGAAAGCCTTCCTGATCCCAAATGCCCTGATAAGTACAGGGAAATGCCGGTGCTGGAGGATGTGTTCAATATCCTGAAGGACAACCCTGACACCAAACGCCTTGCGAACATTATGAACAGGCTGGTGCATGGCTCCGCCTCCACCTTTAACCAGCAGACCAACGTGAACCTTGACAACAAATATACGGTGCTGGATATTTCGGAACTGACAGGCGACCTGCTGACGGTGGGTATGTTCGTTGCGCTGGACTATGTATGGGACAAGGCGAAGGAGGACCGTACCGTGGAAAAAGCCATCTTCATTGATGAGACATGGCAGCTCATCGGCGCGGCATCCAACCGTCTCGCGGCAGAGTTCGTGCTGGAGATATTTAAGATCATCCGCGGGTATGGCGGTTCTGCCATCTGCGCCACACAGGACTTAAATGACTTCTTTGCGCTGGAGGACGGCAAATACGGCAAAGGCATCATCAACAACTCAAAGACCAAGATCGTCTTAAACCTTGAGGACGAGGAGGCCATGCGCGTGCAGTCCATCCTGCACCTGTCCGAAGCGGAAACAATGGCAGTCACCCACTTTGAGCGTGGCAACGGCCTGATCTCCACCAATAACAACAACGTCACCGTGGAGTTCAAGGCTTCCGAACTGGAAAAGGAACTGATCACCACAGACCGCAATGAGTTAAAAAAGATACTGGAGCGGGAGAAACAGCGCAAACAGATGGCGGAGGCTGTCTGATACGCAGGCTTTACATACAGTTTACGCATGACAGGGGCTTTCCCTTACTGGAAAGCAATGTATAAGTACACTTTATGTACGGTTTACGCATACACCGCATATTCCCCGCCTCTGTACCAGTGCTTTATGTAAAGTTTATGTAATCTGTACGCAGAGTTACTTCCTAATATAAAAAACGCTCACTGCGGCGGGCATATCCCGGTGTCCTTACGGACGCCCGCACGCCGCAGGATAAAGGAGGCTGTATTATGCAGCAGAAAAACCAACAACAGGAAAGCCACCTGCAGGAGATCATCCGGCTGCTTTCCATGTACCATGCCCTAAGTCTGCAGCAGCTTGAGGTGCTTTTTCCGGAACTTGCGAAACAAAAGCTGCTCTTTCTTATCAGAAAACTGGAAAAGACCGGGCGGCTTGCCCTGATGCCGGAAAGGGAGCTTGTCTTATACGCAAAGGACTGTGTTCCTGAACCGTCCATCCTTTCCGCCTTCTGGGTGCTTTTAGACTTCCGGGAGGACATTACCTACCATACGGCCAGTGATTTTCCGGTAGCGCTGACCTTTTACACCCAGTCGGATGCCTATGATGTCATCCACATACCGGAAGAAAAAGAGATGCTTATGAATCATGCGCTTTCCGCCTATAAAGAGGATGCTCCCCGCCGTATCGCCGTTGTGGACCATGCGGGGCAGATACCCCTCCTTAACTTCCCCGGCATTGCCGCTTTCTGTACGGTGGCGCCTGACGGAACAGTGCAGTATTACAGAAAACAAGGAGTAACAGATACTTAATGGACCGAAACACTTTATCATCCCGCCTTGCGCGGATCGGGGATGAACTCCCCCGGCTGGCAAACACCTTAAATGCCATGGCAGCCAACACCGGCACTTACGGAAAAAACTATGAGGAACTGAGCATGGATGCCGCAAGACGTGCGGAACGGATTGCCTGTTCCCTGCGCAACCTGATCTATGCGGCGGACCTTGTTCCGAAACCCGTCCTTATGGAAGCAGCAGCACAGATACACGGCATTTCCATAAAGCATACGCAGGACTGCGTGGAGATCACCCTGCCCGGACTGATGCCAAAGCGGAATCAGCGGATTAACACCACTTTCCTGACTGATCCACTGTATGCAAGCCTTGAATCCTACACACGGAACCACCGTCTGCCCCATTTTACGCAGTGCGTGGTCTGCTTTTCCCATGTATTTGATAAAAACCTCTCCGACAGACGGGTAAGGGATTATGACAATCTGGAATGCAAACAGCTTTTGGACACGGTGGCAGGCTTCCTGATGACCGACGACAGCGGGCTGTTCTGCGACGCCTACCACACCACGGAATTTGGGGATCGGGACTGCACCATCCTCGCCGTCATGGAAAAAAGCTGCTTCCTCGGATGGCTGAAAGAGCGGGAGGACAGGGAAAAAAGCATATCGGATTTTTAGGCACTTTTTCAGAATAAAATCCGACTAGGGTAAAATGCCGCCAAAACCGCCTTGATACAGGCAAAAACAAAACCCCGTACCTGCCGGAATTTACCGGAGATGCAGACGTGTACGGTAAAAAAACGGAAAGGAGGCTTACCTGTGGATACTTCAACCAGCGCATACCGGCTCATGGAACTGGCTGCCATTTCCGGGGAGTGCAGCCCCCGTGTGCTGCCGCATCTGAACCTGAGCAGCAGCTATGGAGAAAAACTCATCACCCGGCTCAAAAAGGAAGGCTGCATCCGTACCCACTATAAGGATGGGCTGCGGGGATACAGGCTTACAAGCAGGGGAAAAAAGCTGCTCCTTTCAGAGAACCCCGCCCGCTTCTCCTTTTACCTCTCCGGCAGCTCCGACACCAACCGCCCACGCAGCGATTTCCCAAGGAGGCTCAGGCTCCAGCAGGCATCCATTGCCTACGCCATGCTTCAGGATGCCGGTGTGGAAATATACCGGGACAGAAAACCGCTGCTGTTCCAGCCGGGAACCCGTGATAATACGGCAGCCCCCTGCAGCATGGCTCTGCCAGCCTTTTACCATTCCCGCGAAGTCAAGGAACTTGGGGCGGAAGCCGTAAAGATCAACAATTCCAGAACCATCGGCATCCTGCCTGCACCGGAATGTATCTACGCCGTATTCTGCACAGGCGGCGCACTGATGAAATGGGAATACCGGACGGAGCTGAAGGTAAAAGCGCTGCTCTCCTACCATGCCAGCAGGGGAATCCTCTCCGGCACGGAGACCGGATACCATCCGGACACCCCCATAAAGGCGCTCATCATCGGGGAAGGCATGGACACGGCGCTGAAACTGATGGAAAGCACAGGCGGTTTTCAGAAAAGCTACTTTTATCTGGATTCCAGCTTTGACTATTTCCATTATATCCCGGATGACAGCACCGGAGTGACCATGCTGAAACTGCTCTGCTCCCCGGCCCTGCTGAAAGGACTGCGAACCCTGCTCCTGTCCGACCTGCATCCACCCTGCGCAGATTACGGGCTGGAACATGACGCCGTATCGGACGGGCTGCCAGTGCTGCTGGCATTTGACTTTGATATGCTACGGCTTTCAAGGTTCCGCACCGCCCTGTCCCTCCGTGGACTTACAGGCTGCCTGATCTGTTTTGACTTCCAGAAACCTGTGCTGCAGCAATATTTTGGAGAAGCAGCCACCATTGAAACCATTGACCTGAAAAAATTTGAAAGGAGGTTCCTGCACTGAAACTGACAGAAAACCAGAAGAAAAAAATAACCCTGTTCACTGCCATGCCAGCCCTGCTCTTTACCCTTGCCTATGCAGGCGGCTATGTGTCCCAGTTCATCATCAATTATCGGATATGGACATCTTCCGGGGGCACGCCGGGGAACGGCACCTCGCCCGATTTCCCGGATGGCTCTTTCGGCGCGTGCCTGCGTGCGCTCACCGTATTCCCTTACAGCCTGTATGGGATTGCCCTGTGCATCGGCATCTCCTGCCTTCTCATCTTCATGGTGATGCGGATGGGCTTTGGCAGGAAAGGCACTTATGATAAGGAGCGGAACCTGACCTATTCGGATCAGGGAACCTACGGCACCTCCGGCTTTATGACCGACGCAGAGATGCGTGAAGTGCTGGAGCTTGTTCCGGACATTGCGAAAAGCAGGGGCGTCATCTTAGGAAAGCTGTACGGGAAGGCAGTCTGCCTGCCGGAGAAAACCCGGATGAACCGCAACGTGGCAGTCTTTGGCGCCAGCGGCAGCATGAAAAGCCGCGCCTATGCGAGAAATGTGGTATTCCAGTGCGTGAAACGCGGGGAGAGCCTCATCATTACAGATCCCAAATCAGAGCTCTACGCGGATCTGCACCTTTATCTTGAGGAAAACGGCTACACGGTTCGGGTGTTCAACCTGATCAACCCTGAAAATTCCGACAGTTGGAACTGCCTTGCGGAGATTGAGGGACAGGAGATCATGGCGCAGCTCTTTTCCGATGTCATCATCAAGAACACCGGCTCCCCGAAGGGCGACCATTTCTGGGACAACTCGGAGATGAACCTGCTAAAAGCCCTTGTGCTGTATGTGGACCAGGGATTCCCGCCGGAGGGAAAGAACATCGGGCAGGTCTACAAGCTGCTGACCATGAACTCCGAGAAGGAGCTGAACAGCCTCTTTGACCTGCTCCCGGTCACGCATCCGGCAAAGGCGCCTTACAATATTTTCAAGCAGGCATCCGACACGGTGCGCAGCGGCGTCATCATCGGACTTGGCACAAGGCTGCAGGTATTCCAGAACAAGCTGATCCGGCAGATCACAAGCTACAATGAGATCAGCCTGACACAGCCGGGATACGAGAAGTGTGCATACTTCTGCATTACCTCGGACCAGGATTCCACGTTTGACTTCCTCTCCTCCCTGTTCATGTCCTTCGTCTTCATTAAGCTGGTGCGCTATGCGGACAAATATGGGGATGGCGGAAAGCTGCCCGTCCCGGTACATATCCTTGCAGACGAGCTTGCCAACGGCGGCTGTACCATCGCAGACCTGACAAAGAAGATCAGCACCATCCGTTCCAGACGGCTCTCCATAAGCTGCATCTTCCAGAACCTGCCCCAGATGCAGAACCGCTACCCGTTAAACCAGTGGCAGGAGATCATCGGCAACTGCGACACCCAGCTTTTCCTTGGATGCACGGATGAGCTGACAGCGGAATTTATCTCAAACCGTACCGGGGAGGTCAGTGTGGCGGTATCCAGCCAGGCAAAGCAGCTCAACACATGGCGGGTATCGGATTACACACCGGAATACCGAGAAACCCACTCCATCGGGAAGCGCAAGCTCCTGACACCGGACGAGGTGCTGCGCCTGCCGTTAGATGAGGCACTGATCATCCTGCGGGGCCAGAAGGTACTGAAGGTAGGGAAATATGACTATACCCTCCACCCGGAAAGCAAAAAACTGAAGGAAAGCCGTGCCAGTGACCATATCCCGGAGTGGCGCAGCAATCCGGAGGCACCTGAGCCGGACTTCTCCCGGCTGATAAAACCGGCGCCAAAGCAAAAGAAACCAAAGGCACCTGAAAAGAAACCGGCACCGGAAAAACCTGTTTTGGAACCCCATTACCCCGAAACACCGGACAGCCCTCCCACAGTCCCATTCCCTGACGGGGATTGTGAGATTGTTATGACGGACAAAAAATCCATCATGTCCTGACGTGATCCACCTGCCGGCTTTACGGCAGCAAAAATAAAAAAGGAGATTAAACTATGCCCAGAAAAGCAAAAACTGAAGAAACTGTTGTAACCGATGAGAACATCCTCCATGAAAATGACATGGAAACGGAAAATGCACCTGCCCCGGAAGCATCCGGAATAGACAGCGAAAGTCCCGATCCCCTGAGCGGCGATATGGATGCAGGCTTTTCCACTGATGAAGAAACCGTGGAAGGCTCTGCCCCTACCTCTGATGAGGTATCCGCCATGGAAAGCCCTGACACGGCAGACCCCCTGCCTCCCATAGAAGAAACTGCTTCCCCCGATGAGAATGGCAGCGAAAGTACCCTTCCCTCCGGTGACGAAGCAAACCCTGCAGCAGAAAATGGGAAAATGCCGGAAGCATCACCCGACGAAGCTGCCCCCAAGCCTGCCAGAAAGGGAAAGAAGGTTTCCACACCAAAAACGGCGGTGCCCGACACGCCCACACCTGCAAGGAAGGCTTCCCCTCCTTCCATCCTTACCCTGAGCGCCGATGCGGAAGTGGAAACGCCGGAAAGCCGTGAGGATACCATCTGGCATGAGCTGCAGAACGCCTACCGTACCCGGAAGATCCTGACCGGCACTTTAGGCGGTGTTGAGAAAATGGAGGGCGGCGGCACCATTGCAGTCGTCTATTACAAGGAAATGCGTGTTGTGATCCCCCTTGCGGAGATGATGATCAATCTTGTGGAGGATGCGGCGCATGATTACGGGGAACTGGTGCAGCGCCAGAATAAGATACTTGGGAATATGCTCGGATGCGAGATCGACTTCATTATCAAGGGCCTTGACAATGCCAGCCGCAGCATAGTAGCAAGCCGCAAAGATGCCATGTATAAGAAACGGCAGATTTTCTATCTTCCTGATGCCAACGGGATTTCCCGCGTATGTGAAGACCGTATCGTACAGGCGAGAGTCATTGCCGTGGCAGAAAAGGTAGTCCGCGTGGAGATTTTCGGTACGGAATGTTCCATCCTTGCCCGCGACCTGTCGTGGGACTGGCTGGGGGATGCCACGGAACGCTTCCATGTTGGCGAACAGATCCTTGTCCGCATCCTGAGCGTCAAGGTCCATTCCCTCGAAGACATCTCCGTGAAGGCAGATGTTAAGAGCACAGGCGGCAACACCAGCAAGGAAAACCTGAGCAAGTGCAAAATTCAGGGTAAATATGCCGGAACGGTCACAGACATCCACAAGGGCACTGTCTTTGTCCGCCTCCATATCGGCGTCAATGCAGTCGCCCATAGCTGTTATGATAACCGCCTTCCCGGAAAGAAGGATGAGGTCAGTTTTGTGGTAACACGGATTGATGCAGAACGGAATGTGGCGGTTGGGTTGATTTCACGGATTATTAAGCAGAATATTTAATTCCTCTCGACATAACATTTGATAGGCTTTTAGTTTACCAAATCTAAAAGCCTATCATTATTTAACCACTATGTAATGCTACTATTGTTTGTCCTCCACCCAAAATCTAAAAATTGGAAACATTTGAAATTCCTGTTTCACATCAGTATCCAATTCATCAAATAGTCTTTCTGCTGCTAATTGGTTATCCAATAACAAATACGCACCCACTCTTATCATTTTATTTTGCTGCTGGTTATCAGCAATATTGAATAAATCCTCTTTTTGTTCTTTTGCAAGACTCCCTTGCCTTTTTAATACTTGATAAAAATTAAGTTTTCGAGAAATAAGTTCTAATGTTTCCTCGCATATATTTGTATTGCACAACCATTCTGCAAAACTATAGGCCGCATCCAAAATATCTTTTCTTTTATCTTCACTTTTATCATAGGCCAAAAGCAGCTTTAGAAGCACCCAATTAGCCCTTACATAAATATTTTCATCCAATATGTCCTTATATGACTGCAAAACATCTCTATAATCAATGTTGGGAATTTTTAGAAAATCATCCACATCCAAAAAGTCATACCTTGAAGTTCTGCCCTCCCCTGTATCATCTCTATACCACAACTTAACAGGCTTACCGAGATAATCATATATTCTGTATGTCCCTGGTTGCTCCTCCTTTTCAAGTCCAATTATTACCTTTGATCCTAAGTAATTTAATCTCAACGCAAAAGGCAACCCTTCTTTTAAGCCATCTACAGGTTCATTTTTTACCAACCCCTTTATGAACAAATTACTATGTCGGCTATCATCCTTAGAAAAGCTGTTAATGTCAACATCAGTATCTAATTGAAAGATATTTAATACCTTAATTAAATTCTTACGAAACTCTAGGTTTTCCTGTAATTTTCTTGCTTTGTCTCCATCAAACAATCTATTTGGATCTAAAGGCAATGTATGTCCCATCATTTCAAATTGATTATATTTATAAAGAGCAAGAATAAATTCAAAATCAATTACTGAATATTTCAAATTTGAAGTTGGCGCAAATTTAATAGTGAGACTTTGTTTTTTCTTCTCTATCGAAATAGTGACGCTTTTTCCTATGGTTAATACCGCCTTGTCCTTTGAGCGAATCCTCTGAAACCCTGTATAATAAACTTTTCCATTTACGCCAATTTCTGTTTCAACGTTTTCTGCTATATGTAAGTCCAACGGCATGTCTAAAAGTGGCTGGGGTACAGCACTTCCTTTAATATGAGCATACATATAAATCTCGTCTTCAAAAAGTAGATTATAATTATTTATATTGGATTTTCCATAATTATTTGCATAAAATGTTACTCCTTCTAAAACACCTTGCTTTTCTAATTCATCCAAAGAATGTAACGTAGTCTTGGCAAAACTGGTCTGCTTCTTCATATGGTCGTAAAAATTCAAAAATAATGATACCTTTTCTGCATTATCTTCTGGGAAGGAATTAAATTCAATAATCAGCTTTTTATTCTTTTTAATATTCCTATCCAAGATATTTCGTATTTTCACCGGAAGTAGACAAGAATAATATATTTTTGTATCTCTTCCATCTTTACTAATATAAACGACAAAGAACACTACCCCGCCATCATTAAGATAATTTTCTAAATCTACCACTGTTACTGGATATTTTATTGTATCTAAAGAAAAATCATCACTTTGTTTCCCTTTAACTTGTACTGGAACTTTTTTTATGCTTTCCTTTCTTTTATCTTTATTTGCATAAATATATATATTTCCATCCCATGATGGTTCCTTATCCCCATCGTTAATAAATGAAGATAATTCGTCTGTGATTGATATACTTGTTTTAACACTTGCCGTTGCTATTTTCTCCAAGTCCATAATGCAACCCCTTTATTTAATTCTTCTTTCCAGTTCCTCAAAAAACTCATTACAGTCCCGACCCTTTTCCGCAGCAATATCATGGAAACTTTCCAATACCATCTTTCGTATCCGCTTTTGGTTTTCCTCTATTTCCCTTTGGTAATCAAAAGTCTGTTGTACTATATCCACACAACTCACCTCTTTCCCCATAAAACACCCATAGCTATTTGAATAGCCACTTTCCAACAAGAAAATATACTAACAATAAACAGAGCAGGCGAAGTATGATACCATGCCTGCTCGTCTTTCTGATATTTACAAAATAGCTCAAAACAAATGCAGCTTGTAGCATGGTCAATTTTACATACTTTACTTGACAAACTCATCAATCCTCATGCCCCCAACCCTTGCAATAACTGTTTTCTACCTTGATTTATCATATATTCATAAACGTACTTATTCTTTATCATATCTTTCCATAATTCTATTTATTTCTGCCAACAACACACCTTCTTTTTTAGACACATAATCTTGTCGAACTGCTCTCCCAGAAGAAAGGTGCATTTCCCATCCTTCCAAACAGCACCTATATATGTCGTCAATTTCGCTACTTTTCACATTTACTCCTACATAACCATTTCCAGCACAAAACACCTCAAGTCTTACTGGATAACGTTCAATATCATCTTGGCAATATTCATCCCAATTAAATAAATGAGGATTTCCATCATAATCAATTACCAAAACATTATTGTACGAATCATTTCCTTCGTTTAGGACTTCGTATATTTCTTGTTTATTGAACAACCTTGGTTTCTTAATTCTATGAGTTATTATTTCAAACTCATATGAAGAAAAATTCAATTCATATATCTCATTTTCCTTTGTGGAAATATCCATACCATTAACATTGACTTTTGAATGTTCTTTCAGCCAATAGCTTGCAGATTCATAATTGGGAAACAACATATCATCATTACAATATTCTTGATAGTCACTGATTCTTTCCCATGTTTCATCTTTTTTCAAACGAAAGGTATCTTCTAAACCTAAAAGACCCTTATAACAATTCAAACTAAAGTACATTCTAATCCTCCTCCATTTTCTCCCAATATTTTTCTCCTTCTTCAGAAATACTACTAATTCCAAAAAGTATCTGAAGAAAATCTTGTTTTTCATTCAAAATTCGGACTATCTTTACCATATCACTTTCAATTCTATAAAATATATAGTTGGGTTTTACCACTAAGAAACGATAATCCGTAGGGTAATCAATCAATTTTTCCAAATGGAAACCTTCCTCTGGAAACATCTCCAGTTGTCTTACAGTTGTTGTAATATCATGTATAATCCCCTTTGCTCTGTCTGCGCCAAATTGTCCCACAATATAATCTTTTATACCCAGCAAATCCTCCAGTGCTTTCGGTGCATATATCAGCTTTGGCATATTATAATCCCAGTGCAGCCTCTACTTCATCCGCTGTCAACCAGCCTTTTTCTCTAGCAGACTGCTCTCCTTCCTCTAATTTTGCCAAAAGCTTTATCGTTGCCTTCAGCCTGTCTAATTCATCCACCTCAACAATGGCATAAGCACCTCTGCCATTGCGGGTAAGATATACTGGCTGATTAGTGCTTACTTCTTTTAACACTTCTGTATAATTCCGTAAATCTGATATTGGTTTTATGTTTGGCATAGTTATCAACTCCTTCTAAATTTTATTATATACAAAATACAAAAAAATAGCAATGCAAATATGCGTGTTAATTTACAGCATTATTCTTCAGTAAAATTTCTTATCTTTCTCCATCGTTTATACAGCGCAAATGCGAGGGCAACATCTTTTACTCCTAGTTCCGGTTTCCCATCCCGCTCTTCTTTTCCAACAATATGTTGTATAATTGCATCCTCTTCAATCTTTAACATTATGTCTTTCCTTAACTCATCATCGACATTCAAAAACCACTCTTCAAAGCGTTTTCTTTCACGCTCATGTTCAAAAATCATTATTGGCATTTCAATCCCGCTTCTGTCATTACATTGATAGGTTCCTTCCGTAAAAAGCCCGAGAAGTCTTCCATTGATACTGTATTTCAAAAAGTAATAGTATAAACCTTTTCCAATAATAAATCTCCATTCTGGTTTTGGTATAATACATCTTCCCAAATCCATATACCATAATTCGGTTTCATATAAAACCGTGGAAAAATATTCCAGTTTTAATTTTGCCCAAGGCATACTCTCATCATCATAAAAATAACTTAAAGTTTCTCTCCCATCCTTTGATTCTCCTACCACTATCCTATATTCCGGATAATCTTTATGATAACTCTGCCTGCAGTTATCCCAGTTTGTTTCTGACCACCCTGCATAGTCTTCTAACAAAAGCTCAAAGCGCTGAGCAGGTCTTAAATCATACCCAAAATGCTTTCTCCACAAATATTCCGTATGCTCAATACTTGCCGTCTTATCCCTCGGAGTATTCATATCCGCAGTTCTCGTGTAAATGGCACCCGCCCTGATGCGTTTACTAATCTGAGGATCTTTACCAAAATCATACTGCAAATAATATGGCGTATGATTTCCCCGTAAAATTATCAGGACATCTAATTCATGTCCCCCAATTTTTAAGGTGCGCATCTCGACTTGGGGTATGAACCCACCCGCAAAGTGTTTATCCCTTAAAAATTTAATAAAGTCCGCTGTAACACAGCGTTTATTGCTATTCTCAATTCCGCACACCGTTCCATCATCATTCGCACCATATATTAAATAGGCATCCCTATCCTCCAGATTATTTGCCATACAGATAATATCATGCAGTTTATCTTCACTTGTAGCCGGATAATCTGATTTATAGTCCCAATAACCGCCCTCATATCCTTTCAAGAGCAAATCATTTATTATTTCTAAAAGTTCCTGATCCCTTTCCATCGTTCCCTCCCATCACTTTACTTAAATTATAAATGATTTAGTTCCTAATCACAATATGATGTATTTAACCTTTTTAATCCCGCAAAATAAATAACAAACGCATGGCACAACATTGGCACAGAACTTTCGCAAACTGGCACAGCTTTGCGATTTACAGGGTAAATCCCATATGTTAGAATGTGTATCGTGATAATTCATACACAGGCGGAACACCCCATATTCCATGGGAGTACCGCCACACTTTAGACGCAGACAGGAAGTCCCACCCCGGCTTCCCGCCTGCGTTCTATATTATCCGGGAGGTGACCTGTTGAAAAAGAAACTGAAACGGCTCCTGCTGTCCGAGAGAGGTGATTCCTCTTATATCAGCAGCTTTATCTACATTCTGGTGGCTGTGATCCTGATTGCATTCATCATCAATGTATTCCATATCATTTCCTCCAAACAGGAAATGGACCACATAGCGGATCAGCTTGTCAAACAGATCCAGCTAAACGGCGGCGTCAGCGGGGAGACAGATGCCCTCTTTTCCTTTCTCTCCAGTGAGATCAGCGAAGTGGAAGGGCTTTCCTATCAGGTATCCGGTCCCGGCAATACCGGACGCATACAGATTGGAACACCTTTTTACGTTACGGTAACAGGACGCTGCCATCTCGGAGGTTTTTGGAAATTCAACCTTGTTCCCATCAACATCCGTTCGCAGGGCGCAGGCGTCAGCGAACACTACTGGAAGTAAGGGGGATTGCCATGTATAAGAAAATCATCCGGAATGAACGGGGAGATATGTCCTTCTTTACCATCTTTGTTATTCTGGCAGTCGTCATGCTGATGTCCTTCGTGCTGCTGTTTGCTTCCGTCAAGATCAACTGCATGAACATCCGCAATGCAGCCAAAATGGAGCTGAACAATGTCAGCGCACGCATCTATGCGGATACGTTCCACTCCCAGAGGGAAGCAAACCTTGACTCCTACATGGCAGACCTGCATTTAAGCTCCGCCTATCAGGATGCCCTCCGTGCAGGCTTCATCAACGGTATGGAGGAGCGGATACAGCTTTCCAATGAGGATTACAGGGTGGAGAACATCAACCTGCAGTTCAACCAGTATTCCGACAAGATTGAATATGTGGTGACCTGTGATGCTGTTTTCCAGATCCATATGTTCGGGGAACTGTTCCCGCCCATTACGCAGCATATCACACTGACAGGTTCCCATAATACGAAATACTGATAGAAAAGTTGTTGACATCCTGCTATCTGATGCGTATATAATGGAAACACGACGAAAGGAGTCCAATATTATGAAAAAGAACGATAAACACACCGACAAGAAGAAAATCGCCACTATCAGCGGATTATCCGCATTGTGCATAGCCGTCCTCGCAGGCGCATGGTTCCTGACAAGGGAACCCGAAAGGGATTTTACCCCTGCTTCCGCAGAACGTGCTGACATGACAGACACATGGAAGGAAAATTCCAATACGGATACACCCCTTCCTTCCGCCACTCCTGAGAGTACCCAGATAACGGGCACGCCTTCCGACGACACCCAGACGGTTATTTCCGAGGATGAGAGTGGCTCCACCACAAGCCTTTCCGACAGCACTGGTAAAGAGGAGGCCAGTCAGGAAAAACCCACGGCTCCGCCTGAGACCACGGATGACGTCACTGATCCCGACAAGCAGCCGGATTATGAACCGTCCGTACCACAGCCGGAACCTACTGAGAAACCAACGCCCTCCCCGCAGCCGGAACCAAGCGCACCTGCAGGCGGAGGCAGCACGGATGACAGCCACCCCGGACAGGTTTATGATCCGGTCTTCGGATGGGTAACGCCCAGTAACACCCAGCAGGACAATATCGACAGCGACGGTGACATCAACAAGCAGATCGGCACCATGGGCGGTAACTGAATATAAGAAATATACTGAAAAGGCATGGATAAACTCCATGTCTTTTTTTGTGAAAAGGAGGATCACATGAAACAACTGACCAAGCGCATCTTTCCGCTTTTTCTTTCCCTTCTCCTGATGCTCTCCATGGGCGTGACCGCGCTGGCCTCCGGAGAGGGAAATATAGACGGCGGTGGCGGCGGCATGGGAAGCGGAACGGCAACGGATGTCTGGCACAGTCAGGACGGTGTGCGCATCACAGTCGTTACGGCAGAAGGCAGCGTAGCTTCCACCCCGTTTGACTTAAGCAACTTCAACATATCCGGTGACATCCTGCATTTCGGAAAGGTAAGTAAACTCCAGTACAGCGGAGGCGCTTCCCTGTCTTTGGATGCAGGAACCTATGTCTGCTCCAAGCCGGGCACTGCCCTGCCCCGCATCATCAGCGGAACCAGATCCCGCGCAAGCATAGAGGCAATCCGGCGGTATTTCTGCTCCGAGTATGCCGCCCAGCTTGTGGCTGACAAGGCCGGTATCCCCTTTGAGGAACTGATCTCCGGTTCGTACAAGCTGGTCATCGAGCCAATCGCCTACTTCACCCACGGCGGACGTAACTACGCCATGACTGCAACGGAGGCGGCGCTCTACAACCAGAGATCCGGCGGTACCCTGCGCAGCAAAATGCCAAGCCTGACGCACCAGAACCTGCCCCTGTCCATCTTCCTTGAAACACCGGATCTGGGATACCCCGCATGGGGCGGCACCACCAGCGGGAAGGTATCGGATGATGAAATCCTCTCCGCACTGGGCATCGGCATCGTCAGCTATAAAGATGTGCCGGAGGCGGAACTGCAGGCGCCCGACTATACCTACCGGGTGGATACGGATGTCATCACCAGCATCACACTGACCAGCAGCGCTGAAGTAAACCCTGACGATCCGGCAAGCGTCACCTTCCATATCAACGGCAGCTCCTATACCGTAAACGACATTGTGATGCCTGCAGGCGGCTCGCAGGTGGTCTGGGCAAAATGGCATACACCTCCGGAACCCACCACCCTGACCATACAGGTATCCGTGGACGGCGCATCCACGGCAAAGACCAGCTTCATCGCAAGGATCATCTCGCTGGAGGAAAACCTGCCGCCCGACCCGCTGGCAACGGACACCAACCCGCATTTTTCCACGCCCTCCCTGCCGTCCAACCCACAGAAAACCTCCGCATCCTGGAGTGTCTGGAGCGCAAGATGGCACGCAAAATGGGAATGGGAAAGCGACTGGGAATGGGAGGACGGCAGCCACGGTTCTGACTGCCCTGCGGACTGCACAAGCAGCCACGGCAAATGGGTGGATAACGGGGAATGGGTGGACAACGGCTGGTATGACTTTACCGCCACCTCTTACTCCGCTTCCCTGTCCGGCTCCATGGAGATCCACCCGGATGACATTGTGCCCACAGCGCAGGGGGATACCATGAAAAGCGGTTACGGCATCAAGGAGGGCGCCACGGCAGTTTTCTCCTCCAATGCGCCGGGCAGCCACTATGCCCCGGCACAGACTGCAGTATCCTATTTCCCAGAGTTTGGCTACGATATGTACTGGCGGCTCTTATCCTGCAGCGGTGGAAACACGGCCACTTTTGCCTTTAAGCCCAACGAATACTCCACCTATAACCGGAACGTACATTTCACGCCGGTATGGTATCCGGACAACGCCGCATATACCGTATACACCTACATCATCGACGCATGGACGCCCTCCGGGATGCTGTCCGTCAATGTGAACGACGCCGTACAGATCCAGGGCAGCCTGTTCGACGACTGGTATTCCAAGCGTGAGTAAGCTGCTGCCTGCCTACCATGCCCTTACCCTGCTGTTTCTTGCGGGATTTGCACTGTATGATGAAAGGCGCCACCGAATACGCAACACTGCCCTGCTTGCTTTCCTGCCGTGGTGCCTCTTATCGCCCGTGCTGATGTACTGCGCTTTTCCAAGCCTTTCCCCGGCATACTGGGGCATACGGTCCGCTGCGGGATTTCTGGCGGGCTTTATTCTCCTGCTTGCCGTTTCCCTTGCCACAGACGGCGGGATCGGCGGCGGGGACATCAAGCTGGTGGCGCTGCTGGGCATTCCCTTCGGGGTATCCGGGCTGATGGCTGTGCTTGCCCTCTCCTGCCTGCTTGCCCTAGCCCACCTGGGCATCCGGAAGGCATATAAAAAGAAACCTGCCGAAAGGATACCCTTTGCGCCCTACCTGTTTTTTGGGTGCCTGACTGCCATGCTACTGCAACTGGTTCCATAAAAAATTGTATAGAGAAAGGATACTGCCATGAAATTTATTTTACTGTTTACTGCCGGAATACTCCTGCTGTTTCTTGCTGCAGGCATTACCGGTGTTGCCCTGTTACAGAAAACATACCTGTTCTTAGACCAGCACAGATAAGGAGGCTTATACAAAATGAAAATGAATAACCGATTTATTTACGGCATCTTGAGCATTGTGCTTGCTGCCGTCATCGCTTTTATTGCCATCCCTGCCGTGACAAGCAGGACCAGCAGCACCTGCGAGATCGTCCGCATGAAGACTGCCGTGACGCGGGGCACTCTCATCACCACGGAAGACCTTGAGCTTGTGGAAGTGGGCGGCTTCAACCTGCCCGACAGCGTTGCCCGCAGGATAGAGGATGTGGCAGGCACTTACGCTGCAGCGGACCTGTATCCCGGCGATTATCTCCTGCCGGAAAAGGTCAGCAGCGTTCCCCTGTCCTCAGACCTTTCCCTCAACGAGATCCCGGACGGCATGGTAGCCATATCCATCACCACCCAGACACTTGCCACTGCACTGTCAGACAAGCTGCAGAGCGGTGACATCATCCGCCTGTACCACTATGATGACAACAACGTGCTGGAGCCGGTTTCCGACATCCCGGAACTGCGTTTTCTGAAAGTCCTGTCCGTTTCCGATTCCAAAGGGCTTGATGTGGATTACACCACTCCGCCGGAGGAGGATGAGGAAAAACAGCAGACGGCAACCATTACTGTCCTTGCCACTCCTGAGCAGGCCATGCTGCTGACACGCTATGAAAATGAAGGTGTCCTGCACGTCGCCCTGATCAGCCGAGGCAATGAGAAATTAGCAAAGGAACTGCTGGAGCGTCAGGCTGAGATCCTGACTTCCCTTTACGGCGATGGTCTGGAGCTGTCTGATGAGGAGCTGGAATCTTCCATGAATACTTCCGGACAGTCGGAACCGGAAGCAGAAGGCGGCGAAAACAGCAGCACCAAACCAGATGACAGCCATGACAAGGAACCGGAAGAAACATCCGGGGAGGAATAGGGAGGAATAAACAGATGTCAAAGATTATTACTGTATGGGGCAATCCCGGCTGCGGGAAATCCATGTTCTGCTGCTGTCTTGCAAAAGTCCTGACGGCAAACAAGGAAAAAGCCCTTATCATCAATGCGGACTCCAGCACACCCATGCTGCCCGTATGGATGCCTGAGCGTATCCTTGAGACAAACGCTTCCATAGGGAACGTGCTCACCGGGCTGGAGATCAATACGGCGCTGGTGGCAGAACGTGTCACCATCTTAAAGGAATACCCTTTTATCGGCGTCATGGGCTATGCCGCAGGGGAGAACCCCTTCTCCTACCCAGAGCTGAAGTATGACAAGATAAAGCTCTTTATCGCAGAAGCGGCAAAACTTGTGGACTACATCATTCTGGACTGCAGCTCCCATATGCTGAACTTTTTCACGCCCACCGCAATCGAGGCGGCGGATGTGGCTGTACGCATCATCACACCGGACCTGCGGGGCTTAAACTACCTGCGGGCGCACAGGCCGCTGCTCACGGATGACAAGTTCCACTATGGCAGCCACCTGACTTTTGCCGGGCTTGCCCGTCCCTTCCACGCCATTGACGAGATGGACCACCTGATCGGCGGTTTTGACGGCCTGCTCCCCTACGCAAAGGAGATTGAGCGCTGCGGCACCGGCGGGCAGATGTTCAAGGCGCTCGCCTACTGCAACCAGCGCTACATCAACTCCCTGAAGCTGGTCCGGGAACGTCTTACGGAGCCTGAAGATATTCCCGCTGACAGCAGACCGGCTCCAAAGAGTGAACCTTATGTGGAAAATGAATACGCAGAACAGGATTATCCTGCGGAAAATAAGGGTTTTGCAGACAATGGCAGCTTTACGGATCAGGTCAGCCCGGCAGCTTCCGAACCCCACACACCCGACTCATGGGATGCGGACATACCTGCAGCACCCATGACAGGAAAACAAAGGCAGGGCAACCCTGCCGGAAAGGAGAACGACCGCTATGGGCATGGAATCCTTAAATGATATGTTCTTTACCTCCGCCGGCAAAGAATCCCTTACCTATGACCAGATCCTTGAGGACGTCCAGAAATACTGTACCGAGAAGCACGCTGACAAGCTGACCACGGAAGGGGACCGGGACGAGGCACGGAAACTCCTGCGGGAGTTCATCCTCCAGTACGTCATCAGCCGCTCCTACCATATAGAAGGCTTCTCCACGGAGGAGTTGTGCGACACCCTCTATGAAGACATGGCAGGCATTTCCTTCTTAAAAAAATGGATCTATATGCCCGGTGTGGAGGAGGTCAATGTCAATGCCTATGATGACATTGAAGTGATTATGAGCGGCGGGCGATCCATGAAAATTCCGGACCGCTTCCAGTCGCCCCAGCACGCCATTGATGTGACAAGGCGGCTCTTAAATACCTGCGGCATGGTAATCGACGACACCATGCCCTCCGTCATCGGCTTTTTAGACAAGAACATCCGTATCTCTGTGGACAAGACACCCATTGTAGACTCCGAGGTGGGCATCAATGCCTCCATCCGTATCGTCAACCAGCAGACCGTATCGAGGGAAAAACTGATCCGGTCCGGTTCCGCCACGGATGAAATGCTGGAGCTTTTGACCTGCTGTATCCGCTACGGCGTTTCGGTCTGCATCGCAGGCAGCACCGGCTCCGGCAAGACAACCGTTATGAGCTGGCTCCTGTCCATGGTGCCTGACAACCGCAGGCTCATCACCATTGAGGAGGGCAGCCGGGAATTTGACCTGATTAAAAGGGATGAGAACGGCCATGCCATGAACAGCGTGGTACACCTGCTCACAAGGCCCCATGAAAACCCATCGCTGGACATCGACCAGGATTTACTTCTGGAGCGTGTCCTGCGTAAACACCCGGATGTCATCGGCGTGGGCGAGATGCGTTCCGCTAAGGAGGCGCTGTCCGTGGCGGAAAGCTCCCGTACCGGGCATACCGTCGTGACCACCATCCACTCCAATTCCTCCGAGTCCACTTACCGGAGGATGATGACGCTGGCAAAGCGCAAATACAACATGGCGGATGACATCCTGATGCAGATCATGGTGGAAGCCTACCCCATTGTGGTATTCACTAAGCAGTTAGAGGACGGCAGCCGGAAGATCATGCAGATCATCGAGGGGGAGGACTACCGGGACGGGCAGCTCATCTACCGCCCCCTGTACCAGTACGACGTATCGGACAACCGCACCGATGAAAACGGCAAAATTACCGTGGTGGGAAAGCATAAACGTCTCGGCAGCCTTTCCGACACCCTGAAAAAGCGGATGCTGGACAACGGCATCCCCGCCGGTAAGCTGGCGCCGTTTTTGTCCGCACCGGCACCGGAAAAAACAACGAAAGGAGGCACACGCAATGCAGTGGATACAGATCATCATCTTCCTGTTGGTCATTAACGGCCTGTTCACCCTGTTCGCCGTCCGCTTCAACGACTTCCTGCATATGCTTGCAAGGACAAGGAAAAGCAGCCTCCAGGATGATGTGGACGTCATGCTGGGGAAACCGGCAAAGGGCTTTTTCAACCGGGAGACGCTGGAAGTCGAACAGCTCCTTGCGGCTACAGGGCGGGAGGGGCGGTTTACCCTTATCAAGCGGGTATCCCTTTTTATGTTTGCACTGGGGGCCGTG
>CAJUTU010000060.1 GCA_910589385.1 uncultured Lachnospiraceae bacterium
CTTGTCAAAAGAGACAAGGGCTATTAGCTGAAAAATCCAACCGCACAGGTGGAAAGATTTTTCCGACTGCGTTTACAGGGTGTAACACACTACACTTTGCCCTGCAAAGAGCCGTGTGCCAGACGTTCCCTCTGGACTCCCTTCTGGCAGGGCTGCGCCCTGCTTTATCCTCCGCTCTGCGCTTCGGATAGAAGATTGGCGGCGTTACCCGTGTCAATGCCAGCATGAGGGGGCATCCCAAAACTGCCGTCATACCCGTCATGGCTGTCATGCTCCCCGCCGCATCTTGCAAGGATAATCTTCCTGCCGCTATACTTCCTCTGATAGTCATACTGGATGCCGTTCTCATAAAGGAACGTGGAGCGGTACTCGTTGAGCCATTTCGTGATGACCGTGGACAGTTCCCCGCTTTCCCCCATGACCTCCAGAAGTTCCGTAGCCGTGCCAGACCATCCCTACCTGCCCTGCATGAACGACACCACCCGAAAAAGGACAGGGGGAATCTCTGCCGCTGCAAGCTGCTCCTGCGTCTGCCGTTTTACCAGTTCCCAGCTGCAATCACGGAAACGGAGCGTCAACTCCTGATAGGGCGTGTCCCTGCCAGTGACAAACAGCTTCGCCGTATCGGATGCGCGGCTTTCCTTTTCCAGCACAAACGTAGCGTCCGCACTCCCTGTCAAGCCTGTCGTTCCAGACACCTTGTTGAACACGTCGCTGTCGTTCTGCTTGCGGATATGGTGTACGACCACCACAGAAAGGGAATGCCTGTCGGCAAAATCTTTCAACAGCGATATATCCCCGTAATCGTTGGCATAGGCGTTGTCTTTGGATGCGGTGCGGATTTTTTGCAGCGTGTCAATGACAACCAGCCTGCTGTCGGGATATGCTTTGAGGTAATCTTCAAGCTGCATGATAAGACCGTCTGGTAACTTGCAGCTTGCCACGGCAAAATGGAGCCGCCCGCTCGCTTCGTCCGTCAGACGGAACAGCCTGTCCTGTATGCGGCAGAACGTGTCTTCCAGACACAGGTAAAGCACGTCGCCCTCCGATGTCTGCATATCCCATAAGGGGATTCCCTGCGACACGCACAGGCAGAGCTTCAGCATAAGCCAGCTCTTGCCGATTTTCTGTGAGCCGCAGAACAGCGACAAGCCCGTGGGGATAAGACCATCCACCACAAAGGACGGCTTTTCAATCGGTTCATAAAGGAGCGTGTCAGCGTCCACCGTCTGTAACTGCTGCATGGTATCCCTCCCTCCGTGTTGGATTTTGTTTGTTGCACATAGGCGTTGTCCTCCTTGGATTTATTTACCCCTGCCAGTAAGCAAGGGTATGTATCGCAGCCAGTCCATACAGTTCCACGCTTTCCTAAAGCGGCGTTTCCTCCGTCTGTGCCATGCACGGATTGAGCAGTTGGCAGGCTCATATCGTGGCTTTGCTGTCCCCTGCGGCGGGTATCCCTCTGGCGGCTGCTGTGAAGTTGTCAAGGAGCAGTAATCTATGGAATCGTTTTGTGGAAATAGAAAAAGGGCGGGAGGATTTGACCTCTCACCCAGTAGCCGATAAGGAAGCATGATTTTAGACATGGTATTCTGATTTTTTGAAAATATATAAGCACCCAATACGAAACTTTTTCTTTCGGTTAGTGATAAGCAGCCATATTAATTTGAAATTTCATAAGCACAAACTTGATTTTTGTGGTAAAATAGCAAAGTATAGATTGTCTACCGCTAACAGCAAACAAGAGGGTGAATAAATGATAACCATAGAAAAGTTTCAAGAAATACGTTCGAGTGAACATTTAATTGTTTTAGATACAAATGTACTATTGGAATTATATCGTCAGCCAGCTAATATTAGCTTAGATGTAATAAGTGCGCTGAAAAAAATACAAAACAACATCTATGTACCAAGACAAGTTTATGATGAATATCTAAAAAATTATCATAAAACATGCGGTGATGAAAAAAAGAAATATAAAAAAGTAACCGAAGAACTTTCTGATTCCCTAAAAAAACTTCATAATGATATTGCAAAAAAAGTGGGGGAATATAGAAAGCATAACTATACAGATATTTCTAAACTACAAAATAATCTAAATGAAAAAATCAAGGATACACAAAATATAATAACCGAATTTGAAAAAAGCCATCATGCAGAGATTCAATTAAATATTGATTTCTTGCAAAATGACAAAGTAAAAGAATTTGTTGATTTATTGCTTAATCAAGGTAACATTGGAGAAAAAATACCATTTTCACAAAAACTGCTGTTATTACAAGAAGGGCAAATACGATATGATAATTTAATCCCACCTGGATTTCGTGATTCCGCAAAAATTGGAGAAGCAAAATATGGAGATTTGTTTGTATGGAAAGATATAATTGCAATAGCAAAAGAGAAAAACACTAACATCATATTTGTATGCAATGATACCAAAGAGGACTGGTGGGAGAAAAACAAAGATACACCGATTGATTTAAGACAAGAACTAAATGAAGAATTTAAAGAAACCAATCCGTCTTTAAGTATTCACTTTTTGACTTTAGACAAATTTTTCTCGTATTTGTCAGAGGAATTAAAATTGGGAAAGTCTAAAAGTGCTTTACAATTATCTGCTTTAGATGACACTAGAGAGATGTTAGCCAACTATGAGGATAAAATATCCCAAAGCATCAAAGATTATTTAATGACTATAAATATTGATGAAGAATTAGATGAAGAATTTTTGGAAACTGGTGATGAAAATATATATTGGAGCATAGTGGATGTTTCTGTTGAAAAGGAAAATAAAAATATCACCTATTATGTAAATTTAGATATTAGTGTTCTTGCGGATTTAATTTATCAGGAAGATGGCGGTTATCCTTATGATGCAGGTAAAGTTGCTTTGGCATTGATTGAAAAAATAGAAATATCAATGGAAGAATATTCAACAGACAGTGAAATAAAAACTATAACTGTTGAAAAAAGCGATATCTCGCATATTGAACCAGAAGTATGGCATATCGTTAAACATATGGAGAACCAAAACTCTTGCAAAGAAATTATTGCCACAAGCAAAAATGTCACTAAAATTCAAGAGAATACAAAGAAATTGAATGATGCCGTAGATATAAATGGCTTGAAACAAACATTACAGCAATATGCAATATTATATGAAAATTTATCTGAATCTATTAAACCCATTCAGATGAATAATGCAATGACTGAATCTGTTAGGCAGTTTTCAGCAAATTTAAAAGCAATAGAGGCCGCAATTAAGCCTATGCAAGCGAATAATGCAATGATGGAACTCTCAAAACAACTTGCACCAACCCTACAAGCTTTAGAATCTGTTAAAACCTTGCAAGTTAGCGGAGCAATGGAAAATTTTGCCAAACAGCTTTCATTAGCTTCAAAAGCAATCGGTACATCTAATCCAAAAGATGAAACAACATAAATTTTAAAACTACATTGTTTAGATAATAAATCAATGGACGAATTCATATATATAGCCTTTCTGTCCATTGATTTTCTATGCTCTCAAATGGAATTACACATCCAGATATAATCCGCAGTCAAGATAATTCCTCCCCAGACGGGATAAATCTTTCGTAATCACGCAGTTTATCAGCCCGTTTTCAATGTCCTTAATCATGTTCTGAAAGCTCGGTCTTTGGAAATTCGTACCAGAATAACCGTCGTCTATCTAATTGCCGTCTTTGATACAATGTAACTTTGCCCCAAACCTTTTAATTTTTCCCTATACTTTTTAATTTTGCCCCCATACTTTTTAACTTTGCCTCTGAGGGGTGTACACGGAATAAAAAAGCCTTTGGGATATCTCCTGAAAGAAAATCCCAAAGGCTCCACCTGGCATTATTTATTCTCGTTAAATAACGTTTCTAAAACATCTCCATATTTTTCAAAAATTTCAAGAAGATAAGTATTCCAATGGCGGGCATCTTTTTCCGTGTTTCCGAATACATAATCCTCCTGCCCATAATCAATGACATCGAATGCCGGCATTGCCTTGCTTGCCCCTGCCGTCCTGTAAGCTGCGATATCTTTTAAAGAAAATGTGACTGCGGAAACATCCTCATGTTTTACCCAGCCGCTGATGTCCTTCCCTGCAGCTTCTTTGGCCGTTCCATTTGACTCCTGCCCTGCCGCTCCCGGCTTAGAAACAGAAACGGCGCCATCCACATATTCCCCATACATCTGGTCAACATAGAGGGAAAAGGAATCTCCCAATGCTTCAGACGGGACATGGCCGCCGTCCCACTGCCATTCAATCTCTGCATCAGCCCCTGCATTCAGCCATGCGATCTGCAGGTTCAGGGAATTGAACAGTGAGATGTCCCCTTCTGATGCACCCATAATGATTTTGATCCATGTTGGATCATCCGTGTTTTCGGCGCCGATGTAGTTTAAGGGGTTATACAGAGAAACAATATGATTCCCATACTTGTCTCCTGCATTGACCTCTTCGATATCCGCTTTATATGCAGCAACCATATCTTTGTAAGACTCATAGTTTGCAGAATCGCCCTTCCCGGTGGCAGACTGCGTTGTCCCGCCGTCAGGTGTCCCCACTATCATCTCCCCGGATTCTCCGCCCGGCATTCCGCTGTCAGGCATATTTCCGTCGGGAGGTGTCCCTCCAGGACCGCCCTCCGGCATTTTGCCGGACATTTCTCCATCCGGCCTGCTACCGCCCGGCATTCCGCCTCCGGGCATTTCTCCATCCGGCCTGCTACCGCCTGGCATTCCACCTCCCATCATGCCGCCGCTGCTGCCTTTTGCATAACGTCCTTCCAGAAATGCCTGCGCCTTATCTTCCCCTGTCATTGCCATGACAGCTTCATTACTGAGCGCACGCCCGTCTGCATCAAACCATGTCCACCCTTCGGCATAATCAAGGTTATCCAGATACCACTGCAGGTTCTGCGTAAATTCTGCCAGATACAGGTCGAGATAGGTCCCATAATACCCGTTGGTATCTGCGTGTGTTTCCGGGTCATATTCAATGGTCAGTGCAACCGTGTCATCCATATCACCATCACGGTTCAGGTCAAACCCTGCTGCACTCTCTGCCACGGAAAGTTCCTGCCCATTGATATATTCCATATAGGATTCCGACAGATACTCTGCAAGCTGCGCCTGGAAAGGCGTCTTGAAAGAGTATTCCGTGTTCAGGTAATACTCAAATGCCAGAGCCATATCCGCTTCATAGAGGGGTGTAATTGCACTGTACGCAATGCTCCCCCATGCACTGTCTGAGATTTCATAGTCCGTGCCGTCAATGGTGACCGTGGTGGAATATGTCCCATCCCCGTTTTTATACACGCCCACAGCGCCGGCTTCAATCTGGTAATCGTAAAAATCAGGATGGTTGGAGGTGGCTGCAAACATCGCCGCATGGGCGCCCCCGCCCGAACCGCCGGTAGATACAAAACAGTCCGCATTGCCGGGCAGGTTTCCGAGAAGGATATTGTACTTCACATATCGCGCAGCCGCTTTCTGGTCTGCCAGACAGGACGGGGCATCGCCCGTATAGTAAGTATTTCCCCCGTCATCAACAGCAGTATCCTGTTTTCCCCTGTTCCCGCAGGCAACATTAATATAGCCGTCAGCGGCATGGGATACAGAAGCCGCAGAATTGTTCTGTGAGCCATAGCCCGCTGCCCCGGTATTCAGGATCACAGGCGCTGTCGCCGCCGTATAGACCTGTCCGTTTGTACTTGTTATTTCTGCTTCATAGTCTATTATGAGGGAGCCTTTCACGGCAGCCTCTGCATTTTCAGACGTGGCATCGGCGTTTCCGTCCCCATCGGTATCAATGCCCTTAATATAAGCGCCGGGAACACATACCGATACCCCCTGCTGGTCGGGCAGTTCGGGATAAGCAACGGCAGACACGACGGAAAGCACCCATGCGTCCGCATCTTTGGAATATGTCCATTCCTGCCCTTCATTTTCTGCAAGGTTTAATGTCTGCTCAATATACGCTTTCTTTTCCTGATCCCCCTGACTGCCGCTTTCCCCTGCATTTGCCTGGGCACCGCTGCCCTCCTGCGGGGCATCCGTATTCCCCGGCTTTCCTGCGCAGCCGAAGGTCCCTGCCGCCATTGCGAGGGAGAGAAACACTGCCAGTATTTTTTTATATTTTCCCATGAATATAGCCTCCTTTGCTCTGATGGCTTCATGGTACAACAGAAAGATTGAAGTTTCATTGAAAGGTTTCCTTTATTTCTGCAGGGGGATGCGGACGGCAAATTCCACTTTTGCCTCATGGCACAGCACTTCGATCCTGCCCCTGTGCGCCGTGACAACCGCCTTCGCTATGGCAAGCCCCAGTCCGTAATTCCCACTTTCACTGTTCCTTGCCTGGTCTGCACGGTAAAACCGTTCAAAGATTTTTTCACGCTGCTCTTTGGGGATTTCTTCCCCGTCGTTTATGACAGAAAGGAAAGCGGCATTCTTCCCTTTCGCTAATACAATCCCCACCGTCCCTCCATGCCCGCAGTGGCGGATGGCATTATCCAGAAGGATGGAGATAAGCTGCCTTAACTGGGTGCTGTTCCCGCTGACCTGCACGCCATCCGCCACGCTGCTTTCCAGCGTTACCCCATTTTCAAAAGCCACGCTTTCAAAAGGCAGCGCTTCCCCGCTGACCAGACGGCCAAGGTCAATGCATTCCATCCGGGGGCTGACATTCTCCGTCCGGGCAAGTTCAAGGAGCTGGGCCACCAGTACGCCCATCCTCTCGTTTTCATACTGGATATTTGACAGCCACTGGCTGCTGCCCGCTTCCCTTGCAAGCAGCTCGGCATTTGCACTGATAATGGAAACCGGCGTTTTCAGCTCATGGCCTGCATCTGAAATAAACTGCTTTTGCCTGCGGTAGCTTTCCTCCAGCGGCTTCACAATCTTTTTTGCAAGATATATGGCAAGGAAAAAAAGCAGCAGGATCGCACCACCGCCGAACACACATGTGTAACGGAACAAGGTAGCCATGCTGCCCTGCATGACCGTATTGTCCATAAACGCCACCAGCGTATAGCCTCCCTTATCTGCCATGAGGAACATAAGGCTCCCCCTGCTGCCATGTTCTTTCCCTCCATCCGCAATTTCCCTGGCAATTTCCGCAAGCTCCTCATCATCATAAACAAACCGCCCATCATTATCCGCCGCAAGCATCTCCCCGTTTTTGGAGAGTGCCACGGAATAGAATGTGGACAGCCGGAACGCAGGGGTATCCTCCGGGGCGTGCCTTCCCATATCCGGCCTGCCGTCAGGATGCCCTCCTGCTCCCGGCTGTGCCTCCAGCGAATAAAGCTCCACATAGCGTTCCAGCATTTCCCTGTTGGTTTTTGACACTTCATGATAACTGGAAGCGTAAATGACTGCAAGTGTCCCCAAAAACAGCAGGATCAGCACGGACATGATCGCAGCCACAATTTTCCGTCTGGATTTTCTAAACATTGTCGCACCTCAGTTCATACCCGATCCCGCGCACCGCCTTGATCTCCGTCTTTGCCCCCACAAAATGCAGCTTTTTGCGTGTGAACGACATATATACTTCCACATTGTTATACTCGGCTTCGTTTTCATACCCCCATATTTTCAAGGCAAGCTGCTCACGGGTAAGGATCTGTCCCTGGTTGGCGATCAGGTATTCGAGGATGCGGTATTCCTTTTCGCCCAGACGGACACTCTGATTATTCACCGTACAGGCCAGGGATAATGTACCTGTATCAAGGACGATATCCCCGAATGACAGCGTGCCGTCCGATGAATGGATGTTCCGCCTGCCAAGGGCACGGAGCCTTGCCAGCAGCTCCTTCATCATAAACGGCTTTGTCAGGTAATCGTCCGCACCATTGTCAAGCCCTGTGACTTTATCGTCAAGCTCACTCTTTGCCGTGAGCATCAGGACAGGTGTGCGGATGCCTTTCTGACGTGCGTTTTTTACAATTTCAAACCCGTCCATTCCCGGCAGCATGACGTCAAGGATGATGATATCATAAACATTGCTTTCCACGGCATCCATGCCGGACACACCGTCAGCACAATGCTCCACCTCATATTTCTCCATGCGCAGGATTTCAACCAGTGCCTGCGCCATTCTTTTTTCATCTTCCACAAGCAGTATTTTCATATGGACACCTCCATCTTTATTGTAGCATAAAAGATTGAGGAAAGATTGAATTTACTTTTACTATTTTTTATGCTGTTAAAATAAGACGGCTTGGGAAACCAAACCGCCATATAGCCTTTATTCAGAATTGACCTCGAAGCAATACCCGACCTCCCTCACGCACCGGATGGTAAAAGGTGCATCCGGCTCCGCCTCGTACAGCTTTTCCCTCAGATGGCGGATATGGCATCCGATGGCATTGCTCTCATCCCCATAGGCATCCTCTCCCCAGACCTTCCGGTATATCTGGTCATATGTAAGCACCTGCCCCCTGTTTGTCGCAAGCAGGCACAAAAGGTCATACTCCTTTGTGGTGAGGTTGATCTCCCGGCGGTCACGGTAAATCTTTCTCCGCCCAGGATAAATCTCCAGCCCCGGAAGCGACAGCATCGGCTCATCCCTCACCCGCAGGCATTCGATATCAGGATGGGATTCCACTATCTCCATGATTTTATCGAAGATATCGGAATCGCTGTCATGTATTTCAAATACTACTATGCGAACGATGCCATCACCTCCCCTACTTTGGCTTCATAAAATATCTTTGCAGCTTTCGGAAGCTCTCATCACTGATAGCGTGTTCAATCCTGCAGGCATCTTCTTCTGCGGTTACTTCATTGACACCTGCCGCAATGAGCTGCTCCGTAAAAAATTGATGGCGTTCATAGATCTTCTCGGCGATTTCCCGCCCTTCTTCCGTCAAGTGCAGGAATCCGTCTTTATCCATTGTAAGGAAACCTCCATTCCGCAATACACCTACCGCATGGCTGATGCTTGGCTTGCTGAAGCCCATGTGCCGGGCGAGGTCTACGGAACGTACCATACCTATTTTCTTTTGTAAAACAAGGATTGCTTCCAGATAATCCTCGCCCGACGCATGAATCTTCATATTTTCCTCCTACACATTTACATTGAGCTTCCAGTTAGCTGATTTTGTCTGTAAATCAACCAGCTTCCGGTACAGCCCCTTCTTCTCCATAAGTTCAGAATGAGTCCCGCTTTCCGCAACAGTCCCCTCCGCAAGCACCACGATCCGGTCAGCCGCTTCAATGGTTCTCATCCTATGGGCAATCACCAGAACCGTTTTTCCCTTAATGAGTTTGGAAATCGCATTCTGGATTTCCGTCTCATTATCCACATCAAGAGAAGCGGTTGCCTCGTCCAGCAAAATAACCGGGGCGTCCTTTAAGAGGGCGCGGGCAATCGAAAGCCGCTGGCATTCACCCCCGGAAAGGGTAGAGCCATTCTCACCGATAACCGTCTGATAGCCCTGGGGGAGCCGCTCAATAAACTCATGACACATGGCCGCTTTAGCGGCAGCTATGACATCCTCATCCGTTGCATTTTTACGCCCCACACGGATATTCTCCATAACCGTATTGTTAAACAGCACCACATCCTGAAAGACAATAGAAAAATTTTTCATCAGCATGGTAGAATCCAATGGCGCAATATCCTTTCCACCTAGCAATATCTTCCCGCTTTCTAACGGATAAAATTTAGCGGCCAACTTTGCAACCGTACTTTTACCGCCGCCCGACGGCCCGACTAACGCCGTAACCTGCCCCTGCTTCGCCGTAAAAGAAACGTCCCGCAATACAGACTTGTCTTTCTCATAAGAGAATTTCACATGGTCAAACGTAATATCAAAACCATCCGTCTGAATATTTTTCTCCCCGGCTTCCTCCGGGTATTCCTCAATTTCTTTCAAGCGTTTCACCTGCAGGCCGACACTGAACATTTCTGCCATATTTGACATAGCGCCGGAAAGCGGGTCATACAGCCTGGAGGCTGCAATCAAAAACAAAATATACGTAAACAAATCCGTCCGGCCTCCCATAACCAGCCCATTCCCAACCACAATGACAGTCGCCAGGCCAAGCCGAAGAAACATCTGCCCGGTTGTCAGCAGACTCGCCGTTGTCAATTCAGAAGATACCTGCGCCTTTTCCGCAGCATCCATTTTCGCATCCAGTTTTTTCAGATATTCTTCTTCCTGATTACAGGCTTTAATATCCTGCACCGTTTCCAGGCACTCCTGAATCCCATCCGCCAGTTCCAGCCTCGCTCCCATGTGCTTCTTTCCAAGTTTCTCCTGCCATCTGCGGGAAAGAAGCACGATTGCAAAAGAAATCGGAGCAACCCACAAAAGAGCAAGCCCCATCTGCCAGTTAAAAACCAGCAGGCCGACACACACGACAGAGGTTGAGATCACGGCACCCCAAAACTGCGGCACAGTATGGGAAAACGCATGTTCAAAACTGGCACAGTCCCCCATGATTGTACTCGTCAAGTCTGAAAGATCGCGCTGGTGAAAAAAGGCAAGGGGCAAAGTCCGCAGCTTCTCCGCAAGGCGAATTCTCCGTCTCGCGCTCTCCGCATACGTCCCCATATACGCTGCCGTATATTGGAGATAATGCAGGATAAACACCACCGCCAGAATAATAATTCCAATTCCGGTATAGAACCATGTGCTAAATCCCTGTGCCACCGTCCCTAACAGCGGAGCCAATAACTGGTTCAGAACAACCGCCAGCAGAATTACGGGGAACATCAGGCTGACATTTGCAAGAACAGAATACACAATCCCCTTAAACAAATCCTTTGCGCCCTGATCGCTAAGAGCATATTTTTTTTTCAACGCTTCAATCATGGTTTGAATCCCCCTTTCCTCTGTTCGGCCGCATGGCCATAATGGTATCCTCCTGAGGGTTTCCAACCTTCCAGGAAATCAAAGTCTGATAATCTTTCCACATGGCCGCATAAACACCGTTTCCAGCCAACAATTCCCCATGTGTTCCGCGCTCTATGATCCTCCCGTCCTTGAACACTAAAATCAGATCGGCATCTTGTACGGTAGAAAGCCTATGGGCAATCATCAGGACAGATTTTCCCTTCGTCAGTTCCTCAAAAGCAAGCTGAATCTGATGCTCATTTTCTGCGTCAGCAAATGCAGTAGCTTCATCAAGCACGATAATAGGAGCGTCTTTCAGGATAGCCCTTGCCAAAGCAACACGCTGATTCTCGCCGCCGGAAAGATAAGTGCCGCCACTGCCTACAACAGTATCAAGCCCATCAGGGAGCCGGTCTATGATTTCCCCGCACTGCGCCATCTTGGCAGCCCTCAATACCTCCTCACGGGAAGCGGAAGGTCTGGCAGCCCGGATATTCTCTAAAAGGGTATCTTTGAAAAGGCGCGTATTTTGGAACACGAAAGCAACCCGTTCCATCAGGTCGTGCTTTGCAATATTACGGACATCCACGCCGCCGACAGAAACGCTCCCTTCCTGAACATCGTAAAAACGAGGAATCAGACTGGCCGCCGTACTTTTGCCGCTACCGGAAGCGCCAACCAGAGCAACTGTTTTTCCTGCAGGCACTTCAAAACTCACCCGATCCAGCGCTTTTTCTGCGGCTCCCGGATAGGAAAATGATACATCCCTGAACACAACACTTGCGTCTTTTGGTATCTGCAAAGAATCCGACTCCGGGAGCGGCTCTTCCTGCAAGATAGCTTCTACACGGCTGACCGCACTTTTAGCGGCCATGAGCTGCTCACTGGCAAACATGATCCGGTTCATCATCGTAGCACAGACCGGCGTAAACAAGCTGTAAAAAAGGAAATCAAGCGTCACGTCCGTATAAGCCGCCTGGCCGCTTACCGCCGATAAAATCAGCATGGCAGCCGGAATCAAAAGGACAAAAGTTCCATTCAGCGTCACGGTAAACCCGGTCAGCGGAATCCGGCACTTTAACGCATAGCCAGAAGCAAATTTCTGATATTCCTCAATAGCCGCATGAAAGTTTTTGAAAGAATAAATAGTCTGCTGAAATACCTTTACGACCGGAATGCCTCGGATATATTCAACAGCCTCCTTGTTCATTCCTTCCAGCGCGGTCATATACTTAGACATAAACTGAGCATTGTCACCGCCCATCATCTGCTTTAAGAAAAACACACTGACCGCCATAGGAATCAGACAACAGATCCCAAGCCTCCAGTCAAACAGAAAAATCAATACAAGAACAGTCACCGGCATGACAACAGCTCCGGTAAGGTCGGGCAACTGGTGAGCTAGAAACCCCTCTGTAAGCCCGGCGTTATCATCAATAATCTTCCGTAGCCGCCCGCTGGCATTTCGGTCAAAATAGCCCAACGGCAGGGTCACAATATGATGAACCGCCTCTTTTCTCATGTTTGTAGCGGTACGAAAGGCCGCAAGGTGAGAACAATTCAGCGCAAAGAAGTAGAGCAAAATGCTCAATGCTGAAAATAACACCGCCAGCCATGCGTACCGGCTGCTGGAAACCGCAAACGTAACATCCCCCTGTCCGAGTACATGAATGAAATCCCGGATCACAAGCCAGATGCAGACAAACGGCAACATGGATAAAATGGTACTGATCCCAGAGAGTACGCAGCCCAGAATAGTCAGGCCGTGATATTTCCCGGCATACTGGAACATTCTGGACAACTCCCTATTATTTTGCTTATCCATAAGTCAAGCTCCTTTCTTTTTTCTGGCATACTTCATATGCCTACACGATATACCCGCCTGGCTCATTGCCCGCGCAAAAAGCAGGTAAGTTAGTATCGTTTAACTCACCTGATATAATAGAATACCTTCTTGTTTTCTGCCACTCCAAACAGCGCATATCTATCCAATCAGACACCCAAATTATTGTGCCATTAGGCAAGAATATAATTTATCCAAATTCCCCTGTAAAGAGAAATCCTCCACATGGCTTTTATCTGAAAAATACAAAGCCCGATTGCACGTCATTGCCGCAAATTCAAAGTCATGGGTAATGATCAGAATAGTTTTCCCTTTTTCAGCAAGCGATTTCAAATGGTCGGAAATCCTCCGCATATTCTGAAAGTCCAATCCGCTGGTCGGCTCGTCCAGAATCAAAACCGGCGTATCTATCCAATCCGATACCGCCAGTGTCAAGCGCTGCTTCTGCCCTCCGGAAAGAGTGGCCGGATGGAAGTCGCACCATTCATAGAGGCCATAGAGCCTTAGCAGCTCCTCAATCTGCCCGTCCTCCGCATTCTTTCTGTTCAGCTTCAATTCCTCTGCCACACTGTCGCCAAAAAGCTGACTGTCTGTATTCTGCGTGACAAAATAGGCAAAATTCCTTCTTCTTTTCCAGGAGACCTCCCTGCCGCAATATAACACCTTCCCGGATTTTTCCTTTTTGATTCCGCACAAAATATTTGCCAGCGTTGTTTTTCCTACCCCATTGTGGCCGATAACTGCGATCAGATCCCCTGAATATGCCTTGAATGACAGGTTTTCAAAAACAGGCTTTCTGCGATAGGCAAAAGAGAGGGCGCAGACAGACAAAATTTCTGACTGTTCCGCTTTCTCAGGAATTGCCGTCTCAATCTTATGCAAATCCGCAATGCGTATCCCGATTGTCTTTCGCTCCTGCTCTGGTAATTGCAGCAGTTCCTCTGACGACCACTCCTTTTCCAGCCGCCCATTTTCCATATAGAGAAAACGGTCTGCCAGATCAGTGAGATAGTATAAACGGTGTTCAGCCACCAAAACCGTATGCCCTTCTTCTTTCAGCTTCCCCATCAGCCCTTTCAATGCTTCTACCGAAAACATATCGAGATTGGCGGATGGCTCGTCAAAGACATAAATCTTAGGATTCACCGCACTCACAGAAGCTACTGCGATTTTCTGTTTTTCTCCGCTGGACATAGGGTAAATCTCTTTTCCCAACAGCATTTCGCCGTTGATCCCCCTGACTGCTTCCGCAACTCTGGTTTCCAACTCTTCAAAAGGCACACCGTAATTTTCGCAGCCAAAAGCAACTTCATCCTCTGTAATGCTGGCAAAAAACTGGCTGCGCGGGTCTTGAAAAATCGAACCGACAAGTTTTCCGATCTCATAGACTGGATAATCAGAAATAGGACATCCCAGCAAAGATGTCTTGCCGGTCAATGTTCCCTCATAAAACTTTTCCGCCAGTCCATTGATGATACGGGTGATTGTTGTCTTGCCGCAACCGCTGCCCCCTGTCAAAACAACAAATTCACCGGATTTAATGTCCAGATTGATGTCCTTTACGCTGGAGCCTTTTGCGCCCGGATACTGAAAAGAAACATTTTCAAAAGAGACCACGGTCTGCCGCTTCTCATACCCGCTCATACTGCCACCGTCCTCTCCAAAACAAAATACATAACCGTGACAGCAATGGCCGCCACACACATGATCCAGTCTCTTTTTCGGAATAAAAGCTTTCTTCGGCAGCTATGGACTCCCGGATTGGAAATCCCCCTGCTTTCCGCAGATGCCGCCAGCTCCTCCGCAATTCTGGAAGAACGGAAGATTACCGGTGTTACAATGTACTCCATAGCGTCCAGCGGATGCCTCCATGACAACAATTTCCGCAGGCGCAGGGAAGCAAACACATCGGAAAATTCACTTCGTATCGTCGGAAAAAAGCGCAGCGTAAATGTGACGGGCAACGCAATCCCGTTCGGGGCATGGATTTTCTTAAATACAGCCACCACTTCCCCCGGAGGCATACCTAAAACGGGCTGTGCAGCCATAACCATCATCAAAATACGAAGTATCATAAACAGAAACATTTCCGGCATCAGAAATGTAACCCCATTTCCATCTGAATACAGGCGGAGTACGATAAACACACAGCACACAACAAAATATTTTACTGTCTGCCTGTAAAATCCCTGAATCAATAGATATATGCACAGAAGCCCTAACAGTGTATATATCAAAATGTCGCTTGTGAGCACTGCCACAAGCGACATCATGAGGACTATGACAAGCAGTTTCGTTCTGAAGTCAAATTTTATGCCCATAGTCTTATCTGATTGCCCCACTCTTTCTGAAATGTTTTACGATCAGCTTATTGCTGATCATACAGCCTAAAACAGCAAGAACAGCAGTAGCCACCAAACTCAACAGTACCCACTTGGGGTCGGTATAATACTGGGTTTGAATCTGAACCTGTTCCTCGCTGACGCCGGTAGCAAGAAACGCATCCTTAAAGAACCATATCTCCGACATACCATGCGCAGCCCGGACAAGTGCCGTAATAACCCACGAAACAGAAACTCTTTTAATGTCGTGGTAGCTGTCCTTTCCCCACATGGAAAGCTCGGCGATAATGCCACCGCCTAAAAACCATGGAATCATAAAAGGCCCCATCATCAAACCGGCAATGACAGCCCACATAATGTTATAAACCAGCGCAGGGCCGTGTTTGCCAACTTTCATACTCATATAAACATAAAACGGGGCAAGTATGAAACCGGCGCCAGCAGCATTGAAAATCATAGAATAAAACAGAGAAGCGCCGGTAAGCATAGAATACGCCATAAACACAACAAACATAATGGCACAGAAAATGCCTATGGTTGCCGCATCTTTGACAGAAAACTTTGTGGATACTGATTTTTCTTTTTCCATTTCGGAAATCCTCCTTTTTGTCTTACAGTAGTTAGCCAATTCTAACCTATGGACCAAAAAATAAGCCAGGTAAGCTGTTTCCTGCTTTTTTCTGACAGAGGATATTTTAGAGCAAATCAGACTTTTTCGCCACTCCAAAAAGTTCAATTCCTATCCATTTGGACACTCTTTCTCAAAGCGGTAGGTGGAATACCATAAACACTCTTAAATGCAGACGTGAATTTATTTGGATTCTCATATCCTATTTTTGCAGCAATCTCTGTAATCGACAAGACTGACTCTTTCAGCATCCGTTCTGCCACTTGTAACCGATATGTCCGAAGATATGCATAAATGGAAGAACCGTACACCCCGCGAAAACACCTTTTCAGAGCAGTAGGCGATATGTGAAATCTCTGTGCCAACTGTTCAATAGTAAAATGCGATGTCAAGTCAGTCGTGATAAATGCAGCAATTTCTTTAATCAATTTAACCTGGCTGCTACTATAATAATCTGTCTGTACCACTTCTTCTTCCGCATCAAGGTCACTTAAAAAAAGCAGCAGTTCTAATATTTTAACTTTCATATAGCCTGCTTTTCGCTTCTCTCTGACATGGTACATTTCTGAAAAAATATGTTCCACTGACGGATTTGCCCGCATAATACAACAGCGGTTTTCTTCACAAATATATGTATGAATTTTCTCTAAGTCAATACCCAACATTTCCATAATGGAACGAATCTCTGGTATTATCTCATCCAAATTAATAACAACAGTAATCCCATGATAATGGTTCAACGGGAATGATGAATACGATTTTTTACGCGTCAGCGAACCAATCGCCAAATCCCCCTGTGCCATATAGCAACAACTGTTTTCACCAAAACTACACTCATACCGCCCTTCACGACAATGATTTATTTCAATTATGTTTTTTGCCGTAGACTGTTTCTGGTTACAGTACGCTGTATGCATATCGTTGTAAAAAAGTTCTATTCCTGCAAAGACCGAATAACAGGTAATTTCTCCCGTCCCCGTTTCATTTTCAAACTGAAACTTTGTACACGCAGATGTAGATTTTTGGGTTATAAGCGCTGTACCATATAAATCAATTCCATGAAAAGAATCATTCTTCTTTGTTTGTATAATATTATCGCTTAGGGTTGAACCGGCTAAAACCATAGCTGCCATTTCATATGTGCTATTCATAGAATCTCCTCCTTGCTTGTAGTTAGTTATATCTAACCATTATAAGTATAAGCAAATTAAAACGCTTTGTCAAGTGTGTGGGAAAGCATCACTGATAATACTCCTTAAAAATAATAGAGGCTTTATGTAGTCACACCGTCTTTACTATACTCCGCATCATTTTTGCGGAATAATACCCTCCAGCACCTATGAGTAAGCTGTGGAGGGTATTCCCTATACCTTTATCTCCGTTTCATTTCTAAATACAAACTAAATGCCCTTCTTATTCCATCGCCCAATTCTGGCTCTGCGTCTGGAGCTTCACCATGCGGGCATAGATGCCATCCTTTTTCAAGAGCGTATCGGAACTGCCCTGCTCCGCCACTTTGCCTTCCGAAAGGACGACAATCTGATCCGCCCCGGCAACGGTACGCATACGATGGGCAATAATCATAACCGTCTTATTCTCAATCAGCCTTGACAACGATTCCTGAATCAACGTCTCATTTTCCACGTCAAGGCTTGCCGTCGCCTCGTCCAGCAGGATGATCGGGGCATTCTTCAGAAACGCCCTGGCAATCGAGATACGCTGGCGTTCCCCGCCTGACAGCTCGCAGCCGTTCTCACCAATCAGTGTATTCCACTTGTCCGGGAGCTTCTCCGCAAATTCGTCCACGTTGGCAAGCCTCGCCGCCTCAATCACCTCCGTATCGGTCGCATCTTTTCGCCCCAGGCGGATATTCTCCATGACCGTATTGTTAAACAGCGTCACATCCTGGAACACGATGGAATACAGGGACATCAGCGATTCCGGGTCAATTTTCGATATATCCATACCGCCTACCGTGATCCTCCCCTTCTGGATATCCCAGAACCTTGAGGCAAGGCGGGAAACCGTCGTCTTTCCGCCGCCGGAAGGCCCGACCAGAGCAGTGACCTGCCCCTGCTTTGCGGTAAAGGACACATCTTTTAAGACCGTTTCCCCGCTGTTATAGGAAAATCCCACATGGTCAAAGGCAATGTCATATCCTCTGTTTGTCAGCTTCTCTGCGCCTTCCTGTTCCGGGTGGCTCAAAATTTCATCCATCCTCCTGCACTGGATATTCCTTATCATGATAATTGCACTCAGGTTATCCAATGCGGCGATCAGCGGGTCATATACACGGGAAACCAGGATCATAAAGGCAAAGAACGTAAGCAGGGTAATTTTACCGTCTGCTAACAACGCGCCTCCCGCCAGCACAGTCGTAGCGATGCCTACTTTAAGCACCATGCGCCCGCAGGTATGGAATACCGCATTGGTAAGTTCACCAATCACCGTATACTTCTCCACATCCTTTATTTTTCTGTCCAGCCCTTTCAGGTACCCCTCCTCCGCATTATTTGCTTTCAGGTCGCGCAGCGTTTCCAGGCATTCCTGTATGCCGTCCGAACACGCAATGGACACCTCGTTTACCTTTTCCTGCCTGCTGCGCATGACTCCCGCCGATGCCAGTATAATTCCGAAGGAGACAGGCAGCACCCACAGGGAGGCGAGCGCCATGCGCCAGTCGAAGATAAAGAGCCCTGCCGCAATCAAAAGGGTGGAAATAAGCGAGCCTATAAATTCCGGCACCCAATGGGATAATCCGCCCTCTAATGTCGCACAGTCCGACATTAGAACCGTTGTCAGGTCGGACAGATCTTTTTTTCCGAAAAAGGACAGGGGGATCTTCCGCAGCTTCTCCGCAAGGGAAAGCCTGCGCACACCGCTCTCCACATAGGTGGCGAAAAAGGTGGCGTTGTACTGGATATAATATGTCAGCATAATGAGTCCGAGGGCAATGACCAGACCTGCGATGTAAAATGTACTTTTCCCCTCCGGGATGCCCCCATCCAGCAGGTCACCGATGAGGTTATATAACAGCACCACCGGAACCATCAGGGAAAGATTATGCAGGATGCAGGCGAAAAATGCCTTTACCATGTCCTTTGCGCCCTTGTCAGACAGGGCAAACGTGTGCTTTAACTTTTCATGCATTTGAAACACCTACCTTCCATTTTGCCGCTTTGTTGTACTGCCTCCACATTTCGGCGTACAAACCGTCTTGGTCCTTAAGCTGACCGTGTGTGCCTGTATCCGCAATCTTCCCGTCTTTGATTACCACAATCCTGTCTGCACCGGTAACCGTGGAAAGCCTGTGGGCGATCATCAGCACGGTCTTTCCCTTTGCAAGCACAGAAAACGCCGCCTGTACCTTTGCCTCATTGTCCGGGTCAGCAAAAGCGGTCGCCTCGTCCAGTATCAAAACCGGTGCGCTTTTCAGCATTACCCTCGCAATGGAGATACGCTGCTGCTCCCCACCCGACAGATACACGCCTTTTGCACCCACCACCGTATCCACGCCCTGCGGCAGTTTCTCAAGGATATCGTCGCATTGCGCGTCATGGAGGGCTTTCAGGATTTCTTCGCGGGAAGCGTCCGGTTTCGCCATCCTTACATTTTCCAGGATAGATGTTTTCAAAAGTTTAGAATCTTGAAAAACAAAAGATACCGTATCCATCAGTTCTTCTTTTGGGATATCTTTTACATTGACACCGCCGATTTTCACGCTGCCGCTGTTTACATCCCAGAACCTTGCCACGATGCTGGCAAGGGTGGTCTTTCCTCCGCCTGACGGTCCCACAAAAGCAACGTGTTCGCCCGGCTTAATCGTGAGAGATATATTTTCCAGCGCGTTCCTCTCAGCGTCCTTATACCGGAAGGAAACCCCGGAAAGTTCCACGGAATTGTCCTTCGGATGTTTCAGATGATCTGTTTCTGGCAGCGGCTCCATTTCCAGGATGCTGTCAATGCGGGACATGGCATCCGCCACGATCAGCTTATTCTCGCTGGCATACATGATTTTTGTCAGCGTCAGCGTAATGATCGGCGTGATAATGATGTAATATATCAGGTTCAGTAAAAACTCGTTTGTCACCCCGCCCGATGCCATCACCAATGCCGCTGCAACCAGTACCGCAAAAATCCCGTTTACCAGCGTGGTGTAGCACATCATGGGGAAACGCAGGTCTTTTGTATAGGCAATCACCCATTTCTCATAATTGTCGATGGCTTCCTTGAACCGCCTGAAAGAGAACA
>CAJUTU010000061.1 GCA_910589385.1 uncultured Lachnospiraceae bacterium
GATTCAGGTGGCTCTCAAGCTTTAAATTGGTGGCTCCCAAGCATTAGAATAATCAATAGCGCTCCACATGCGCCATGACCGGGATGTAGCCATAGGAAAGCAGCTTTTTCGTCTGCTCACAGATGTAAGGATATTCCGTGTCATAGGAATATTCCGTCAGCACGAAATCCCCTCCTGCCATGGAACTGCACCTGCCTGTCTGCAAAGCCTCTATCATTCTGCTGTTGACGTGGTATTCACACCCTATGTACAGCTCCACTCCCATAGTTCCTGCCTGATGCTTTAAATGTTCAAAATGTTCCCGGATGCGTTCCACCGGATATTCAAACATGCCGTGGCGGTAATGGGGAGTCAGGATGATAGCTTCCACTCCCTGAGACTTTGCCTGGCTGAGCATAGCTACGGATTCTTCCATGCTTTTTGCCCCAGCATCCACTCCGTAAAGTGCATGGCAGTGTATGTCGATCATAAAGCTTTCCCCTTCCCTGATGCATTCCCATACTTTCTAAGCATCTATCATCTATACCATGTCCGTATGGCATGATAATAAATGAAATCTGTCCCGGTAAACCAGAGTCAAAATTTCGTAGTTTTTCACAGGATTTTTTTGCCAATTCCGGATACCGCGCCAGATATTCTCCCACATTTCCCGGCCACACACCAGTCACAGGAAAACAACCCGTAATCCTTGAAAACATGAGGATTCCGGCCCTGTCCCAGCCCATAAGGCAGAGGGCGGAAAGTACCACGAAAACTATATTCTGTGGTATTCTTTAACGTCAAAAAAGCGTTATTTATGTGATTTCTTCCTAAAACCCACCTAAATAACGCAAAATATAATGTATAATTCGACAAAATGAAAAAAATCTATTGAATTTTTGTTAGGATTTGGTATAATAAGTCTTGTTTTGAAGATATGTAAGCAGTTTTTACCAGATTTTTTACCACGGAATATAGTTTCTGTGGTATTTTTTTGGGGAATGTCCTGTGATATTTGGATTGTACGTTTTTTGAAGTTTTTATAAAATTTCCGCCGGGATCCTCATGGATATATGGGTTTCCTAGAGTTTTTTTAAATAATCCTCATTTATAGCTTTTCTATGAAGCGCATCTGCTCCAGCACTTTCTCATACTCCCTGGCGCTTGCCGCTACATAGATCCGTGTAGTCTCAATCGAAGAATGGCCCAGGATATCAGCCAGATGGGGCAGGTTTTTATCAATTTCAAAATATTTCCGCGCAAACAGGTGGCGGAGGTTATGTGGAAAGACCTTGCCCTCACTCACACCTGCCTCAGAGCAGAGCTTTTTCATCTCATGGCAGATATTAGAACGGTCCATCGGGTTTCCGTTTCGGGTCCGAAAGAGCGGCCCGGTCCGTATATCCCGGCATTTCATATATTCGGCCAGCTTGTCCTTAAGCTCCCCGGACAAGAGGATCTTCCGGTTCTTCCCTTTCAAAGTAATCTCCGAACCACCGGCGCAGACCGCCTCTGCCGTGATATATTTTAGTTCTCCGACACGGATCCCTGTCCCTGAAAGTGTGAGCAGGATGTAATAGAGCCTTTCGTCTTTCTGCTTTTTTGCTGTGGACAAGAGGCGTTTATATTCCTGCTCTTCCAGTTCCCTTTCCGCATCAATGAAGGCATTGTGCTGGATCTTTAAAAAGCGCACTTTGCATCTCCCATTTCCTGAAAACGAAAGGTAGGCATTGACTGCTGAGAGCTTTCCGTTCACGGTACGCGCCTGGTACTTTTTTTGTAAGAGTATCCGATAGGCAATGACTTTCTCCTTTTCGATATCTCCGCCTTTTAAAAACCTGGCAAAATTTCTGGCTTCCCGCATATATTTCTGGATCGTAGGCACGGATTTTTCTTCTTCCTTTAAATATCTTTGGAACCTGCCAAGCATTTCTTCCGTAATTTTTGTGTTTTCTGTACGGTCTGTTTCTTCCATCCATTTCCCTCCTGACTTTTACAGAGTACTCCTGGAAAGTCCCTTGCTCCATCTTTATGGCTGATTTTCCAAGAGTACTCTTTGGCTCTTTATAGAAAACCATTTTTATAAATGCGGCCTGTTTCCATTATGCCACATCTTATAAAATAAAATGTATACGCCGCAGAAGAATAAAATCGGCCGTTGAAAGTTCCCACTTCTTTCGCTGCTCAGCCTGCTGGAAGTTCATTGTCTGAAAACTCGCCTACAATACATATTTTTCCAATGATATGTGCATTAAATTCTTCTAATTTTTCTTTCGGGATCCATAATTCTTTATGATGCCTGCCTCCAACCTGATGAACCTCAAATTTCCTGCAATAGGCATCATCGACCTCAAATTTTGTTACATAACCTTTATGGTCATCGTTATATTTTACATTCCACCCAGATGCAATTTCTACTGCATACTGTTCCGTCAGGACCGGATAAAAAATGGGCTGTTCTGGTAATCTGGGCGGAAATTTACAATAACCGCTTTCCTCTATAAGTTTTAATTCCTTTGTGCCAACAGGCCTGTATAAAATCATGTTCTCGTCCTCTGCATAACACCTATGTCATACCTCCTCTATAAATGTCTCGATCACCTGCAGCGCCGCGCCTAATGCCGCCGCGCCTACTTTATATTTACATGTCTTTACAAAACTGCCGTCCTCGGAAAAAGTATTCCTCTCAGATACCTTTTTTCTGATTTCCTCGATATGCTCTTCCAGACAGCTTCCCACATATCCTCCCAGAACAATATCACAGTCCAGTATCATATGGATGTTGTTCACTGCGATTGATAGATATTTCGTATACTCATCCCACGCATCTGCCAGTTTCTTTTCTCCCTCCTGGAGTCCAGCAAAGAATCTTTCCAGTTTTTTCTCTGTCAGGCCGGACAGACATTTTGCAGAGCAATAGGCATCAAGACATCCTGATTTTCCGCAATAACAGGCACGTCCGTCGGGGATCAACGTCATATGCCCTACCTCCCCACAGCGGAACTCTTGTCCCTGCATCAGATGCCCGTCATAATATAAGGCGCCGCCCACCGTATTGCTCAAAGACAAATAAAAAAACGGCTCTGCTGATTCGGAATGGATCCCTTCCGCATAGGCCCCTGCATTCGCATCATTCAGAAAGTAACATGGAAGATTGAAGCAGCCGCCGGCCTCCGAAAATGGAAATGCACTTACATTCAGTACATGGGAACTTGTAACCTTTTTTTCCTGCAGGTCCACGATTCCCGGAAAGGAGATGCCAAGCCCTAATATCTTTTCTCTTTCGGCAGGGCTGTCTTCTATAAATTCTTCCAGCTTTTTGTTTACTTCCTGAAAATATTCCATGCCTTTTTGATAAGGATAGTATACTCTTTCATATTTTAGAATATCTCCAAGCAGATTGGCCAGCACCATTCCGATATGGTTCTGCGTGATGTCCAGGCCGGCCGCCAGCCTGTAGTCCGCCGCTGCTGATAATGCTTTTGCGCGCCTTCCTCCGGTAGACTGTAGTTCCCCGACTTCTTCGATCAGCCCCAGCTCCAGCAGCTCTTTCGTATTCTGCATCACAGTGGGGAGGCTCAGCTTCAAAGCGTAGGAAATATCCGGGTTTGACACGGTCTTACATTTGCAGATATACCGATAGATCCGGTTTCTGTTGTTCTTCTTCACTTCTATATTTGTGATCTTTGTTTTTGCCATAAGCCATACACCTACACTTTATTAAAGTATTTTCTTTAGTATAGCATCCTCCTTTGGGGATTGCAAGATTCGGCCGGGAAAAATGTGGGTGTTTATTCTATCAGATCATGCTTTATCATTGTTCCCCCCCGTATCATCTGCTAAACAAAACAGTTCCAAAGCCGAAATTCAGCTTTGGAACTGTTTTTAAACGAATGATATATTCCTTTTTTACCTATAACAATTTTTACATGCTTCGTAATTTTGAGATGCCTCTGACAGAGGAACCTGGCGTGCCCGACTCGCATTCATATTCCCACAATTTGGCTTATTATGATATTTTGTCCCTGTTGCGGACAGCCAGACCATTTCTTCGATCGGAGCAGTTTGCTGGCTTTGCTCCTGCGCAATGCGCGCCTGTTCCGCCTGTTCTGCGGCGATCCGTTCCTGCTCGGCTTGCGCAGCCGCCTCTTTATCCTCAAATTTTAAGGTCATCGTATTGCTGGTAATATCGGAATATTCAACATATATATCAAATTCGCCGTCAGCAGAAGATGTAAAAGTAATCTTATCATTCTTGATATCCAACTCGCCGCCTGATACTTCAAAAGCAGACTTCGGGATATCGCAGTCTTCCGGAGTCGTTTCCAAAACAATATCGACTTGATGATTAATATCGTATATCTGCTCACTGTCTGCTGATAAGGATAGTTTTTCAAGCGGCTGGTTTTGGGAGCATCCTGCAATACAAATGCAGACAAATGACTAGACCGCAAAGCCGCTGAATATTGATTTACCTGCTTTATTCCATTTTTTAAACAATATACCGCTGCTTTTTGGTTTCAATCTTTTAATGCCTTCTTTCTGAAAATCTTTCATCCAGCCCACTCCTTTTCTCACTGATCATCTATTTTTTGATGATACAAAGTATATTTTAAGTATATCACAATAGCAGGCTTTTGCATATCATCTATAAATAATTCAATTTTTCTTATCGTTCCTCTTGTATTACACTGCTTTATTTTCCCTTTTTCTTTTGGTTCATTGTTGAAATCAAATGCATGATTCCACAGATACAGGAATAAGCACCCCAAATCCTCAGATCGCTATAGCCCCCCCCCGCCATTGTCAGTCCCAGTAAGGCGCCAAGTAAATATAAAATAATGCAGGCGATATTCCCGCCATTTTTTTCTTTGTTTCTTGTTACAATAGATACGATTCCTCCTGACAACAGGCAGACAGCTACCAGCAGTCCGGCCCTTCCCAAAAATTCTCTACCGAGTGGTCATTTACTTTCAAAACAACTTGGTGATAACTCTTGCTCTGCAAGCCAATATGCTCTAACACCTTTCTTTTCCATATGTATGCCTTTAATATTTTGATGATATCACTCGAGCCCCTACAGCCATAACATAATTGTTAAATTTTTAATCGCTTTTTAAGTTTATTTATTCATAATATCCATATTTCACGCCTTATTTACAGTTTCAGAGCCATGTTTGCTATGCATACAGAATTGATATTCTTTATCAAAATAAGGAAATATTATACTTTTCTAATTCTTCAAGGCATTTTGCACACAATTTTCCAACAATCCTATTAGAATATCCCGGCAACGGTTCTATATGCCCCTGATAATATGATGTGTGCCACATTCTAAGAATAGGAACCTTCTTATTGTCTATAATAAAATATCGCTTATCTTTTTCACATTCTGCACCCAAATATTTAGAATGCAACTCCATATCATAAGTTTTTGTACCAAGCCAAACGACCACATCTGGGTTAATGATCTCAATTTCTCTTTTAATAAAATCTTGATAGTACCTACAATATTCCTCAATATGAGAAGCACTTTTCACATATGACCCACCACCTCTTTTATTAAGATCCATGACTGCATAGTGAAGTGCAGCGTCAACATCCGACATTTCTATTCTTCCAATGCCTGCGACAGTTTTATATAATGCAGAAGTTCGTTCCCTCATTTTACCAAGCCAATCATCGTAACCCGTCTCATAATATTTCCGATAATCGTCAACATTGTTTGGCTTTGCGTTCGTTTTTGCAGAGTATTCGTCATCATTGGCTTCATTTGAAATAAACAATGTTTTTCTTTTTTCTTTGTAAAAAATGGCTTCATCAATAATTCCATCTCTACGAAAATGACTTTTTGTTATATTCTTTCCCCCTTTAGTTAGTTTCCGCGATAAATCTGTTTCGTTTTCTTGTTCCCTTTCCCACTTCACAAATAACTGTTCTAACTGTTCCGATTTAGAAATCATACCAAAATCTCCTATATAATTTTATAGAACTCCTCCTTTACTGCTGCCGCATCCTGCGGCCAACATTGCCGCCAAAAGTATAGCAATTACTACATGTGTTCTTTTCTTCAATACTCTTTTCCTCCTTACTTTATTTCACATAATCCTACTTTATACTACTTTATCTTACTTTTATGCATATGTCAATGTTTTGCCGTATATATTTATGTAGGAAAGGAGCGCTTCCATAATGAAACCATTAAAAAGCAAGGTCAGTATCACCCTTGATTCTGATATCATAGAAAAGATTAAACAGCTAGCTGAAAAGGATGACCGTTCCTTTTCCCAGTTTATCAATCTTGTATTAAAAGAATATCTGAATCAAAAAGAAGCATAGGATGATCTTATGCTTCTTTATATTATTCTCTTCTATTCTGTTTTTGGTATGCTGCCAGCATACAATTTATATTTCTTTTTACATCTATAACATGCCAGATTAAAACCAAAAGCCTTTATGCCATACAGCATGAAGTTACCAGAATAAATCGTCCAGAATCACAAATAAAAATATGGAAATCACAGTCAAAATAATTTCCAAAACGACATATATAACGAACCGGATCAAACGATTTTCTGTATTCAACAAAAAAATCTTCTTCTGGCATCCCAGATAATCGAACACAATCCCTATCTCTACGATCTGCGACAGAAAAAATGACAGCGGCATCAGCCATGCCCTCACACCGGTAACTACCACATCTCCATCCTTCGTTTCCAGGGACAAGCTAAGGTCTATGAGCAGGAAATATCCTATGACAGCCAGGATCATTTTCCATACCTTGCCGCTTCGAAATCCTGGCGGCAGAAACCTGCGCCATTCATTTTTCTTATATTCTATCTTCCCCACGCCTGGAACCCGGCTGCCCCTACGCTCGTGCTCTTCGTCCTCTATGCCATTTTGTTCCTTCTGCGTTTCATCAAAGCCCTTTACTTCTGATGAATGTTGTTTTTCCAGCTTGTATCTCAGTTCTCTCACACTCTGATACCGTTCATCCGGGTTCACTGCAATACATTTCCTCACTATATTTCCCAATTCCCCATCTACCATTTTCTCTACAGGGAGCTTCCGCAAAATACAGTAATTTAATATAGTCCCAAGAGCATAGATGTCGGATCGTCCGTCGGTCTGCCGGTGCCCGAACTGCTCCGGCGCCGCAAATCCTGCTGTCCCTATTACGACGGTATCCCTGTTTTTGCCCGGACTTACTACTCTGGCAATATCGAAATCAACCAGCATCACTTGATTTTGCGGTGTGATCATCATATTTTCCGGTTTCAAATCCCGGCAGACTATAGCAGGCTGTGCCGTATGAAGCGGTTCCAGAGCCCGGCACAGCCTGCATACGATGCTGCTGGCCTCTTCCTCAGACAGCTCCCGGTCATATAGGATATCCTCCAGGTTCCGCCCTTCAATATACTGCTCGATGACCACCAACTGCTGCCCATTCTCCACACATTCATAAATTTCTGGAGTAAAAGGGCTTCTATGTTTTTTTTAAAAATCATAGACAGGTCTCTGCTCAATGCTCATGATCTTCTTTACCGCAGTCTTTCCTGTAATGGAATTCCTCACGATCCTGACGCACTCATTTCCATTCAGAATCCCTCGGTCTTCATACTGAACCAGTAAATATTCCTCTGTAAAGTTCATTTTCTCCCCTCCGTCATTTGTAACCAACAGTTGGTCGAGTAGACATCCCCCTTACGGGGTATGCCCCTCACAGAACCCGGCGTGCGGTTTTCCCGCACCGGGCTCTTTGCAAAACGAATTGTTCTACAACTATCTTGCATACACGTTTACATAGGTTTTCTCCTCATATCCCGAATCAGACGGTGTACTTCTTTCCTCCGCCTCTTCCTTATATTGGAAACACGCCACAAAATCGTCAACGTAGACCACCATACCAATACATAGTGCATGTAGATATTTGCGATTACTGGAGAGCACATGCTCCCCTGTTCTGATCCTTCGATTTTATCCAATATGGATCAATGGACACCTATACAATGGAATTCCGTATTGTCCGGTTTCCGATTTCCGACAAGACTTATGAGTGTATCGTTACGAACCTCCCAAGGGAAGAATTTCCTCCAGAGCGTGTCCGGAAACTATATTTTTCCCGGTAGGGCATATTGAAACGTCGTTCCGTAAGCTAAAATATACCATCGGACTGAGTAATTTCCACGCATGCAAATCGGAATATGTCAAACAGGAGATCTGGGCAAGACTGATCACATCCAACATCACCGAAACCCTGATCAATTATACGGTAATCGAAACGAAAGAAACCAAGCACTGCTATAAAGTGAACTTCAGCACCACGGCCCATATTTGCAGGTCTTTCCTGCGCCCGGCAGTGGAGGAAAGACCGATAAATGTAACAGCTTTGCTAGAGAAGGAATGCAAGCTGTACACTATCTATTTTACACATTTTTTTGACAGATGCAAATCTGTCTGTTTGCCATGCAAGTATTCACTAATTACACAATCTTAACTAAATGACATTGAGGTGTGAAAAGTAACGGCTGGTGAACGGTAACACTTTGATTGGCAATGGCTGCGCTTGACAAGTATGAAAGCGTATCCTACAATGAAAACAACATCAGTGTTTTCTGGTTGTGATTAGAGGCGGAATGGTATTTACTGCTATGTATAAAAATGTGTCATTAGGCGATTACTGTGTGACATGGTAGTTTCGGAGAGTGAATATAAATGGAGAGTACAAAACGATTCATAGGTCTGGATGGATTAAGGGCGATTTTTTGTATTGGAATCGTTATATACCATGTCAATGCGCCGTTTGATGCTGCTTTTTCAAAGTGGCTGGAACCGGTATATAAATATGGCGGGTATTTTGGTAATTATATGTTTTTTATGCTGAGCGGCCTGCTTACCGCATTCCATTATAAATATAAAATTATAAATCAGGAATGTAATTTTCGCTCATTTATGGCGAAGCGGATTGTAAAAATTTATCCGCTGTATTTCTTTTCCAATCTTTTTGCCCTGATTTTGGGTGGGACAATACCGGATGCTAAAAGGATAATCACTACATTTTTGATGATATCGAACGGATGGTTTGACGGCAAAGACATGCCGTATAATTTTCCGACATGGTTTTTATGCATATTAATTTTACAGTATATTTTGTATTGCGCTATAGGGAAAGTTTCCACGCGCATCCCTCAGCTGTATTTCGCGTTGTGTGTCTTTTTCATGATATGGGGAATGCTTCTGGTGACCAGGAACTGGAATGTGCCTTTCAATTATAAAACCTGCGGTGAAGGATATATGAATTTCTTCCTAGGGGTACTTCTTGCAGAATTGCTGATGAGTAGTTCGATCAACAAGCAAATTCTGACAGCTGTGAATCTGATTGCCTTTTCTGCAATCATGATTCATGTATATTTGTTTGGGTTGGAGGCTATGCCTGGAAATGGCTTCTGGGTATTTTCATGTTTTTGTGCAAACTTGGTTTGTATGGCACTATATGGAAACTACCTTGTCAGGCTTTTGGCATTCCCGCCTTTACAGACGATTGGAAAATGTAGTTTTTCCATTTATTTATGGCATATTCCTATTGTTAGAGCTTATCTCATGATTGAAAAAAAATTCCATCTTTTTAATCTGGATCCAAGATGGAATTTTATCCTGTATTTTGTAATATTGATTTCACTGTCTATCCTGTCATACTATTATTTGGAAAAAAGGTTTGGATCGTTACTGCTCAAAGGGCAATGTCATTTAGATAAGCGGTAACTTATTTTAGTAAACCGGCATTTTCTCCCTCTGAATATTTTGTGGAACCAGGACACTCCATAAAAGGAGTTTACAGCATCCATATGCGCCACAATACATATCTCCAATACGCTCTTGCTTTTCCTTTCAGAAAATTATATGATATTTTTACTGCTTATTCAAGAAAGGGGTACAAAATTGATCACACGAAAGACAACCAATGAACTTTTAAAGCTTCTTTCCAATATCCATTCAGAATCCAGCCTGCATTCTTTTTCCGCAGAACTTTCGCAGGAAGAAAAAAAGATTTCTTTTCCTGAATATCTTCTGTCAAAAATGCAGGAAAAAGAAATCTCTCCGGGCAGGCTGTGGGAACTTTCACAGATCCAGCGCAATTATGGCTACAGATTTTAAACGGGACAAAAACCCCCGGCCGTGACAAGGTCATTGCATTATGCCTGTCCCTTTCCCTGTCTCTCGAAGACACGCAGCGCGCCCTCATGCTGGCAGATGCAGGAGCTTTATATATCCGGAGGAAACGGGATTCTATCTTGATCTTTTCTCTGCAAAAAGGATTATCTGTGATGGATACGAATATTCTTTTAACAGGTCTTTCGGAAGGACCGTTGGCGTAAAACCCAGGAAATATCTGCCGTTATCCGAATTTATTTTTATTACAATTTAATAAAATTTTTACATTTACACCATTTCTTTTCATATTTTCTGGACAGAATCATATCTTTTTCCTTCCAGGGCTTGAACGGTACTATGATTTTTTGCCGAAAAACTTCTTTAAACCCTCAAAATTTTCTACTTGAATGAAACAGGATATTTGATTATAATGTGCCGCGTGGTTAAAATATGTCTGAAATGCTATTATAATAAGAAGCAGATTACTTGAATGAGGAGGAGGTCATGGTATTGAAAAAATGTGTTACTTTTCTGGGAAGCCTCATTGCCGTGCTGGCATGCAGCCCGGTAACGGCGCTGGCGGCAGAAGGCGCTGCCGATGGAGCAGATACGATACCCTTATGGTTTTGTATCCCTTTTGCAGGACTTTTATTTTGCATCGCAGTGCTTCCTTTGATAAAACCGGAATGGTGGGAATCTCATCAGCCGCTGACAGTGGCGTTCTGGGCTGTCCTGTTTATCCTGCCGTTCGCATTTGTTTATGGTGCGGGGACCGCGGCGGAAACCGTGCTGGAATGTCTGGTAAATGACTATCTGACATTTATTGTGTTATTGTTCGGCCTGTTTTGCGTGTCAGGCAATATTACGATGGAGGGCGATCTGGCAGGTTCTCCGCGTGTAAATATCATTTTGCTGACAATCGGAACTTTGTTGTCCAGTTGGATCGGCACCACAGGCGCCAGCATGTTGATGGTCCGCCCGGTGATCAAGATGAACGCATGGCGCAGGCACCGTTCACATATCATGGTATTTTTTATCTTTTTGATCTCCAATCTAGGCGGTTCTCTTACCCCTATCGGCGACCCACCGCTTTTGATGGGATTTTCCAGAGGAGTGCCCTTCTTCTGGAGCCTGCATCTGTTTCCCGTTATGCTGTTTAATATGGCAGTCCTTCTGTTTATTTTTTACTGGGTGGACAGGAAAGCATACTGCCGGGATATTGCGAGAGGCCGGAAACCAGATATCAGCAGGCCGGGTACAAAGATTAAGATCCGTGGGATCCATAACCTGATCTTTCTGGTTATGATCGTGGCAGCGGTCATCTTAAGCGGTATGCTGCCGGATATGCCACTGTTTAAAAATGCGGACGGCTCTGTGCGTGGGATTCCGATCTTCAAAGAAGTGGTCCTTGGATTCCCGTCTGTCATCGAAATTTTGATCATCCTGGCGGCTGCATTTTTATCCTTTAAGACCACAAGCCCGGATATCCGGAAGAAAAACCATTTTACCTGGGGCGCGATCAAAGAGGTGGCTGTATTGTTTATCGGTATTTTCATCACCATGCAGCCTGCCCTGGCAATCCTGAAAGGAATGGGAGCACAGCTTGGACTCACGGAAGCCTACCAGATGTTCTGGGTGACCGGACTGCTGTCCAGTTTTCTGGATAACACGCCGACCTATCTGGTATTCCTTACTACGGCAGGGGCGATTGGTTTTTCCAGCGGACTGGCGACCACGCTTGGGACGGTCCCGGTAAAGATGCTGACCGCAATTTCCTGCGGCGCCGTGTTCATGGGGGCAAACACTTATATCGGAAACGCGCCGAATTTCATGGTAAAAGCAATTTCGGATGAGAACGGTATCCATATGCCGTCGTTCTTTGGTTATATCAGATGGTCCGTCATGGTACTGGTTCCGGTGTTTTTGCTGGACACATTGTTATTTTTCAGATAGGAGGGGAATAAAAACATGTCAAACGAAGAAAAAGGACTGTACGAACTTGCCGGACGTATTTACGATCTGGATGAAGAAGTCTATCACGAACTTGGTTCCTCTCTGGGACGGGTATTCAATGGAAAAAAAGAGCACTGCATCGAAGAGACTTTCCATCTGATGCAGGAACGGAACCAGGCCCATATCCTCAGGAATGAACTGGCGCTGATCAGCAACATGGCGCGGACGATCGAGGACCGTGCTGCCCGACACCGGATCATGGTAAAATATGACGCGATCCTGAAAGAAGTGACGAGCCTGCCTACCAGTTATATCAAAGGCGATATCCTGGATAAGAAGATCGCGCAGTTAAACGCGCTGAATCTGCGTTCCCGTTTTTCGGAGAATGACCATTTGATCATCTGTATCGGCCGGACCTATGGCTGCGGCGGGAGCGAGATTGGGTTTACCCTGGCGGATTCGCTGAAGATCAATTATTATGATGTGGAAATATTTGACGAAGTATTAAAACGTCTGGAAGTGGAAAAAGAGCAGGTCCATGACCGGGGCGGTTATCCATATCAGAAGGGAACAAAGGACTCCCGGTATCTCCATACTGCGCCGGCATTTACTCCGCCGCCGAAGTCTACTTTGAAAGAAAAACTCCTGGAATTCAACCGTTATCATGGCCTGCCGAAAAAAGACGCGGTATTTTTCAACCAGAGCGATCTGATCTGCGATATGGCGCGGAAAGAGGATTTTGTGGTCATGGGGCGGTGTGCGGATGCGATCCTGACCAATAACCGGATCCCCCATATCAGCATCTTTATCACGGCGCCGTTGGAACAAAGGGTACGCCGGGTCATGGAAGTGCGTGGGTATGATAAGGAGAAAGAAGCCAGGAAATTCCTGACAAGGCTGGATAAAGAGCATGTGAAGTACTATAAGTTCTATACCGGCAGGAACTGGGGGAAAGCGAGAAATTATGACCTGTGCATCAACAGCGCCAGCTATGGTATTCAAGGGTCTGTGGATCTGATCATGAGGATGATCGATAAAGGAGAAGAAGGGAAATAAAAAACAGGCCTTTGGCCTGGGAAAATGTTATAAAATATTATGGGAGGCTTCTGCGGAAACCTCCCATTCTCTTCGTCTGCCAGCTTGGCTTTTGATTTTGTATATTAGAATGTATCTGCGTAACACTTCGGCACAGGATCAGACACATCCCACCGGCACCAGTTTATTCTTTTCATCTAATGGAATGACCATTGGAGTCATGCATATCACTGCCCCTTCGCCAATGTTTTCCGACAGGCTGTTCAGTATCGTGAAATTCTTTAATGCGGCTTTGCCCGGATCGGCGCTCTTTTTAATCTCAACAGGATACAGGATTCCATTTTCCAGGATCATCAGATCTATTTCCTTTCCATTATTGTCTCTGTAATAGCAAAGACGGCTTCGGACATCAATCCCCTGGTTCACATAACCTTTTATGATCTCAGATACCACATAATTTTCAAACATCGCGCCGGCCATGGCAGATAATTCCATTGCCCTTGGATTGTTCCACATGGTAAGATAACACGCGAGCCCTGTATCCATGAAATATAGCTTCGGACGTTTGATGATCCTCTTTATCGTATTGCCGGAATATGGCGGCAGCAAGTATACAAGTCCGGATGAAACTAAGATTGACAGCCACCCATCTGCCGTCTTACGATCAACCTCTACATCTTTTGCCAGATCTGCAAGATTCAATTCCTGGCTCGTCCTTGCGGCGGCACATGATATGAACTTTAAAAATTTGCCTTCATCTTTTAGCGTGATCAAATCACGTATATCCCGTTCCAGATAGGTCTGCATATATGCGCCAAAATAGTCCTCCGGCTGTAAGCCTCTGTCCGTTATCATTTTGGGCATCCCACCTCTGTATATTTTTTTAAAAATGTCTGTAATGGTATCATTTGATTCCATTTTATCAATCCTGTCCGGACGAAAAGGAATCGACTGTCTTCCTTCAATTTCTGCACGTGACAAAGAGTACATTGATAAACCCCCCACTCTGCCCGCCAATGACTCGCCCACATTTTTCATCATATGGAACATCTGTGAGCCTGTCAGATAATACAGTCCATTCTGCTGCTTCTGATCTGAGCGTATTTTAATATAAGGCAATAATTCGGTTGCGTACTGTATTTCATCTATGATCAGGGGCGTTTGATATTGCTGGAGGAACAACTCCGGGTCTTCTCTTGCAAGAGTTCTTATCCTCGGATAATCCAGCGTCACATACCGGATCTCTCCTCTCTCTTCCTTTATCTGGTTTAACAGTGTTGTTTTTCCTACCTGCCGGGCGCCGCAGACCATAACAACCGGAAAATGCTCTGATAAATATTTCAGCTTTGTTTCCATGATACGATGGATATACATATATAGCCTCCTTATACAAATAGGGATTCACATTCTCTTTTTGTATTATATCTTTTTTCCGGTTATTTATCAACCTTAAAAGTATTTTCCTGCACAAACTACTCGGCTGCCTTTTTCGCAGCTTTCCGCTCTGCAATTTCTTTGATATACTGTGGGTTTTTCGTCTCAACATCCAGAAGCCAGATATCTACCAGCAGGATGACCGCAACCACCAAAGGACCGTATTTAAAGAATGCGTCAATCCCTGCAATCGTCGATGCCGACTGCACCTCCAAAGCTCCGTTATATCCGATCGCACTCAGGACAAAACCAAACGCTGCTGTCAGAGCGCCCTGTCCCACCTTCGCCCCAACGGAACTTGCGGAGAACAGCACTGACTGTACACGGACGCCGGTCTTCCATTCGCCATAATCAATGGTATCACCGATCAGTGCGCCTGCCATACCCATTGCAAATCCCATGCCGATGCCGCGCAAAAGTGCAGTCGTAAATAAAACGCCGTTGCTTGTAGGCAGCACGATAAATGCAATCTGCGCTGCTACCATACAGATAGAGCCGAACAACACCATCTGCCGCTTGGCGAACTTCTTCAAAAAGAACGGAGCCACCGCAGATAAGAACACACCCGGCAGGTTGGAACAGGCAACGAATGTCCCCATCAGTGCCATATTTCCCAGGACCGAATTTAAGTAGTAAACTGATACAGACAGATTAAAGGTCAAAATAAAGTTTGCCATCAGGTTTACGACAAAAGCCATCCACCAGTACTTATTCACCACCGCGCATTTTACGCCGACAATGAGATTCTCGGGCGGAACATCATTTTCCACACGCTCTTTTACAAAGATCATATTCAATGCCAATGGGATCAATCCAATGATTCCAAACACCAAGATAGACTTGACCCACGCGGACTGCTGTCCCTGTCCGCCAAAAAACTCGACCATAGGCATCATTGCAGAAGCCATGATCGTCTGAGTCAATGCGGAAAACATCATGTAAAAAATCAGCATCTGTGAGCGGTCCACCGAATCATTCGTAACATAGGACGGCAGAGAGCCAAATGCCATGCCCACATAAGTATACAAAACCGTATTAAACATATTGTAGGTGATAAAAATATAAGCCACACGCAGGGCAATACTTCCATCCGGAACCGTAAATACCAGAATAACAGAAAGCACCATCGGAACCGCCCATTTCAAAAGGACCGGGATACAATGTCCCCCTTTGCCCTTATGCGTATCAATGATCTGCCCTGCAATCAAGTCGGAAACTCCGTCAAAAATCTTGGAAAAGGCAATGACTGAGCCGACCAAAGCCGCGTTCAGCAGTATGACGTCCGTATAAAAAAACAAAACATATGTGCTGAACAGAGTATATAAAGCGTTCATGCCGAACGCGCCTAAACCATAAATTAATTTCTCAAACAGACTGATCTTGTTTTGATCTTCTGACATAAATTTCCCCTTCTTTCTTTAGTTTTTTTCACTGAGAAAAGCAAATGCTTCTTCGAGATGTTTATTCCAGAAATCCCAGTCATGAGAGCCCGCATCCTCAATGTATGTAAAGTCTGCATTTTGCTCCTTCAGGAAATCACGCATTGCATGATTTTCTTTCAGCAGAAAGTCTTCACTTCCTTCTGTCATAAAAATCTGTGGAATCTCTTTCCCATTCCTCTTCAGTTCCTGATAAATAAACCGTGGATCCAGATCACTGTTTGCAATCTTCTTTGGATCTCCAAATACACGGCACTGGTATGCCACATCCGAAACACCGTCATCCACTGGTACGCCGCCGTTATCCGCAATGCGGATTGGAACATATGCCCCGGAAAACGCCAGGATTTTTGAAAAATTGTGTGCGTATTTCAATCCATTGCGCATTGCTCCATAGCCGCCCATGGACAGGCCGCCGATAAATGTATCCTCTCGTTTTTCCGATAAATGGAACAGCCTGCGCGTATACTCTATCAGTTCTTCTCCGATATATTTCCCAAAATAACGTTTCTCTACCGCATTGTCGATATAAAAGCTATTGTCGCCATCCGGCATGATTACCGCAATCCCGTATTTCTTACTCAACTCGCAGACCCGTGTATTCGCAAGGTAGTCTGTCTCATCCCCAGTATATCCGTGCAATAGATACAATGTTTTCAAACTTCCGTTCACAAAATCTGGCTGCCCATACTCACTGAATGTCCCGTCATTCGGGAGCGCTGCAATAAACGGTACTGTACGCATCAGGCAGTTGGAAAAAAATTTAACATGAATAATAGCCATACTTCTTCTCCTTTTTTATCTTTGTGGCCACATAAAATGAATTACAGCTGTCTTAAGCTTATTATACAAAAAATGTATATTTCATGGCTGTCATTGAATGCTGAAAAAAATGTAAAAAGTTGATATTTTTGGGTATCTGAATTGAGCAGTTTGGTTTTTCACATTGACTTTTCAAAATTGCTGTGCTATTTTCCATTTAATCAAGTTTCTGCATGGAGGTCAATAATGAACGCTTTCCACGAAATCGTAGTCTCGCCGGAGAATTTTCCGGCCGTTGTCATCATCCATTCACCAAAAAATACTCCTATTTGCGAACCTCACTGGCATGAATCTGTAGAACTGCTCGCTTCATTGGATTCCCGCCTTGAAATCACTTGCGGCCAGGATCATTTCATACTGATGGAAAATGATGTTGCCTTGATCAACAGTTCTATGATACACCGTGTCACTGCGGCGAAAGGGCATGCTGTGGTAAGCCTCTCCCTCCGTCTGGCTCCGGGACTGTTTAAAAATTATTCAAAGGAGAATCATAACTGGTTCGATCTGGACCAAAATCCCAAAGCCCGGGAGGATATTGCAGCCTGCTGCCGAAGGCTTTATATGCTGTATACCGCAGAGGAAGAGAATCCGGGTCTGCTCTTAGAGGCAAACGCCCTCGTTTTCCATATCGTATATATGCTGATAACACATCTTAGCATCTCGAGTATGGACCGCCCCCGGACACATTCAGAGAAGTATTATGGCCGCTATCTTGAGATCATCGCTTATATGGAAGAGCACTATAGCACACCGCTTACCCTCAATGAAATTGCTGAGATGATGCATTTGTCAAAAGAACATTTATCACGGGAATTCCGTTCCTATGTGGGGGAAGGTTTTCGGGAACATCTGAGAAATATACGGCTGGAAAAAGCACAAAAAGATCTGCTTGGCAGTGACCTCCCTTTAATCGACATCGCGATCAAACACGGTTTTCCAAATCTGCGCGCTTACAACCATGCTTTTAAAAATTTTTACCACTTGTCACCTGCACAATACCGCCGGAACTATAAAGCCCAAGATAAAAGTTCTTATCGGAATCTGGAAGAAATCCACTGAAAAATCTCACAGGAATTTTACATTTGCCGCGCTTTCACTTTGATACACACTATAAAAGGGGATACAGCCTGTCAATAGCCGTATCCCCTTCTATATTATACGATTTGCAGTGATTTTGTATCGTACTGTTTTTACATGGCAGGAATTCCTGCTATGCCTTACATCAACTTATCTTATCCCCAAAGTCTTTTACTCTTCCCCCTCATTTACGCGGCCCAGCAGATCATATACTTCAATCCTTTTGGAATCAATCTCTGACAGGCCGATAAAGATCGTCCCGCATATGTACCGCTCTTCCTTTGTCTGTTCGATCCTGACTACCTTTAGGAATGCATGGATGACTTCATCCGTCCAGATCTTCAAGTGGGTCTCATATACCTCACCGATAGCTAACGGAGAATCGCAGATAAATCCCACGCCTGTTTTAGATACGTCCTGTACCTCAATCTCCATCTCTTCTACCTTATCTGACTCGTCGTTCATATTTTTGATCAGCAATTTTGCTGTCAGGCTCATACGCCTGTCTCTTCTTTTTTCTTCCATCTTCTGTTTGCTCCTTTCCACGGACGTTCTGTCTTTATCTATATTTTAACGCATTTATCTCCTTTTGTAAAGAAGCCCCTGCCCATTGCTAGGGTTGTTTCACGAAAGATTCCGATGTGATGTTATATAATATACCGATGAATTTAATGTCTCTATCCGAAATTTTCAATCCCCTCCGGGGTAATTTTTCCAATATAGGTATCTACGGGAACCGGATTTTTCTTTCCACGAACACGTTTTGAAGAATGCTTATACAGATCATAATTATTTCCCACTTTTTTTACCGCAGTTCCAGCTGTTCTCTGTTTCTGTACCCAATCCGGATATACTCTTTCTGACATAAAACCACTCCTTTTTATGTATGAATATACTATACTCCTACTTCTGAATATATTATACTCTAGCGAAAAGAAAAAGCCAGCTTTAGAGGTTGTATGAGTACAACCTCTAAGTTGGCTTTTTAAAGAGCTTTATTTTATTTTTATATTTCTTCGTGAAACAACCCTAGCCCATTGCATTTAAAACATAGTTTTAGTTTTTAGTTAAAGGAGTATCCTTTAAATATTTTCCCGGAGTAATATTTTCATATTTCTTAAACACTCGAATAAACGTAATATCACTATTAAATCCTACACTTATAGCAATAGATTTTATATTCATTGATTTATCCGCCAACAACAGTTTTGCTTTTTGAATTCTGTACTTATTTAAATATTCCAATGCTCCCTGTTGAAAATGTTGTTTAAACATACGCGAAACATATGGAAGAGATACATTTAATTCTTCAGCAACAAGCGAAAGCGTAAGCATTGGATCTGCATAATCACGTTCCAAAATCTCCTTTGTTTGTTCTGCAATCATATTGTCCTTCTTTGGGGATTCCACACCAAACATTTTTCCCAGTATAGTTTTGATGTTATTTTTACAGATCTGTAGATTTTCACTTGAATAAAGCAACTCAGTATTTCTATTTTCTTGTATGCTGTTTTCAGACTCTATACTTATGACATCATATATCCTGGATTCTCGGAGTTAACATGACGAGGTTGGTACCTTCACTCCGAGAGCC
>CAJUTU010000062.1 GCA_910589385.1 uncultured Lachnospiraceae bacterium
CCGCTTGCCACGCCAAGCACTTCACGGACATCTTTTGGGATTGTGACCTGCCCTTTGGCCATGACCTTTGCGTTGTCAACAAAAGCGTTTGCTAACATATCTTTCACCTCCTAAAATATGGAAAGTAGGGATTTCCCTACTTGTATTATATGCGACTGCCAAAGAAAAATCAAATGAAATTCATGGAATGGGCTTTATCGTACACTGGAAATGTAAATTTTTTGTGAAATTGATTTATTTGGACAGGAGATACGGTCTGCCACTTTCTCCGATTGACAGACGTTTTCAGAGGAATCATGGCAAATGTCTCTTTATGGATTAAGCTGCACTTTAAGTTTAGTAGAGACTTTCTATCCATCTGATGCGGCATTCCGTAAAGAAAAATTCAGGATCGGATGTCCTTCGGTTTCAATCACGGTGTTTCATGGATATTGTATATACTATAATAGAAGAAACCCTGTCATTTTCCAATTGCTTTCTAAAAAATCATAAAAAAGATATAAAATCCTAAAAAAACCTCTCATTTTATGGAAAAATGAGAGATAATGTAATTATTTGGAAACTAAGCGCAGAGGAAGAAACGGTCGTGGGGGAGTACAATGAAAAAAATAATTGCCTATGAAATGTCATTTACGAAAGAAATAGAATGCAGTGACGAGAAGCTTTGTATACCCTTCCAGCAAAAATATTGGAACGAGTATAAGCAAAAGTATAATGAATGCTTTTACGAAATGCGTAAAGATTTGGAAGTCGAACCAATCAATTTCTATTCAAGTTATTCTCAAATGATAGATAAAGCAAGTAATACTTATCTTTATTTTGAAGTGCTACATGGATTATTTTTTGAGATATTGACAATTTGCATTTGGCGGGGTAGAATAATAGCGATTTATATTATTGCGTGAAATGCAGATTTTACGCAATAATATAACTAAAAGAGAATAGAGGAAGGTTTTATGAGTGAATATACGGATACTGTAAGAACACAGAATATATTGGCTTTGAGAGCATTGTTGAAGCAAATGCCTCCTTTTTGTACAGATTATTTCAGAGGAATTGCTTCATCAACATCACCAAGGACACAGACCGGGTACTGCAGGGATATCTATACCTTTTTACAATTTATTGTTATGAGAAATCCTATATACAAGGATTTTGAGATTAAGGATATTCCTCTTAAAGTCTTTGAGGAAATGACACCAGCTGACATCGATGAGTATCTGGAACATCTTAACTATTATATATTTGAAGGTATGGAATATAGAAACGGTGAATCTGCAAAAGCACGTAAATTGTCTGCTCTTAGTAATATGTATAGTTTCTTTAATAAAAGGCAGATTGTTTCAAATAATCCATTAAATGCAATTGATCGGCCAAAAGTCCATGATAAAGTGATTATCACACTGGATCAGGAACAAATATTCGATTTGATGGACGCGGTCGAGAGTCCGACTAATATGACAGATCGCCAGAAAAAATTTCATAATCTTACAATGGCCCGTGACCGTGCTATTTTAACTTCATTTTTGGGAACTGGAATGCGAGTATCGGAATTGGCTGGATTGGATATTACGGACATAGACTTTAATAATCAGACGTTTCGGGTGATCCGGAAAGGTGGAAATGAAGCATATATTTACTTTGGCGATGATATACGGGACGCCCTCTGCTACTATTTAGGTATTCAGGAAAATCCAGAGAATCTAAGTAATGAAATAAAACAATTATCCCCTAGGGAATCCCTATTGAAGGGCAACGATGAAGAGAAAGCATTATTTCTTTCACTTAGAGGGAATCGTATGGCGGTTCGCAGTATAGAGGTTATGGTGAAAAAATACTGTACAATGATAAACACGAATAAGAAAATTACCCCTCATAAGCTTCGGAGCACATATGGAACTGCTTTATATAAGGAAACTGGAGATATTTATCTTGTGGCGGATGTTCTTGGGCATAAAGATGTAAATACCACCAAAAAGCATTATGCTGAGATGACTAATGATAATAGGAAACGGGCGGCTAATATTGTTTCTATTAAAAAAAGCAGTCAAAAATGATATAGTAATATTTTTAGAACCATTTATCTTGCCAGCCTTCGCATAATTATTTATAATAAGAGTAAAGAAGGGGTATTTTCTACATAAGGAGGTAAGGTCACAGCACAGAATTTCAAAGATTACGGCGCATGATGCCATTCTTGACATACTGGCAGAGGATAGCGGCAGACGGTTAGTGAATTTAGAAATCCAAAAAAAAGATACAATTGATCATGCAAGAAGAACTAGATTTTCGCCATTTCTCCGTAACCAGCAAGGTGTTCACCTTTCTTTTGCAGCCGGAGAGTTCCTGTCTGGCGCTCAGTTTCATAATTAATCTTTATAACTACAGCGCCTGTTTCCGCTTCTACCTCGTATGCCTGATCAGAAGAAAGGGTAAATTCAATCGGTTCCCCCTTTACATAGCCGTCAGCAGCTGCGATCTCCTCCAGACGGTAATTCCCCATCTTTAATTTTTCAGGCGTCAGCAGATAACCCTGGTCAGAAACTTCAAATTCTGTGTGCTCTACGAGATCCGGATAATGTGTATACTGTTTTACGTATTCATTATTATCCAGGTCATAGATTTTGAAGGCAGTACCTTTATGCAGTACCGGCAGTTTACTGGTGCCATTGATTTTATATATTTTCAGGATTGCTTCAAATTCGTAATCAATGAATACGCGCCATTGCTGGGGTTCCCGCTTATCCTCATTAATGGTTACGATAAACGGATCAATTGTATTATAGTTTTCAGGAGTCGTAGACTCTACCACTACATATTTCCCATAAGCTAATTCCTTACTTACTGCATATCCATTATCATCCGTAAAAAGCTCTGGCATTGGACTGCCTTTACTATCTTCTGAATAGTCAAGCGCCGTTGTTTCCTTGTTAAAATCATAGCCGCGGAACTGCTCCGGGGAATAATTCCCATTGCCATCTGGCTTGATGTCTCCATCCTTGACTCCTTTTAATGAACGAATCAGATATACTTTGAATCCAGCTCCCTTTAGAAGATCTGCTTCTGTTTGTTTGCCGTCAGATCCGACCTTGATTAGCTGGAAAGGCTGTTTTTTTACAGTTTCATTTACGGTTACATCTCTGTGGACAATTTTACCATCCTGTCCTTCGTAGGTTGCTTCTACCGGATACTCCGTAGGATCAAGCAAATATCCTTCAGAAGCGACAAGTTCGCGGATAAAATATTTTCCCAAATATAAATCTGTAAAATCAAGTTCTCCGGCCTCGTTTATTTTCCCTTTTGAAACAAGCTCTCCTTTTGTGTGTACTGTTCCGGATTTTTTGTTCGGATGCAGAATATCCTCTGCCGCGAATAAACCATATTCTGCACCAATTAAGGCGGCATCTCCTTGGCTTAGGAATTCGTGCGTTTCTTTATCTATCTTCCGCACATGTATCTTTGCACGGACTTCTTCATTATGAAAATCATGAGAAAATATATATTCATATGTCTCGTCATTTTTGTATGTATATGTAAACTCATATATTTCATTTGACCTATAATACTTTTCCGGCGCCTGTATCTCCCGGATATAATAGGTATAATTAATCGGGATATCAGAAGTAAATTCCGCGATTCCCTCACGGTTACTAATGCTGCTCTGAATCAATGTGTCTTTTTCAAGAACTGTTTTCCCATTAATTTTAATGGCTTCTTTGGTATATAATCCGTATTTTGCTCCCTCAAGAGTTGTGTCATCATTTTGGGAATGTTTTACAGACGTAACCTTTACTTCCGGCCGTTTGTTGTTATATTCGGTTTCGGCCAATGCAAGAGTGGTTGTCTGGCCGGCATATGTAAGCGAAATTATTTTTGTTGTTTCCTGTTCATTTTTTCCGATTACCAAATCTGCAGGCGCCTTTGTCTCAACAACACGATATTTCCCCAGATACAATTCCTCAAAAACTGCATAACCGTCTTCACCGGTAGACAGACTTGCAATCAGTGTATCCTTTTTATGGATCAATGTTTTCTTATCCTGACTTATGATATCTTCGGCGGCATAGATAGAATATTCTGCGTTAGGAAATGAAGAGTCTTCATATACAAAACTTACCGGATCACTCCCATCGGCGATGTAAGTTTTTCTCCAGATTTATGAATTTTAATCTTCCCTTTCTGCTCTCTGTTCTCGGTCTTTATATCTGTATTCCCTCCTGCTACCAGTTTTACATTATAGACATCCATACTAAGGCAGTATCCGACGGGTGCAGTTATTTCTTTTAGATATACAGTCTCCTGTGTTTTGGAAAACTCTGTATAGGAATATCCCTTTTCATCCGTAGGCGGCATATTTACAATTAAACTTGTACAAGCCTCATCTTTATATACGCCAAATACCGCGCCTGAGAGACTGACATTAGTGTCCCCGTCTTTCTTTGTCAGTGTGATTCGGGCAATGTCAAGCCACTTTACTTTGAACTGGACGGAATTTGCTTTTTCTTCTATGAAATCTCCATATCCGATATCCTGTGTGGTGCTTCCGGTACTGAGAACCAGTGTCTTCCACTGCGCGCCAATCTGCCCCGTCAGTTTCCCGCTGTTCCACTCGCCGGTTACTGTCTTGGGTGCAGTGAAATAAAAACGCCCTCCGTCATATATTTTGACAGTCCCGCCAGTCTGGCTCTTACCGTCAGAAGCATTATGGTAAGTCACATTTGCCGGCAGGTTCAAACTGACATAATTACGGTGATCCCCATTTAACTGAAATGTTTTTGTCTTTTGCAAGTCTTCGTTAAGATACGCATTTTCATAATCGGAATTCAGGCTGATGGCTGCTACCGGCGGATTTTCCTGTCCAAATAAGTAGTTGATATATGCCAAGACACCTGTTGCTTCCAGTGATCCGGTTGTACAGCCATGAAAACCTGCATCCCCTATATACGCATAACTTGCAGCAATATGTGTAAATATATATCTGGTATCAGCATCTAATTGCGGCATATACTGCTCTGTCAGGTCCCCTGGCCCGCCGTATCCATAATATAAGACCTTCTGCAAGTTTGCATTTGTGTTTAAGACATCCGCAACATAATCTGCATCTGGCGGAGATGACTTCGGAGATTCCAGACAGTATGCTATTTTCCCATTTACATAAAAATAATTGGTTTCGTAATTTCCGATGTTAGCCGGATAGCTTAAGGTTTTTCCTTTTACCAGCGACACGTTTGAACTTCTCTGTGCCGCCATTCTTGCCGGCACAACAGATAGAAACAGGCTGTCCTCTACATCCTCTACGGCAACCAGTTCCTGTTCCCTGTCGGATGTTTCTGTTTCAGGAATACCTGCGGATTGTTCCTCTGACGGCTTTTCCAGTTCCTTCATTTTATCCATGCCTGCTATGTCAGACGGGAAAGCAACGCTTGCCGGAGCACTATAACCCGCATACAAAATCTCATATTGCATACAGCAATAATTGTACGCGACTGTGGCACACATAACATTTAACAGTAAAATGGCAAGGGCAGTAAAAAGATAAGATAAATATTTGTTTTTCATTTTTGATTACCTCCGGTCTCAGACACCAACAGTTTCACCCATATTTCCATATATACCATATCTTCTGTATTCTGGAAATACTTTTCTACCGAAAATGGCTCCGTTGTTAAGTTGTGCTGAGGCAGCCATGTGCCGAAAAGATACTTGTTTGCCCGATCCAAATTCACTGTTACCAAATCCTCAAAATCCGGTCTATTGTTTCCCATGCGTGCATTGCGGCACCTCCTTAATTTGATGCTCAAATCATACCACATTGTTTTTTACCAGGCTTTTCACTCTATGCCCTTTTCTGGCTACAGCCATCCAAAGACGAAATATATATCAACCCTGTTTTCCTCAAATTCCCCGCAGATCCATGCGGTTATTCTTCCGATATAACAACCATGCAACCCCCAAAATCAACACACACAGAACCGCCTCATATACACCAGAACATCCTCCCGGAACCACACAGGCACCCGCGCCGCCAAGAACCGCAAGAACAGCCCCGCCCATACCGCCAAGTATGGCTGAAGCGCTCTGTTTGACCACGCTTACTTCATTCTCCCAATCCATAACCGGGAAATGCAGGTTTATGGTAATCCCGTATATACAGGCAAACAAAAGGATAACCACCGGAATCACTGCCAGCCAGAAACCTTCCTGTATCCCGGGCCTTAATGCTAAGATTAAGAAAACCTCTGACAGGAGATAAAAGGGCAGAACCAGTATCAAATTCATTAGAATCTTCGCGTCAAGAATCGTTTTCGTCGGCAGAGGCAGGCTTTTGACGAGCCACCAGTTCTTCCCTTCCATAGAAACAGAAGTCGCCGCAGTGGTCATCATACAAAAAGTACCTGCCAGCAGGAATGGTGCGATCCCCGCCAGATCAACCGGAACCGGCAGTATTTCCTTAATCCTCTCCGTCCCTGTAAAAAGAAGCGCCCCCGATATGACGCATCCCATAATCGGCCCAATCAGCGTATTGGACACATAGATACTGGATGCAAAATACCGTCGGAATTCCTTTCTGCACAGAGACGCCAGCGCCGAATCCGCTTTCAGCTCTCCCACCTGATAATCATGCTTTGCCGCCGTTGTATGCAGGTTCCGGCAGATGGACTGAAAACAGGCGGATACGATCGCTGCCGCTGCAGCTAATACAGCCAGAAACATTCCCGTATACATCAGGCATCGGCCGAATTCCCCCTTTACAATCGCCGTTCCAAGCCAGACGGCAGGCGGATAGCAGTCCTCCAGCACGGCTGAAACCATCCCTGACAGTTCCGCTATAATCTCCATGCTTTCCATCCCTTCCATAGCCGTAAGCCGTGAAGAACCAAACATAACCGCAAAAGCTAACAGAAGCGTCAGCGCTGACGCCGCCAGGCTTTTATGCCTCGTCCTGGCGGAAATACCTGAAACCAGCGCCCCCGCAAGGATCGCCCCTGTCATTGGCAATAACGGCACGGACCAGATTCCAAGAAATGCATTCAAATAAAATGCTGCCCCCGGCCTCACCGACCAGGCATATACTGCAATCCCCGGAATCAGTACCAGACCTGCCAGCAGCATATTTTCCGTATACATGCGCAGAGACCGGCTGATTACTATCACGCCTTTTGTTACAGGCAGAGCGGATATCATATCAAATCCCTGTATCCGGAACATGTGGCTTCCCACCTTTAAGATTCCAAAAATAAAAATCAGGATACTGGAAACAGCGATCAAGCATGAAATGACCTCATCTTCCGCCCCAAGCCGAACCAAGCCGTAGGAAAGACCGCCCACGTAAAAAAGCATCATAATAATCAGGAACGCCCAGAGAACGGACAGCATCACAGCCCTCTTTTTCGCACGCGTATCCTTAGAAAACCGTAAAACATTGATGCCAAAGAGATTACAGAGCTCCAGCCCTGTCATGATCTTAATCTGTTCCAAACTAATCTGTGCCGGCATCATTTACCACCTCCATAAAAATAGACTCCAGGGTTCTGCCCTGCTCCACAACCTCCTCCATACTGCCGGAGGCAACCAGACGCCCGTCTTTGACCATCGCTACCTTGTTGCAGAGCTTTTCGGCCACCTCCAGCACGTGGGTGGAGAAGAATATGGCGCCCCCGCTGTCACAAAGTTTCCTCATCATACCTTTCAGGACAACGGCTGCTTTCGGGTCAAGCCCGACAAAAGGCTCGTCCAGAATCAGCAGTTTTGGTTCATGCAGCATCGCAGATATGATTGCAAGCTTCTGCTTCATGCCGTGGGAATAAGAGGAAATCAGATCCCCAAGGGACGCCGTTATCTCGAATTCATCCCCATATCTTTGAATCCGTTCCTTCCTGTCTTCTGCTGAAACTTTGAAAATATCGGCAATAAAGTTCAGATACTGGATACCTGTCAGATACTCATACAGATCCGGATTATCCGGAATATAAGCCGTCACCTGTTTGCAGGCAAGGGGAGCCTCACGAAGGTTCCTCCCTCCGATCCTAATCTCACCGGTTTCATAATCGTGAATACCGGCAATGCACTTTAACGTAGTTGTCTTTCCGGCTCCGTTGTGTCCAATAAACGCATAGATATCCCCCGGTCTCACATGAAGGTTTAGATCCGAGATCCCCTTACTGCTTCCCTTATAATGTTTCGTCAAATGATTGATAATAAGCATAACTCTCCTCCCATTCTACAACTGTTTCCGGTTAAAACAACCGACAGACAGTATCATACATAGCAAAACCATCAGCCCTGCCGCCGCTATGTTGGCATAATAATCTTCCGGGCTTTTGGCTCTTTGTAAAAGCTCCATTCCCCTCAGCAGTCTTGCCGGAAGAAAGGAGTCAAGCTTCGGGAACATAGAAAGAAGATAAACGCCCAGCGCCGCCCCGCCGGTTCCTAGAAGTACCTGGAAACTGCTTTTTGACACCGCGGAAAAGAAGATCATCAGTGCGACTGCCCACACGCCAAACAGCCACGTACAGGCGGTAGCGAAGAACAGGTTCCCGGCAATCCCGTTATCCCAGAAATATGCGTTGTAACCATAAGTAATCCCAAAACAGACCGCATACAGTACCGTCCAGGAGCCATATAAGAATACCGCCTTCGCCGCCAGGACGCTTTGGCGTGACAGTCCTTTGGTTACGACAGGAATCAGCGTGCCTTTCTCGTACTCTGCGGTAAAATTCCCGCCGACGATCAGGATGAAAATGATCAACCCCATTGGGATATTTTTATAAAACTGCGCCCAGGAGGTCATCGCATCCACCTGAACGGCTGTCGTCACAAGCCCCGTATCCGCCAGGGAATCCGATAAGGCTTCCATAAGCCAGGGCGTAAGCTTCGCCAGGGCAGGATTCATAATCCCAAACAATACGAAAACCAGCAGCAGAATCCACGACCGCCCGGTCCGATTCCATTCCATCCATTCTTTTTTCAGAAATGCCTTCATCTGCCTACCACCTCCATAAACAGGTCTTCCAGATCCGCCTCCTGCCGTTCGATACGCATAACCGGATACCTCCTGTCCGCAATCCAATGCAGAAGCTCTGGAAGCCTCTCTGCTTCCTCTAAGAGAAGGCTGTTCTTCCCAGCAGCCCTAAGAAACGGAAACGCCTGCCGCAAAGCTTTTGTGTCTTCCGGATACTCCATTTCCACCGTCACCGCCGAAGCTTTCTTAAGCTTACGCACCTCATCAAGAGAGCCCTTAAGGGCAATCTTCCCCTCGTGCAGGAACGCCATCTCATCACAGATATGCTCCACGTCCGACAGAATATGGGTGGAGAACAGTACCGTTGTCTCCTCCTTTGCCGCTGTCAGAATGTCCAATAATTCCTTCCTGCCTGCCGGGTCAAGAGCCGAAGTAGGCTCGTCGCAGATCAACAGCTTAGGCCGGCCAAACAGAGCCTGCGCAACCCCAAGGCGCTGTTTCATCCCTCTGGAGAATCCTTTGATCCGGTGCTTCTCTTTTTCCAGCCCAACCAGACGCAGAAGCTCTTCGCAGCGGCTTTTAATATCTTTTGCCGACATGCCAGAGATCTCACCGCAAAAACGCAGATATTCTGACGGGGTCATATACGGATAGAATTCCGGCACATCAGGCAGATAACCGACAAGCCGGTTTGTCGGTGTGTTTCCGTAGCGGACCGGCATTCCATTCACGGTAATCTCTCCGCCGCTTACGGCCAGAAGCCCCAGAATCATCTTCATAGCCGTGGTCTTTCCGGCGCCGTTTTGTCCCACGAAACCGTATACCGTATGCTCCGGGACGGAGAAACTGACATCACGGAGCACCTGCTTTTCTCCGAAGTTCTTTGACACATGGGAAAGAGATAGCATTTCCATATCAGCTCTCCTCCCTTCCCAGCAGAAAGTAAAGAATTGGTCCGATAAACTGCATCCCAATTAACGTAATCACAATCCATAAGGCCCGGCTGCCGTGCCTGTAAGTTTGATGTGTCAAAATATGGTGGAGCGTATAGATCAGCAGCACAACCTCCACAATCGCCAGCGGAACTAAAAAAGGTAACATTTCATTTATATCAGGCATCATTTTCTCCTCCTACTTACTCGTAAAATACTGCAGCATCCTTTGAAAATCGGGGTTCTCTTTGATTCCCTCAAAGGCCGGATGACCGAATGCCGCCTGCAGATTCTGGAAAATGAATTCCCTGCTCCGGGGAGCCATATCGCCTAGCGGAAGGGTTTCGATCCATGCGTCTAACCGGTCAAAATATTCATCTCCGTGGAGCGTCATCTTTTCTGCACATAAAAGTCTGTCAACACATTTTTGAAAGGAGCGGAGGGCCTTTAGCGCCCCTTCCTCATCCCCGTTCAAAGCATACACTACCGCTGTCTGGTAATGGAACTGCGCCGCCACATTCGGATGAAGCTGTTCCAACCGGTATTGTTCTATTACATTTCCAATCCTGCATATGGTTTCCTGGCATCTCTTGAAATCATCCTGGTATAAAGCCAGGGATATCATGGCATCACTCACCAGATTCAGCAGATCCAGATATTCTCTTGCCTGAATATAGCCTCTGGCTTTCTCAGGTTCTCCTTCCATCTGGTAAGCCTGAACCAACAGCGCTCCATCCTGCCCTGCAAGGCGGGTAGGGTCTGATATCGGCTCCAGCATAGCAATCGTTTCCTTTGCTTTCCCCAGTTGGAGGCTTAAGCCTGCTTTCAAAACCAAGGCATCACTGCACACGCCTACGTCGCTACAGTTCTCTAAGATGTGGTCGCACCACGAAACTGCCTCCTCCAAAAGCCTCTCCTGTTCCTCTTTTGACTCTGCCAGCATGTAATGGTTCCAGCACAATACGATAAGCTGGAGAAGGAAAGGATGGCAGGAATAGTACCGTCGGGCCAGGTTACGGGTTTTTTCTATTGCCTCATGAAAAGGCCGCTTCGCAAAATCTCCTACGAGCTCCCCGTAGAAACGGCGGATCTGTTCTCTGGAGAGCTGGGCTTTATATCCGATCAACTCGTCTATCGTCATGTCAAAAAATGCGGAAAGCTGGAGCAGAAGCATCAGATCCGGCGTACTCTGAGCATTCTCCCACTTGGATACGGACGCCTTGGTCACTCCCAGGAAATCCGCCAGTTCCTCCTGCGTGATCTTCCGCTCATGCCTGAGCCGGATAATATTGTCCGATAATTTTAGTCTGTCCATGTTATTGTTCTCCTTATCATCTCTTGTATTACATCTTTTCTTCATTATAATAAATAGAGGATTTCCTATCAATCGAGCAGCATTCCACTTTTTCACCAAAAAGTCAACCGTAGAGAAACTTCTGTAAGCGATGAATCTCAGGATGGATCCATAAATATAGGAACATACGATATACTATTTTCAGAATCAAGGTCTATATACTATTCCATGAATTACGTCCTGTTGAAGAAGGGGTCTCTGGACAGTAAAATCTAAGAAGGAAATAATAAACGCTGAATGTTCGCAATGAAGAACCCGAAGACTATGAGACCGTAGAGAATATAACACGCATTGCATTTTATACTTTGTATATACATGGATGTGTGGAACACTATCTTGTTCATATAATGCGGGAGCATAAAGATTTTATCTGCGAATTGGACTTTCTCTTAGAACTTGATGATGAGATCATTGGGTATTGAATATGTATAAACCGGAAATGGACAGAAGTAGTTGACGCTGGATGTGCGGAACAAAGAAATCATGGAGGATATATTTAGCCTTATCAATCTTCAGAAAGGCATACCGTTATAAAAGAAAAGATTGTGGCCTACCTTTGGGAGCGCAATGCTTGCCTTATTGCCATCTGCTTTTCCTGCTGCTTGAGACTTTCTTTATTCTCAAATATAAAGGTTATTATGCTTATGAATGATATCGTAAAGAAAGTCCTTAACATAAAAGCCAAAAAGTCTACAAAGAAAAATGGGATGAAAACCTTATGACACATCAAAGCCGATGAACTGCCCAACGACATGTCCAAGAGAACGCCGTAGTTGTGAACAGTCACTATTTTCTAAGGCAACCCTGCGGCTTCTCTTCTTTCTGTCTTTGCTGCGGATTACCGGCCAGACAATGGTACCGCAATATAAAATGAGCTACTGTCCACTCCCCAGATACTCTTCCAGCACATTCTTGTCCTTATTTACTACATACCCGCTGCCTCCAATCTCTTTCACATTTTCCACCATGCTTACAATCAGAAGAGGGGTTCTTACATCCTTTTCAGCAGTAAATACCGCAAACCACCCGATCTCTGTTCCTTCTGTATCCGCCACGGATGCCTTAATCTCGGCGGTTCCGGTTTTCCCGGCCAGCACGATGTCCTCCCGATGCGCCGTATAGCCTGTTCCTTCCGGGTTATTCACCACCTTTTTCATCCCCTCCAGAACCTGTGCCGCGATATCCGCCGGGAAGAGTCCCTGCAGCCAGAACTCCGCCCCGGAATTCTTTCCAACGTCCAAACCTTTACCAACAGCAGTTTCATCGACAAAATTTTCGCCGGGCTGGTTATCACCAACAGCCTTCTCATCCGCCAAATTTTCGCCAGCCACAATTCCTCCAGACTCCTTTCCATCAGCTTCATCGCCCCCACTGCTCTCATTTCCACGCACCAGATATGGCTTCACCGCATTTCCTTCATTGCAAAAAGCAGTATACAGACCGGCCAGATGAAGCGGATTAATCAAAATCTGTCCCTGCCCGTAACCGCTGTCCGCAAGCTGGATCTCGCCCTCAATATGCTCCGTATTGGAATACTGTGAGACAGACATCACGATTTCAAACGGCAATTCCTCCTCAAATCCCATCTCCTTCAGGGAATTCTCCAATGTCCGGGAGCCGATCTTCAAGGCAGCCTTGGCAAAATATATGTTATCCGAATAGATCAGCGCATTTTCCATTGTCACCGGCTCATATGCATGGAGCGTCGTCACAAAAAAGTTCCCCCAGGAAGCGTCCTTCTGCCAGCTCAGCCCCACATTTCCGAAATCCTCCTGCGGATCCACCATGCCTGTTTTCAAACCGACAGCCGCAATGACAGGCTTGAGCGTGGAGCCAGGGCACCATGCTTGCCGGAAACGGTTCAGGAGCGGTTTCCGTTCCTCCTCATTGAGAGCATTCCACTGCGCATCCGACAATCCCAGAATAAAGTCATTACTGTCAAAGGAGGGCGTACTGACCAGGGCCAGCACCTCCCCCGTATACGGGTTCATGGCGACAGAGCAGCCCGGATCCTCCTGAAACTGCCGGTACAGGATTTCCTGAAGCCGCGCATCGATGGTCAGAGTAATATCCCGTCCATGTTCCACCGGTAAATTTGCCAGTACGGATTTCCGACTGCCGTCCTTGCCTTCTATATAAATTCTGCATCCGTCCCTGCCCTTCAGTTCCGTTTCAAACAGACCTTCCAGACCGCTTCGGCCAATCACGCTGTTTTCATTGTAGCCCTCTCCCTCATGCTCCTCCAGGTCCTCGGCAGTCACATTTCCCACATAGCCTGTCAGATGCCCGGTGGCAGGGCCAAACGGATATGTCCGCACCTCCGTATCCATGATCATGACGCCCGGAACAGCAAGCAGCGCATCCTGCCGCGCCTTTTCCTGAAGCACTTTCTCATCCGGCTCAATCGCCATCAGGTCAAGCTCACTGACCTTTGGGATTGTTTTGATGGGGACAAAGGAATTCTCCTTAACCCATGCCGCACCAAGCTGCTTCATAATAGTCGCCGAGTCCGTGTCCAGAAGTTCAGACAGCTGCCGCACAGCACTTTCCTGATTATCCAGCTCCCCCGGTACGATGCCCACTGAGCACGCGGTTCCCGATCCGGCAAGCATCCGGCCATTCCGGTCAAATATTTTTCCACGCACCGCAGGAACCGAAGCGATCCGCACTTTGTCCGAAGACTCCAACCCCGGGAAAATCAGGCCGTCGTGCCAGAGGATCTTATATCCGTCCTCTGAATCCGAAAAATGCATTTCATTTTCAAAATGGATGCTGCCCGCAGCCGTATCAAGACTCATCTGGTACGTCACGGCACGCCGGCCCTTATCATTTTCCAGGATTTTAATCCGGATATTTTCAGCCTCAATCCCCTCGTAAATGGCAGAATTCCGCCGGATAAAGGCTTCCTGATCCGTATATGCAAAATTCTGCGAATCTGTCATCCGGTACATTTCCCCATAATCCTTCTGCTCTATCAGCCCCATATATCGGACTAGTAGCTCCTCCGGAGTCTCCCTGTTTCCTTTCCTAAAAAAATGTACGGCCGCAAAGACTGCAGCCCCTATTACAACAAACGTCAACCCGGCCGCTGCGGTCTGCAAAAACATTCTGCGGGCTTTCTTATGTTTGTGCCTGCTTTTCCCCTTCATACTTTCCTCCTTTATGACCAGTTCACACGAACAACCTGAAAGCTTCCTTTCGTTCCGTTATGCCTTATATCTTACAACTGTAGTATTTGTATGTCAAGCATAGTATACAGACCATTTTCTAAGCCACAATTACTTATTACCGTTCACGGCCTAGCTTGCCGCAAACTGTAACGTACCCAGCCCATTGAAAAGTCGCCTGACGGCGAGGGGCTGGATGCCTGCAACCGCTATTGTATTGGCCGGATGCCTTGCAGCAAGGTGCAAGGCACTGTGAACAGTCACTTCCTTATTCCATGTGTACGCCATAAAGGACGTAAATATTGACATCATCCCCAAAATGTGATAGTATTACTATCACAAATTAAAAAGACAGGAGATGTTCCTTATGGGCGAATCCAAGATTCGGAAACAGCAGATGGAGCAGCGTACACAGCAGATACTCCATACTGCCCTGAAGCTATTCTGCGAAAAAGGGATTGAAGATACATCCGTGGAGGAGATTGCCAAAGCAGCCGGCGTCGGCCCTGTCACAATCTACCGTTATTTTGAAACCAAAGCAGAGCTTGCGATCTCGGCAGGAATTGCCTACTGGCAGATGATCGCCGGAAAATATCTGGATTCCCTGTCCCAGGAAGCATATCAGAAGCTGAACGGCATCCGGCAGATAAAATATATTTTCCAGATCTTTACAAAGATTTTCCAAGAAGAATTCCTATTTCTAAAATTTCTCCAGGAATTCGATATCTTTGTCCAAAGATATCATATTTCAAAGGAACGGCTGGAAGAATATGAAGAATATATCCTGAATCTGAAACCTTATATGACTAATGCTCTGGAAAAAGGCCTTAAGGACAAAAGTCTGGCCTTTTCATACACCATAGATGAAGTATACTCTTCCGTAACACACACACTTCTGAGTCTGATGCAGAAACTGGCCTGCAATGGACACATTCTTTCATCAGACGAACGAGTCGGTCTGGCCTTACAGGTAGAGATTGCAGGCGATCTCCTCCTAAACGGGCTTAACAGCAAAGAATCAAAAAGATCATAACAGAAAAGAAACAGCAAGGAGGATGCATATGAGATCACTATCTACAGGTAAAATATGGCTATTCGCGGCCGGGCAGTTCGGATGGTCCTTATTGTCAGGTCTGATTTCTAACTGGCTCGTATACTTTTATCAGCCGGATGAAGCCTCTGTCGCACAGGGGCAGACGCTGTTTATCCCCCAGGGACTGGTTATTCTCGGAATCTTTACGGTCATCGGCGGCATTACCGCCTTCGGACGGCTTTTTGACGCGTTCACAGATCCCTTAATTGCATCCCTGTCGGACCGCTGTACCTCTGAACATGGCCGGCGTATCCCGTTTTTAAAATGGGCCGCCCTGCCCCTTTCTCTGTCTACCGTGCTTATATTCTGGTCTCCGGTCAATCAGAACAGCTGGATCAATGCCGTTTTCCTGTTCGTGATGGTAATGGTATACTATCTGTCAATCACGGCTTACTGTACGCCCTATAATGCCCTGATTCCGGAATTAGGGCACAACCAGCAGGAACGCCTGAATATTTCCACAATCATTTCTTTTACTTTTATTGCCGGAACCGCAGTTGCCTATCTGGCGCCGGTAATCTGGGGAGCTTTCATCCCGGTATTGGGTCGTGTAGGCGCAATCCGCGCGACGTTCACGGTTATGGCTGTCATCGCATTTTTCTGTATGCAGGTGCCGGTCTGGTCAATCCGTGAAAAAGAATATGTGGATACTGTTCCCTCGCAGGATACCGCGTTTTCCTCCCTCGCTTCCACATTCCGGAATCGGGAATTTCTGAAATTCGTCGGGTCGGACATCCTGTACTGGATTGCCATTACGATGTTCCAGACAGGTCTTCCGTTCTTCGTCACCAGCCTGCTGAAACTTCCGGAAACGATGACCACACTTTATTTTGTCGGTATGACCGCTTTGTCACTGGTATTTTATATTCCGATCAATAAGCTGGCGCCGAAACTCGGCAAGAAAAAGCTGATATTAACGGCCTTCGTGATTTTTTCGTTCTCTTATCTCTATACCGGCTTTCTTGGAAGAATCTCTGTGATCTCCGCAAATGTACAGGGCCTGATCCTTATGGTTACGGCTTCCTTACCTATGGCGGTCTTTGGAATCCTTCCTCAGGCAGTGGTTGCCGATATTGCCCAGAGTGATGCGAAGCGCACCGGAAGCAACCGTGAGGGGATGTTCTATGCCGCAAGGACTTTTGCCTTTAAGCTGGGCCAGAGCCTCTCCATGCTCCTGTTTACAGCGGTTTCCACGGTTGGGGATTCCTCGGGAACGGGTTACCGCATTGCAGCGTTTACGGCGGCATGTTTCTGCTTTTTAGGTGGGATTATCTTCCTGTTTTATGATGAACACAAAATCAGCCGGGATATACGGTAGGAACTTGCCATACATGGTCATGACTGCTGTAACCTGTATGGGCCGCCATGTCCCGTCATGGAAATGAAAGGAGAACCCTTACATGGACAGAAGAACCATTCACAATCTGATCATACCGGCAGAAGGATATGCGGAAATAATGGAGTCGGCCATTCTGCCTTATCTTGCAGAGAGAAAAACAGAAAAATACTGTGAGCGGGAAAAAGGAAAAAAGATCTTCTATCTGCGCTGCCTTGCAGACCAGCCTCAGGGCATTGTCATCCTGTCCCACGGTTATACGGAAACAGCCGACAAGCATCTGGAAAATATCTATTATTTTCTTCACGGGGGATACCATGTCTTCATGCCGGAACACTGCGGACACGGCCGCAGCTACAGGCTGTGCAGCGATACCGGGGATCTCTCTCTGGTACATATTGATGATTATCAAAGATATGTAGATGACCTGCTGTTTGTAAGCCGCCTTGCGGCACAGGAATTCCCGGAGCTTCCCATATGCCTGTATGGCCATTCTATGGGCGGCGGGATTGCGGCCTGTGCAGCGGCACAAGAGCCCCGGATCTATTCGAGGCTGATCCTCTCTTCCCCAATGATACGCCCAAACAGCGCCCCCCTTCCCTGGCCGCTGGCATATCTCGCTGCAAAGACTTTCTGCATAGCAGGCGGGGAAGAACACTATCTGCCGGGAAACCATCCCTATGACGGAATGGAACAATATGCCGACAGTGCGTCTGCTTCCGAATGTCGATTCCTATATTATCAGGATAAACGCTGCAAAGAGCCCTTATTCCAGATGAACGCAGCTTCCTATGGATGGCTTTGGCAGACGCATCGGTTAAACCATGCTCTCCAAAAGAAAGCGTGGCGCCAGATTTCCTGTCCTACCCGGATCTTCCAGGCAGAATACGAAACATATGTTTCCAAAAGGGAACAGGAACGATTTGTGAAGAAATTATGCAGGAGGAAAAATATAGACGCAAAGCTTATACGGGTAAAAGGGAGTAAACACGAAATCTTCAATTCAGATAATAAAATATTAGAATCCTATTGGCAAAAAATCTTATCATAGAACAAAGCATAACAAGCCGCCCTGTTTTTGCAGAATGAGGGGCGGTTTTTGCATGGCATTTCTAATTTCTCTTTGATAAAATAACTGTAAATAGAATCTGTCAGCAAAATCATATTGGAGGAATATGAATATGGCAATTATTACACCAAATTTCAATTTTAATGGGAAATGTGAAGAAGCAATATATCTTTACCAAAAAGCATTCGACGCAGAAATCAACTGCCTGCTTCGGTACAGCGATGCAAAATGGGAAGATTTTCATAGAGAACTGTCAGAAAAACAGAAAGAATATATCTATCATGCGGAACTCCTTATCGGAAATCAACGGATCATGATGGCGGATAATCTGGATATCCCTTTTAAACCAAGCACTGCCCTTTCACTGACTATCACACTGGAAACAAAAGAGGATGTTATGCGGGTCTTTGAAATTATGCAGGACGGAAGCGAGATCATTTATCCGGTACACAGCACTACATACAGTTCCTGCAGTGTCAGTTTTATAGATAAATTCGGCTTTCGATGGGTCATTATGACAGAACAGACAGAGCACTGATTTCGCTTCTATACGCTTATTTGTTTCCGTTTTATACATCATTCTTATAGATTTTTTAATTTATTGTCCGATTGCAAAGAAAAAGCAATTATCTCTTTTTCTTACGGAGCTTTAAGTCGATATTTTTCGTTGCCGCTGTATCCTGCAGTAGTCCAGCAACAAAAGCACTTTTTTCTTTGAGCGTCAGTGTTTCCACATCAGATTGACGCTCAATTTCACTGAGTACTGTTTGCAGCTCTTGCAGTTCCAAAAGGTTGACGGCTGCACAAAAGAGCGTCTTTTTTCGGCCGTCATTAAAACCGGACAGAAGAATGTCCAGTATTTTAGCCTTTTCCGTCTGCTCCACATTATAAGCTTCTATCCCGAATCGCCTTGCCTTTTCCATATCGGCTCTTCGGCTCCGGTGTGTTATGAAAGAATCAAAATCATCAATATGATCGTATTTTTCACAAGGGTATTCACTGCATTGGAAACA
>CAJUTU010000063.1 GCA_910589385.1 uncultured Lachnospiraceae bacterium
GCGCAAAGCACAAAACGATTATCGGACCGACTAAACGTAAGAAAGTGCGGACGGTAGATTTTGGGGACACACTTACCGCCATACTGAGAAAAGCAAGGAAAGAACAGCTTAAAAATCTGATGCAGTACGGGGAACTGTACCACCGCAACTACTACAAGGAAGTGCAGGATAAAAACAGGGTTTACTATGAGTATTACAACTTGGAGAGCACGCAGGACATTCCGGCGGATTACAACGAGATTTCATTTGTATGTTTAAGACCGGACGGCTGCCTTGAAACACCGAGTACATTGAGTATCGTCTGCCGGACACTGGCAAAGAAACTGGACGGGTTTGAGGGCTTTCACTTCCACCAGCTCCGCCATACTTATACAAGCAATCTGCTGTCAAACGGCGCAGCGCCGAAGGACGTGCAGGAACTCTTGGGACACTCTGACGTAAGTACCACAATGAATGTGTATGCCCATGCCACAAGGGAAGCAAAGCGGACTTCCGCAAGGCTTTTAGATAAAGTGGCAGGCAACGATTAAGTACATTTCACAAAAACTTTCCCTTGTAAAATACCCATAAGGGCAAAAACAAGGGAAAATACATATCAATTCACTATATAAGGCTCTAAAAGCCTTGAAAAATAAGGAAAGTTCAAGAAATTCATCTGCAAATACCGATTTCTCCACGAGTGCGTTTTATTTGCTATTTTTAACCCATGTGCCAACTTCCGATGATTTTATCATGCCAAAATGTTTTTAGAAATCCTGATCCAAAAGCATGATTGCCCTTTTTGCACCTTATATAGCCCTCCAATCAGCACCATTTTCTTTTTCATATGCAGCTTCCTGACAAGTAGGAAGTTACCAAGTGAATAATTTTTTGTCTGATTTTTTATACAATAGAGTACCAACAAAAATTATGATCGCTAATACAACAATGTTATATTGTATTGGCGCTAAATAACAGATATTAAAAGCTGCGTGCATAATGGCAATCAGCAATATATTTCTGCATTGATAATAGGTTATTCCCAAAACAACGGAAACAAGTAATGTCCATATACAAAGGCAAACAATTTGTTCCACGCCCAATGAATTTCTGATGATCCACATTGGTAAATGCCACGCTGCCCAAACGGCGCCAACAAAAAGAACACTTTTGATTTTCTTAAAAGGAAGTCGTTCCAACAGAAATCCTCTCCATGCTATTTCTTCAACAAACGCTGTTATCAGCAGGTATATACAGCTTGTTAACAGGGATATTACTGTCGAATATGTATTTTTAAATACGTCAGTTTTCACGATGAACGAATAGCAATAAGAACCAAATATACCTGTAGCCATACATATAACCCCTATTAAAATATATTTGATTGTTATTTTCCCTGAAAACATCCGCGTAAAGTATACCTTGATGTTCTGCTCGCAAATCAGCAGAAAAATAGCAGCCATAGAGGGAATACACACATATAAGTATTTTAAGTACAATAATATATCAGGAATAGTAATCCCGTTCTGTCCTAACAATGTAGGTACATGGCATATAAACGATAAAACATATACCACAGAAACCCATAACGTGAGTTTCAACTTATTTGTATATCTCGCCATCACAATTTCTCCTAGCAGTGCGAAAATCTTACAGAAATTTCGATTTCTCCACGAATGCGTTTTATTTGCTATTTCTAACCCATGTGCCGACTTCCGATGATTTTATCATGCCAAGACGTTTGTAGAAATCCTGATCTAAACAGAGCATTTCTTGATAGCATTTCCACATCCAAATATGAATGCGTCATACCCCAATCGAAACGCCCCCAATGGAAATGCTCGTTATAGCCGTTGTCTGCGACTATTTGAAGAAATTTACTGATTTCTTCGTACTGTCTGTTAAATCGTATGTTATCTTTGTAATTTTCAATTAAATACATTTCTATTCACCCTCTTTTTCCTGCTCCTGTAAACATAAATTGCCAGTACAAAAGTGAAGGAAATAAGCTGTGCAGCTATAATCCGGACAATTTGTCATTCGTCCGCACCTTTTAGAGAAATGACGTGCAGCATATTTGCAGCAACGGTATTATTGAATAAATGGTCGCCGAACCCCACCCATATATCTCCTGTCATATGGTAAAGAAGCCCCCATTTGATTCCCATAACTCCGGCAAGGATTATATACCCGATACCCATCAGAACCATTGCCGTAAATGACATTTCACCATCCATACAGCTTCTGGCCGGCATTACAATATGCCAGATTCCGAATAAAAACGCCGCAATAAAATTCGCCTGCATAAATGGTTTTGATTCAGAAAAGATTTTAATGAACAGTCCTCGAAAAATGCCTTCCTCCATCCATACATTGACCACATTGAATACTACACATAACAGAAAGAAAACAAAATCCGTATTTTTTATTCGAGAACCGGTTAAAGAAAAACTGCTGATATATATTTCTAAATGTGCAGGGTTGCCTTGCAAAGCTAAAATTGCCAATTCTAACCCAAATGAAATGATAAAGCAGACGCTTCCCAATAATAAACCTTTCAAAATATTGCTTACAAAACAGTTTCTTTGAAATCCAATATCACTCCATGTAAGATTTACCCTTTTCAATGCCAATGCTAATATGATAATTCCGGCTGCTTTATGAAGCACATTTTCTCCAATAGCCGTCCTATCTGTCTCAATCAGAAAATATTCTATAAACCTTGCAGCTAAACAAAGCGTAAATATTGCAATGCATAAACTATCTGATTTATATTTTGTATTTCTTCCCATTCCAAATCATTTCCCTCCTGAACTGCAAGATTCTCTGAACGTATCCTGATAAATATTCTGTGTATTGTTCGTCAGCACAAACCATTCTTCCTTCGTATTCCATATATGCTCTATCCGTTCTATATTTTCATCCGGATCATCCAACAATTCCGCCAAATAATCAAGTTCACATAGCTCATTCTCGCTAAGTGCCTGAATACCACTGCGAAGATACATTGGTTGATAAGAATAAAAAATCTCATTGTTCATCAGCGCATGAAAGTCCATCAAAAGATATTCACAGACACCATCCAATAGATTCGTTGGATATACGTCTAAGTTTTTATGCAGGGTATGCCTTCTCAGTCCCATCCATGCTTCCGATGCGGTGATAAACTTGTGCCGCGGCAAATCAAACTGACTATAACCAAAACGTTCCTCATATTCATAATAGCCGTCTACATCCGCCAAAACCCACCTGTTTTCACCAAAATCCCAATACTCATTCACCCAATGTTCTACATAACTGTCCCCGTCATTGCCAAAATCCATAAAACCGGCTCTTGAGCGGCAGGGTATCCCCTTTGCTTTCAGTATTGCACTGAATAAGATAGAAGCCTGCCGACATGACACGGTGAGCCTTTTTGTTACATCTTTATTTTCGCCAAATCCTGCCTCGTCCAGATAGAAAATACCCGCAATCATGGATACAGCCGTTATATATAGTTCGTCTTCATTTTTTTAACGATGACTGGGATAGGATGCGAATTTCCCATAATAGGTATCCTCCAAATACGCAAACGGCTCTGTAAAATACATGGACGGATGCGTGATCTGGTCACAGACCAGCTTTCCAATCGCCGCTATATCACCCGGCAAAGATATCAGCAGCTCTCTGTATGCACCTGCATAGGTATAGATGCTTGTTTTTAAATAACGTTTGATATTATTAGATAGATTGAATTGTGCTTTATCCAATTCATATAAAAACGTACTGATTAAAATTGGATTACCATTTTTATCATTTTTATATGATTGATTATCAAGCCTTCTTATACGATTAAATCCCAGTCTTTCTAATAGTTTCCATGATGAAACATTCCGCACATCACAGTCTCCATAAATTGCACTGGTGCCGACTGATTCAAATAGATAACGAACAAGTGCATTGCCTGCTTCTGTTGCATAACCTTGTCCGCAATATTCCGGATTAAAATCATAATCCATACAATAATGCCCTTCATCATCTATCCAATAGCCAATGCTTCCTATAACATTCTGTTTTGATTTTAATTCGGCAACAAGACGGTTATCCATATCCTGCCACTCAGTAATTATGTTTTTCACCTGTTCTCCTGACATTGGATAAAAATCTTCGAATTTGCTGACTTCTTCATCAGAAAAATATTTTATAATATCCTCAAAATCTGTCACTCTATAATTTCTCAAAAGTAATCTACTGGTTTCTATAGTTATCATCTAATCACTCTCCTTTAGATGTCAAGCAGACGCCTCCGTAAATAAGAATCTATCTCTTTATTCTGGTATAAATCTCCTGTTCGCCTTCATGATGAATATACGCGCCATTTTTCATCTGTACTCTGAGCGATGCAGGATTATCCTGTGAACAGACATATAAATTTCATCTTCACGAATCATCTGCCACGCCTTTTCTACCGTCAGTTTCAAGCCCAGAGAAGCATACCCCTTTCCTCTGAATTCCTTCCTGATTCCATATCCTATATGCCCTGCTCCTTTTGCCAGTTCCTCCGTAAGCCAATGCCGTATTCTGAACCATCCGACAATTCTATTATCTTCCCATAGAAAAAATTCCGTTTCCGGCACCCATCCTTCCTGCAGTCCGCTCATCCCTGCCCGTTTCGCAACATCTAATAATTGCCGCAGCATAGCCCTTTCGTCTTTCTGACGGACGAACGCTGTAACCGCAATTGCCCAGATCCTTCAGAAAGTCGTTGAGCGTATGCCTTAAATCAATGATTCCCACAATTCTGTCATTACCAGCAACTGCAAAAAATGTGTCTGTTATCACCCAGTCCGGATTAACCGTTTCCTCTTTCGTATTTGCGTCTATGATTCTGCACCATTCTCTGTAATCATCCATTTTATCAAGCAATTCACTTCCGTTAATTACGAATTCCCCGTTATCAAAAAATTCCTGTTTGAACTCCAATGCCTGTTCTTTCAGTGCTTCTGTCGGTCTAACCAGTTTAATCATTTTTGTCTTTCTTAAAATACCGTTTCTCGTAATCCTCCACAAATTCTGTCATACTCTCAAAATGCCTCGGCCATTTTGTTTTTCCAGTTAGAATACGAGTCCTTTTCGTTCCTTTTCTGAAATACTGGCCATTATACAACATTACAGCATTTTCTATAAACTCAATAGCCGCTCCTGCACAGCTTCTGGCTTTTGATAAAGACTGTGCAAGACAAACCTCCGCAAGCATCTTTTTTGCATCACTATATACCTTGTCAGCTTTCTCATACCGCCTGTCCGATGCAGGCAGCTCTGCCGCCTTTCTTCTGATCTCATCCAACCTTTCCAATGCACTTTTATCTTTGCAATAAACGATCCTCGAATCGAACAGCTTAGACAAATGTGCGTGGCTGCACTGCGCATCTTCTTCAAGCATATCCCAACTGGTACAGTAAAGGTCATACCCTATATCAACATCATCTATAATAAATCCATCAGCCAGAACCTGTCCGTTTTCGTCATTGATCAAAATCATCAAATCAAGATCGGATTTTTCGTACTCATCCCCGGTAACAACTGAACCATACACACCAATCAATGCCAGGGAATCAGGGCACAAAGCATCCGCTTTTTCAATCTAAACCACCACCGGCTGAAGCCGGTGGGTTTGGGCTGGCTGCTGAAGCAGCCTAAAGTTGTCCCACCTCAAAGTTATCGCTTTTCTTACGTTCTTCTAGATCCTGATTCTTTATATATTCTTGTATGATTTCATCTGTCACATTTCCACTGCTAGCCACAAAATATCCTCTTGCCCACAAATGTTGCCCCCAGAATTCCTTATTCAATTCTTTATATTCCATCTGTAACTTCCGAGATGTATTTCCCTTCATATATTGCACTAATTTACTTGCTGACATATGGGGCGGTACTGATACCAATAGATGTATGTGATCTTTTCCTACTTGACCTGCTAATATTTCCACATCATTTGTTTGGCATACTTTTCGTATTAATTCCCTTGTCCTCAGTGCAACCTTCCCCATTAGTACCGGTTTCCTATACTTCGTTATCCATACAATATGATATTTAACATCATATATACAATGTGACGATTTTCTATAATGTTCCATTCTATTCACCTCAAGTTTAGTATCTCTATTTTTTCTTTTTCTAAACTTGAAGATATGGGGTTGACCTAAAGGTTTCGCCTTAAGGCGAGGGTTTTAACCCCATTATACAGACAATAAATCTCAATTTTTAATTCAGGCAGAATAGGAAGCTGTATTTTTCTATTTGTAAATTCAGTCCATTCCATATGATTATATTGCATTACATCATCTGCCTTTTTCATGCCAAGTTTCTCATAAAATGGGATGGCATTTTCATTTGCTGTCAATATACCGCAATATCTTTTTCGCCGCCTGCTTTATCGTGTGCGGCCTTCATAAACTACCTTCCAATACCAATTCTGATTTTCCAGTATGTCAACTGGATTTTAGTGTTTTCTTTCTATTTCCAAATCAGTTTTATAAAATCCTAAAAACAAGAATCCCAGTCCTACAAAACCTCCACTAATATTCCTTATGTTTACTTCTTTTGTTCCAAATCAATGATTGTCTTATCCGCTTTTAAAGCCTCCTGTGCTTTCTTTTTTTCTATCTCTTTACAGGCTTCCAACATTCCATTTTTGACCGCCCATTTAACCACAAAATATAAAGCGATCAAAACAATAATTGCCGTTCCCACGCTGATACCCAGTTCCTGCCACATCTCGGCAAGTCCCTCGCTCATTCCGAATTTTTCCCACAAATCCATTTCCCATTCCTTCCTCCTATCTTCCGATTATCTGACTGTCAGCCCGTTTTGACGGATACTGTCCAATTCTTCTGCTGATAAACATCCCGATTCATATAGCCGTAAATATTCTATGGATACATCCGAGTCAAAAATCAAAATATCGTCCGAATTGATTGTAACATCCACGCCGCTACGGTAAAGCCGGCCGATTGGATGCCCTGACATACCAGGAATCCTGCCAAGCAATATGTTGCTGCTTGGAGTGATATTAAGACGGATATGATGATCAGCCAAAAAGCGCACAACACTTTCATCATGTATTGCGGAAATGCCATGCTGGACTTCATGAAGCTCTAATTCTTCTACCGCCCTTCTCACATCTTCCGCAGATCCCCACTCGCCGACATGTGCTTTTAAACAAAGCCCCTCTTTTTTTGCCCTACGGTAAATGGATTTGAAATTTTCTATGGGCTGCGCCAATTCATCTCCGTACAAATCAATGGAATAAAAAGCCCTATTTCCCCAAAAATGTGAAAGACACTCTTGCAAATATCCAATAGGACAATGCCTTGACAGGCCAATCTGCAACCGCAATTCCATATCCGGTGCAATTTCTCTCTGTGCCGTGGTAAACGCCTCAATCAATTCATCAATATCATTATGAAAATATTCTGAAAGTCCCCAGACATCTTCTCCAATCTCCAGCACGGTAACGCCGTCTTCCTTGGCCTGATGGAAGGCGGCCCGAATCAGAAGCTTTCTCATTTCTGATGTCTCGAATCTTTCTCCAAGGTTTTCCCAGTTCCACGCATACATTTCATCCATGGACAATATGGGAGTTTTCACAGGCTCTATCTTTATGCCTGTCATTTTGTGCAGATACTGCCGGCTTCCGCCCAGTACAAAATGGTTATGCAGGTCAGATTTTGGAAACGCCCTGATTTTCTTTAAATTCCTTTGTTTCAATGCATCGGTGAAACTTTCCATTATAAAGACACCTCGTTTTATTCATCAATCTCAATCATCCGTTTATATACACCCGAAGATTTTTCGTCAATCAGAATTGCGTTTACGCATTTTTTATAAAAATCAACAGCGGATTTTGCAGGCCATCCTATAATGGCATAAGCATAGCCAAGCTCCTGCATGGATTCCAGAGACTTCAGCAGCAGGGCTTTCCCTATTCCCTTTCTTCTTTCACTTTCCAGCACAGCCATAGGACCGAAAAAATTCCTGGCTGTCGCCTCATAACATGCGAAACCGATGATTTCCTTTTCCCTTGTTGCAATATAACAGGTAATGGGATTATTAGAAAAAGCGGCCTTAACTTCATCTGAATAATCATCTTTTGCACATGTCCTGGAGAAAGCAATGATCCTGCTCCTGTCAGGCGCTAATGCTTTTTTGATTCTGATACCACTCTTGAATAAATTTTCTTCTATATCGTGTGAATGAGGTATATTGTATAATTTAACAAGCATATCTGCCATATGATTATCTCCTAAAAAATATCGGTGTGCTGTCTATTGTGCCATATACGCATAAAGTGTAATCCATTTATTCTCTTCGTCAACTTTTCCTGCTTTAAATGCCGGTACACTTTTTGATGCAGTTAACAAGTATCTCCCATTATCCAGCCTGTGCCGGTTCAATACCTCATATCAGGCCTGCATCGCTTCAGATTCCCCTGGACATCCCAACACTCTTAATGCATATACAATATTCTGAACGCCGACTTTAATTGGATCTGACGGATAAAATGTTTCCAGCATCACATCCACCATCGGCGTCTCCCTGTTATCCGTTCGGTAAAAAATATTCCTTTTGGTGAAATAATGTACTAACGCGCTCTCACACTCACATTCAATCCCAAAAAGATGAAGTTCTGCAACAAGCAGAAGATACTCAACCGTCAGCCTGGCACAGCTTTTATGTGGTTTCTTTGGATCATTGATTTTCTTATTACTGCTGATACAGCCAAACCCGCTGTCTTCTTTGATCCTACCAAGCATACATCCTATCTCCTCTTTCACGATATCCACCTGGTAATATCCCAGTTTCACAAGGTTCCTTAATAAATAAGGTTCGCCGCATAACATTTTAAATCCCGTGCTTTGGATCAGCGAAAATACTTCTTCGTCGATATCACTTCCGATATCAGCTCTGGTTAATCCCCATTCGGCAAATGCCATAATTGCGTCAAATTTCGCCCAGGGTTTCTCCTTTTTTAATTTCTTTAATGCCCGCTCATATACTTTGCTTTGAAGTAATTTATTTTTATATTCGATGACTTTTGTATCACCATCACTTAGTTTCAGATACTCCTTTAATGTCCGGAGCCTGACTTCAGGAGTGTCCTCTGCTAACAGCCATTCTAAAATATTTTCATCCATTTTTACTCCCTTTGTAAAGTTATTTATTCACAGTTCCTAAACGGTCAGTCAATCTTATGAAAGAGTACCGTCTGTTCTTTCATGGATATTTTCCCAACCTGCCACCCATATTCCGCAAGCTCTTTCTTATATTTCAGAAAAGAGTGGTCAATCGGTATCCCCGCAATATTCTGAATTTCCTCAAAAGTCAGCCGGAAAGATTCCTTTCCGCTTTTCTGCACATATTCCCATAATGCGTTGTATTTACTCATTATTTTTCACCTTTTTCTTTCTGCCCTTTCTTTTTCCTACAAACAAGGGTGACAGTATTGATGATACATAACAGCACAAAAAGACTCGTAAAGTTAATCCAGATATCCCTGTATGCTGTTTTCGCCAAAGGCTCCCGCAGTCCGGTAGACCAGACATATGCAAACGCCAGCAACAGAGATGGAATATACGCAGACACGTATCTGAGGATCAAAGGCTTAACAGGCAATTTCGTACACAGCCCAAATGCCGCTATCCCAATCAGAAGGATCATGGCCCTGTCTAATTCGTGCCAGTTACCGCTTGGATCTTCATAAATACCGTTACAAAGATACAAAACACTGCTTAACAATGTGATTACCGTGTATATGATCGAATAAATCGATACGATGCGAAGCCATTTTTTCTTATTCATTTTCTTATTCATTTTCTTCTCCAATTGAAACAATCCGAACGGCCGAAGCCAAGATGTGTCAGTTATTTTCCTACACTTCTTGACTTCCCCGGCAGGTTTAGGGCCTTTATGGCAGTCCTTACCACCGGGGATGGATTTCTTCTATGCAGAAACAGAGAGATTCGTACCGGATTCCGGTCTTGCTGCTTCTCCGGTTTTCGTATATATGACAGGTTCTGCCATAACAACATCCACTGTTTTTTCTATAGGTACGCTACTGTCTGTACCAGCCTGAACCGAATCGGATCTCTCACCTGCCACGGCCTTCCCGTTTTCGCTGATACTGACTGTATCCGTATTCTTATTTTTGCTTTCCGCTATCCTCTTTTCCTGTTCCCCGCGTTCTTCCTTCCGTTTCCGGATCGCGTTTTCCTGCTCTGATTTCGCTTTTTCCTGCGCCTCTTTTGCCTCTTCTTTCATTCCTTTCTCAATCTTCTTCTGATAGTCCTCTGCTTTGTCTGCAGTCTCACCGACATACCCCATTGCCCGCGCCATGGTAGCTGTATCGCCACTCCTCTCTGCTTCTTCATAGACACGGAACGGAGTATTCATCATTTTCATATTCATACTTGCCCCTGCAAGGCCTTCCATTGTTTTCGCATGCATAATGATTCCTCCATCCAAATTTTTCCCGGCATAATCTTTTTAAGAAACCCAAATGACGCTGATTTCAAAAATACTGGAAAACAGTGTGCATTTGCCACCATTTCCCGAAATTCATTCCTTGTGAAACTATTTCATCTGGGAAAATTCAGCATGCTGCTTCCTGTATGTATCATTGTCTTTCTGGCTTAACTCATTCTCTACCTGTGCCAGTTTTTTCTCCAACTCCCGGATTTTCTTCTCATCCCCGAAAGCTGACTGGATCTGCTGCTCAAGCTGCTGCTTTTTCTCTTTCAGTTTCTTAATTTCTCTGTCAACCTTATCTGTATTCACGACACATTTCTCTACAGGCTTTCCCTGACTGTTCCCGTCTGCTTTCAGTTTTTTGCCATTCTCATCTGCTTTCGGCTCTCCCTTGTTATCCGCACGGTCTGCCTTAGCCGGATCATCAAATAAGATTTTGCGGCTGCCGTCCTCATCCTGTCCGATCCGATACAGCCCGACAGACTCTTTTTCTGATTTTTCACCACGAATGTAAACATCCTGCGGTTCGGACAGTCTGCCTGATACCTTTTCCCCGGAAGCCTTCTGTGCTTCCTGTGCTTCTTTTGCTTTTTCTGCCTTTTCTGCAGTCTGCTTCTCCTTCACTTTCTCTGCATAATCGGTTCTGGATTGAGCGTAATTTCCACTAATCTGCATTGCCATAAAAATGTTCCTCCTTTAATCTGATATGATCGGGCAGCTATTTTTTACATTCACAAAAACAGCTTCCCTTTTCGTTTTTCGGCTGCAAAATGCGGGCGGTTAATCCATTTGCTGTGAGATGCATTCTGGATGCTGTGGGATGACGAGCAGCACCTGCAGGACAAATACATCCTCCCTTGTCTCTATACTCATGGCGCCGCTATATTTTTCAGCTACCGCTTTTATATTAGATAATCCTGTCCCTATTTTCACCGAGCATTTTCCCCGGAAGCTGTTCTCCACTTCCATCATGAGAAAATCTCCCTGAATACGCCCGGACACATGGATATACCCATTCGGGCATCCCGTATTACATGCCTCTGGCGTGTCAGGAAATGTCATATTTTTACATGCCTGGATTGCATTATCCAGCGCATTTGACAGGACAATGCAGATATCCATGTCCTTAAGGCCGCAGGGGTATGGCAACAGAAGGGAACAGTCCACGCTGATTCCCATGCTTTCTGCAATCCCCAGCTTGTTTCCCATTAAGATATCCACTACAGGGTTATTGGTACTGCAGGGAAATGACATTTTTTCGGCCATATGATCCATATCTTCAATATAGCTTACAGCTTCTTTAAATTTCCCGCTCGCTAAAAGGTCTTTTATCACTGCGATATGGTTTCGGATATCATGTCGGAACGATTTTGTCCTGTCATAACGGGTTTTTGCTTCCTCCACATACTGGTTCAGGGAATGTTCCTCCTGTTCCAGCAGTGAAATTTTTGTGCTGAGGCAGAAATTCTGCTGCAGTTTCTTATAAGAAAACAGGATACAGAACAGGCTTAAAAGCCCCAAAAAATGCATAGCAAGCAGCTGCCAGTGGCTGAACAGGTCTCTGGAGCCCCCACCATCATCTAAAACTTCAAACTGACACTCAGATTCAATCGTATTGATGTACTCACTCATAATAAATATCATCAGGATTGGAATGATAACCAGAAACATTTGCTGCTGCTCCGCCGCAGAATAGCAGGAAAAATAACGGTAAACGATATAATAGCAAAAACCGGACAGCGCCAGTGAAATCGCCTCGCTGGCCAGCATGACCGCAATACCGTCTGTATCATGGAAAACGGCAGGCATCCATGGGCGTAGAAGAGCCAGCAGAGATTTCACAACTCCGTAACAGAGCAGCATGATTTCAACCGCCAGAGACGCATATAGAATGGAAGACTTCACATCCGCATGGCAGACAAAAATCCCACATGCCGAAAGCAGAAGAACAAGCGCCACAAAGCCTGTGATCGTGCGTGCCGACACAACATTGCCGACAAGCACCGCGCAGACTGCAAACAGGAAGTAAAAAGGCGGACATATTTTCTTTTTCAGAATTTTTCCCCAAAAAAATAACAGGAAAACCGTCTCAATGACATTCGTAAATATATACATTAAAAAACCCAAATATTCAGCCATGTTACCTGCCCCCATATGCAAAACCTCTGTAACCGTTCTATATCTTCACAGCTATTATTTACATATTTTTCATATACTGCAGAACAACTCCGGAAAACTCTTTGTTCCGCAGCCGTGATACGGGAACCTCTCTGCCATTATCCATATATGCGGTTCCGTTTTTATATCCTTTTAAATGCTTCAGATTGATGAGATAGCTTCTGTGACACCGGAAAAAATGGCTGCCCAGCTTCGTTTCCAGATTCTCAATCTGCTCATAATAATCAAGAACCCCACCTGACGCCAGGTTCAGATATATTTTCCGGTCTATGATCTCACAGAAAATAATCTCGTCCTTTTGGACAATGCGTCCCTCATATCCCTTTTGCACAAGCAGGCTGTCTTCGCCGGCATTTTGCATGGAAGAAAACAGACGTTCCATTGTTTTCTCAAACTGTTTTTCTTCCACCGGCTTGACCAGGTAATCGTATGCTTGCACCTCGAAAGACTGAAATACCATCTCTTTCAGTACCGTGATGAAGATCAGGAATCCATGGAATTTATCTGCCCTCAGTCTCCTTGCGGTTTCCATGCCATCCATACCCTTCATCTGGATATCCAGAAAACAGATGTCTATCTGCCCGTCGTAGCTTAACAGCTCTTCGCCGCCTGAAAATGTCCTAAGGCGGATCTCCCTGTTCTTTTTACGGAAAAAATCGGAGACCAAAGTTTTTATATGGTCAGACATATATTTTTCGTCATCACAGATTGCAATATGAATCAATGCGCCACCTCCCCGCCATCATATAGCCAATGGCAAAATCAAAAAGTATTGCCGCTGCTATAGGCTGACATTTTATTATAGTCTGTCTGGAACTCTAAAACAATTGAATTGATGCGAAATGCTTATCTGCTGCTGTAAAATGCGCTGCCTTTCATCCTTTGGCTTCACAATTACGAAAGCGCCCGCATCTGTTCAATCAGGGAATCTTTTTTCTGCCTGTGTACCATCCAAACGGACAGGAGCAGTTCCACTGCAAACAGCGCCAGCAGGAACAGCCCCATTTCCAAAATCGGAAATTGATACGGGACAATCTTTCCCGCAAAGGCTATTTTGCTTATTTCCCTGGAAACCACAACTGCAGCCGGAAGTCTCGCAATCAAAACTGCCAATGCTGTAAAGAGCGCATAGCACAGGCCCTCGCAGATGTTCATTTTACATAGCTGTTTTCTAGTCAGGCCAATGGAGCGCAAAATGTTGTTTTCCCGTGTTCTGGATATCTGGTTCGAAAGGGTCGTGTTTATGAGGTTAATCACACCAAACAGGAATACCAGCCACGAAAGCGCCTGCATACTGCCAAACATGATCCTGCTTTGTGTTTCCTCATATTCCAAACTTTCAGCAAATGTCCATAATGAAATATCTCTGTGGTTTGCAATTAAATCTCTTAAACCTGCTTCCACACTCTGCGCCTTTTGGGGATCGCTTACTATATTCCACGAATAATCGAAATTCTCAATCTCAGGGAATAATCCCTGTGCAAGGTCTCTGGAAAGAAAAACCTGCGTAGAATCCATTGCCAGGCTGCCATGCCCGTTTGTAACCTTCTTTGTATCAAAAGTACCTGCTAAAGTAACCGGAACTGTCTTTTGTTCTACCGTAAGTTTTAATGTCTGTCCGATCTTGATATCTGTGGATCGTCCAAGATATTTATACACGCTTTCAGCGATTAAGATTTCATCCTTATCTATCGGCATACTGCCTTGGCGATCTTGTCAAAAGAGCAGAAGCAATGATCAACAGAAAAATGCCGCCTAAACTTAAAGAAGCTACAATAGCGGTTGTCTTTTTACGGTCACGCATGAAGTTTGCGATTCCCATGGAAACGGGATTAAGCCTGATGTGTTTCCTCCGCCTGTGTACGGCGTCTGGCTCCGGCGAAAACCGGACTGCCTCCACGGGGGAAATGCCGGAAGCTATTTTCATCGGCTTGCGGATGGAGACGGATACCATAATCCAGCAGATTACTGCCGCTAAAACAGCAGCCAGCGTATTATACAAGACGTGAAATCCTTTCGGAAATAGTAGAAAGCTGCCAGACACTCCCAACACTGTTCCAATCAGAGTCCCGATACTGCCAAGCTTTCTCCCCTCGCGCTTTACAATCTGTTTAATCTGCTTCTGCGTTGCGCCAATCATCCGAAGCTGCCCGAAGCTTTGTATTTTATCGTTGACGGAGATACGGAAAATGCTCTGGATCACCACATATCCGCCAATCAGGACGAGAAATGCGATACCGCCGACGGCCGTAAAATCTATGGTTCTTTTATAATAAGTAAAATATCTGCTGTTCATTCCCACAGGCGGCAGCCCATATTTTTCCGTAATCTCGCGGCAGGAAGCCGTCATGGCCGCCTCATCCAGTTTCGTGTCATTCTTAAAATGCACATATGCACGATATCCCACAGGGTCGAATCCTGCCCACTCTGTCAATGCAGCGACAGGACAAAAGGACAGATATTCATCTCCTTTTCACCTGCGCTGTCCATAATGCCAGTAACGATATAACCGCCATGAAAACTCTCTGTATCTAAGGTCACCGTGTCACCGATTCCGGCATGATTTCCATAGGCGGAAAGGAAATATTTACTTACAGCAACTTCATTTGCTTTTTCAGGAACCCGGCCCGTGAGCAGCTTCATCTGGCCGCGGGCGGTATCCATCATTTCCTTATCCATATACACATAGGACGCTGTATACCCTTGCCCCACGGGTTCCTGACCGAGCAGATAGCAGCCGCCCACGCGGGCAAATTCCGGCTGTTCTTTCAGGATTTCAAGATCCGCTTCGTCAATCCCCTGCCAGACCGCCTCATACGTATCCGCAACCTGACTGCGCTGTATTTGTGCAAGAGAAGCGGACGCAGTTCCCACAAAGCAGAGCAGGAATGCCGCCAGGGCGACCGCAATGATCACCATCCGGTTCCGGCGTTTCTCGCTTCTAATGCTTTTTTTCGCCAGCTTTTTTGTAACTTGGCTGGTATCGTTCTCAAAAGGCCATGTCATAACCTGCCATCTCCTATTCCGTTATGCGAAGCTGCTCTACCACGCTGTTTTTTCTGCAATACCGATCCGCCCATTTTGTAAGCGCTAATTGAAGCATAAAAACCAATAAAACATATAAGAGAACAGGTACGGCAGGGAACGTGTAATTTATAAAGCCAAATCCGGGCATATTCCCCACGGCAGCACATATTGCTTTCCCAATCCCCAGACCGCAGACAAGGGAGACGGCAAAACTGCCAAGCGTTTGAAATCCGTTTTCAAAGCCTATCATATGATAAAGCTGCCTGCCGCCCAGGCCAACCGCCCGGAACAACCCCATTTCTTTCCTTCTGGAAATGATATTCGTCATACTGGTATTGACCAGATTGATGATACTGAACACGACAATAACTGCCAACAGCGCATATGCCGCAATAGAAATTGTGCTGAAAACACTTTTGTATTGCATTGTCATATCTTTTAATGTCTTTAGACGCAAGGTATCGCTTGCTGAAACCAGCGAATATAATTCATCTTCAATTCCGGCATCACTGTCTGTCTCTGCCCGGATCACAAATGCACTGTTTGCATTATAGGGAACCATCTGTTCCATTTCAGCCGCGGGCAGGATAAAGCTGGCAGAACTGTCTCTGTCAAAAATAACAGCAGATACGGTATAGGTCATATTACTTTGCGGGCTGTTTCCTGCCAGTGAAAAAGCGATTGTATCACCTACATCATAACTCTTATGCAGATATTCTAATTCCGGACTTCCCGTGTTAATGATAAGGGAATTTTCCCCTGTATGGCCGCAATCCGGCAGTTTCCCTGCCATTACCCAATCCTTTAATTCCTCATAATCTTCTGTGTTCATACTCCGGATTGCTGTCTCCGCTCCATCTATCCCGGCGAATATTTCCTGCTGGCGGATGACTTTCTCTACCCCATCGATGGACAGAATATGACTTTCCAATTCATCTGTCAGCAGATTGTTTTCCTGTAAATCCGTAAGGGAAAACGCAGGCGTGACCAGCGAGCGGTTCAGTTCCACCACATAACTCCCCTCGTAAGGAAAACTCTGCTTCGCCCTCTGCCCAGGATCAAGAGAGGACAACAGGGAAGAGATCCCTACAAACATCATTCCGCTTAAGGCCAGCGTGGCAAAGGTCAGTATGCTTTTCTTCCTGTTACGGAACAGATTCATAGCCGCAAGTGAAAACGGTGTAAGATGTTTCCCGCTCTTTTTCAACTTTTTTGTTCCAATATATCCGCTGTAACGGAATGCTTCCACAGGTGAAACCGACATGGCAATCTTTGCCGGTTTTAAAATAGACAGCCTTACACAGACAAATACCACTATTCCTGACAAAAACGCGGTTATCATATCAGGAAACGTCTGAAAAGCGTTCCTGTCTGTCAAAAAGGACAACATTACGCCTGCCGCACACCCCAATGGAATAAAGCGAAGCGCAAGATAATTCCCTTCTTTTGAAATAATCTGTTTGATCTGCCTCTTTGTAGTGCCGATTGTACGAAGCTGTCCAAAGGATGTCACATTATTTATTACGGAAATATAAAATATATTGTAAACAACCAGAGAGCATATGCCAATCAGAACCAGTCCAACGAGCAGAACGGCCAGCACCGTCTCCTTCGACAGATTGTTGCTGTCAATGTACAGATTATTAATCTGAATATTGTCTGCAGAAATCCCACAATCCAGGCCAATATTCCGTACCAGTTCTTTCAATTCCTGATTTCTATATTTTACAGAATCACGGACTGAAATCATAACCGCTGCAGGTTCAGCAGAAAGCGCAGAATCCTCCTGCACAAAATCCTGGGAAACGACAGCGTTATACGCTACCCTGCCTCTGTCATTTTCAGCAGTTGTCTGGATAAACCCTGTGATCCGAAATTCTTTTGTGTCTAACTGGCGGCTCGCCTGATTGCGGTAATGAAGGGTTATGGTGTCACCGATTCCCGCATTTAGATGTAAGGCATCTATATATCCCTTTTCTATCAGCAGTTCATCCGCCGCCTGCGGCATATGCCCTTTGGTCAATGTGATATTGGAGAGCTGCATGGTTGTTTCATCTGAACATACCATGCTCATTGTAATGCCCTTCTCCTGCTCCGTCATGCCGACAGACTGGTACACGCCGGTTTTTTGGATACGGGGATCTGCCTTCAATAAGGAAATATCCTCCTGTGAGAGGTTCTGGAAAATCCCCTGATAGGAAGTTGATGCCGCGTATTCATTTGTAATGTTATATGCATAAGAAGAAATAAACGCCATAATGGCCGCAGCTATAAAAATAATAACCCCGATCAGGCGGTTCCTGAAACAGTCCTGCCCAAGACGGGCATTTGACAGCCTGCGGGTAACGGCGCTGGTGTCGTTCTCAAAAGGCCATGTCATGATCTGCCACCTCCCCTGCGAGGCACCGCCCTCTTTCCGGTTCCTGGCAGCATTTCATCAGAAGGCTTTCCTAAATCGCGTCGCACTTGCTTTCCTTTACAAGGCCGCGCCCCCTCACTGGCGTTCGAGGTCAGGTCATTGGAAGGCATCCTAAAAGCACTCCGCGCTTGCCTTCCTCCTCCAACAATCCTGCCATCCTCAATTCGGACTATGCGGTCGGCAAGCTGGGCAATCTCGTTATTATGGGTAATCATGACAATGGTCTGGTTAAACT
>CAJUTU010000064.1 GCA_910589385.1 uncultured Lachnospiraceae bacterium
CTACGTTTTGCACAAAAATCAATGTACCCTAAATGGGGTGCTGAATAGTTACGTTTTACTAATGATTGTATATAAAAGATAAAATTATGGTGTTAGTCAATAAGTGGGTTGGGGCTCCAAACAAGGACTGATATTTCGCTGGTCATAATTACTGGAAATATGCATATCAACACAGATGTTGATTAACACCAAAATTATTTATTGTATAATTGATTATTTTTGCCAGACAAGTTGTATGGAAAGAAGATATATACTAAGGAAAGGTGTCACATGAATCATTACATAGCAGTAATCCAGGCCGGCGGCAAAGGAACCCGCTTGTCCGCCCTGACACAGGATAAGTTCCCCAAACCCATGCTGCCGCTTAACGGAAAGCCCATGCTACAATGGCAGATTGAGAATCTGAGACAATATGGTTTCACAGACTTGGTAATCATCATCGGCCACCTGGGCGATAAGATCCAGGAATATTTTGGCGATGGCTCCGGTTTTGGAGACCATATTACATACATCGAAGAAAAGGAACCGCTAGGTTCTGCTGGTTCCCTTTATTATTTGAAAGATACCATCAAAGACCGGCATTTCATCCTGATATTTGGAGATGTCATGTTTGACCTGGCATGGGACAGGATGGTTGCTTTCCATGAAGCCAATCATTCTGTTGCTACACTTTTGGTACATCCCAATTCCCACCCATACGATTCAGACCTGATCCTTATGGATACGGAAAACCGCATCACAGGAATGGACTCAAAAGCAAATATCAGAAATGGCTGGTATGATAATTGTGTCAATGCAGGAATCTATATCCTGTCGGGCACGCTCCTGCAAAAGCTGGATGCGCCTAAAAAAATAGATTTGGAAAAGGAACTGCTGCGGCCTCTTATGGGAAAAGGGCAGATATACGGCTATATGACACCGGAATATGTCAGGGACGCCGGAACCGTGGAGCGGTTCTATTCCGTTCAAAAAGCACAGAAAGACGGCGTATGGAAGAGGAAGAACCTGTCGAACATGCAAAGATGCATTTTCCTCGACAGGGACGGTACGCTCAACCGGCATAGAGGGCTGCTAAGTAAGGAAGAAGAATTCGAGTTAGAACCCTGTGCGGCAGAAGCAGTCCGCCTGATCAATGAATCCGGTTATCTGGCCATTGTGGTTACAAACCAGTCCGTTGTGGCAAGAGGTATGTGTGATATAGAGGATGTCCAGAGGATCCATAGAAAATTAGCCGTACTCTTAGGGGAACAGGGGGCATATCTGGATGATATTGCATTTTGCCCACACCACCCGGACAAAGGATATCCGGAAGAGAACCCGGAATATAAGATTAATTGTAATTGCAGGAAACCTGCGGCAGGTATGATAGACGCAATGGTTGAAAAATACAATATTGACCGTTCGGATTCTTACATAGTCGGCGACAGTACGATAGATATCCAGGCGGGAATCAATGCGGGACTGCACACAGTGCTTGTCCATACAGGCGTGGCAGGGAATGATAGAAAATATAGTGTAAAAGCGGAAATAGAAGCACAAGATTTACTGGAGGCAGTGAAGAGGATCAATGACATTTCATGAAGGAAACTACCTGATCACAGGCATCACAGGTTTTTTGGGCAGTATGACAGCCCAAAAACTGATTTGTTCTGAAAAATTTAAGAAGGGCACGATTAAAATAGCAGGAATTACCAGAGATGTACATAAAGCACGGCAGATTTTTAAAAACACAGAAGATTCTGGCCTCCTGCTGCTGGAATCAGATGTCAGGGATAAAGCGAATTTGTTTTCAGAAATAGAGATGCCGATAGATTATATGATCCATTGCGCATCCATAACGCAGTCTGCGGAAATGGTGGGGCATCCGGTGGAAGTAGCAGATTCGATGATCCAGGGAACATGCAATTTACTTGAACTGGCCACAAAAGGGCAGCTCAAAGGGATGGTATATCTTTCATCCATGGAGGTATATGGGACTGTAAAAGATATAGGAAGGATGCGTACAGAGGAAGAACTGGGGGATGTCGGCCTGTTTTCCTCCCGAAGCTGCTATCCTCTCGGTAAACGTATTGCAGAACATTATTGTTATCTCTATCAGCAGGAATATGGGATTCCTGTCAAAATTGCAAGGCTGGCCCAAACCTTCGGCAAAGGAGTCCGTCCTGACGATAACCGTGTATATATGCAGTTTGCCCGTGCGGCATATGAAGGCAGGGATATCATATTAAAAACCAAAGGGGATTCCATGGGAAATTATTGTGCTTCAGATGATGCTGTGGATGCAATTTTTACCATATTATATCATGGTAAAGCCGGAGAGGCCTATAATGTAGTGAATGAGGCAAATACGATGAGAATCCGGGATATGGCCCGGTTGGTAGCCGAGCAGATAGCCGGGGGAAAGATAAAAGTGAAAATGGAATTAGAAGCTCCGGGCATAACAGGTTATGCACCGGATACAAGCTTAAAGCTTTCCGCAGAAAAACTACGGAAGTTAGGATGGAATCCATCAAAAAAATTGACGGAAATGTACAGGGATGTCATTCAAGAACTGAAAATCTTCGATTTACAAAAGTAAGTGCAAAGAAATAAACCTACCTAATCATCCTGGCCGGATTTAGGTAGGTTTAAATAATTATTCTGGAAAATCAGCCGCTCTGCAGGCATTTACTTTTCCAAATTCTTTTCACTGTGGGATGTATGCAGTATCAGTCCTCCATCCTCATCCTGTCCAACGCCGCTTCCACGAACCCCTTAAACAGCGGATGCGGCCGGTTGGGCCTTGATTTCAGTTCCGGATGCGCCTGAGTGGCGATAAACCATGGATGCTCCGGGATCTCGATCATTTCTACGATCCGTCCGTCCGGCGACAGTCCGGACAGCAGCATCCCATGTTCCTCCAACACCTCCCGGAAATCATTATTCACTTCGTACCGATGGCGGTGCCTCTCCTGGATTTCTTTCGTTCCATACAGTTTCAGCGCCAGGGAACCTTCTTTCAATACGCAGGGGTAAGAACCGAGCCGCAGCGTCCCTCCGATATCCTCAATGCCGATCTGGTCTTCCATGATATGGATGACCGGGTGGGTCGTATCCGGCCTTAACTCCATGCTGTGTGCGTCGTTGTATCCGATCACATTTCTGGCAAATTCCACAATGGAAAGCTGCATCCCCAGGCAGAGTCCTAAAAATGGGATCCTGTGAGTCCGGGCGTATCGGATGGCCTCGATCTTGCCTTCAATCCCTCTGGAGCCAAATCCGCCGGGAACTAAGATTCCGCTCACATTCCCCAAAAGTTCTTCCACAGTCTCCGGAGTCAAGGTTTCTGAATCCACCCATTTGATATTGACTGTAGTATGGCTGTAGATGCCGCCGTGCTTCAACGCTTCTACCACGCTGATATAAGCGTCGTGGAGCTGGATGTATTTTCCGACCAGGGCAACGGTTACATCCTGGGTAGGGTGCTTTAGATTCTCCACCATCTCGACCCAGTCTTTCAAGTCCGGCTCCGGGCAGTCCAGATGCAGGCATTCGCAGGCTACCTGTGCCAGGCGCTCTTTCTCCATGGCAAGCGGCGCTTCATATAAATATTTGACATCCAGATTCTGCAGCACATGGTCAGCCGGAAGGTTGCAGAACAGGGAAATCTTGTCTTTCATGCCGATATCCAGCGGATATTCGGAACGGCATACGATGATGTCAGGCTGGATCCCCATGCCCTGCAGCTCCTTGACGCTGGCCTGGGTAGGTTTGGTCTTCATCTCCTGGGACGCTTTCAGATAAGGGATCAATGTGACATGGATCAAGATCACATTATCGTGTCCCTTCTCATGCTGGAACTGGCGGATGGATTCCAGAAACGGCTGGCTTTCAATATCCCCAACAGTGCCGCCCACTTCGATGATGGCAATCTCTGTCTCAGCAGCAGCCGGGTTGCGGTAAAATCTGCTCTTAATTTCATTGGTAATATGTGGAATGACCTGTACAGTGCCCCCTCCAAAATCGCCGCGCCGTTCTTTCTGCAGGACGGACCAGTATATTTTTCCGGTAGTAACATTAGAATTTTTTGTCAGGCTTTCATCAATAAAACGTTCATAATGCCCAAGATCCAGGTCAGTTTCCGCACCGTCGTCCGTCACAAACACTTCACCGTGCTGTACCGGATTCATGGTTCCCGGATCCATATTGATGTATGGGTCAAACTTTTGCATGGTAACGGTATATCCGCGCGCTTTCAAAAGCCGCCCCAGCGCCGCTGCTGTAATCCCTTTTCCAAGTCCCGACACAACGCCTCCAGTCACAAAAACATATTTTACTGCCATAAAACCCTCCTCATAATTCTCATACAATTACTGTACTCATATTTCATATGTCTGCCAGATTAAATCAAAGCATCATTATAAACCTTTCTGCCGAAAAAATACAGTTTTTTCTCAAATATTGTATGAGTTTTGTTAATATTACATGGTTTTTCCGGACATGCTACACCGCCTCGCAGGTCACCTGCACGCCCAGCTTCTTGAAGATCTTAAGGTCTACATCCGACAGCATGACAGACGTATGTGCCTGGCATCCTTCCAGCTTAGGGAGCTGTTCCAGCGCAAGCCTTGCATCTGCGCTTGCGGCCGCGCTTGCGGAAAGCGCAATGAGTACTTCATCCGTATGGAGACGCGGATTCTTGCTTTTCAGGTAATCCACTTTCAGCTTCTGGATGGGCTCAATAGATTCCGGGGAAATAATATGTAAGCTGTGGGGCTGCCCGGCCAGTTCCTTCAGTGCATTCAGAAGTAAAGCTGCGGACGCGCCTAAAAGACTGCTTGTCTTTCCTGTGATGACCCGGCCGTCCGGCAGTTCCATTGCGGCCGCAGGCGAATCGGTTTTCTTCGCACACTCTATGGCAGGGCTGACCACTTTACGGTCTGCGGTCGTAATGCCGGCCTGATTCATCAGAAGCTCCACCTTCTGGACTTCCTCTTCCGGGCAGTTCCCTTTAAATAAGGAGTTTAAAGATGCATAATAGCGCCGGATGATTTCCTGGCAGGAGGCTTCCCGGCAGGCTTCGTCATCGCAGATGCAGTTTCCGGCCATATTGACGCCCATGTCAGTGGGAGATTTGTAAGGGCTTTTTCCGTATATTTTTTCAAAAATCGTATTCAATACAGGAAAGATTTCTACATCCCGGTTATAATTTACCGTGGTTTCACCATAGGCTTCCAGATGGAAAGGATCGATCATATTGATATCATTCAAGTCTGCGGTGGCTGCTTCATAGGCGAGGTTTACCGGATGCTTTAACGGAATGTTCCATATGGGAAATGTTTCAAACTTTGCATATCCTGCATGAATTCCCCGTTTGTGCTCATGATATAGCTGTGAAAGACAGGTTGCCATTTTGCCGCTTCCCGGTCCGGGAGCTGTGATGATGACAAGAGGCCTGGAAGTCTCGATATATTCGTTTTTCCCGTAGCCCTCTTCGCTGACGATGAGTGGGATGTTGGATGGATAACCTGGGATATGGTAGTGCAGGTATACACGGATCCCTAAGTTTTCCAGCCGCTTACGGAAAAGAAGCGCGCTGTCCTGCCCGGAATACTGTGTGATCACAACGCTGCCCACGTAAAGCCCGTTTTCCCGAAAAGAATCCATAAGCCGCAATACGTCGGAGCCGTAGGTGATCATAAGATCCCCGCGTATTTTATTTTTCTCAATATCCTTTGCGCTGATGGCTATGATCAGTTCCGCCTGGGAACTGAGCTGCTTGAGCATCAGCAGCTTTGAATCCGGGGCAAAGCCTGGAAGTACGCGGGATGCGTGAAAGTCATCAAACAGCTTTCCGCCGAATTCCAGATAAAGTTTGTGGTCAAATTGCTCAATACGCTGGCGGATATGTTCAGACTGCATGCGTAAATATTTTTCGTTGTCAAATCCTGTTGTCATAATATTTCCCTTCAATATAATATTTTTTGCTAAAGTTAGTATACAATAAAACACCATGTTTTTACAATATTTTCATAATCTTTTAGTTGATTTATGCGAAGCCTGTACTTATAATATAGAAGTGGTACTTTTTTTAGGAGGAGCAGGATGGAAAATAACAATAATAATAAAAATAATCCCAGAAATAACCGGCAGGGGTGGGGAGTGATTCTTTTCACGACATTGCTGGCTCTTTTTATTGTAATGGGTCTTTATTCAATGATGCAGGACAGAGACCCGGAAGAAGTGAGTTATGATAAATTTTTAAAATTGGTGGATGAACATAAGGTAGAGAAGGTGACGATAGAGTCTTCCCGTATTTATATCACCTTAAAAGAAGGAGTCCTCAAAGAAGGAGAATTAGATTCCGCAGGTTCTATGGAAAATGGCCTTCAGGATATGAGGGATCAGCTGCTGGGGCAGATGGAAGGAGCTGTAGGAGAGGATGGGGAAGCCGAGCGCGCGCCGGATTATTTTACCGGGGCAGTGGAGGATGATACCCTTTCGGAGCGGCTGTACAAGGCAGGGGTGGAATACAGCCAGGCCATTCCGGATACTGCGTCCGTGATGATGATGGAGATCTTCATTACTGTGATCCTTCCGCTGGTGCTGCTGGGAGTCGTATTCAGCCTTGTGATGCGCAACATGACAAAGGGCGGCGGCATGATGGGGATCGGGAAGAGCAATGCCAAAGTGTATGTAGAGAAAGAGACCGGTGTTACATTCCAGGATGTTGCCGGCCAGGACGAGGCCAAGGAATCTCTGCAGGAAGTCGTAGATTTCCTGCATAATCCGGGGAAATATACCGGCATCGGTGCAAAGCTCCCCAAGGGAGCCCTGCTGGTAGGCCCTCCGGGAACCGGAAAGACATTGCTTGCCAAGGCGGTGGCAGGCGAAGCAAAAGTACCTTTCTTCTCCTTGTCCGGTTCTGCATTTGTAGAAATGTATGTTGGGGTAGGCGCGTCCCGTGTCCGCGACCTGTTCAAGCAGGCATGGCAGATGGCGCCCTGTATTGTGTTTATTGATGAGATCGACGCCATTGGAAAAAGCCGTGATACTGCCATGGGCGGGGGGAATGACGAGCGGGAGCAGACATTGAACCAGCTTTTGGCAGAGATGGACGGATTTGATACGAATAAGGGACTTCTCCTTTTAGCAGCTACGAACCGGCCGGAAGTCCTGGATCCGGCGCTTCTGCGTCCCGGCAGGTTTGACCGGAGGATCATTGTAGATAAACCGGATTTAAAGGGCCGCGTGGATACGTTAAAAGTACATTCCAAAGATGTAAAGATGGATGAGACCGTGGATCTGGAGGCAATTGCCCTGGCGACCTCCGGTGCCGTAGGCTCGGATCTGGCAAATATGATCAATGAAGCAGCGATCAATGCCGTGAAGGACGGAAGACAGGTTGTCAGCCAAAGGGATTTATTTGACGCGGTGGAAGTGGTGCTGGTCGGAAAAGAGAAAAAAGACCGGATCATGAGTGAAGAAGAACGCAGGATCGTTTCTTACCATGAGGTGGGCCACGCATTGGTGAGCGCACTGCAGAAAGATGCGGAGCCGGTACAGAAGATTACCATTGTTCCTAGGACCATGGGCGCGCTTGGCTATGTGATGCAGACGCCGGAGGAAGAAAAGTTTCTGAATACAAAGAAAGAGTTAGAAGCCATGTTAGTTGGAATGCTGGCAGGGCGTGCGGCCGAGGAGATTGTATTTGAAACGGTGACCACAGGCGCTTCCAATGATATTGAGAAAGCCACAAAGATTGCACGGGAGATGATCACTCAGTACGGTATGTCTGAAAAATTTGGCTTGATCGGACTGGAATCCGTACAGCACCGCTATCTGGACGGCCGTGCAGTGCTGAACTGCGGCGATGCGACCGCAGCGGAGATTGACGCAGAAGTGATGCTGATGCTGAAAAATGCATATGCTGAGGCGAAGCGGCTGCTGCAGGAGAACAGAGAGGTTCTGGATAAGATTGCGGAATTCCTAATTGAAAAGGAGACCATCACCGGTAAAGAATTTATGAAGATCTTCAGGGAGGTCAAAGGACTCCCGGAGCCAGAGGAAGGCAAAGAGAAGGAGAAGAAAGAGAACCGGATTGCCATGAAGCCGACAGCCGGTATCGGGCAGAAAGAGGAGCAGATCAATACATGGCCAGAGCCTGGCATAGGGCAGGCAGCAGAATCCGATGAAGAGAAACCAGACGGCGGGCAGGGTGATGGAAGAGAATAATTTTAACATAGAGGAAGAATTAAAGAAACTCCCGGGAAAACCGGGAGTTTACCTGATGCATGACGAAAAAGACCATATCATCTATGTGGGGAAGGCAATCAGCCTGAAAAATAGGGTGCGGCAGTATTTTCAGACGAGCCGGAACAAGGGGATCAAGATTGAGCAGATGGTGACCCATATCCGCCGGTTCGAGTATATTGTGACAGATTCCGAGCTGGAGGCCCTGGTTCTGGAATGTAATCTGATCAAGGAGCACAGGCCGAAATATAATACCATGCTGATGGATGATAAAGCCTACCCATTCATCAAGGTGACTGTGAACGAGCCGTTTCCCCGGGTGATCCTTGCCAGAAATATGGTGAAGGATAAAGCAAAGTATTTCGGGCCCTATACAAGCGGCCAGGCAGTACGCGACACCATCGAACTGCTCCACAAATTATATCATCTCAGAAGCTGTAACAGGAATCTTCCGAAGGATATCGGAAAAGAAAGGGCATGTCTGAATTATCATATCAAACAATGTGATGCACCCTGCCAGGGCTATATTTCTCAGGAAGAGTATGGAAAATCAGTATCCCATGTTTTACGGTTCTTGAATGGACATTATGGGGGGATCCTATCCGAACTGGAGGAAAAGATGCAGGCGGCGTCCGATGTATTGGAATTTGAGAAAGCCATTGAGTACCGGGAACTTTTGGACAGTGTAAAAAAGGTTGCCCAAAAGCAGAAGATTACAGATACCGGCGGAGAGGACCGGGATATCCTTGCCGCAGCGACGGAAGAAGAGGATGCGGTAGTACAGGTCTTCTTTATCCGTGGAGGAAGGCTGATCGGACGGGATCATTTTTATCTGCGGATTACCAAAGGGGAATCCATCGGCAGTATCCTGGACAGCTTTATCAAACAGTATTATGGAGGCACGCCCTTTATACCTGGCGAGCTGATGCTGCCGGAGGAGCCGGAGGACCGGGGATTGATCGAGGAATGGCTGACAGCCAGGAGGGGCGGTAAAGTCGTATTGCGGATTCCTAAGCAAGGGGCAAAGGAAAAGCTGGTAGAACTTGCGGCAAATAATGCAAAGCTGGTTTTGACAAAGGATAAGGAACGTCTCAAGAGGGAAGAGGGGCGTACGATTGGCGCTGTAAAAGAGATTGCCGCATTGCTGGGGCTTTCGCAGATTTCCAGAATGGAGGCATATGACATTTCGAATACCAATGGATTTGAGTCGGTAGGCTCTATGGTCGTCTATGAACGTGGAAAACCAAAGCGTAATGACTACCGTAAGTTTAAGATCAAAGGCATCCAGGGTGCAGATGATTATGGAAGTATGAGGGAGGTATTGACCCGGCGTTTTACACATGGGCTGCGGGAACGGGAAGAAAATAAGGAACTGGGTGGATTTACGGTATTCCCTGATCTGATCCTGATGGACGGGGGAAAAGGGCAGGTCAATGTTGCCTTGCAGGTTTTGGACGCGCTGAGTCTGGACATTCCGGTGTGCGGCATGGTAAAGGATGATCATCACAGGACCAGGGGGCTTTACTACCAGAATCAGGAGATTGAGATTGACCGTTCTTCCCAGGCATTTATGCTGGTAACCCGAATCCAGGACGAGGCCCATCGATTTGCGATCGAATATCACAAACAGCTCCGCGGGAAAGGGCAGGTACATTCGATCCTGGATGATATTGCAGGAATCGGCCCTGCCAGGCGCAAAGCACTGATGCGGGAATTTTCCAGCCTGGATGAGATTAAGGCGGCAACGCCCGAAGAGCTTGCAAAGATTCCGGAAATGAATGAAAAAGCGGCTGAATCCGTATACAAATTCTTTCATTAATGCTATACTATTATACAGCATAGCATAAACTGAATATGTAATGGGGAACTGAAAAAAGTTCCTGCACAGGAGCCGGGAATCAAGGTGCTCCTACTATATAATCGTTACGAAAGGAAAGGGAAAGATGAGACAAGGCGTTAAGATAAGTGAACTGGCAGAGAAGATGGGATTGAAGAGCCTGACCCCTTCTGTGAGTCTTTCTGATAAGCGGATCAATGTTCCGGAAGTGAACCGGCCGGCGCTGCAGCTTACCGGTTTTTTCGACCATTTTGCTTATGACAGAGTACAGATTTTAGGATATGTAGAATACACATATCTCCAGACATTGGAAGAAGACCGGAAGTCGCAGATTTATGATGAACTGCTGTCACGTAAGGTGCCCTGTATCGTATACAGCCGGAATCTGGAGCCGGAACCAGAGCTTTTGGAACTTGCAAGAAGCAGGGATATTCCGGTTTTACAGACATCGAAGCAGACAAGCGCATTTATGGGAGAGCTGATTCGATGGATGAATGTAAAGCTGGCTCCATGTATTACGATCCATGGTGTTCTGGTGGATGTATATGGTGTCGGCGTCCTGATCATGGGGGAGAGCGGGATTGGAAAAAGTGAAGCTGCGCTGGAACTGATCAAGAGAGGACACCGTCTTGTGACAGATGATGTGGTTGAGATCCGCAAAGTCAGTGATGAGACCCTGGTTGGCTCGGCGCCTGATATCACCCGCCATTTTATAGAACTGCGGGGAATCGGGATTGTAGACGTGAAATCCATGTTTGGTGTACAGTGTGTCCGTGAGACGCAGAACATTGACCTCGTAATCACTTTGGAGGACTGGGACAGAGATAAAGAATATGACCGTCTGGGGCTGGAAGAAAGCTATACGGAATTTTTGGGGAATAAGGTGGTATGCCACAGCATCCCGATCCGTCCGGGACGGAACCTTCCGATCATCATGGAGTCTGCAGCCGTGAACCACAGGCAGAAGAAGATGGGATATAACGCTGCACAGGAATTGTATAAACGTGTACAGGAGAATCTTGTAAAAAAAGGGAATTCAGAGGAATAGGAGAAGTGGAGTTATGAAGTATTGTTATGGAGTAGATATCGGCGGGACAACAGTAAAGATGGGATTGCTTGATACAACCGGTGAGATTCTGGACAAGTGGGAGATCATAACAAAGACGGAAGATGAAGGACAGGCAATCCTGCCGGACATTGCCGAATCTATCCTTTCAAAGACAAAAGAGCGGGGGCTTAATAAAGAGGACATTGTCGGGGTTGGTGTTGGTGTTCCGGCGCCGGTGACAGAGGATGGCATAGTCAATGGCAGCGCCAATCTGGGATGGACCTACAAAGAAGTAAAGCGAGAACTGGAAGAATTGACAGGAATCCCGTCTGTGATCGGAAATGATGCGAATGTAGCGGCTCTTGGTGAGATGTGGAAAGGCGGCGGCAGCGGCGAAAAGAATATGGTGATGATCACGCTGGGAACCGGAGTAGGCGGCGGTGTCATCATCAATGAAAAAGTGATCACCGGAGAACATGGTGCAGGAGGAGAAGTGGGACATATCTGTGTGAATTATAATGAACCGGATACATGCGGGTGTGGAAACCATGGATGTCTCGAGCAGTATGCTTCTGCTACCGGGATTGTGCGCCTGGCAAAGAAAAAGTTACAGGCAGAGAGCAGAGAGACAGCTCTTCATAGAGAGTCTGTATCAGCGAAGGATGTGTTCGATGCCGTAAAGGCAGGAGATCAGGTTGCAATTGAGATTGCGGAAGAATTTGGACAATATCTGGCCAGCGGTTTGGTGAATCTTGCGGTCATTGCAGACCCGGCCGTATTTGTGATTGGCGGGGGAGTTTCAAAAGCCGGGGAAGTCCTGCTTCCGTTTATTCAAAAGCCCTATCAGGAAAAAGCATTTTTCTCTAACAAGGAGTTCCGGTTCACACTTGCCACTTTGGGGAATGATGCCGGAATCTGCGGTGCAGCGAAGATGGTATTAGATTAGTGAAGTGTTGGAGTGGATTGCAAAAATCTGCCATCGGCAGGTAACTGAGAAAATATGACGTATAAAAAGAGAGTCCGTTTGGACTCTCTTTTTTGTACCAATCTTTCATTCACACAATGGCCAGATTGCTTTTTATTATTCTGTAGATGGTTGTGTTGGCTGTGTTGGTTGTGTTGGCTGCGTTGGCTGCTGTGTGTTTTGTCCCGGCTGCGTCGTATTATTACTACTATTATTATCGCTGTTATTATTATTTACGTTATTATTGTTATTATTGTTGTTATTATTGTTGTTATTGCTGTTATTATTACTGTTATTATTTTCGTTATTGTTATTAGAATTATTGTTATTCGTAGTATTCGTACTTGGCTGGTAGATTGGTACGTAATGTCCGGAACAACTCACGGTAGGCATATTCCCCTCTGCAAATAATTCCGAAAATGCAGAGCAGGATGTGGTAGCCAGAAGTCCGGTCTGCCTGCATACCAGTTTTTGCTGGACTGAAGCTGGTATGTCAAATTCCTTGCGCGGCATTCCTTCATGGATGCGCTCCATGATATTTTTCCATAACTGCTCATGCCATACCTGGTTATAGATATTTTCCATCGGCTTACCGGAATCATATCCGCCCCAAACAGAACCTGTATAATAGGGGGTATAGGCGGCAAGCCAAAGGTCACGGCTGTTCTCGGAAGTACCAGTCTTTCCGGCAACCGGCATATTGTACATTTGGGCAGCGGTACCAGTTCCTTTGGTAATAACGTCCTGCATCGCGCTTGTAAGAAGCGCGGCAGTAGAATCCTTAATGACCTGATGGGTATCCAGGATTTCATTATCCAGCAGTACATTACCGTCATGATCCAGAACTTTGGAGTAAAGGATTGGCTTGGTATATACCCCGTTATTTGCGATCGCAGCGTAAGCGGCGGTCAACTCCAGATTGGTAACTCCGCGTGCAGTACCGCCCAGAGCCGTCGGAAGCTGGACATCTGTCATATCCGGACGTTCATCCCAGTCATAGTTTACAACCGTGGTAAATCCAAAATTGATCAAGTAATCATAACCAAGCTGCGGACCGATAGCCTGTAACGTCTTGACGGCACACACATTCATGGAATGCTCAATAGCATAACGCACTCTTGTCTCTCCGATATAGAGGCCGTCCCAGTTATTTACCTTCTTGCCTTCCGGGTCATTGGGATATGCAAAAGGCTGGTCGTCCAGAATGGTAGTCGCCAGGTTATATCCACAGGCATCAATGGCGGGGGCATAGGCTGACAGGATCTTGAAGCAGGAACCGGGCTGTCTGGTGGAATCAGTCGCACGGTTCAAGGAGAGGCTGGCCGTTTTCTGCCCGCGTCCTCCAACGATCGCCAGGACCTCCCCGGTATGCTGGTCCATAATGACTACAGACGTCTGGGGCTGGGGTGTGGTATCGATCCACTCATCTAAAGTATCACCTTCGGCAATATTCAGTGTTGTCTTGTATTCTGCGATTGCTGCATTCACTTCGTCAGCGGAACCAAATAATAATGGATATTCCCGGTTCCAGGCGTTGCCGATATACTCTGCCAGCATTTCCTTGCTATAGTTTTCTACAGTACCGTCCGCACGGTGGACTGTCAATGCATAGTCAAGGCCGTACTCTGTTCCATAGGGATAAACCGCGTCATTAGCCACTTCTTCGTCGCAGATGGTCTGTATCCGTGTATCCTGTGTAGTGGTGATCGTAAGGCCTCCGCTGAGAACCGCATTGTAAGCCTGTGTCTCCGTATATCCTTTCCGCTCACGCAGATCCTGTATAAGCTGCTCATAAAGCTGGTCGTTAAAATAGGAGTAAGGCGTGGAATTTTCAATAGGGGCGGTAGGTAAGATCCGGTCATAGACAGGGTCAGCCTTTGCCTCATCATATTCTGCCTGGGTGATATATTCCTGATCCAGCATTTTTTCCAGTACTGTATCACGGCGCTCCGCATTTTCTTCCGGGTTGACCACCGGATCATAACGAGCCGGGCTCTGCGTGATCCCGGCAATGACTGCGCACTCGGAAAGCGTAAGCTCCGACACATCCTTGCCAAAATAACGGTTTGCCGCGCTCTGTACCCCAAGGCAGCTTTGTCCCAGGTTGATGGTATTCATATAAGCTTCCAGGACCTCATCCTTTGACATCTGCTTTTCAATCTCCAGGGCAAGGAACTGCTCCTGCAGCTTCCTTTCCAGACGGTCATAGAAAGTTTTTTCATCCAGGAAATTGGTAAATACATTGTTCTTGATCAACTGCTGTGTCAAAGTACTGGCGCCTTCGTCAAAGCTGCCTGCTGCCAGGCCTCTGACACCGGCTCTTATGATACCCTGCAGGTCGATTCCGTTGTGTTGATAAAAACGCTCGTCCTCCACGGCTACAAATGCGTCTCCCATATACTTTGGAATTTCATCGATGGATTTATACACACGATTGGAGCCGGACTGCAGAAATTCCTCCATCAGTTTTCCATCCTTGGAATATACAAAGGATGTAAACCCTTTTGGCTTTACGTCAGATGGGGTTACAGTAGGAGTACGGTCGATGATTTTTTTTGCAAAATAGCCCACACCTCCCACACCAACTACTGCAAGAAGAAGGACACAAATGATCAGGGCTTTGAAAAAACGGACTCCGACCCGCTTTTTCTGCATATTCTTTTTTGAAGAGATATCTTTCTTTCTTTTTTCAAGATGTTCCTTTCCGTAATTCATGGATAATATCCTCCTTTATACACGCCATACATTATACCAAATTTGACTTTCTAAATAAAGGAAAAAAATAAAAAGTTCATATTATATCATGAAAAATTAAGAAAATCTTATAAAATCATGGAATAACACGCTTTAGAAAAACATTTAATTGCAAAAGTGAGAGGATGCGTCTATAATCTTAAATGGAAAAAAGGAGGTTTATTCATTATGAGTTTTTATATGGAAAAGAAATTACCTACGCCAAAGGAGATCAAGGAGCTGTATCCGGTTTCTGAGGCTGTGGCAAAATGTAAAGAAGAGAAGGATCAGGAGCTGCGGGATGTGATCAGTGGGAAAAGCGACCGTTTTATTGTGATCATCGGCCCATGCTCTGCAGATAATGAGGAGGCGGTATGTGACTATATCAGCCGTCTGGCGCCCATTCAGGAAAAAATCAGGGACCGGGTCCTCATTGTCCCAAGAGTATATACCAATAAGCCCCGTACAACCGGGGAAGGTTATAAAGGGATGTTTCATCAGCCGGATCCGGAGAAAGCGCCGAATCTCCTGGCCGGCCTGATTGCCATCCGGCATCTGCACATGCGGGTATTGGAGCAGTTTAGGCTTCCCATTTCGGACGAGATGCTTTATTCAGAAAACTACCGATATCTGTCCGACATTTTATCCTATGTGGCTGTAGGGGCCCGCTCTGTGGAAGACCAGCAGCACAGGCTGGTTTCCAGTGGGATTGATGTTCCGGTAGGAATGAAGAATCCCACCAGCGGCGATTTTTCTGTGATGCTGAATTCTGTTGTAGCAGCACAGCATGGGCATAATTTCCTCTACCGCGGCTGGGATGCGACGACCACGGGCAACCCATATGCACATGTCATCCTTCGGGGAGGCGTCAATAAATACGGACGTACAATGCCGAATTATCATTATGAAGACTTGATCCGTCTCTGGGAGATGTATCAGGAGAGAAACCTGCAGAATCCGGCCTGTGTTGTAGATGCGAACCATTCAAATTCTGGCAAACAGTATAAGGAGCAGATACGGATCGTAAAAGAAGTGCTCCACAGCCGTTCTCATTCTCAGGACATCCATAATTTTGTGAAAGGTGTCATGATCGAAAGCTACATAGAAGAGGGGAATCAGGAGATTGGCTGTGAAAATCACGTTTATGGCAGATCGATCACCGATCCATGCCTGGGCTGGGCGGATTCAGAAAAATTGTTGTATGAGATTGCGGAGAGGTGCTAAGAAGCCTGATGAAATCAGCGCATCCATAGATCAGGAGGAAAGGGATACCCATGGATTATCGAACAATATATGAAGGCGGGACAGGCGAGATCGTGGAGAAAAAATCCCACTTTATCGCGCAGGTGTTTCCGGTGGAATCAGAAGAGGAAGCAGCGCTCCATCTGGGAGAGGTCAAAAAGGAATATTGGGATGCCAGGCATCATTGCTGGGCATATATCATCGGTGAAGAGCAGGTACAGGAGCGCTTCAGCGATGACGGGGAACCGGGCGGAACAGCAGGCAAGCCGATTCTGGATGTCATCCGCAGCCATAGCCTTCATAATGTCCTGGTCGTGGTCACCCGTTATTTCGGCGGTACGCTTCTGGGTACCGGAGGCCTTGTACGGGCATATACCCAGTCTGCCCAGGCCGGCCTTGCCGCAAGCACCATGATCACAAAGATAGACGGATATAAGATAAGAATAAAAACCGATTATTCCACTCTGGGGAAAATACAATATCTACTGGCCCAGCGTTCACTTCCTGTCATCGAGTCCGATTACACAGATTTTGTGACACTGGCGACATTGATACCAGCAGGGGATGAAAAAGCCCTTATTAAGGCGCTTACAGAATCGACTAACGGACAGGCTGAGATCATACGCGATTCTGTCTGCCGCTTTGCCTATGATCAGGGAGGGCCGATCATATTTTAAATACCATCGTATGCAGAAGAGAATGTCAGCGGCAGGTTTTCGATAAAAACTAAGACAGACATCATAAGCCCCCGGAGAATTCTTAACAACTCTCCGGGGGCTTAGCTGATTACTTTTTAGGAGTAATTATACTATCAATTATTTTTTGAAAATGTTGTGCTGAGCTAGATCAATCAAATTCAGGCTCAATCAGCCCAAACGCACCGTCTTTTCTCTTATAAACCACATTGACCTCTTCGGTCTCTGCATTGCTGAATACAAAGAAGCTGTGTCCAAGCAGTTCCATCTGGATGCAGGCGTCTTCCGGGAACATCGGCTTGATACCGAATTTTTTCGTCCGTACGATCTTAATCTCGTCTTCTTCAACATCCTCGTCCTCAGATTCAAAAAATTCTTTTTTAAAGTTATTTGCCGGGGAAGAGGCGGTAGGATGTCCCTGGCTCCTTGCAACAAGCTTATTCTTATATTTACGGAGCTGACGTTCAATAATCTCTTCCACAAGGTCAATGGACACGTACATATCATTGCTTGTCTGCTCGGAACGGATGATGTTGCCCTTGACCGGGATGGTCACCTCAATCTTCTGCCGCTCCTTTTCCACACTGAGAGTTACGATGATCTCTGTTTCAGGAGTGAAATACCTTTCCAGTTTTCCAAGTTTCTGTTCAATTGTGCTCTTAAGTCCAGGTGTTACTTCGATGTTCTTTCCACTGATAATAAATCTCATGCTGCTCAACTCCTTTTGCTCATATTATACATGCGGAATCTGCGTGGCCGCATTCGTGCGGCCTGTCTGCCGCTTCTATTGTATGTACAATATTATAACATGAAATTCGGTCAATGTATAGAACGAATCACTTCAATTCTTGTAATTTTCCCATCTGTGATTTTAGCAATGCGCAGACCGAAATCGGAAAAATAGGTACAGGTGCCGACTCCGACTTCGGCGCCCTCTTCATTCAGCTTTCTCATCAGGATATCCAGCAGCGTTTCATCATCCTGATAAGGGATATGCAGATGGATGAGCCGGTTGACTATGCGTACTTTCTGAGAAGCGCGGAACAATATTTTTTCGGACTCATCAAAAGCCACAAATAAGAATTTGCGGGTGGCAAATAAAATAGCGATGGAAACCACCCCGATCAGGCTGTTTACAGGAGACGAGTGGTCGATGATCACCTGTCTTGCAATGGCAAACAACAGCACTTCATACATGGTCTGGGGGGAGTGGAGATAGAGCATACGGATCATTTCCACTCCGATGACCAGATTAAAACAAGTCGTCAGCAGATCGTCATAATTCGGATATTTGCTGAGGTCTGTCAGATTGCTGAAGGAAAGGATCAGCTGGATGGTCATGACCAGGATCCCAAAAGCAAGGAGTACTGCAATGACGTACTCTAATATATTCGTCAGATTCTTTAAAAAGAGTGTGGCATATTTTTTCATGTCATATCGCTCCTTTCAGTGAAAAAAAGAATAGGTAATTGCGAAACTCTGTTTTCCGCATAAATACGGCATATTTTTTGCTACAA
>CAJUTU010000065.1 GCA_910589385.1 uncultured Lachnospiraceae bacterium
ATTTTGATTATATCTCATTAGCCACTCCCGTTACAACTTTAGTATAGCACTTCAGGTCAACTATGGAGGTGAACCTTCCGTGTCTACAGGGATCATGTCCCAACTTCCTTCGTCCCACCTATCCATACACCGAGTGCCAGCCAAGCTTTCAATCATTTTCAGAAGCGCTCAATATATTAAACCCGGAGAGATTCAAGGACTGTTCTGCAGACCATCCCATTTTTTCCATCAGATTCTTAATATTATTCAACAGCGTTGAACTTTCCTCATTCATTTGCTGTATCGCGTCACACATCAATCTCCTCCTCATGTTCATTTACCATCAAAATATTCATATTTCCTTGCAGTTTACACTGTTTGGAGTTCCGCAAGTTCCTCCACTTCTGCCACGCGAAGTCCTGAAACTTCTGCAATCGTAAGTTTTCCCCATTTCAGTATTCTAAGTGCCATTTCCCTTTTCGCCTCATTTTTTCCTTGCTTTAAAATGGTTCTTGCTTCCGTTTCAATCAATGCTCCACCCATGATATCACCTATACCTTTCTGCACGTTCTCATATTTCTTCTTTACCTTTCCAAAAATCGAAAATTGGTATCCGTTATGTGTTCCTTATCCGCTTCATCCTGCTGAACAAAAAATGTTCGATTGGGAAAAACTGAATTTCTTCATTCCCCGTATATGTTTCTTCAAAAATGACATTGATTACTGGGATAATCAATTTCCTGCAGTCATTTAAGATTGTCCGAAATACTCCATCATATATTTCCCATACGTAATTTCTTCCTTTTTGTGATTCTATCATATCATTTTTTTTACTGTTCCTTCAAACATGTTAAGCCCTGATTGATAGCTTATATCTGCCAATGGTTACTCATCACATTAACCCCCGATAAATCTTTCAATCCAAATCTTTTTCCCATCCGTCCGTATGGTAACCGCCCCGCAGGTCTGGGTGCTGTAAATCTGGCTGCCTAATTCTTCCAGGCGTTCTATGGTTTCTGCATGGGGATGGCCGTACCGGTTATCCCTGCCTGCGGAAATTAAGGAAATCTCGGGATGTGTGATTTCCAAAAACTGTGGGATACCAGAATTTTTTGAGCCATGATGGGCAACTTTCAGTACATCACAATCTTTCAAAAGACTGCTCCTTGCCAATGCCTCCTCTCCGGCTCCTTCTATATCCCCGGTAAAGAGCATGTCAAATTCTCCATATTTCAAGGACAGTACCATAGAAGAAGTATTTCCGATTTCTCCGCTGTAATCCTGCGCAGGCGCAAGGCAGGTGAATGACATCTCCCCGTCCTCCACCTGCTGCCCCTCCTGGATGACTGCCACCCTGGTTCCATACCGCATGGCAGTCCGGGCCAATCCTTCCAAGGCATCATCCCATGCGTTCTCTGCAGGCAGCACCAGTGTATCTATGGGAATCCCCATCCTTTGATTTTCTAAGAGCTCCTGGATTCCGTTGATATGATCCGCATCTCCATGGGAAATGAAAACATAATCCAGCCTGCCGACTCCCTGGGATTTCAAAAACGGCTCGATCCGGTATGTTCCTGCCTTTGAGATATCTGTACTTCCCCCGTCGATCAGACAATGAAGATTGGATGGGGTCCTCACATACAGGCTGTCCCCCTGTCCTACGTCCAGCATAGTAATGCAAAGTTCTCCTTCTCTTCCATGGCCCGCGCCGCAGATAATGCAGAAGGATATGGCAAGAATGGCCGTTGCTGCCCTTGCAGCTCCTCTCCCTTTCTTTTTCCTTTTCTCATGTGCATCCTGCTTTCTCCTTCCGCCCCTTTCATTCTTCCATTTCATTCTGTTTTCCACACGAAGCATTTTCACATCATCTGATCCCTGGCTTATTGCATCAACCTTCATCCCTTTAAATCCCACAACGCACCCCAGAAACAAAAAAATATAATACACGGCCCTCCATCCCCTTCCAGGCTGTCCCGGCACAATCCTCCCAAAAGGCAGATGCATTGTAAAGATACACATCTTTTCATATCCCCACAGGATTCCTTTACAAGCCTGCAATACCATCATCCCTCCGCCGCTCCAGAAAACAGCAGTCCCAGACCCCAGGATTCCCACCCCCAGGACGACAGATATCAAGGGTACGACCAGAAGGTTTAACAGAACGGAGTATACGGGGAGTTCAAAATAATAATAAAGCATGACTGGGAGCAGCATCAGATGAATGCCCACTCCCCCACAGAGCGCCTTGGGAACCACATGATAATATTCCAATACCGGCGACACCAGCAGGATTCCCAGGATTGCTCCAAAGGACAGCAGAAAGCCCACATCTAAAAGATACAGCGGCTGCCACAGGACAATCATTGCAGCTGCCAGAGAAAGGCTGGTCGGCATATCATAAGTCCTTCCCGTTATCTCCGCCCCCATCCGTACGATGAACATGATCAATGCACGTAGACTTGATACTCCGCATCCAACCATCAGAGTGTACAGCAGCAGAAACAGAATCCCTATACTCCCTGCAGGCCAAAAGGGCACGCCTGCTTTTCTGAGCAGCCGGTAAAATCCAATACCCAAAAAGGACATATGAAGTCCCGAAATGGCCAATATATGCCCAATCCCACTTTTCTGGTACAATGCCTTCACATCTCCATCCAGCTCACTTTTGTCCCCCAGCAGGATCCCGCTCATTATATTTCCGTAATAGCTTCCAAGGCAGGATACCAGAACTTCTTTCCACTGATAACGGAACACAGCCAGCCATTCCCTGACATGCCAGACTTTTGCATCCTGGATCTGGACGCCGTCCGCCCAGATGGAGGCATGGATCCCCTGCTTCTGATAATAAAATTTCATATCAAAATTTCCCGGATTTGAAGCTCCGTCAAAAAAACTCACCTCTCCGGTCAGATAAATGGTATTGCCGACAGCAATCTGTCGATGTTGGATATTTTGTGATTCCTCACGTTTGATATAAACAAGAACTTTTGATTCTTCTATGATTTGATCTTTCAGACGGACCTGATTGTCCGTCAGATAATACACCTGATATTCCGCTTTTTCTTCCCGCCGTGCTACCGTTCCTGCAAGACTGACACTCTCTCCATCTCTCGCGGCAAGTTCCAGACCGGAAGGCTTCAGATCCTTTGCAGTCCGAAACCCTCCCGTCAGGACCGCCTGTATCCCGATCAGTAAAACCGCAGCCAGGCAAAGCGGCCTTTTTACCATCCTCACTCTGTGCTTTCCTCCCATGTCAGATCGCGCGCGATGGGCTGGGAAAGATCCACGGTCTCCTGATAGGCCACATTCTTCTCTCCATTCACCATAATCTGTACATTTCCTGCATTCGTCCCCTCCAGTAAGGAATTGACAATCGAATAAATCGTAATTTCCGGCCGGACATCATAAACACTATTTAGAAATTCCGAATCGAAATTCACATAGCAGGTCCCTTCCTTGATCGTCACGCTTAAAAGCGCGGCAGCAGGATTCATTGTTGGGTATGCACCGCCTTTTTTCGGGCCGCCCATCAGTTTTTCCACGATCAGCTTTTCCTTTGAGACATTACTGTTATATCTCACATCCATCTGCTGTTTCACCAGCTTATCTCCTGTTTCATTTGAAAAAAACAGAGTCAATGTCGTCTGCTCATAGGCATTAGGGCCCGAGCCTGTATTCTGTACAAAATCATCCCCATTCATCACACCAAAGGCGACACCTGATTCACTCTTTAAGATTTCCTGGCCCGCCGTCATCCATACTCCGCTGATTCCATCCAGACGCACCAGTGACTGGACCACCGCGGCACGGACCAGCTTTTCCTCAATATCCGGCAGTTCCTGATAAGATTCACTAAAATCCAAATAGGCAATATCGTGCTCCACCTTCAAAGAATCCACCGTCACATTCTCTGGAATGGCCGCCATATATTGAATATCCTCCGACGGCTCTGCCATGCTTTTAAGAACTTCTTCGGCTGCCTCAGCCGCAGTTCCTTTTGGAATCTCACAGGCTACTTTAAACAGCCCGGTCTTGTCACGGTTCAGACAATAAATATAGTCTTCTCCCTCATCCACCTCGGGCCGCTTCGCACATGCCACAAGCAGGCAGCAAAATGTGAATCCAGATAACCAGATCCTTCTTTTATTCCTCATCCAGTTCCTCCCTTGTCGTCAAAACCAAAACTTTCATTCTATAAACTTCCCATCTGCTGCGCAGACACATAAATCATCGGCGTTCTGACGGTAAACGTAGTGCCCTCACCCGGACTGCTGTATACCTTAATAGAGCCTCTGTGCATGATCACCGCGTTTCTGGCAATGGAGAGCCCCAGGCCTGTGCCGCCGATTTCTCTGGAATGGGACTTATCGACCCGGTAAAAACGTTCAAAAATATGATCCTGGTCTTCTTTCGGAATCCCAATCCCTGAATCCGCAACCTTGATATAAAAATACTTATGATCCGCATTCAGCGATACATGTACCCAGCCGCCCTCATGATTATATTTGACCGCATTCTCCACCAGGTTCGATATCGCCAGCGTCATCTTGACTTCATCAATCTCTGCGGATACAGGGCGGAAACTCTCCAGAACAATCTCCACATTTTTCTTCTCTGCAATCGGCTTTAATCTTTTCAGGATCAGCTCCAGCATATTATTGATATTGACCTGCGTGATATTCAGATTCTGCGCGGTCTTGTCCATCTTCACCAAGGTCAGAAGATCATTGATGATGTCATTTTCCCGGTCAATTTCCTTTGCAATATCTTCCATAAATTCCTGATACAGCTCCACAGGCACCTGATCCTGAATCAAAAGGGAATCAGCCAGTACTTTCATGGAAGCCAGAGGGGTTTTCAGTTCATGGGACACATTGGATACAAATTCTTCCCTGGAAGCATCTACGATTTTCAGCCTTCCCAGCAGCTTATTAAATGCCTCAGAAATCTGCCTCGTTTCCCGATAAGTGTCTACATGAAGCTCTTCATCCTGAAATCCCTCGGAAATATTTTCAATCCCGTCTGTGATTTTCCGCAAAGGCCGTACGATCTGATAAGAGACCAAAACGGAAAATACCAGCACCAGAACAGAAATGATCCATAAAATCCCTCTGCCCTTTGTGTAGAAGATCCGCAGGCTATCCTCGATCGTATCCGTAGAAACACTGGCCAGCATCACACCGGCAATTTTTTTTGAACCTGCCTCCATGATCGGTGAAGTCACCTCTATATACCGGTTTTTCTTATCATAGAAATTGGTGCTGTCCCCTTTCATACACCGGATGACATTTTCAGAGACAATCGTCTTGCCTTCATCCAGGGCATACGTATCCTTAATTACGGTCAATTCCTTATTGACGATCATGACCCGTCCATTATAAATATTCGTCAATTGTGTCAGACTGGCATTGATAACATCGGAAGAATTATCCATTAGATAATTATAGCTGTTCAATTGATCACATAGAATTGTACATTGATTCTGTATCTCCGCAGTGCGCAGAGAGACTGCCCTGGACTCATACGCCTTAATAATCCCTATATAGGCACCGATTCCCGGCAGCATCCCCACACACAAGATAATCAATATCACACGGAAATGCATACTTTTTATGATTTTATCTCGAATTTGAAAGTGAAATTTAACCTTTGAAATAATAACCAACTCCCCACTTCGTGTGCACATACTGCGGTTCGCTTGGATTAATCTCAATCTTTTCCCGTAGCCTTCTGATATGTACATCGACTGTTCTGGCGCCTCCGGGATAATCTGCCCCCCAGACAATATTTAACAGGTTTTCCCTGCTGTATACTTTATTTGGGTTTGTAGCAAGGAGCTCCAGCGCATCAAACTCTTTCGCAGTCAGATTGATCTCCCGTTCTCCAATAAAGACTCTTCTGCTCTCACAATCAATCTTCATGTTGCCCTTTACAAGGATCGTACTCTGCGGAACCTCTTCTTTCCTGGCTGTCCTGCGCATGATCGCCTTGATGCGCGCCTTAACTTCTAAAATGTTGAACGGCTTGGTAATGTAGTCGTCCGCACCATATTCCAGCCCAAGAATCTTGTCCATATCCTCACTTTTTGCAGTAAGCATCACCACAGGCATGTCAGAAAATTCCCGGATCTGCTGGCAGACTTGAAATCCATCCAGCTTCGGCAGCATCACATCCAGAAGTACCAGATCGTATTCACACTTCCGGGCAAATTTCAACGCCTCTTCCCCGTCATATGCGCAGTCTACCTTCATGCCGTCCTGTTCCAGACTGAAACGTATCCCTTTCACGATTAACTTTTCATCATCCACTACTAAGACTTTCTTCTCGGCCATCTTACTCTTCCCTTTAATTTACTGTAATACTGTCCTTCATCTTATTGAATACCCCTTCTTTAATCCCGTCCACCTCCATCAGATCTTCGATTGTCTGAAACGGGCCGTTTAACTCCCTGTATGACAGGATGCTTTCCGCCCTGGTATCCCCGATTCCATTCAAGGTCTTCAATTCTTCTTTGGAAGCTGTATTAATATTGATCTTCCCGGCAGAATCTGTGCTGCTCCCACCGCCAGATGAGCCTGTTCCGCTCTCGCCGGATATCCTTTCATTTTCCAGACTTTTGACCCCTTCAGTTCCAACAGAAACGCCGGACTTTAAGAAATCTTCCAATCCCTGCCGGACTTCTTCGTCCGTGGGAATATAAAGACGTTCTCCGTCTGCGACAGCCTCAGCCTGATTTATACTTTCTTCCGCCGCATCCTCACGGACACCGCCTGCACATGCAATGGCTTCATAAAGCCTTGCCCCTTCCTCAAGCCCATAGACTCCCGGCACCTGTACGGCACCGCATACATACACGAAAATCTTTTTCTTCTCTTCCCGTCCTGCCTCTTCGCTTTCTTTTGTTCCTAAAGCTTCCCTGTCTTCGTTTTCCACTGTGCTGCCTGGCATTGTATTTTCCTCAGAGTGTTCCTCCAGGGTTACTTTTTGGTCATCCGCACCTTTTTCCAGGCTTAGAACCTCCAGGCTATCCGTACCCTTCGCCCTGCAGCCGGTACAAACAGCCAATGCCAAACTCAATACCAGCAATTCTGCTGCCATTCGTAATTTTCTGCTGATCATCTTTCTCCTCACAGAAAAAACCCGTGTAAACCCCTTTACACATACACCCTTATTGTAACGAATTCGTTTCTAAATTACAATAGGTAAAATAAAATTTCTATTTAGAAACCTTTTTTGTTTGCGGTAATTCTCTCCATCCTGGTGCAAATTTATCGGCAAACTCTTTCCTATCCATGCTAAAGCTTCCGGGATGTATCACACGAATTTCTGGACTTTCATAAAAAGTTCCATACTCACCTGGCGACCCAATCTGCATAGAGTAATCCTCAGATTCAAATATAGACTCCCTGAGATTTTGCCACATTTCGAGGTCTCTGCATCGTTTAAATGCCCTTGGATTCATTTTAGCGCTATATATTATAATCCTGCCAATGCGTCGCTCAAAGACTACAAAATCAAGTTCATTGTTGTGTCCATCCCCATAGTTGGCAATCACAAAAGCTGTATTATGCAATACTCTAAAAAAAGAGTTTGCATAAAGCTCAAATACGGATCCTAAAGACTGAGATACACTTTCCTGATTCCCTCTTTCTAATGCTGCAAGCCCTGCCGCACTGGCCGCCGGGTCATCATCATTTATAATATTTACTCTGGGAGCCCGCATATCCGAGCGCCAGGTACCTACTTTCAGACAATCTTCTCTTATGTAGAAAAAAGTATCTCCTCCCGGCTCATTGCAGCAATAAAAGGTTCTCCCTAATATCTCTTTCGTCACAAGTGTATTGACTTCAATCTCAGTTCCATACGTGATGTCCCCACGCACAGTTCCATCTTCACTCATACTAATTGTATTTTTTGATACCTTTGCTTTTATAAGCATCCTCTGTATGATCTGATGTCCATGATCTATTTTGGGAGGAATGTACTGCATCCTCCTTTTATACTTTGTACTGCTCTTCCTGGTTAACTCAGCATATTCCATACCCTTCTCCTTTTCTATACATTTTTCTAATTATATTACCGAGCAGTCACTTGTTACCGTATATTTCATAAATCATAAAACATTGTCATATGATTCCTTACTTTTCCCACTGGAAAATCGCAATCCCGACTAACGCCAGCACCAGGCCGCCTGCCTTCACCCAATCCCAGGAGGCCTTTTCTACACCAAACATCCCGAAAAGTTCAATCACATATGCCACAGTCAATTGTGCAACCACGATAAGCAATGCAGATTTCGCCGGACCCAAGGCTTCCATACTTTTGATCACGGTCCATGTAATCCCCGCCCCGATAGCGCCTCCAAGCAGCATATACTTTGGTTCCACCCTTGTAATCGCAGAAATCTCATCTCTCCCCATAACCAGCCACATGACGGCACATACTGCAAATGCACTGAGCTGTACCCAGGCATTGGATACCCACATTCCCGTCGTTTTCGTTACCTGAGTATTGAACACTCCCTGAACGCTCATCAAAGCGCCGGATAACAGTGCAATTAAAAAACCAAACATTTCACACATACCTCCATCCTCTTTTGCAGTGTTTCCCCTGCATCTCAATGTTCAGTATGCGCAAATGGCCAGCTTTTATTCCTGTTCAGAACTGTTATGCCTATAAAATCCAGATATTGTCACGGCGGCTCCTGATCGTTCAACTTTTTAGGACAGCGCTTTTTCAAGTTTTCGGATCATTTCATCCACATGTTTTTCTTCAATGATCAAGGGTGGAAGAAGCCGGATCACATTCCCTTCCGCTGATATCACCAAAAGCCCCTCTTCCAGTGCACACTGGCAGACCTCTGCAAACGGCTTGGTAACGGCGAGCCCCTGCATCAATCCTTTGCCGCGGCGCTGGGTCACACAGTCCATTTTTTCTGCCAGTTCATCCAGACGGCTGCTCAGATATGCGCCAACTTTCTTCACATGCTCTACAATTTGTTCTTTTTCAAAAATTTCCAGTACCTTACTGACGGCCATGCAGGCAAGAGGATTTCCGCCATAAGTAGTCCCATGGTCTCCCGGCTTCAATGAAGATTCCGCCACTTTTTCTGTCATGGCAAACGCCCCGACAGGAATTCCATTGCCAATGGCCTTTGCCATCGTCAGGATATCCGGACGGATACCGTATCCCTGCCATGCGAACATAGTCCCGGTACGCCCCATACCGCACTGCACCTCATCGCAGATCATCAGGATATCATTCTCATCGCAGATTTTACGGATGCCTTCCATAAATTCCTGGCCCACCGGGTGGATCCCACCCTCGCCCTGCAAAGGTTCCAGGATGATCCCGCAGGTTTTTTCATTTACCAGCGCTTTCACACTGTCCAAGTCATTGTATTTTGCAAAACGGACTCCCGGCAGCAGCGGCTCAAAGGGTTCTCTGTACTCTGGATGCCCCGTAACAGACACAGCTCCGGCAGTCCTTCCATGGAAAGAATGCTCCATGGCAATCAGCTCATATCTGCCGGACTTTTTAGTCCAGGCGTATTTTCTGGCGGCTTTCAACGCACCTTCGATTGCTTCGGCTCCGCTGTTTGTGAAAAACACTTTATCCATACCCGAGGCACTGGCCAATGCTTTTGCTGCTATCCCACAATTTTCATGGTAATACAGATTCGAAATGTGGAACAATTTGTCAATCTGTTCTTTTAATGCATCATTCAATTCCTTATTATGGTATCCCAATCCTGTCACACCGATTCCGGCTGCAAAATCCAGATATTGTTTTCCTTCCGTATCATATAGATACACTCCTTCCCCATGATCGAGAGCCACAGGAAAACGGTTATAAATATGCAGAAGAGATTCCTCTCCATTTTTCACCTTTTCATTCACCATAATAGTACCTGCTTTCTTTGTCATTTAAAATAGCTGTACCGATTCCTTTATTCGTAAAGATTTCCAGCAACAGGCAGTGAGGAATCCGGCCGTCCAGGATATGTACGCGCGAAACTCCGTTCTCAATGGCATCAATACAGTTCTGAAGCTTGGGCAGCATCCCTCCTCCGATATAGCCTGTTGTGATCAGTTTTTTTGCTTCCTCAGCCCACAATTCTGAAATCAAGGTCTTCGGATCGTCCGGGTCTTTGTATACCCCTTCAATGTCTGTCAGAAATGCCAGTTTTTCAGCTTTTACTGCACGTGCAATGGCACAGGCAGCATCATCCGCATTGATATTATAAGTATGATATTCGCTGTCCATTCCCACCGGGCAGACAATCGGCAGAAAGTCTTTTTCCAGAAGGTCAAAAAGGATTGCCGCATTGACTTCCTTTACCTCTCCCACAAAGCCGATATCCTGGCCGTCAGAATATTTTTTTTCTACTTTTAAAAGCGCACCGTCTTTTCCACTGATACCAATGGCACGCACCCCCAGTTCCTCTACGAGCTGCACCAGGCCTTTGTTGACCTTTCCAAGTACCATCTCCGCCACTTCCATGGTATCCTCATCCGTGACACGCAGGCCATTGATAAACTTCGGCTCCATCCCCACTTTTCCGACCCACCGGCTGATCTCCTTACCTCCGCCATGTACGATGATCGGTTTAAACCCAACCAGTTTCAAAAGGGTCACATCCTGGATGACCTGCTTTTTCAACTCATCATCGATCATCGCGCTTCCGCCATATTTCACCACGATGATCTTCCGGTTAAACCGCTGGATATAAGGCAGCGCTTCTATTAAAACCTGCGCCTTATCCAAATATTGCTGCATATTGTCATTCATTCCATATTCCTTCTTTCTTCTAAAACTAAAGTCCATCTGTCCCACTGGGGCATGTATTACAGGATGCCCTTTGGGCATAACAAAGCTTCGCTATTTATAGCAGATATTAACTTCTATAGTCTGCGTTGATATCAATATATCCGTGGGTCAGATCACAGCCCCATGCTGCAGCCTGTTCTGTCCCTTCCTTAATATCCGCGATCGCCGTCACCTCCGGCTGGGATAAAATTTCAGTTGCTTTTTCCTCACTGTAATCTAAAGCTGACCCATTTTGCACAAGCTGGAGTTTTCCGGCCTGGCTTTCCAGATACAAATCTACTTTTTCCGGGTCGAATCCTGCCCCAGAATATCCCATTGCACAGAGGATCCTCCCCCAGTTGGCGTCATGCCCTGCGACCGCTGCCTTGGTAAGATTGGAGCAGACGATAGATTTTGCAAGTGTCTTTGCCTGTTCTTTTGAACCTGCCCCTACAATTTTTGCTTCAAATAATGCGGTGGCTCCTTCACCGTCCCCTGCCATTTTTTTTGCAAGTGTTTCATTTACATAATGTAATGCTTCCAGAAACTTCTCATACTCCGGGGTTCCATAACGTATTTTTTCATTTTCTGCCATTCCATTTGCCAAAAGCAATAGGGTATCATTTGTGGATGTATCGCCGTCAACGGAAATCATATTATAAGTATCCTGCACATCCGCCTGCAGCGCTTTTCTCAATGCCTTTCTTGAAATCGCCGCGTCCGTAGTGACAAATGCGAGCATGGTACACATATTCGGATGAATCATGCCCGACCCCTTTGCCATCCCGCCGATGGTTACCTTTTTTCCGCCAATCTCAATACAGGCTGCCGCTTCTTTTTCCAGGGTATCTGTCGTCATGATCGCTTTTGCTGCCTGTGTTCCATGTGCAGCATCTTCGCCCAGATCCTCTGAGAGTTTTTGAATCCCGGCTTTTAATTTTTCCATAGGTATCTGCATCCCAATCACTCCAGTGGAACCGATCAGAACTCCTTCTTTCTCAATCCCCAGTACTTCACCGGCCTTTTGGGCCGTTTCCTGGCACACCCGGTCACCCTCCGGACCTGTGCAGGCATTGGCAATCCCGGAATTGATAATGACCGCCTGAGCTTTTACGCCGCTTTCTATCTGCATCCTGTCCCATTTTACAGGGGCAGCCTTTACCACATTTGTCGTAAATGTCCCGGCTGTCTTGCACGGTTTTTCACTATAGATCATTGCCATATCCGTGCGGCCCTCATACTTGATCCCCGCTGCTGCCGCTGCTGCCTGAAATCCCTTTGCCGCTGTTACACCGCCTTTTATAATTTCCATCATTTTCTTCCTCTCTTAATCCTGTATTCTGGGCTTATGTCACTGCTCATTAAATGCAGTAATATTTTCCGTATTCAGCACAAAATCATAGTAATTCAAATCCTGCCGTTTTGTCCACCCTATGGTATTCCAAAACGCATTCCCGATATCATTTTTGGTAAATGCAATCAGGGACACTTTGCTGATCTGCTCTGCTTTTAACGCTTCCATAGCCCGTACCACCATGGCTTTTCCAATCCCGCGTCTTCGGTAATCCTTATGCACGCATACATGATACAGACAGCCCCGGCGCCCGTCATGCCCACAGAGGATACTCCCTACAATCCTTCCATCTTCTACCGCCACCACACTGGTGGTTGGATTTCTTTTCAAAAAGCGGCCCACACCTTCTCTGGAATCATCGATACTTCGGATTCCGAAACCCTTAATGGACATCCATAGAGTATATACTCCGTCATAATCTTCAATGGTCATTGTTCGTACCATAATTTCCTCCCGAAAATTATATATATTGATCACCCTGCTCTTATTCCAGCCTGCCTAAGGAAACATGGGCACAAGCTCCAGCCCCTCGGATTCCTTCAGCCCGAACATCAGGTTCATATTCTGGACAGCCTGGCCTGCCGCGCCCTTCACCAGATTATCGACCGCGCCCATCATGATGATCCTTCCTGTACGTGGATCGATCTTAAAATTCACATCCACATAATTGCTGCCTTCTACCCATTTCGTCTCAGGGTATTCATCCTGTTCCAATACCCGGACAAATTTTTCCTCTGCATAATATTTATCATATATGGCTTTTACTTCTTCATAACTTACTTCTCTTGTCAGTTTTGCATACTCTGTCGCTAAGATCCCCCGGTTCATGGGGACAAGATGGGGTGTAAAATTCAAAACAACCTTTCCGCCGGATGCATATCCCAATTGTTCCTCGATTTCCGGTGTATGCCTGTGGGCTGCTACGCCATAGGCCTTCATATTCTCATTGACCTCGCAGAACAGATTGGGAAGCTTTGCCCCTCTTCCGGCGCCGGAAGTTCCTGATTTTGCATCTATGATCAATGTACTCATATCGATCAGACCTTCTTTCGCTAATGGATAAGCGGTCAAGATTGAACAAGTCGTATAACATCCCGGATTCGCAACCAGTCGTGCTTTTTTAATGTCCTCCCGGTTTACCTCACACAGGCCGTACACCGCTTCCTTTATAAACTGCGGACTTTTATGCTCTATCCCATACCACTGTTCATACACTGACACGTCCTTGATCCTAAAATCCGCACTCAGATCAATGATCTTTACTTTCGATAAGATTTCCTCATTAACCAGGGATGCGCACAGTCCCTGCGGTGTTGCCGTAAAAATCACATCTACCTGGCCTGCCAGTTCCTCCATATTATCATCCATACAGACAGCATCTACAATCTGAAACATGTTCCTGTAAACTTCCGCATATTTTTTATCTATATAGCTTCTGGAGCCGTACCATTTCACCTCTGCTTCTTTATGGGCAGATAATATTCTGACAAGTTCACCGCCTGCATAACCGGTGGAACCTATGATTCCTGCTTTGATCATCATAACACATCCTTTCTCGCATAATCCAAATCATATACCTCTTCTGATTGGATGTAAAGTTTTTTTTTGCATAAAATCGCACATACACAGAAAACCTGTCACCGGCAGATTTCCTGTATGCAATAGCATGAAAAAACGCTTGCATAATTATACATCTTTAATGAATAATATGCAAGCCTTTTTATTTTATATGCAGTTTTATGAAGTTTGACAGTTACAGTTCGCTCATCAGCCGCTATGCTGATAAAGGGTTGCCAATCAAATAGCGCTATGTTAAACTGTAGTTACTCACACAGCATCAGTTGCATGTAACCTGTAAACTATATACATAAGATAAACACTACAAATAATCCATTGATCGATAAGCGCTCTCGGATATTACAAAGAGGTATCATATGAAAATAAGAAAAACCACGATGGCTGATCTTAGCATTCTTCTGGAGCTTTATAAAAATGCCCGAATATTTATGGCAGCCCACAACAATCCTACACAATGGGGAAACAGCTATCCCGCACAAGCTCTTCTGGAATCCGATATTCTGGAAGGGTGCAGTTATGTGTGCGAGGAACACGGTAAGATTCTTGCTGCATTTTATTACCGTTTCGGGACAGATGACACGTACCGCAAGATTTACAATGGACAATGGCTGGATGATGCTCCTTATGGTGTAGTCCACCGTATCACATCAGATGGGACGATCAAGGGAACCGCTTCCTTCTGTCTCGACTGGGCGCTCTCTCAATGCGGCAGCGTAAGAATCGATACGCACCGCGACAATCATATCATGCAGCGTTTATTACAGAAGAATGGCTTCACCCGATGCGGGATTATTTATCTGGAGGATGGAAGCGAACGGATTGCTTATCAGAAGATTCGGAACTATGGATAAATTACATGTACAGTCCCTTACTCAATAAGGCCATGTTTCTCCAGCCGTGCCTGGATCGAACCGTTAGTCCTGCCATGTATCTTTGCAATTTCAGCCATTTTCAAGCCGGATTGAAATTCACCCACCAGCCGCTCATCTTCTTCATCGGTCCATGGAAGGCCGTGATTCGACCTTTGATTCCTTAGCATTGCCCCGTCATCCCCAGAGTTGTCCTCATCTCTTAAGCCGGCAAAATGTTCTACGATCATCTTCTGAACCGCCTTTGGATACATAAGAAGCTGATATTCAAATCCACTCTGTCTGACTTTGTCTACTGTTTTGATATCCATCGCCAGTCCTGATTCTGTCGGAGCTTTCATAAATCTTCCGTCTCTCTCCTCTTCCACAGCCAGGCCGGCAAATACGAGGTAGTCCCATATCGCAGCAACCGTAACCTTTTTAACGTTTTCAGCGCTGCAGATATTGTTTAATCGTTCTTTGATATCGCTGATATAATCATACTCTGAATATTCAAACTTTTCTGCGTCTCCGGGATTGAGATAGAATTCTCCCTTCCGGCCTTTTGGCTTTTTTCCTTTTTCCGAAAATCCGTCCAAAACATCTTCCTCTGCCCCTACGCTAAGAACAGCATCCGAATGTTCTGCAAGGAACTCTGCAATCTCATCCAGAAACCTCTGCCCATATTTATAAAACTTATTTTCTCCCACTCCAGAGACCATCAGCATTTCCTGTTTATCCTTCGGACTTCTGACACACATATCAATCAGCGTCTTATCATTAAAAACAATGTATGGCGGCACTGCTTCTTCTTTCGCAATCGCAAACCGAAGCTGACGGAGCTTTTCAAACAATCTGAATCCCATGCTGGTAAGAGAATCTGTACTCCTTTTTCTCTGCTTCCTGCTGACTGCTGGTTCTTCTTTTTCCTCAAATTTCTTGATCATCACGCGGGTACTCTCTTCTTTCAGCCTGCTGATATCCCCCATCTGAAGGACACTATAGGCTCCTTCCGTCCGAAAAAGATATCCTTCGGACAGCATCTGGCTGATCAGCAGGCGAAGTTCCTTCTCAGTCCTATGTGACAACATCCCATAGGACTTATAGGCTGCAGCACCCATCTCTTTTAGCCTGGCACGATTTGCGCCAAGCAGTGTCCCGATCACAATATTCTGTCCATATCTGCCCTTTGTCTCCGCAATACAATTGATCACCCATTTCGCATCCATTGTCATATCCACCTCAGAATATCCGCGGTGACAGTTTCCACAGTTATCACAGGGGGTATTGGTTTTCTCACCAAAGTATTCCAGGATGTAATTTCTAAGACAGGATGTGGTCCTGCAATATCCCTCCATAATCTGTAGTCTATAAGCATCTCTTTGCTTGATCAGTTCCATATCCCCGTTGTCCACATCCTCAAACTCCTTCTGATTCAAAAGAAATTTGTTGATGACCACATCCTGGGCCGAAAATAAAAGAATGCATTGTGCGTTTTCTCCGTCACGTCCCGCACGTCCTGCCTCCTGATAATAATTTTCCATACTCTGGGGCATATTGTAATGAATCACAAATCGTACATTGGACTTGTCAATCCCCATACCAAATGCATTGGTTGCCACGATGACCTGTGCTCTGTCATAAATAAAATCATCCTGGCTGAGCTTCCTTGTCCTGTTATCCATTCCCGCATGATAGCGCGCCACAGGAATTCCCTGCTTAAACAGAGTCTCATACAAAGCATCTACATTTTTTCTGGTAGCACAATATACAATCCCACTTTCATTCGGATGTCCGGCAATATAGTCAAGCACAAAACCATCCTTAAACTTTGCAGAAGTGTCTTCCACGCGATAATACAGATTTTCCCTGTCAAACCCTGTTACAACAACGCTCGGATGTTCTAATTTTAAAATGCATTCGATATCTGTCTTTACTTCTTCTGTAGCCGTTGCCGTGAATGCACTTACGATCGGCCGTTTGGGCAGGCGGCCGATAAAATCAACGATCTTCAGATAACTGGGCCTGAAATCCTGTCCCCACTGCGAGATACAATGGGCCTCATCCACGGTAACCATGGAAATTTCCGCTTGGGCCGCAAACTGTAGGAACCCTGCACTTTCCAGTCTCTCCGGCGCCACATAAATGATTTTATAGGTTCCCCTTAAAGCCAGATCAAGTGCCTTCGATATCTGCGTTTCTGTCAGGGATGAATTGATAAAGGCGGCATGGATCCCTGCTTCATTCAAAGACTTCACCTGATCCTGCATGAGAGAGATGAGCGGCGATATCACAAGGGTGATCCCCGGGAGCAGAAGAGCCGGCACCTGATAGCAGATCGATTTCCCCGCCCCTGTAGGCATCACTGCCAGGGCGTCGCGTTCTGATAAAATAGATTGTATAATAGCCTCCTGCCCTTTCCTGAATGAATCATATCCAAAATACTTTTTTAATATTTCTACAGCATTCATGCCTGATCTGTCCCTTCTCATATTTTTTCCTCATTCTATCACAATCTCAGGAAACATGCTACTGCATTCCAAAATCCAAAAAAAGAGAATCCGCACATACAGCTGCCCTAGCTAAACGATCATCCTATCTTTTACTGTAATCACCCGATTACTGCTTTTTGCCGCTTCTTGGGAATGTGTTACCATAAGAATTGTCTGTCCGCTATTTTGATTAATTGCTCGTAATAAATCCATAATTTCAGCACCTGCCGCACTGTCTAAATTTCCTGTCGGTTCATCTGTAATCTGTACCCCATCCCCCTCATGCCTTGAAAACACTGGCTTTAGCGGTATACACATTTGTGTAATGTGTACCCTTTCCCAAAGTCCTCCTGACTCCCCAAAAAGCAGGCGCTACCCTTCCGGATAACTCCCTGTTTCCTATCTTTATATCTGCAACAGAACCACAGGCATGCTCCCCACATGCCCGCTTGGTTCTATGTAATTTTCTTCCTTCACCTCATGACTTCAATATACTCAAATTCTTCTTATTTAACAGTTTCTGCTGCTTCTCATTCTGCTGTTTCAATTCTGCGTTTTCTTTCTTCAGTTTTGTAACCGTCTGTTCCAGCATCTCAATCCGGTTCTCCATCACCATATCCTGAACCCTTCGTTTGCTGTCCACCATCCCTGCCTGGAGATCCAGCGCTCTGTCCATCTCTTTTCGCACCACCGGGTTCTTATAAAAGAATCCCCGGGACAACCCTGTCTTTTTCATCAGCTTTGGGATCGTGACTTTTTCTTCTTCCTCGATCATCTCCCGAATTGCGCTTTTCGCCCTGGCTACCTTTTCTTCACTGACTTTCCGGTTCTTTTCAATCATGTTGTCTGAAGTGCTATAATAAAGTTGTAACGGGAGTGGCTAATGAAGTATAATAAAAATCATAAGAAAAGAGGTACTCATTATGTCACAAAACTACACTCCCGAATTTAAAAAGAAAATTGTTC
>CAJUTU010000066.1 GCA_910589385.1 uncultured Lachnospiraceae bacterium
ATTTTGGGTGGCTCTCAAGCTTTAAATTGGTGGCTCCCAAGCATTAGAATAATCAGTATGCTGCATGGCTACATGGAGGTCGTATGCGATCATGCGGATGACCATTTCCTGTTCATTATGCATCTGGCACTCCAGATGATAATAATCTGTACCGTTTACCAGCAGCGTGACATCCGTCAGCCGGGAACCGGGCGGGGCGTCAGGCTGCTCCTGATAGGTGGAGTATTCTGTGGCAAGCAAAGTAATAGGAGTACCTTTTGGGTAGTCTTTTCCATAGACTTCTTTGAAAAGAGGGAAAAGCTGTTCCGGCATGGCATCCACGATTGCTTTGAGGATTTCACCCCATAATTTTGTGTTATTAAGTTTTTCAGGCATTCAATATAAATCTTTTTTTTGTAAAACAATGGTTGATAGGGCTGCATTTGTTGTGAAGTATGGCGAGATGCAAATATATTTTTCATACGTTTATTAGTGTGTTGCTGAGAGCAGGGTATTTATTTTACTTATGGGACTGCTGCAATGTTATGCTTATCCAGCAATTCTTTTTTTGTGCGTATTCACCAAAAATGACTGCCCGGATTACAGCACTTTGCCGAAAAGGAAATTTCAACGGAGAAACAGTTGACAATGCTGAATACTGAGTGTATCATAAGATACATAATAAAACTATTTAATAAAGTGTTTAACAAATAGTTGGAACAACGATATTATATGAAAAACAGGAGGAAGAAATCATGGAAGGAAAAATGAAAGTAGCAGTTATGGAAGGAATCGGCAAGATGGGTTTTGAGGAAAGAAGCATTCCTGTGCCAAAGGCAGATGAAGTCCTGGTAAAGCTGGATTATGTGGGAATCTGCGGATCAGACCTGCATTATTACGAGACCGGCGCCATCGGGGATTATGTAGTGGAACCGCCTTTCGTCCTGGGACACGAGCCGGGCGGAGTCGTTGTAGAGGTCGGCGCGGACGTAAAGCATTTGCAGGTGGGAGACCGGGTTGCGCTGGAACCGGGAAAAACCTGCGGACACTGCGAATTCTGCAAGCAGGGAAAATACAACCTCTGTCCGGATGTTATTTTCTTTGCCACACCTCCGGTAGACGGGGTATTTCAGGAATATGTAGCCCATGAGGCAGACCTTTGCTTCAAACTGCCTGAGAATGTCAGCACTTTGGAAGGCGCTTTGACCGAACCTCTGGCAGTCGGATTCCATGCTGCAATCCAGGGGGATGCACATTTGGGACAAAAAGCAGTTGTGATGGGAGCCGGATGTATCGGCCTGGTATCCATGATGGCGCTGAAAGCAAGAGGCGTATCCGAGGTTTACGTGGTAGACATTATGGAGAAACGGCTGGAAAAAGCATTGGAACTGGGGGCTGACGGAGTCATCAACGGGGCAAAAGAAGACGTCTTAGAACGCGCCTTTCAGCTTACAGGCGGCAAAGGCATGGATCTGATCGTGGAAACAGCAGGGACAGAGATTACCACAAGGCAGGCTATCCAGATCGCAAAGAAGGGGTCGAATATCGTGCTGGTAGGATATAGCAAGACCGGCGAGATGACGCTTCCTATGAGCCTGGTCCTGGACAAAGAGCTGACTTTCAAAACCGTCTTCCGTTACCGTCATATTTATCCGATGGCCATTGACGCAGTTGCATCCGGCAAAGTAAACCTAAAAGGGATCGTGACAGATATCTTTTCACTGGATGAAGCGCAGAAGGCTATGGATTACAGCGTAAATAACAAAGCTGATATCGTGAAAGCTGTCATCAAGATCGCGCAGGACGCATGAAAAGCAGAAAGCCGGACGGCAATCCGCAGGAGCCAATAAAAAGCTGGACATAATGGGGCGATAAAAAGCTGTAAATGACGGGTCAGTGAAAAGTTATAAATGACAGGCGGCTGTTTCAGACGGCGCAGGAAGCAGCCGCAGGGATAATGGAAAATGCTGCATAAAAAAGTATGGCAGGCAATCAATCAGCAGGAAAATATGGGAGGCTAAAATGGATAATAAGAATACGGATATCAAAGTGCCATTGATCAGTAAGATTGCATATGGTATGGGAGATGTGGGCTGTAATTTCAGTTGGATGTTTGTAGGAAATTTCTTAATGATTTTCTATACAGATGTATTTCAGATCAGTATGGGCGCAGTGGCTGCATTGATGTTATTTTCCAGATTCTGGGACGCCATCAATGACCCGGTCATTGGGAGTCTGAGCGATAAGACACATACCAGATGGGGCCGCTACCGGCCCTGGCTGCTGGTCGCCGCGCCGCTTACCGCAATCGTGCTGATGCTTTCTTTCTGGGCACATCCGGACTGGTCCCCCACGGCGAAGATCATCTACATGGTCATTACATATTGCATTCTGGTCCTGGGCTATACCTGTGTCAATATCCCCTACGGCACCCTGTGCGGAGCCATGACGCAGAACATTGAGGAGCGCGCCAAGATCAACACCTTTCGTTCCGTGAGCGCCATGATCGCCATCGGAATCATAAATATTATCACGGTTCCATTGATTTCATCCCTGGGAAAAGGAAATGACAAAAGAGGATATTTACTGGTAGCCGTTATTTATGGATGCATCTTTGCAGCATGTCACATCTTCTGTTTCGCAAAGACAAAAGAGGCTGTGGAGATACCAGAAAAGAAGAAAATATCCCTGAAAACACAATTATCCGCGGTCATACAGAATAGGCCTTATCTGATCGCGGCTGCAGGCCAGTTCTTATTCGGGCTGACATTATACGGAAGGAATGCGGATGCGCTGTATTATTTTACCTATGTGGAAGGGGATCAGTCTTTGTTCAGTACCTACTCCCTCTGCATCATTATCCCGTCCATTATCGGGGCAGCCTGTTTCCCGCCGCTGTTTAGGCTTACAAATAATAAAGGCCGCGCAGCATCCATCTTTGCGCTGATGACGGGAATCAGCATGGTCTGCATGTATTTCTTCAGTGTGGAAAGTTCTCCGGTTTCGTTTTATGTATTCTCTTGTCTGGCACAGTTTTTCTTCTCAGGGTTCAATACTGCGATTTACGCGATCATTCCGGACTGCGTGGAGTATGGAGAGTGGAAGACCGGGCTTAGAAATGATGGATTTCAGTACGCATTCATTTCTCTGGGAAATAAGATCGGCATGGCCATCGGAACCTCCGTGCTGGCGGCAGTCTTGGGAGCCTGTGGGTATGCTGCGAACCAGCAGCAGAACGGGGCGGTCCTGGCGGTGATGAAACATTCCTTTACGACCATTCCGGGTATTTTGTGGATTGTTACGGCAGCAGTACTGTTTTTCTACCGATTGAACAGGAAAGCTTATAACCAGATCGTGCAGGAGATACAGGAAAGAAAAGGAGAGCAGGCGGGGCGGCCATAAAGGAATCGTCATTTAGAGGTTCAGTCTGCCCGCAAAAGAGTAAGATCAAAGCGGCAATTAAAAATGGCGGAGTACTTTTCAGAAATCGTTGTATATGATTCAGAAAAGTACTCCGCCATTATCAAATAAATGTACACTTTATTCTCGCGAAGCAACGAGTCAGGCGGACATGCTTACTTTAAACGGAATCTTCCTGCCAGCCTCTTCATAATCTGGGACTGGCTGGATAATTCTTCGCTTGCGGCAGCGCTTTCCTGCGCGGTTGCCGAGTTGGTCTGTACGACACTGGAAATCTGGTCGATCCCCATGGAAATCTGGGAAACAGCATCCGCCTGTGTGCTGCTGGCTTCCGAAATCTGGCCAATGAGGCCGTTCATGGCCTTGACGCCTTCCACAGCCTCCAGCAAGGATTGTGCCGTTTCGTCCGCAATCTGGGTTCCGCTGTTCACTGCACGCAGAGAATTTTCAATCAGCGCAGCCGTGCTATGGGAAGCCTCGGCGCTCTTGCTTGCCAGGTTACGGACCTCATCAGCCACAACGGCGAACCCTTTTCCAGCATCTCCGGCGCGGGCAGCTTCTACGGCGGCATTTAGAGCGAGAATGTTGGTCTGGAATGCAATATCCTCAATGGTCTTAATGATCTTGCCGATCTCATCGGAACAATGACTGATATCTCCCATTGCCTGGATCATATCCTGCATTTTCTGGTTGCTCGTATCCATCTCTGTCCTGACCGTATTTGCCATGTCATTGGCTTTCTGTGCATGTTCTGCGTTTTCCTTTACACGCTCGGAAATCTCAGTTACTGTGGCAGCCAGCTCTTCCACGGAGCTTGCTTGTTCTGTGGCGCCCTGGGAAAGCGCCTGCGCGCCGCTGGATACCTGCTCTGAACCATTGGCAACCTGCTCAGAACTGTTGTTGATCTGTAGCAGAGTGTCATTCAGCTTTTCAGAAATACCACGGAAGGAATCCAGCAAAGGCCGGAATCCGCCGGTGTATTCTTCCGCACATGCAGAATCAATAGTAAAATCACCGGATGCCATTTTGGCAAGGAATGTTTTTTCATCGTCAATGATAGCACGAAGCTTGCGGATCAGCTCGCGTACCTGGTCAGAAAGAACTCCCAGTTCATCCGGGGAGGTATAGGAGATATTGATGTCCAGGTCTCCCTGCGCCATCTTGACCGCGGCATTTTCAATCTCAAATATGGGCAGCTTGATACAGCGGATGATCACAAATGAAAAGTAGAGAAGGACGGTCATGAGAAGGACGTTAACAATGGTCTGGACAAAGATGGATGTTCTGTAAAGTACAGTGCCTTCTTCTGCTGCCTGCACGCTGCCTTGTGTATTATATTCGATAATATCGCTCAAAGAGGCGGTTACGGAATTATAAAGCTCGACACATTCCCCTTCAAGAAGCTTACGGGCTTCTTCGGTTTTTCTCTGCTCCGCCAGGGCCATCAGTTCTTCATCAGCCTGGTTATAAGCAGTCCAGGCGCTTTCAGCAGCATCATAAAAGGTTTTTTCTTCCTCGTCTATTAAGCTGCCATATTTTTCAAGAAGGGCGGTCATCTCTTTCTTTTCCTGCTCCAGATCCTCCAGGTTTAAATTCTTGCTTTCAGAGGAAACGGCGGTAAGGTATGCAAGCTCATGGAGCCGGATTTTGGAAATGGTCGTATTCATTTCCCGGGCGGTGTCAACACTGGGAAGCCAGCTTGTAGATATATCCGTCGTCTGTTCATTCAATCTACCCATTAAATTGATTGAGATCACGCCGATCAGCAGCATGCCGACGAGGGCTACATAAACAAGGATACGAAGTTTCTGGCTGATTTTAAGATTTTGAAAGAACTTTTTCATAATACAAAGTCTCCTTATGTAAAATATGTTAAAATAAAATACTCACCTTAAAGTATGTCATGCACTTTCAGAATCTCCTCTGTGGCTGCAGGGGAGATTCTGAAAGTGCATGATTTTTAAAGGAGCATTTTTCTACAGTATCGGCGTTTTAGGAAAAATTGATAAGGGGAATTTGGAATTTTAAATTAAAAAATGTAACATATAGTACCCAGATTTTTAAGGGAAATGTAAAATACACTTGACAATTAATATAAAGTTCACTATACTAATATGTAAAGTCTGCTTGACTAATGTAAAGAAGCAGATCAGGCAGATTTCCTCGAGGGCGCTCAAATATGAGGGGGGGGGCGATGTGAAAAACAAGATTCAGGAACTGAGAAAAGAGTGGAGGATTACGCAGAGTGAGCTTGCAGATGCGGTAGAAGTGACGCGGCAGACGATCATTTCCCTGGAAAATGGGAAGTACAAAGCGTCCTTAGTCCTTGCTCATAAGATCGCGCAATTTTTTGAGATGCAGATAGAAGACATTTTTATATTTGACCGGGAGGAGGAAAACGTATGTTGTTCAAATCAATGTGGGAACCTGCGAAGACAGACGAAGAGTATAGAGAAAAGCTGAAGCAGAGAAGGAATTTTATCCCTGTGCTGGCTGTGCTGGGAGCGGCATCTATTGTGGTTTCCATGCTTTTGTTGTGCTTTGGGGGAGAGAGAGAGTTTGTAGCCGGATTATATATGGGGTTGGGATGCGGGATCCTGGCGGTATGTATTGTATGGTTTCTAAAGCTCCGGAAGTTATTGAAGGATGAGAAGAAACTACGGGTGAAACGGCTGGCGGAATCGGATGAACGGAATATCCAGGTTGCCTTGAAAGCCCACTATACAGCAGGGGTATTGTTGATTCTGACCGGATATATGGTGATGTTAGTTTCCGGATTTTTCAGTATGGAAGTCTTCTGGACGGTATGGGCGTTGATCATGCTGTATTTTGCCCTGTTTTTAACAGGCAGGTTTTTTTATGAGAAGAAGATGTAAAATACATAAAGAAAACAGATAATATGTACAAGGAAGGTGGTATCTGATGATTGAGATTAGAAATCTGACTAAGATTTATAAATTGAATAAGAAGCAGATGAAAGAGTCTAAGACTACAAATCCGCTGAAGACGGCGGTGGATGATTTAAGCCTGCGTGCAGTGCCGGGAGAGATCTACGGACTGCTGGGACCGAATGGAGCAGGGAAGACAACTACGCTGCGTTGTATTTCCACGATCATCCGTCCCACGAAAGGGGAGATTTATGTGGCCGGGCATGAAGTGCAGAAAGAACCGGAGCAGGTGAGGGAAAAGATCGGGTTCCTGACCGGGGATATCAAGCTGGATCCGCAATTTTCCGTGGACTATATGTTTGATTTTTTCGGAAAGCTGCATCATGTTCCCCAGGAGAAGCTGCAGGCAAGGAAAGAAGAACTGTTTGATTATTTTGAAATTAAGGATTTCGCGCACAAAAAGATCAAGGAATTGTCCACAGGGATGGGGCAGAAGGCAGCCATTGCGGTCTGTCTTGTCCATGACCCGGATATCGTCATCTTTGACGAGCCTACCAATGGTCTGGACGTTGTGACGGCGAGGGGCGTGACGGATTATCTGAAAAAACTGGCAGGTGAAGGGAAACTGGTCATTATTTCTACGCATATCATGTCGGAGGCGGAAAAGATCTGCGACCGGATCGGCGTGGTCATTGACGGGAAAAAGGTGGCGGAAGGAAGGCTCCACGAAATCCTGCAGGAAACCGGGACCGGAGACTTAGAGGACGCATTTTTTGAACTTTACAGGGAAAGAAAGGGGGACGCATGATGATGAGTGGAATCAGACAGATCTGCGGCAAGGAACTGGCCCGTGTATTTAAAGATGTAAAAATGATGTTTTCCGTATTTTTCCTTCCGGTCATTATCATGATCGTTGTAATGAGCCTGATCAGCAATATGAGTATGAAAGCAGAGCAGGACGTGGATGAGCATGTGCCTATATTGTATGTGGAGAATGCGCCGGACGGATTTGACGGATTTTTGAAACAGACGGAAATATCCTATACGCTCTATCCGGTGGAAGACCGGGCAGCGGCGGCAGAGAGTATCCGTAATGGGGATGCGGACCTGTGGATCGAGTTCCCGGAGAATTTCCAGGAAGACGTGTCAGATTATCAGACAGGCGACGAGGTTGTGCAGGTGAAGACGTATTACAATCCTTCCGAAGACTATTCCCGGGCAGCCTACGACATGATATCTACAGGCGTGCTGGAAATGTACCGGCAGGCGCTTTTGGCGGAACGGGTCGATGATATGCAGAAACTCACTGTATTTACAGTAAATTCCGATAATCCGGATATGGTCATCCAGGATGAGCAGAAGGCCGGGGGGAAGGTTCTGGGAATGATGCTCCCCTATTTTGTAACCATTCTCCTATTCGCTGGAGCCATGGGTATCGGAACGGATATGGTGGCAGGAGAGAAAGAGAGGGGAACGATGGCAAGCCTGCTAGTATCTCCGATTAAACGAAGTTCCATTGTGCTTGGAAAGGTATTTGCCCTGATGATCATTTCCGGCGTATCATCGATCATTTATGTGGCGGCTATGGTCATCTTCATGCCCCAGATGCTGGGCGGCGTTTCCGGGGAAGACTTAGGGATCAGCCTGACGTTCAGCGGACATCAGATCGTGATGCTGGCGCTGCTCCTTGTAGCGATCGCGTTTTTATATTCAGCTGTGATCGTGCTCGTTTCGGTGTTTGCAAAAACAGTGAAAGAGGCAAGCTCTTATGTTATGCCGATGTATATGCTGGTCCTGGTGCTGGGGATCATGACCATGTTTACGACCAATACCCCGAAAGACTGGTTCTATATGATTCCGGTCTATAATACCTCCCTCGCGCTGCAGGGGATTCTGACCCAGGAAGTGACCTATGCACAATATGGGATGACCCTTGGAGTCACGCTGGTGCTGGGGGCAGTTCTGGTTGGAGTGATCACGAAGGCATTTCAAAGTGAAAAGGTGATGGCAATCTGAATCTAAAAATAAAACCCCCAGGGGGGCTTGAACCGCCGTTGTAATGTGGTACTCTAATAAAAGAAAACCAAAAAGAAGATTTTGAAAGTTGGGGGGAATGACACATGCACATGGCAGACGCTTTGGTCGCTCCGGCAGTGGCGGGGACAATGTATGTCTGTTCAACGGCAGCGGCAGCTTATTCGGTAAAAAAGGCACGGTTAGATGCGGATCCTAAAAAAGTCCCGGTCATGGGGGTTATGGGCGCTTTTGTATTTGCCACGCAGATGATCAATTTTACGATCCCGGGCACTGGCTCCAGCGGGCATCTGTGCGGCGGGATGCTGCTTTCAGCGCTGCTTGGGCCTTACGCAGGATTTTTGACGATGATAGGAGTGCTTCTCATCCAGTGCCTTCTCTTCGCGGACGGAGGGCTTTTAGCTCTGGGCTGCAATGTCTGGAACATGGCATTTTACGGATGTTTTTTAGGTTCTCTGCTGATTTGGAAACCAATGATGAAGCAGGGGATGTCAAAAGTAAAGATCGTGGCCGCGTCCATTCTGGGCTGTGTACTGACCTTGCAGTTAGGGGCATTCAGCGTGACTTTGGAAACGCTGGCTTCCGGTATTACGGAATTACCGTTTGCGGTGTTTGCCGGGACAATGCAGCCGATCCACATTGCCATTGGTTTCGTAGAAGGATTGATCACTGCCGCGGTACTTGTATTTGTTTACGAGTCAAGGCCGGAACTGCTGTTTTGCAGCACCGATGCCGAGAAAAAGGAAGGAAGATTTTCCTTTCAGCATACGATGGCGATCCTGGCAGTGTCTGCAATGCTGATCGGAGGACTTTTGTCTTTGGCTGCGTCTTCCAATCCGGACGGACTGGAGTGGTCCATTGAAAAAGTGGCCGGTTCTACAGAACTAGAGGCAGAAGGCGGAGTTTATGAAGCAGCAGATTCGATACAGGAAACCACGTCCCTTCTTCCGGATTATGCATGGAGGGGATCGGAGTCCGCATCAGGAACTGTATTTTCCGGTATTGCCGGAGGAATCGCCGTGACAGCAGTCTGTGTGGGAGCGTGCTATCTATTCAAATTTTTCAGGAAAGACAGAAAGACGACTTGAAAAGAACACGCCTGTTTGAAACGGACATGCTCTGTTTAAGAAACATTATTTATATAAAATTTATCAGGAAGAGCAGATATGAGTAAAATAAGCGGTGCAATTCATGAGATACATCATATGGATACATTGTCTTCGAGAGACCAGTGGGTGAACCAGATTCATCCACTGGTCAAGTTTGTATTGACCCTTGTGTATATTTCAGCAGTCGTTTCATTCCATAAATATGATGTGGCAGGTGTGGCAGGTATGGCTGTCTACCCGGCCGCTGTTTTTATCCTGGCAGACTTATCTTTTTTAGACAGTTTAAAGCGTCTGAGGCTTGTGCTGCCGCTGGTCTGTTTTGTAGGGATCTTGAATCCCTTTCTGGATAACAATGTAATCCTGTTCCAGGGAATTCCTGTCAGTGCCGGCATCCTGTCCATGGCGACGCTGGTCATGAAAGGGATATTCAGTGTGCTGGCATCCTATCTTTTGATTGCTACTACTTCTGTGGAGAAGCTTTGTTATGCTTTTTGCCTGCTTCATATTCCGAGAGCTGCTGTGACGCAGTTTCTTCTGACATATCGTTATATCACGGTACTGTTAGGAGAGGTGGACCGCATCACACAAGCCTATATGCTGCGTGCTCCCCAGCAGAAAGGAATCCATTTTAAGGCATGGGGCTCCCTTGCGGGGCTGCTTTTACTGAGAAGTATGGACCGGGCAAACGAGGTCTATGAAAGCATGCTGCTGCGGGGATTCCAAGGAGACTATCAGTACATGCGCGAGCGGATAAGTTTCCGTTTTTGGGATATCCTTTATTTTGTATTTTGGGCGGCGGTGTTTATTTTGTTTCGCTTATACCCGATCGTTCTGCTGGCAGGGGCTGTATTTCAGAGATAAGGAACCGCAGATTTTTAACAGGAGGTTTTCATGAGTCATATACATATTGATATGGAAAAGGTGTCTTTTGGTTATGAAAAGGGAAATGAGATTTTGAGGCAGATCACGTTCCATGCCTCTGAGACAGATTCCGTCGGCTTGATCGGGGCGAACGGAATGGGGAAATCTACATTCCTTAAAATGCTGGTAGGCCTGAATTTGAATTTTACAGGTTCCATACGGATAGAAGAAATCCCGGTGCAGGCCGGCACATTGGCCCAGATCCGTTCCAGGATCGGGTATGTTTTTCAGGATTCAGACAGTCAGTTATTCATGAATACGGCCTATGAAGATGTTGCGTTTGCCCCGAGAAACTATGGGCTTCCAGAGGAAGAGGTAGAAAAAAGAGTGGAAAAGGCGCTTCGTATGACAGGGATTGCTCATCTAAAGGAAAAACAGATTTATAAGATGTCGGGCGGAGAGAAAAAACTGGTTTCCATTGCCACGATCCTTTCCATGACGCCTGACATCATATTGATGGATGAGCCTTCCATTGCGCTGGATCCGAGGAACAGAAGAAATTTGATCCATATTTTAAACTCATTTGATCATCTGAAGATCATTGCCTCCCATGACCTGGATCTGATACTGGACACTTGTGAGAGAACCGTTTTGATGACAAACGGAAAAATTATTGCAGATGGGTTGACAAAAGATATTCTTACAGATAAGATGTTGTTAGAAGAAAATGGATTGGAATTACCATTTTGTATGCAGTATAAGTAAAAAAGGAGATATGAAGATGAGAAAAATGATTGTTTCTGCATTGGTTTTCATTTCTGTGACAGTTACTGGCATTACCGGCTATGCGGCTTCTTCAAGAGCCGGGCAGTTTGTGCGGCCTTGTGCTTCGTGGTGCCACGCTGCTTCTGAGTGCCTGGCAGGCACATTGTTTTCCGATACGGCAGCTTTTGCAGGAAAGAGAATGCTGTCGTACCAAAAAGCAAATGTATTAGAGAAGAAAGCAGCGACAGCAAGTGCGTCAGCCAAGAATGATACGGCGGCAGATGCAGATGCTTCTACAAATACGGACACGGCTTCTGTAAATGCGGATGCAGCTACGACAGAGATGGTTTCTACGGAGTCAACGGCAGCACCGGCGCAGGCTGCAGCAGTACCAGCCGTTGCAGATACCACGGTAGTAGCAGATCAATCTCTTTGTCCCCATGGCTATTGCATCGGTCAGGGGGTATGCCCTTATGTGGACTGTCCCAATGGCGGCTATTGCTACAATAATGATGGATACCAGTATCAGGACAGCAGCCAGGGTTATGGTTACCAGGGCGGATATGACCAGAGCGCCGGCCAGGATTATAGTTACCAGGGCGGATATGACCAGAGTTACGGCCAAGGTTATGGTTACCAGGGTGGATGTGGATACGGCCAAGGCTATGGCTGTCAGGGAGGATATGGAAATGGCTCCGGGCATCATGGAGGCCGTGGACATCATTAAGAATGTAAAAAAGGCATAAGAAAACGAAAGATTTTCTTAAGATGCTTGACAGGAGGACAGAAGAATGATATATTTCTGTCAAGCAATTGAAAGGGAGTAGCTGAACATCCGAAGCCGGGTGGGTTTGAAACCGTCAGTCGATATCGAGAGGTATCCGTATCAAATGAGATAGCAAGACTTTTATTGTGGCCAGTGTCATGATAAGAGTCTTTTTTTATTCTATCTTATCGAGAGAATTTATTAAGAGAAGGCTGCTGACCCAGAAGGGGCCTGCGGCATACCTTATCATATAAGACAGATAAGCGCTTTTAGGGGCGGAACATTCAAAAACTCCCATCTTATCATAGCAGACATCAGGCCGCGTCATCTTGCTGACAACGTAAATCTATCATTATAAGAATACTCTGTCAGGGGTATCCTACAAAAGAAAGTGAGGAAAAGAAAATGTCAGACGAAAGCATGAAACAGGAGATTAGAGAGGCAGTTGGGGCCGGCGCACGGGCGCTTGTGAGCTTGAAAGCAGCGCGGGAAAAGCTGGAAAGCGCGAGAAAATGGGGGATCGTTGACTTACTTGGAGGTGCATTTGTTACCGATATAGTAAAACACTCCAGGCTGAAAGAGGCAACGGCCTGTATAGAAACGGCTAAAAGAGACTTACAGCGGTTTCAGAAGGAAGTAGGTGATGTAGACATACCAACAGACCTGCGTATGGAAATCAGCAGTTTCCTGTCCTTTGCGGATTTCTTTTTTGACGGCCTGGTATCAGATTATCTGGTACAGTCCAAAATTGCAGATGCAAAAGAGCAGGTGGATGAAGCAATCAATTATGTGGAAACATTGATGGTGAAACTAAAGCAGGCAGTATGAAGTATCAGAAGGGAAAAAGTACATGTAACGACAATGAACTTGCTGCATGGATGAAACATAAACTATATATGGCAGACAAGAAATGAACTTCCTGCACAGATGAAACATAAAATATATACAGCAGGCAAGAAATGAATCTGCTGTGCAGATTGATTACAAAATAGGAGGAAGAAATATGGGATGTTTAGGTAATTTATTGTGGTTTGTATTTGGCGGGGCGCTGTCCGGATTAAGCTGGTGCCTTGCAGGATGTCTTTGGTGCCTTACGATCGTAGGAATTCCAGTAGGGATGCAGTGTTTTAAATTTGCACAGCTTAGCTTCTTCCCATTTGGGAAGGAAGTAGAGTATGGCGGGGGCGCGGGCTCATTTCTTCTTAACGTGATCTGGCTGATCGTATCAGGGCTGCCGCTGGCTTTTGAACATCTGTTCTTTGGAGGCGTTTTCTGCATTACGATTGTGGGGATCCCCTTTGGGATGCAGCATTTTAAGCTGGCAAAACTGGCGTTGATGCCGTTTGGCGCTGCCGTATATTGACAGGCAGCGCGCAGGAGTTGAAAGATTCTAATTGATCTGTGCGATACTCCATTTATGGGGCTGTCTATTTCCAGGCAGCCCCTTTTTCTTGATACTTTTCATGCAGCAGATCCGGCCCGTCAAATGGCGGTTATAGCTCTGCCTGTTCAAGAAGATGATGCAGGATAAAATCACGGAAATTCTTTACCGCCGGAGTGAGGTATGCCTGTTTATTGGAAACCATGTAGATGTTTCCTTCCCATGTGGGCGAGAGGATAGAAAGTATTTTGATATTCAGCTTTAAAAGAAGTTCACGGTAAGGGGTGACGGCAATTCCAAACCCATGGGAGACGAGTCCGAATATGACCTGTTCTTCATCTGTTTCATAGGCAATCTTTGGAGCCTTCCCGATTTTTTCAAACAATTCATCGATCACAGGCCGCAGACCGGTACTGTTATCAAAAAAGATATAGGGATATTCTAAAGTATCGTCCAGGGAAATGCGGTCTTTTGACGCCAAAGGATGATCTTCCTGCACGATCAGTACAAGTTCCTGGCGGTCAATGGGGACACAGGAAAAATCCTCAGATTCTACAGGCCGTGCGCAGAAGACCAGATCAAATCTCTGCTGCTTTAATCCTTCCAAAAGTTCCGGAGTCCGGTCTGCATGGAATGTAAAATTGATCTTGAGATCCGCATTCCGAGACAGGAAACGGGACGCCAGGCTTGGAATAAATTCGACCCCCAACTGGTTGAGAAAGCCCAGGCGGATCAGGCCTTCACCTCTTGCATGGCGCTGCATCTCTTCGATTCCATTGTCCAATATGGACAGAGAACGCTTTACACATTGTAAAAATTCGCTGCCGTATTCTGTCAGCCGGGTTCCCCGGCCGATCTTTTCAAATAATTGTATTCCAAGTTCCTCTTCTAATTGTGAGATTGCATGGCTCAGGCTTGGCTGCGATATATTCAAGCGCTGCGCCGCATTGGTATAATGCTGTTCCCTTGCAAGCTCTGCGAAATACCTTAATTGATATAAGTTCATAAAAACCCTCCATTCAGGCGCTTTTAGGGCAGCGCCATATGCTAAACTCTATCTTACAACAATTCATAGATATTGTCTATGAATAAATAGAAATTATTCATTTGTTTTATGTAATCGAGTGTGGTAAGTTAATAGCAGATGAGATGAAGACAGCAGTTTTGCTGCAAGATCGTTTTTGAGGAGGAATAGATTATGAATACAAATAAAACATTTCTTAGAGGGGAGCTTGTTCTTCCGCTAATTATTATTATGAACAGTTTTGGCGTTGTTTTGATGTTATATTCCGGAACAGGAATCTCAGCTATTTCCAGTATGACTTATGCGTTGAGCGAGGTACTTCCGGTATTTTCCCTGGGAACCTGGACATACATTTTCCAGAGCGCTTTGATTCTTATTTTGATGGCATTGCGTAAGAAATTCATGCCGCAGTATCTGTTAAGCTTCGGAGTAGGATTTGCGTTTGGCCTGATGGTGGATGTACATAAGGAATGGATTCAGGTGCTGCCTACAGCGGTTCCGTTCCGTGCATTTTATTTCGTAGCAAGTTATATGATCATCTGCATGGGAGTAGCACTGTCCAACCGCTGTAAGATGCCGATCATCCCGACAGACCTTTTCCCAAAGGAACTGTCAGACATTACCGGAGCAGCATTTTCCAAGATCAAGGTTTCTTTTGATATCGTTTGCGTAGCAACGACAGCAGTTTTGACATTTATCTGCCTTGGAGGAATCAGCGGACTCGGGGTCGGAACCCTGCTGAGCGCCTTTACAATGGGGAAAGTCATCGGAAAGATCGGAGAGTGGATGGACGGCCATGTGGAATTTGTTACATATCAGAGGAGAGGACATTCCCTGCACTCAAGACATTCCAGACACAAACTGCGTCTGGCATAATAAGGAAAGTACTTTTAGAAAGTCTTTTGTATCCGTTTCTACGGCTGCAAGGGACTTCTTTCTTTTAAAGAGGAGACGGCAAGACACGCAGTTATCAGTAATTTCTTTGTATCTACTCAGGAAGATAAAGTTTGGAACAGACTGGTAAGTCTATATACAAAAAATGTGGATTAAACATATATTTTAGAAGAAAAATATGCTATTATATGGATGTATCAAAAATATAACTGGATATTTTATCGGGATTGGAATATAATATGATGTAATTAAAAGTTCATGCAGATAGAACTATATCACAATAGATATAAAATTTTAGTTGAGGAGTGTAAATGATGAAAGAAAAATCACTTGTACGAATCATAGAGACTACATTAGAAAAATTTAAAAATGTATCATACGGAAATATTCGTTATTTCAACCGCTCGAGTGTGGAAAGAAATGCAAAAATTGTCAGTGGTGATATTAATGGGATTTATGGAGCAAATGGCTCGGGGAAGACGGCGGTTATAGAAGCGCTTGATATGCTGCAGCATATATTAAGTGGAGAAAGTATTCCGTACAGTGAATGTGAAGGGATGTTTTCTGACAGCGAAGATATGCATCTTGGAACAGTTTTTTTTATAGAAAATAAAGACGAACAGTTTAAGGTGGCATATGATTTAAAGTTAAGTAAAAATGAAGAAGAGCGGCGGATACAAATACAATCAGAACAACTTCAATATTGGATGAAAGGAACAACATGGAAAGAGAAACATGAGTTTTCCTTTGATAATCCTTTCTATGATTTAGATAATGTAATTGGTAATGAACAGGCGAGGGTAATATCTTCTAATATGAGATCTGCATCACAGATCAGATATTTTGGAGTACTTCAGAATCTGGCAGTATTTTGTGCACAAAAAAATTGTTCGCTGTTCTTTAATAAACAATTTATTAAGGCTGTATATCCCGAAAATGGTAATGAAGAAGAACGTAAATTTTCAGTGATAGTGGAATCCTTATTCGATTTTGCAAAAATGAGTTTCCAGGTGGTAAAAATCGATCAATTAGGAGATAATTACGCTAACCGAATGATTCCTTTGAATATTCATACAGAGACTGAAAATGAGATTTTGAAGGGGTGTATTCCGCTTTTAGTAAGTGGTAGTGGTGAATTTCCAGAGACTATCTACCTCCGCTTGGTTAAAATTATAGCTGCAATTAATATCGCATTAAAGGCAATAATTCCGAATTTAGAACTAGATCTCCATAAAATCAGTGAAGAGATCAACAAAGATGGGATGAAAGTTGTACAGGTAAAGGTATTTTCAGTCAGAGACGGAAAAGTATTCTCTACAAAATATGAGTCTGCAGGGATTAAGCGCATAATTTCATTATTGAATTATTTGATTTCTGTATATAATGATGCTGCCATTTGTTTGGCTGTTGATGAACTTGATGCTGGAATTTTTGAATATCTTTTAGGCGAATTGATTGGTGAACTTTCAGATGGGGCAAAGGGACAGTTGATTTTCACTTCTCACAATCTTCGTATTATGGAGAAACTAGACAAGAAAAATATTATTTGTTCGACGATTAATCCTGAGAATCGATATATATCACTGAAAGGTATTGAAAAAACTCATAATAGAAGAGATTTTTATATTCGCACACTGATACTGGGTGGGCAAAATGAAAGAATATATGATGATACAGATCTTCAAGATATAGGTTATGCATTTTCAAAAGCGGGTAATATAGAATGTGAGCAGACAGATATTGGTTTTTCTGCGGAGTTCCTTGAACTACTTAAAGAAAATTCTTTAAAGTGAGATGGAGGATGTATATTGGATAAAGTGGTATTATTTATTGTAGAGGGTGCTGCAGACAAGAGAGCTTTAGAGGGAATATTCCGAAAATTATATAGAAATAGAACAGTGCGTTTTGAATTTACCCATGGTGATATCACTTCAGATGAAACGATAAGTAAACAAAATGTGGAAGATGAAATCTATAAGTATGTAAAATCATATATGGATATTAGCAAGATTAAAAAAAGCGATATTTGGCAGATTATTCAAGTATTTGATATGGACGGATCCTATGTTGATGATTCCAGGATTGTGGAAGGAGATACAGGGGAGTTTTTCTATACAGAAAATGAAATCTCTTGTAAAAATTCAGAAAAGATTTTATTGCGGAATGCGCATAAGAAGGAACTGATGGATTATCTGCTTGGCCTACAGGAAATAAAAGGGATATCTTATGAGGGGTATTATATGTCTTGTAATTTAGATCATGCTTTGTATGGTTTGCTGAATCTGTCTGATGAGGAGAAGAAAAGGCAAGCAGATTATTTCTATTCTGCATTTTGGGAACATCCAGAATTGTTTCTTCCATTTTTAGAAAGATATGTTGTCAATGGAGCCCCGAAAAGTTTTCCGGCTTCATGGAGATACATAAAAGAAGATAATCATTCTCTTGAGCGTCACACAAATCTACATATTTATTTGGTGTTAGTTACAAAATGGGTCGATAGACATACTATCCCTATATAAT
>CAJUTU010000067.1 GCA_910589385.1 uncultured Lachnospiraceae bacterium
ATCAATAGATTCACATCTTCAACAAACAGACTACACCCCGTTCTTGCATAAGGAAGTCCTGTCTGCCTCCTTCTTTTCATAAAATGTTAATGTAAGTCTTTCGTTAATGACCTTTGTTTTGCCTGTTTGGCAATACCCCATTTTTTCATACAGGTGACAGTTTTCAGACTCCTGCAAAATTGTGTCTAGCTCCCAATTTTCGTTTCCATGCATTTCTTCACACAGCCGGATTGCTTTCTGTGCAATACCTTTCCCTTGAAATTCCGGCAGTATAAATATCGGGGAAATTCTTTTGTTTTTTCCGTTTTCCTTTTTGTCAATAATACGGATAGCGCCTACTTTTTGCTGTCCAATACAAATAAAATAGTAAAATGTAAAGTCCTGTTTCAAGCGTGTTTCTACTTTTTCTATATTTTCATTTGCAGGACTGGTGTCAAAATCCTGATATCTCTCCAATAACTCTTTGAAAGCTTCAACCTGCATAGCGTGTAGTTCTTTTGCATTGTCAATATTTGCCCTTAATAATATTACTTCCATATACAGCCTCCACATTAAATTAAATCAGTCCGTTACAAACGCCTTATAGTCCTGTGCCGCTGCACAGCACGGACTATACTTCGTAGATGGGCTTTCCCAGGAATGAATTTTCCGCCACCTTCCGGGAATACCTGATGCTCCCACTTCATCCGTGACTGCCAAAGCATTGATTACATTGTAGCTGATATCCGGCGGATTATCAATGATACAATAATCATATCTGTCGGCTGAATCAGTTCCTCTGGATGATTCCAATCCCCACAGAGCAGCTTTGTAACTGGGGCTATCATTAAGGTATCTGCTTTACTGTTTTGACATGATATCTCTCTGAACTTTTATCATTATAATAGGCCTACAGTTGATTTACAGTAATTCTTTTTTCTCTTCTAATTTCCTTTTCACCTCTGCCTGAGTACTGCCATATACAAAGTGACGCTTCGGGCCGGGTGCATCATAAATGCCGCACACCATCTTCCGTCTTTTCTTTTGTTTATTGTTCCTTCACCATTACTGCATCTCATAATATTTCCCTCCACAAAAAGGGGCTATCTATTTCCCGGCAGCCCCTTGCAGCTTTCTCTGTTTATCGTTAGGTTGAGCGTACCTGTTAGCACAGGAGACGTTTTTCAATCATCCCACGATGCATAAATCCATTTTGGAACAATGGCATAATCAGTCTTTTTTTGCTTATAACAAGTCTGAAATACGGATAATCAAGTCCTCATAAATACATACGGGAATTTCATCATCAAAGCTGTACTGCCTGTGTTTTTCATCGTTTTCAAAATCATAAACGTTGGCGGTTCTAAGGCGTGGGTTTACATTCCAATATTCCCTTACTCCAGCAGATCGGTATTTAAAAAGTTTAATTCCGCAGTCTGTGCGTTCCGTACTAGGAGAAAGAATTTCGATGATCCAATCAGGCGCGCCATTGCAGCCCCTGTCATCCAGTTTGCTTTTGTCGCATCTGATGCTGATATCCGGCTCAACATAATTGATATCGTCTGCATTTAAAAAGACTGCAAATGGAGCAAGAAATACGTCGCATCCACCGTTTTTCTTATCAATATAGTCAGAAATCTTTCTGGCCACAGAATAAGAAATTCTTTGGTGAATCGTATTAGGCAAAGCCATCATATACATTTGTCCGTCAATCAGTTCCGCCCTCTGTCCCTCCGGCAGAGCGTAGACAACTTCAATGGTATATGTCTTTTCCTGCGGCAATGCCATAATATCACGTCCTTTCCTTATGCAGTTCAGTATATTGTACAAAACCTAAAAAGTCAATGTGCCAAGAATATATCAAGAACTATAGGACACGATTTCTGAACCTGAAAGCAAGGCAATCTCCGCAGTGAATCCCGTTGATGTCAAAGCAACAAAAAAGAGCCCTTCCCATGCCCGGAAGGACTCTTACAAAATAGCAAAAACCCTTGTAAAACAAGGGTTTTCGTAAGGCTGCGGATGGTGGGACTTGAACCCACACGTAGTCACCTACGCAAGATTTTGAGTCTTGTGCGTCTGCCATTCCGCCACATCCGCTCATCCGGCTTGAAAATTCCTTATACTTCCTTTTCAAGCCGGAATTTATCTTAACATATTTCAACCATTTTTGCAATACCTTATATTAATTTTTTTCCGATTTCAAAGCAGTCAAAGGTCGCAAAATAGTCTGCGGGAGTTTCCGCGCGGCGGATGAGCTGCACGCTCCCGTCCTCTTTCAGCAGCAATTCCGCGGATTTGAGCTTTCCATTATAATTGTATCCCATAGCAAATCCATGCGCTCCGGTATCATGGATCACCAGATGATCCCCCAGCTCCACTTCCGGCAGCATCCGGTCAATGGCAAACTTATCATTATTTTCACAAAGAGAACCTGTCACGTCATATTTGTGGTCGCAGGGCAGGTCTTCTTTTCCCATCACCGTGATATGATGGTATGCCCCATACATTGCAGGCCGCATCAGATTAACCGCACATGCGTCCACACCGATATATTCTTTATGTGTGTGCTTCTCGTGGATAGCCGTGGTGACCAGACAGCCATAGGGTCCCATCATATAACGCCCCAGCTCCGTATAAATCTCCACATCCCCCATTCCTGCCGGAATCAGCACTTCCTCATACACACGGCGCACGCCGTCCCCTATGATCCGGATGTCATTTGGCTCCTGATCCGGAGTATAAGGAATCCCGATTCCGCCTGACAGGTTGATGAACTTTATGTTCACCCCTGTATTTTTCTGAAGCTTCACAGCCTGTTCAAATAAAACTTTCGCCAGCATCGGATAATAGTCGTTTGTCACGGTATTGCTTGCAAGAAACGCGTGGATTCCAAATTCTTTTGCGCCCTTTTGCTTTAAAATATGGAATGCTTCCTCAATCTGCTCTGTCGTCATTCCATATTTGGAATCTCCCGGGTTGTCCATGATGTCATTGCTGATCTTAAAAAGCCCACCCGGGTTATACCGGCAGCTTATGGTTTCCGGAATATGCCCGATGGTTTTCTCTAAGAAATCAATATGCGTAATATCATCCAGATTGATGATCGCCCCAAGCTTATCCGCCAGTATAAATTCTTCAGCCGGGGTGTCATTAGAAGAAAACATAATATCCGCCCCTCTGATGCCGACTGCGTCAGACAGCATCAGCTCCGTATAGGAAGAGCAGTCACAGCCGCAGCCGTATTCCCGCAGGATGTCGATCAAAAACGGGTTTGGGGTTGCTTTTACAGCAAAATACTCTTTATATCCAGGATTCCAGGAAAATGCCTCTTTCAAAGCTTTTACATTCCTTCGGATTCCTTTTTCGTCATATAAATGAAATGGAGTCGGATACGTTTTCGTAATCTCCTCCAACTGTTCCTTTGTAACAAATGGCGCTTTGTTCATTCTTCTTCTCTCCTCATTCCAAAAGGGTGTTTTCACCGGATGCTTTTACAATTTAACCAGGTGAAGTGACAATTTACAGAAATACTATAATCGGAATCGCACCAATTGTCAATAGCAAAGAAACTGTAACCTTATATCTCCCATTTCGCCATATAGGTTTCCGCGTTTATCTTAAGATACTCTTTCATATCATACTTTAACAAATTTCCACCTTTTAAATTAATACAGACCCGGATATCTGCCCTCTCCAGAGATTCTTTTATACTTTTCCTGATTTCCGCCCTTCTTCCCTTGTTCATCTGCCCGATCCAAAGCAGCGCCATCATCGCGTAGGAATAAAATTGGAAATACAGGTCGTCATGGTCCTCAATAAATTCATTTCCTGTGATTTCGATATCTTTACAAAAATCCGGAGTGTGCAATATATTTTCCAAATAGGAAATACTGCCTGTATCTCCTAATTTCCCTAATAGATAAATTGCTGCAATACATCTGGGCTGGTTATACATCGTGCTGTTTGAAAAAAACGTCATATCCCTGTCTGCCGCAATCCTTCTTAAAAACGGTGCCGCTTCCTTCCGTCCTTTCATGCCCAAAGCCAATGCGCTGTTTGCGCAGTATTGTTCCTCTTCTATCCATTGCAATAGAGCAGGTACGATTTGTTCTTCGTCCATCTGGAAAGCCGACCAGATCCCCCACCCGGCCTTTTCTCCTGCCAGGCTCTCTTGAATCTTTTCAAGATCAGAAAGCAAAAACTGTTCTTCATCATTTTCATCAAAAAAGGCAGCGTGCATTTCCACTTCCTCTGTTTTTACACATCCACTCTCTATCAGGATCTTTTCGGTTTCCTGAAAAACAGAATCTCCCATATGCCCATGATTTACCATACATGCAGCCAGCGTGCCTACTGCTTCCCCGCATTTATACATATCCCGGTTCATCCGAAGCGCAGACGCCACATCATGATCCGAAGCAATATGCCGTCCCGCTGCAAGTATTCCCTCATATTCTTCCATTACACAGGTTTCCGCCGGCACCGGGATACGCAGCCGGATTCCCCACAAGCCGCACACCACTGTCCAATACTGAAACAACTCACTCTCAAATGCCATATCTTTCCCGTGGACGTCAATATTTGCATATCCATAAAACAGTACATGCCCCTGCCTTGTTCCAGACAGCAGTTCTTTTAACCGGATCTGCCTTTTCCCATAAATTCTTTTTCCCTCACGGCAGCCTATTAATCTGGAAAATGTAATGATCCGCTCTTCTTTGGCATACTTCCGCCGGTTGTATAAAGGATAATTATTGGACTTGACCACCTCTTTTGAGATATTTTCCATATCATACGGATCCATATAACCGCAATCGTTGTAATTACAATGTATACTGCCGTTCTGCATAGTCATGATCACATTAGAAAACGGCTGGTATCGGGGCCGGGCATCCCTTCCTAAACACATCTTGCAGTCCATCATCTCAAACAGATATCCTTCTGCCGTTGCGTCGATCACAACATCCGCCAGCGTATAATGCACTTTACCATTACTGATCCACTGCACTCCTACGGCACGTTTTCCATCCACAAGCACTCCAATGACCGGAGCTTCGTATACAATATGCACGCCTTCCTGTAAAGCCATCTGTTCTAAGACATATTTTTTCACATCCGGGTTACGCCCTGTGGCGGCACATTCTTCTTTTACGGTAATAAATCCTTCCTGCTCCAGCTCCTTTACTCTTTTGTCTACGCTCTCAAACAAACCTCCTGATGCCCCTAGGTAATAAATAAAAACGCCGCCTCCGGTACTCTGTCCTCCCATAAAGTTTTCAAATTCCAGGCCCAATACTTTCATCCCACATTTCGCCGCCTGGATAGCCGCCATAGAGCCAGCGCTCCCCAGGCCCGCAACGATCACATCGTACTTCTGTTCCAGAGCAGTCTCCTGCACCTGGGCTGCAACACTCTTAGAGTCCTTTTTCTGATATATTTTTAACATAACAGCCTTTGCTTTCCTCCAATCTGCACTCCTTCATAGAACGCCTGCAAGACTCCCTGCCCTGTATTGGACGGCACCCACTCCCAATGTTTTCCTATCATCTCCTGCGTTTCAGAAAGAAGGAATTCAAATGTGGATGCTATATAGGCGACTTTCCACGGGCAGAACATTTCCTTTTTCTGTTCCCAATACTCAAAAAACCGCTTTCGTGATTCCTGCCACGTTTCATCTATCTGTACTTCCATTTTCAAGATCCATTCATCTTCATAAAATCCTTCTGACAGAGACACATACTGAGAACCCATATTTCTGTCTTTATCATCTGCCTTTCCGCTCAGCATGATATTTAAATATTTTTTTTCTATCTTTCTTTCATCCCCCAGGATTGTTTCCGCCGTATCATATATACAGGAAGTCCAAATCTGGCTGATACCTGATGCATTATAATATGTAACCAGATATTCTTCCTCTCTCTTTTCTATACTTAAAACTACTGTCTTAAAACAAAGCTTCAGATTTTTCTCTTTTGCCAGTTCAAACAATGACGCAGATACCGCTGGCAGAAGCACTTTGTTTTCCGCAATCGCTTCTCTGTCCCGAAGCTTATCCTCAAGTTCCGTGTTCTCTGCTCCCGGTTGTTTTTTTAACTGCATATCAAATGTATCCACAAATTCGCTTCCGATCAGGCAGCTTTTTTCTAAAATCAGCGCCTTTGTACAAAGTACGCTTGCAATTCCCAGCGCTTTCACCGTTGCGCCCAGTATCACAACCGGAACATAATTTTCTCTTTGCTCCATCTGCTCCATTCCCTCCTTTTGTTTAGGAATCATTTCAACGCACCGCTCGCAACACTGTCCATAATATACCTCTGTGCCGCCAGATAGAATACAATAACCGGAATGATCGTCATACTCAACCCTGCCATTGCAAGATTCCATTGGATGGTATATTGCTCAAAAAAGGAAAACGTAGAAAGCGGAAGTGTAAACAGGTCTTTTGAAGACAGCGCAAGTGAGGGCAGCAGGTAATCATTCCACAGCCATATCACATCCAATATAGCCACTGTGATCGTAATGTTTTTCAGCATCGGGAAGACCACATACCAAAAGCGCTGCCATAAATTACAGCCGTCCAAGATTGCCGCTTCTTCGATCTCCAGCGGAATAGATTTAATAAAGCCATGATACAGAAAAACCCCCATACCGCATCCAAAGCCGATATTCATATAAATCAAACCGAAATGAGAATTCAAAAAAGGGATTCCCGTTTTATCTGTCATGCTCCCCATAAACTGCATCAGCGGCATCATAATCGACTGTGTCGGAATGATCATTGTCGCGATCAGGCTGTAGAATAATATTTCCGTCCATTTATTTTTCATCCTTACCATAATCCACGCAGTCGTCGAGGTCAGCACAATAATCCCGAACACACTGATAAATGAGACCTTGACCGTGTTTCCCAGGGTTTGGAGAAACTTCATCTTTTCTACCGCTTCAGTAAAATATTCCAATGACCATTCCTTTGGCATCCCCAGAGGATCCAGCGCAATTTCAACACGGTTTTTAAACGCGTTTACAAAGACCAGATAAAATGGCGAAAGGAAAGCCAGCCCCAGCAGAATAAGCAGAACAGAACCTATGATATTTTTTCGTTTTTTCATTACATCTCTACCTCTTTCTGTTTATTTGCATATGTCTGCGCTAATGTAACCACTGCGACCAGAATAAAAAATACGATCGCTTTGGCCTGTCCATATCCATAATTCCCTCTCGTAAACATTTCATTATAAATATTCATGGCAAACATTTCTGTGGAATTAAACGGCCCCCCGCCTGTCAGCGAAAGATTTACGTCAAAAATCTTAAATGAGTTTGCCAGAGTGATAAATGTGGTGATCGTGACCGCCGGCCGCAATAATGGGAGCATGATGTACCAAAACCGTTGTATGGATGAAGCCCCGTCCACCTGGGCCGCTTCTATGAACTCTGCGGAAATCCCCTGGATGCCGGAAATATAAATGATCATAATATAGCCCGCCATCTTCCAGGTATTGACAAATACCAGCGCTGCCATAGCAAAACCTTCGTTTAGCAGCCAATTAAACAAAAGGTTTTCTATCCCTAAAACTTCCCCCAGTTTTGGAAACGGACTCGAAAATACGAATTTCCAAATGAATCCCAACAACAGCCCTCCGATCAGATGCGGCGCAAACACCATTGCCCGCGCCACATTTCTGGCTGAATATTTCCTTGTCAGGAGAACTGCAAACGCTAAACCCAGACAATTTGTCGAGATCACGCTAAAAATGGTAAATATAACCGTATGCTTTCCCGACTGCCAGAATCTTGCATCTGAAAATAATTCGGTATAATTATCCAGCCCCACAAAAATCTTGGGATTGACAGGGATTCCATCCCACTCGAAAAAGGAATATCCGATTCCGAGAAAGAATGGAACCACAATAACTGTCAAAAAGATCAAGGTCATGATCAGCGGCAGGCACATAAATGAATAATATGCTGCACTTCTTCTTTTTTTCAACGCCTCTCCCTCCCGTTTACTTTACACCAGCGCTCCATGCCTTATCCAGTTCTTCCAAAAATTCACTCCCTGTCATTGATGTGTCTGAAAAGAACTTTTGTGCCACTGCGGCAAGCTGGTTCGTCACCATGCCCTCAGGCCAGATATTGTATGTCCACGGCAGCGTATTTTCCTCCATCACATATTCATGGACAGCCATAGAAAGTGGGTCGATATCCGCAACCTCAATATTTTTCATAGCCGGGATAAACTTAAATTCTTCTGTAATATAATGCTGCCCTCTTTCGCTGGTAAACATCCATTCCAGAAAATCTTTTCCTGCTTCGATCTCTTCTTCACTTTTCTGGTTATTCACTACCCATGCGTTCGGAATCCCCACACAGATTTTTTCATTTCCCATAAGCGGGAACGGCCTTAATGAAATATCAAAGTCTGCCTCATAATCCGCAAACTGGAGCCATACCCAATTTCCCTGATGGATAGACGCGGCTTTTCCGGTCATAAAATCTGCCGCCTGGTCGTCATATGTGATCCCCATCGGATTTCCGCTTGTATCTCTGATCACTTCCATAAACTTTGCCCACTCGATAAATTCCGGTGTTTCAGACATCTTTACCTCTCCTGCATTCAACTTCTCTAAATATGCCCGATAATCCTCCTGCATGGCAAACGGTGTATTCAGTATATGCCCCAGCATAAAATAGGAGTTATCGGATAATTCCACCAGGCTGATATCCTTTGCCGAAAGCTCCTCTGCAAAGGCCTGGAACGAATCAAAGTCCTTCAATTCCGTATCCCCAAACAGAACATCATTACAAACCATCCCATATCCCTCAACCGCTTGGGGAATCCCTAAAAGCGTCCCTTCATATTCCAGCCCCATCCCCTCTGCAATTTCGGAAACATACGGTTCTTTTGACAGATCGCAAAGGTAAGAATGCAGGATGTCAAGCTGAGTCCCTTCCGATACGGTGAAAATCGTCGGGCCCTGTTTTCCCGTCAGTTTCCCACGTAAATTATCCAGGTAATTCTCTCCAGGGGCGCCAAGGACTTCCACCTTAATTCCGGTCAGTTCTGTGTATTCCTCCGCCATGTCCTCCAACTGGTCGATAATACTGTTCTTACTCTGAAAAATGGAGATTGTAAGATCTTTTGAAGGACTGTCCGTCTTACCGCTGTCCGAACCGCTCTCTTTTCCCGAACATCCTATCAGCCCCAAAGTCAATGCAGCAGCCAACAAAAAACTAATCGCTCTTTTTTTCATTTTCTTTCCTCCTAAATGTATGTTTATCGTTAAACCTATAATATATTTTTATGCTATATTTGTCAAGTAAAATATCGTTTTTAAAAGGTTTATTTTGTAATTTCAAGAAAATTATATATGTTTATCGTTAAATCTTCTGATATTTTATCAGTTCTTTTACACAAAAAAAGCCCATGTGCACAAATATCGTATATGGTATTCTCATTATTCCACTGCCATATACGATTTCATTCGGCACATCGGCTCATTTTTAAATTATCATCCATCAGATGGTTGATTGTCCCCAACGGATAGGCACTTTTATTTTATTGGTCACAGAATCGGATCCACGAATCATATTAACCAGCGTTTCAGCCGCTATATATCCTTTTTCATAGCAGGGAAGAACCACTGTTGTCAAATATTTATCCGGAAGTTCCCATATACGCGTCCCATCAAAACCGGTTACACCGATCTTATGCGGAACATCAATACTCATCTCCCGAAACAGGCTTACGACGCCTGCTGCCATATCGTCGTTGGCACATACCACAACCTCCGGCAATTCCTCGCGCATGATCATGATCCTTGCTGCTTTCACACCACTGGAAAAGGAATAGTCCCCTAAATAATAATTTTCTTCTTTAAAATCAACGGATGCATCACGCAGTGTATTACGAAACGCGTCATACCGCTCCTTATGGTTCAATGTATTTTCATATGCCCCGATATAACTGAATTTCCGATACCCCTTTTTTAAAAGCCCGTCCGTCAGCTGGGCCATCGCATTATAATTATCTGTCAAGATACAGCTGATATCCGGCGATTCCAAATACCGCTCCATCACCACGATTTTCATCTTTCTTTCTGCTGCTAATAAAATCTGGCTGTCCTGGATATTGTTGTCTAACACAATTGCCCCGTCAACAAGTCCATTTTGAAGGAATGACTGTGATGTAGAATATGTACATACGATCATTCCTAACCCATGCCCTTCCAGGCATTCATGGATCCCTTTTATGATCTGCAGGTAATAACTGCGCTCAAAATCGCTGAACATAAACATAACCGTATTGGTTTTCCCGTATTTCAGATTTCTTGCATTTATATTCGGTGTATAATTCATTTCCTGACATATCTTTAATATTCTTTCTCTGTTCTGTTGGCTGACTTTCGCTCTTCCATTCAATACATTTGAAACTGTCGTAGCTGATACTCCTGCAGCTTTAGCAATATCCCGAATAGTCGTCATTTTTTCTTCTCCTTATCCTTCACTTTTTCTATTCGCTTTCCTCAAAACAAAACTGCTATGATCCAACTCAAAATTTGTTTTAGTATACCGCACTTTTCTTTAAAAATCTATGATATTTTACAAGTTTCATTCATCCATTTTTTCCATACCCCTCAGCCAATTACGGCCGGCATCTGCCAGAAAATCATCTTTCATGGCAGCCGCCGGCCGCAGTCCGTTTCGGATATTGAATTTGAAACAGGGAGCAAATGTGTAAATCCAATACGATCTACACTCCCAACAATACACCTATATAATAATACACACCAGCCCTCCATTACTGTCATTGACGATCTTCTGCATGGTATCCTGCAGCTTCACCTGGCTCTCGTCATTGATCATGGTAATCTTATTACGCATTCCATCCATGACCAGATCTTCAATGGATTTTCCAAAAATATTGGTTCCCCATACTCCCTCTTCTGTCTCGCTTTCCGCCTTAATATACTCCACCAGATCCTGAGCCTGTTTCTCGCTCCCTACGATGGGCGCGATCTCTGTCTCAATATTTGCCCGGATCATATGGATGGAGGGCGCTTCGGAATGGATCTTCACGCCAAACTTGTTGCCCTGCTTGATAATCATGGGGTCTTCCAGGGCAATTTCTTCTTTTTTCGGACTGACTACCCCGTATCCTTTCATCTTTACATCGGCAAATGCATCTTTGATCTGCGTGTACTCTTCTTTCATTGACGCCAGTTCCTTCATGACAGAGATCAGCTCATACTCTCCCTGGATGTCCGTACCCGTCAGTTCACTGAGCACTTCATAATAGAACTGTTCCGCAAACCGGACCATGATCCGTACTTTTCCGGTATCCATCTCAATCTTTTCAATCAGGATTTTTTCTATGTACGGGCTTTCCACTTCCGGAACTCCTGACGACACACTACGGATGTCATCCAGCTCTGTCATAAGGAATTTCACCGCCGCGAGCAGGTCCTGTTTGATCCGGTGCTCCCTTGAGAGCATCTCCACCCATTTGGGGATAAAAAATTCCACCTCGGAGATCGGGAACTCATACAAGATCTGGCGCATGATATCGTGGACATCGTCCTCTTTTAACTGTTCACAGTTGACCGGGACCACAGCCGTGTTATATTTTGCCTCCATAGATGCCTGTAGTACCTTTGCTTCCTCTGTATAAGGCTTTGTGCAGTTCAGCAAGATGATAAACGGCTTTCCGATGGACTGCAGTTCCTGTATCGTCCGCTCCTCCGCCGACACATAATTTTCCCTGGGAAGGCCGCAGATACTGCCGTCTGTGGTCACCACAAGGCCAATGGTGGCGTGGTCATGGATGACTTTCTGTGTCCCGATCGCTGCTGCTTTTGTAAATGGAATCTCGTACTCAAACCATGGAGTTTTTACCTGCCGCTCCGTATCGTTTTCAATATGGCCCGAAGCCCCTTCCACCATGAATCCGACGCAGTCGATGAGCCGGATCTTCACCTCTACATCCTCTGAAAGACGGATGGCAGCGGCTTCTTTCGGAACAAATTTGGGTTCTGTAGTCATGACCGTAGTTCCGGACGCAGACTGCGGCAGTTCATCTTTGGTGCGCTCCCTGTCATTTTCATCCTCCATATGGGGTAAGACCAGCAAATCCATAAAACGCTTGATAAAGGTTGACTTGCCTGTCCGAACCGGGCCAACCACGCCGATATAGATTTCCCCGCCGGTCCTCGCCTTCATATCCTTGTATAATTGAAATGAATCCATAAAAATACCCCCTTGTTCTGCTGATAACAATGTATGCAGAAAATATAGGGGGTATGATAAAATTTTATAACTATTCCTCATCCCAGGGCAGAGACGCGCTTTCACTTCTCGAAGCACGCATCATCAGTTCATTCACTGCCTCAGCCGGGTCTTTCCCCTGGAATAACACTTCGTTCACCGCCTCTACAATGGGCATGGAAATCTGGTACTGTTCCGCCAGTTTTTTTGCAGCCTTGGCAGAATAGACGCCTTCTACCACCATCTGTACCTCATCCATAGCCTCCTGCATGGATTTTCCCTGCCCCATCAGAAAACCGGCTTTCCGGTTCCGGCTGTGGACGCTGGCACAGGTCACAATTAAGTCTCCGATGCCTGTCAATCCGGTAAAGCTTTCAATCCTGCCGCCCATCTTCACTCCAAGCCTTGCGATCTCCGCAATCCCTCTCGTGATCAACGCGGCCTTTGTATTATCTCCGTATCCCAATCCGTCGGCAATCCCGGCCGCCAGGGCAATCACATTTTTCAGGGAACCGCCCAGTTCTATTCCCAAAATATCTGGGCTGGTGTAAACGCGGAATACTTTGCTTGTAAAGACAGACTGCAGATATTCTGCCGTCAATTTTTTCCTGGCTCCAACCACACAAGTCGTCGGCAGGCCCCGTCCCACCTCCTCGGCATGGCTCGGCCCAGAGAGCACTGCCACGTCCGCCTGCGGGATTTCTTCCTCAATCTGCCGTGAGAGCGTCATCAGTGTGCTCTCCTCGATTCCCTTTGCCACATCTACGATGATCTGGCCTTCTGCCACAAAGGGAGACATCTTCTTCGCCGTTGCCCTTGTAAACGGAGACGGCACCGCAAGCACCAGAAAGTCTTTTCCCTGTATCGAAGATTCCAGATCTCCCGTGATCACCATGTCTTTTGGCAGCTTCACGCCCGGCAGCTTTTTCGCATGCTCCCGCTTTGTATCCAGCATCTGAACTTCTTCTGGGTCAATCGACCATACGGTCACCTGATTTCCATTATTGTACAAGAGGACAGAGAGCGCGGTTCCCCAGCTTCCTGCCCCGATCACTCCTATATTTGCCATAATATCCACCCACAGGGCGGCGCCAAATCACTTTCTTTTGCTATTTATCCGCCGTCCCTGCCCTTTCCATTCTTATTCCTGCTTCTTTATTTCTGCTTTGCGATTCTTACTTTATGATTCCTGCTTTTTCTTTCCGCCAAACTGATTCTCGTTCCCTGCCAGAAGCCTTTTGATGTTCTCCTTATGCCGCCACCATGCCAGCGCCATCAGAACAAACACCACGGCGTACATCTCCAGGCGGTAGGAAAATCCCATCTGAAAGCCCCCCATCTGCCCGTAAAGGATGACTTCCAAAAAAAAGGTAGCGGAGGCCAAAAGGGAACCCACGGACACATATCGTGTCAATATGGTAGGAATCAAAAATGCTGCCAGCGGAATCGGAACTAACACAAGGCCGGAAGATACTACCAGCCCGCCCAGCACCGCAATCCCTTTTCCGCCTTTGAATTTCAGATAAAACGGGAAATTGTGTCCCAACGTGGCCCCAAGCCCTGCATACATCCCAAGCAGAGGCGCATATTCTAAATCCCGGTAAATCACAAGCCGTACAAGCAGGACTGCTGCCACGCATTTCACCACATCTCCGGCAAATGTCATGGCTCCGGCTTTCCATCCCATTACCCTGAGCGCATTGGTGGAGCCAGCGTTTCCGCTCCCCTGCTGCCGGATGTCGATATGGTTCATTTTCCCGACCAGATACCCGGTCTGCAACAGGCCGAACACATAGCCAATTACCAGACAAATGATACGTTCCATACTCTACTGCCCCTTTTCCTTTCTTTCTCTGATAAAAAATTTCAATGCCGTTCCCCGGAAACCAAAAGCCTCTCGGATTTTATTTTCCAGATACCGTGTATAAGAAAAATGCATCAACTGCTTATCATTGACAAAAATTACAAATGTAGGCGGCTTAACCGAAACCTGCGTCATATAATAGAGCTTCAGCCGCTTTCCCTTGTCAGACGGCGGCTGCTGCATGGCCACTGCCTCCATCAGGATTTCATTGAGCACTCCTGTGGCAATCCGCATGGTCTGGTTCGCGATCACCATGTCAATCCGGTCATACAGCTTGTTGAGCCGCTGTCCGGTCAGCGCGGACACATACATGATCTCTGCATACGGCATAAAAGACAAAATCTGACGGATTTTATTTTCATATTCCCGTGTCGTCTTGTCATTTTTCTCAATGGCATCCCACTTATTGACTACAATGATAACGCCTTTGCCGCGCTCATGCGCGATTCCCGCGATCTTCGCGTCCTGCTCGGTCGCTCCCTCGACCGCGTCGATCACCATCAGTGCCACGTCGGCGCGTTCTACTGCTGTGACTGCCCGGATGATGCTGTAACGCTCCAGTTCTTCCTTGATCTTGCTCTTCCTGCGCAGACCCGCCGTGTCAATAAACACATATTCCCGGCCGTCATACACCACTGTGGAGTCAATCGCATCTCTGGTGGTGCCTGCAATCTCCGATACGATGGCGCGGTTTTCTCCTGCCAGTTTATTCAGGATGGAAGATTTTCCCACATTCGGCTTACCCACAATGGCAATCCGAGGGCGCTCGTCTTCTTCCTCCCCGCCGGCCCCTTCCGGAAAATGGGAAACCACCTCATCCAGCAGATCTCCCAGCCCCTGGCGGGATGACGCAGAAATCGGAAATGGCTCTCCAATCCCCAGATTATAAAATTCATAGACATCGGGCAGGAATTTCTCATAATTGTCTGCCTTATTCACGGCAAGCACCACCGGCTTTGCCGAGCGCCGGAGCATGTCCGCCACTTTGGAATCCGCATCCTGCGGCCCCTGGCGTACATCCGTGATAAATATGATCACATCCGCCGTATCAATGGCAATCTGGGCCTGCTCGCGCATCTGGGAGAGGATGATGTCCTTACTGTCCGGCTCAATCCCACCCGTATCGATCATCGTGAACTCTCTGTCCAGCCAGCTCACATCCGCGTAAATCCGGTCTCGTGTGACTCCCGGCGTATCCTTGACAATGGCAATCTTCTGCCCTGCCAAGGCATTAAATAACGTAGACTTCCCCACATTGGGCCGTCCGACTACTGCTACTACTGGTTTGCTCATCTCTATTCTGCCTTTCCTGAATACTGTCCTCACTTTTAAAACGTGTCCTGCCCCAGATAAACCAGAGCGAAAAATCTGCTACCTGTACGGTTGTAATCCGAAATCACATTTTCATTGCAATGAAAATGTGACTTCGGATTAGCAACCTACCTCATTAATGAGTAAAATGTGGTTGCGTCAGCAAGCACAAGAGTGCGAAGCACGGATTTTACGAATGAATGTGGTGGGTTGGATGCTCAAAGAGCATCCAACCGTACAGGTGGAATATTTGCCACTTTATACGGATAGTTGTGATTCCGTTCCTAATATCGCATCCAATAAAGCCTGACCGCTTGATTTTACAATATCCAGCCGCACTTGTAAAGCATTCTCCACATCAGAAACCGTAAAATCGTCTAAAAAAACATCTTCTTCCGCCCGGAGCATATTGCATGGGATCAAAAGCCGTTCTCCTAGCGGCCTGTCCTGAAGCTGTTTCATAAGATCCTGTCCGGTGAGCAGGCCCGATACTGTAATCTGTTCCCCAAAAAATTCATTTCTTACAGGGTAGATCAAAATTTGTGTATTCGGAAATTTTTCTTTCAGCCCCTCTGCCATACGCTGTAAAAAAGGATACGCCAGAAGCCCGGTGGCAATGGAAAGTGTCCGTTTCACCGCGTCTCCTGCCTCTGCCTCCAACGCCTCTGCAAATTCATTTAGCAGCAGCCGCAGCATTCCTACCCCATTTTCCAACTGCAGATATCCGTCATACTCCTCTTCTTCCGGCAAATCTTCCTCCGCCAGAATATACCACTCATCGCTGGCATGGATAAAATGCATGCCATACTCCGGGTACAGCCTCTGCTGCCACTTGCGGACCATATCAAGCACCTGCCGGGCATCTTCCTTTGTAAATGCATCCAGGGGCTCCAATCCTTCCCTGAATTTGGTCAGTCCCACCGGAACAATAGAAACACTGCGCAGACAGGGAAGATATCCCGACAGCTCCCGGATGCTTCTTTCCAGCTCTTCTCCGTCATTGAATCCTTTGCAGAGTACGATCTGCCCGTTCATCTCAATCCCGGCTTCATACAGAATATCCACTTTCTTCAGCGCATCCCCTGCGAAACGGTTGTGAAGCATTTTACAACGTAATTCTGGATTCGTTGTTTGGAAAGAAATATTGATCGGCTCCAAATGGTATTTTACGATCCGCTGTATGTCGTGATCTGTCATATTTGTCAGGGTCACATAATTTCCCTGCAGAAATGAGAGACGGGAATCATCATCTTTAAAATAAAGGGTGTCCCGCATTCCCGGCGGCATCTGGTCAATAAAGCAGAAAATACATTGATTCCGGCAGGAACGGTACTCATCCATCAGCCCCTGTTCAAATTCCATGCCCAGATCTTCGTCGGCCTCTTTCTCGATCTCCAACTCCCACTGCTCCCCGTCCGGTTTCTCGATCAGGAGTACGATCTGTTCTTCTTCTATATAATATCGGTAGTCAAATACATCTTCAATCTCTTGCCCGGCTACTGACAACAGGCAGTCGCCGGGTTCAATTCCCATCTCTTCTGCAATGCTGTCCGGCTGGACAGAACATATCATATGCTTGCGTGACATATTTCACCTCCAAGTTTTCTGGAACTGTAACGAACTTTTTGAATCGTATTGACATTATATCATAGCGCAGCTTATAGCTGCAATCAAACTTTTATAGTTAATTTCAAATAAAAAG
>CAJUTU010000068.1 GCA_910589385.1 uncultured Lachnospiraceae bacterium
GTTCGTTTGAGCCTATTTTTTCAACTCGATTTTCATAGATTACTTGACACTACCTATTTTTTTCAAAGGGGATATGTATGAAAATTTCCATAACTGCCGAAAAGCGAGATTATCTGACCAATAACAACCATTGTAAAATCGCGTTTAAAAAGTTTGTTCATATTTGTGCCTCCAATTTGCTTTTTCATAATAAGTTTCCTTCTTTTAGCAGGCACAATGCTCCAAAATAGGCATTAGACAATATCTTTATGCAGTATGCTTCATCATAAATCATTGCATTATCAGCAAGCAGACTGGCTATTCCATGTGTTACTAAATAAATTTGAAAAAATATGTTATATGCCTGTTGATCGTCTACCTTTGCCTGTCTCTTCAAAATAGGAATTAAAGAATCAAAATTTTCCGCTGTAAGCCATTCAGAAAGGGAAACGCCTGTATTATAGTTTGAATGAAATAGAAAGCGAAAAAGATTTTTTTCTTCTATAGCAAGTTGAATATGTCTCATACCCACTTCCAACATAGGGCGTCCGTATTTGCCGCTTAAATTTGTTACATATTTAATATGAAATTCGCTTGCTTTTTTATGTGCTGCAATTCGGACATCTTCAATCCTTTTAAAATGATATAAAACGGGCTGCGTTGAACAGCCAAGTTTTTGCGAAACTGTCCGGGCGTTTATGTTTTCTGCTCCCATTTCTTTTGCAATTTCAAAAGCTGCGTCTATAATCATTTCTTTTGTGACTTTCGCGATTGCCGGCATATTTGCACCTCCATTTATAATTCGCATTATGTATAATTTCGATTATATATAATACAGATTATAAATCAAGGTAATCCTTTTGTCAATCTCTCATGCTAAACTATCACCCAATTTTCACTTTTCTGGAAAAACGGTAAAGCGGTAAATTGTTCTATTTTGTCAATAAATCCCTGTCCCTTGTAAAAACGCGCCCGCAAAGCCGCTTGCAGCAAGGCTCTTTCTGCCCCTATTGCGTAACATAGGGACATAAAAAAGCGGCGTTCCTGTTCTCCCTGTATTGGGATAGAGAAACGCCGCGTATGCGTCGCTAAATAAAAACTTTTCTAAAAATTCTCTTACTCTTCTTCAATATTTTTTTGAAGCCTTTCATCCATCCTCCTCAAAAAATTCCGTAGGCTTATAAGCCTCCCGGTACTGTCTTGGCGTCATATTTTTATGTGCTTTGAATATCTTTCCAAAATAGCTTTGGGACGGGAAATTAACATATTCCGCGATTTTCGGGATCGGTTCTTCGGAATAGACAAGCAGGTTCGCCGCCCGCTCCACCCGGACCTGGTTCACATAATCCTGCAGGCTGATCCCGGTCTCCTTTTTAAATAGACGGGAGAGATAGCTGCTGCTGATCCCCAGCGTTTCCGCAATTTCATCCAGATATATTTTCTCCCGGAAATGCTTTGTAACATAATCCTTGCACCGCTTGGTATAGCTGGACGCATGTTTTTTAGACTTCATCTCATGTACATACTTTGCCAGTTCTTCCACGGCATGGTTCCTATATACCAGAATCTGTGTCGCGTCCCTGCACTCTGAGCCTTTATTGATATAAAATCCGCTGACCCGGTAGGCAATATACGGGCTCACACCCCCTTCTATGGCCGCCCTGGCACACAACGCCGCCCCCACCGTCAGCAGATTCTGCAAATGGGAAATCTCTGTTTTTCCAAGCCTCGCGACTGCCACATCAATCTGTTTCGCCAGGCGCAGGGCTTCCTCCACATTTCCCTCCCTAACCATATCCAGAAGTTTCCGTTCCTCCTGATAGGAATGCCGGGAAATATATTCCTCATCCGCTTGAAGATTAAACCGAATCTGATCTTCATCCTCCTGCTTCTTCGTTACAGATGCCAGATGGTTTGCATCCACAATCTGCTGATCTGTATACTCTTTCCCTGATACTATTTTAGCCACAATACACATGATCTGAAGCACCTCCATCAAGGTAAAGCGAGACAGATTCTTTTCCGCATTTTCCGGTATACTGTATTTCCGATAAAATTTATGCCTTTTTGGCCGGGCAAAAAAATCCACGTTCATAGGCCCCACCAGACAGTAGCCTGATCCTGACATCACGCATCCAAAATAAACCTGGAATTCATCCTGAAACAGATAGGGGAGATCCTGCATGCCTGCCGCCCGGACCAGCATTTCCTGCAGCGACTTATCCCGGCATAATGGATTGGACTCCTCTGTTTTCCAGCTTTCATCCATTGTCCCCTCTTCAACATAGAAGATCCCGGTCTGCAGCAGCCCGGATAAATTTTTCAATAGAAAGGTATCCATACTCTTCTCCTTATCTTTCATTTTTAAGTTCATGCCGCTATCCTCCATAAACGCTCGCAGAAAATTTACTTTCATTCTTATAATCGTTCTGAACATCTGGGCTTAGATTCATCTGCTACACAGAACAAATGCTGCCTGCGGTATTCTGTCGGCGTACATCCAAATTCCCGAAGGAATATCTTGGAAAAGTAGCTCAAATGGTTAAAGCCGCAGGAAAACGCGATCTGTGTGATATTATACTCCGTATTTTCCAAAAGGCGGCGGCTCATTTCCAAACGGTATCTGTTTAGGAAATCAATGGGGGACTGCTGGAGATACTGCTTAAAAATGATACAGCATTTGCTCCGGCTGATGTTGGCAGAAGCCGCAATCTCCTCCAAAATCACGGTGTCCCGGTAATGCTCATAAATATAAGATACCATTCTTTTCTGCAGCGCAATATCACTGTCATCCGGTGTTATCTCCTGCCGGATCACCGACCTGCATCTACGGAACAGGATACGCCAAAGCTGATGAAGCGTTCCGATGACCTCCAGCTCGTAAGCCTCCTCCCGCCCCGATTTCAGGGACAGAATATGTCTGACCAATTCTTTGACCGGCTGGTTCTCAAGGTGTTTATCAAAGTAAAGAGATTCAATTCCCTGGTTTTCAATAAACGGCATCACATAATTTTTATAGATCATCTGGTTTGCCCCCAAAAGCTTTGGATGGAAACGGATACAGACAAATCTGCAGCCATGGTAAAAATGAGAATAACCGTAATGTAATTGTCTGGAATTAATTACAAGACAGTCCTGCTCCTTGAGCAGGATACTCCTGCCGTTGATCTGGTAATTCATCTCCCCGTCTGTAATATAGATTACCTCAATATCTTCATGCCAGTGGCAGAGCGCTTTCATATCGGGATATTCCGACAGATCATCCTCTTTGATATAGACCGGAATATCCGGATGGTCGTAAAACACAATTTCCGATGCATCCTCCATCAAGTCAGAATCTGTCATTTTATCATCCTTTCCAAAATACGATTGTTATAATAATTAAAGATAAAAGTGATAGATTTCAAAGTTCTGATATACTATTATTATACCATCAGCAATACAGAAATGGCAAGGATGTAATGGATTTGAAAAGACAGGGATCCTTACAGGGAGACAGGATATTTTATAAAAAATTATTTGCATTGGTGATTCCCATTGCCGCGCAGAATTTCATGACTGCCATTGTCAGTGCTTCCGACGCACTGATGCTGGGACTCCAGGGGCAGATTGCACTTTCTGCGGTATCCCTTGCCACACAGGTCCAGTTTGTATTGACTTTGTTTTATTGGGCTCTGACCATCGGCGCTACCGTCCTGGCGGCACAGTATTGGGGAAAAGAAGATGCAGAAGCAGTGGAACATGTGCTGGCGGTCACACTTCGGTTTTCCGTTGTGATCTCCCTCCTGTTTTTTCTGGCAGCAGCCTTTTGCCCGGAAATGCTCATGAGGATCTTCACAGGCGAGACAGAACTGATCACCCACGGTGTTTCTTATCTGCGGATCGTAAGCGGCTCTTATCTGTGCATGGGAGTATCCCAGGTTTATCTGTGTATTATGAAAAACAGCGGAAGGACTTTAAAAAGCACCATTTATGGCTCCACAGCCGTCATTTTAAATCTGATCCTGAACGGGCTCTTCATCTTCGGACTCTTCGGACTGCCAAAAATGGGGATCCGGGGCGCTGCCCTTGCCACGCTGCTTGCCCGGATCGTAGAACTGGCGCTTGTACTGCTGGAAAACCGGAAGAAAGACGTGGTGCGTATCCGATGGGAATACCTTAAGAGTCCGGATGCTGCCTTACAAAAAGATTACTGCTATTACACGGCCCCGGTCCTGGCAAATGAGCTTGCGTGGGGATGCGGATTTACGATGTTTTCCGTGATCATGGGGCATCTGGGAAGCGACGCGGTAGCCGCTAATTCCATTGCCAATATCGCCAAGAACATCATGACCTGTTTTTGCCTTGGGATTGGCACAGGCAGCGGGATCATCGTCGGAAATGAACTTGGCGGCGGAAATCTGGAACAGGCAAAAATATATGGAAGAAAGCTTTGTAGGACTGCTGTAGCATCAGGAGTTTTGTCAGGGCTCCTCCTTCTGGCGTGCAGGCCTGTGTTCTTCCTGTTTGCTTCAAATTTGAGCGGACAGGCACAGGAATATTTAAGAGTGATGCTCCTGATCTGCAGCTATTATCTGATCGGCAAAGCAGTAAACTGTACGGTTATCGCAGGAATCTTCTGCGCCGGAGGAGATACACGGTTCGGGCTATGCTGCGATGCGGTGACCATGTGGGTTGTGATCATCCCGGCAGGACTTATAGCCGCTTTCTGGTTAAAACTCCCTGTATTATGGGTCTACTTCTGGCTGAATCTGGATGAGCTTGTGAAGCTGCCTGCGGTTTACAGGCATTATAGGAAATATCAATGGCTGAAAAACCTGACAGTCAAAACTCCCCCTGTGGACAGTGGGAATGAAAAAATACATCATTATAGAAAGGAATGGAATCAATCATGAAACACACAGAACGAAGAGACATGCAGATACCTTATATTTCCGACGACGAGATTTTCGAAGAGCAGAAAAGGGCCCGCAAGCTGACGCAGGCGCTGAATACTGCAGACCGCTCTGATTTTGAGACGATCGGCAGAATTGTAAAGGAACTGCTTGGCAAATCCGAGGGCGCGTTTATCAATCCGCCGTTTTACTGTGATTACGGCACACATATTGAAGTCGGGAAAAATTTCTTTGCAAATTACAACTGCACGATCCTGGATGTGGCGAAGGTCATCATTGGAGATAACTGCCAGATGGCCCCCAATGTGGCGATTTATACGGCTGGGCACCCGGTACATCCGGATACTCGCAATACGCTCTATGAATATGGGATTGAAGTGACCATCGGAGATAATGTATGGATCGGCGGAAACACCGTCATCTGCCCTGGCGTACATATCGGGAGCAATACGGTCATCGGAGCTGGGAGCGTGGTGACCAAAGATATCCCGGACTGGGTCATTGCAGCAGGGAATCCCTGCCGGGTGATCCGTAAGATCACTGACGCAGACCGGAAATATTACTTCCGAGACCGTGAGTTTGATGATGAGGCATGGGAGGATGTACAGAAGATTCTTTCAAAACAGGAAAAATAACATCCGCTCAATGTTTGGATCTCGTTATCATGATTTCGCTTCTTCATTATTTTTCTCTTTATATATTTAAACGTGGGAGCATGTGGAATGTGATTTTTTCGTATTCCATACGCTCCCATGATTCTGCCGGATCCCTTTCCCCAAGCCGGGCGTGCCTTACGCTGCTCCGATGTCAGATATCAAGAGCCGCATGGAATCCTTGATATACCGCGTTGGTGATCGTAGATACCTTTGCACAGTCTCCTATGGATACGACATAGGGCGCAGTGTCCTGTAACGCTTCCACCACATCTGTCCGCGCCCTCTGTCCCAATGCGCAGATAACGGACTTTCCTTTCACCAGATGCCGCTGTTTCTCCCTGTCCTCACAGATCACACCCTCTGTCGTCACTTCCATTCCTTTCAGCCCGGTACGGACTTCTGCCAGCCCGTCAATCTGTTTTAATAAAAGAGGACGATGTCTGACATTTGCATCCGGAGCCAATTCCTCCCGCATTTCCACAATGGTGACTTTCTTTCCTTCCTGCGCCAGATGGATGGCAGCCTCACAGCCTGCCAGGCCGCCTCCCAGCACCACAACTTCATCGCCAACCTTTTCTTTTTCCAAATAATAGTGATTTACAATGGTCACATTTTCCCCATGGATTCCCGGAACCGGCAGTACAAGCGGCCTGGAACCAGCTGCAATGATAACCGCATCCGGATTTTCCTTTTCCACCAGTTCTTTCGTAGCTTTTGTATTCAAACGGATTTCGACTCCTGCTTCACGGCATTGTTTTGCGAATGCCTCTCTGGTATGTACCTGCCGATACATGGAGCAGGTCAATATAGCTTTCAATCTCCTGTGCGATCCGCACGCCTTCTTCCAGATCATAACCGCCTTCAAATAATTCTGAACCACTCAGCCGGAACTCGATCGGGAATCCCAGCCCTACGGCTCCCCGTACTGCCTTGAGCACTTCAATCGCCAGACGGCAGCGGTTCTCCAGGCTTCCCCCATATTCGTCTGTCCGCTTGTTAAAATACGGGGAAAAGAACTGGTTCAAAAGCCACCCGTGGCCGCCATGGATCATCAACATCTCAAATCCGGCGCGCTTTGCAAGTCCTGCCACCTTTCCATATGACTCTACGATCTCCGCGATCATCTCTTTTGTAAGAGCCTTGACGAAAACCCCGTCAGGACGCACGGTATCGCTCGGCCCCCACTGGTTCATATCATGCTGTTTGCTCTTATCCGTCATGTAGGTCCCTGCATACATGCCGGAATGAGACAGCTCAATGCTCGGGATCGCACCATGCCTGCGGATCGCATCGGCTGTGTAGGTGGCTGCGGCAAGAGAATTTAAAATAGCGGTGTCCAGATGGTATGCATGGGAGCCGTCTGTTTTTGGATGTACCATACATTCGCTGACTGTGACGGCGCCTGCGCCGCCTTTCCCCCGCAGTTCATAAAATGCCGTGGATTTCGGGCCGATGCAGCCGTCATTTGTGATGTCTGTCCCTCCCATGGGCGCGGAAAACATACGGTTGCGGAATGTGACTCTCCCGATCATGATCGGGCTTGACAGATGTGGAAATTTTCTAACCATGATTCAATCCTCTCGTTCTTGTTTTTTGTGATTTCCTGGCTTAGCGTGTTCTTGCGTCATCCTTTCGGAACGCTGACAGCCTTTCTTTATAGAAAGTGTAACATACAAAAATGCTCCTATCTATAAACTAGATAGGAGCACGTATCAACAAATTTTTTATAAAAAAAGTTCTGCCATCCCCCACACTGCCTGATCTTTCCTCCGGTCGCTGCGGATGATCATGGAGATCTTCCAGGGAATCGAATCCCGCAATTCAATCAGCCGAAGCCCGTCCAGCATGATCTTATCCTGATGGATATCTGCGTCTATCCCCAGTCCTGTCTTTTGCCTGCAGAAATGATAGATGACCTGGCTTTCCATCGTCTTGGCGGCGATCCATGGCGTAAAGCCAAAATCCCTGCACCGCTCTATCAGGCTGTGGTAGCTGTAATATTTCTCATTGAGTGTGATCAAGGCTTCTTCTTTCAGATCCTCAATAGAAAGGGATTCTTTTTCATAAAAGGGATGTCCTTCATAAACAACCACATTCATTTTCTTACAAAGTATTTCCTGCTGCCACAATTCCGGATCTGTGATCTGTCCTATGGCAAACCCGATATCCATACTTCCCTGCCGCACTTTATGGATGATCTCCTGATTCACAGCCTCTTCCCACTGTAACTGGATATGGCTGTGCTGCTTTTGATATTCTTCCAGCTTTTGAAAGGGAAAAACATTTAACACACCGCAGGAAAACCCGATCTTCAGCTTCTGGCCCCTGTCCTGGATCTGCCGGATCCCGATCGTGATCTCATCAAATTGCTCCAGAAGCGGTGTGCTGTTTTCATAAAGATATGTCCCGCTCTCGGTAGGGAGCATCCCATTCGCAGAACGTTGGAACAGGCTCACGCCCAGTTCTTCCTCCAGATGATGTATGATCCTGCTTAAACCCTGGGGCGTGATAAAAAGCAATTTTGACGCTTTATTGATACTCCGCTCCTCATAAACCTGCCGGAAAAATCTTAAATCCTTTGTATCCATTTTTGCTGTTCCTCACCTTCATCCTATATGGGAGCGCCCTCGGCATCTTAGGGACTGTACATAAGTTATCCCAAACTCTCATTTGACATCAGAAGTTCATTGAATTTCAACATCAGCTCCCGATTAGGGATGGATAATGCTCCATATAACCTTCACCCATTTCACGGTTGGAAGAAATGCCCCATCGGTCTTTCACTCCCAGGATTCCAATTAAGATACCATGATAAAAGCAGACACTTAGGATTCGTCTTTTGAATCCCTTAGCGGCCGCTTTCCCTGTGGGTAAGTTCTCTTTCATATCTTTTTTTATAAACATATCCCGGATACTGATTGACCTTCTTAAATATTCAGTGAAAACTTTTTCTACACACCCTGCATCTCCTTTCTGCAGAGCATTACAGAAACGGTTCAGTGTATCTCCATCTTTCCGGACATTCTCTTTAAAGAATTCCATGATCTGTGTTACATAAATATCCCGGATCTCCAGATTGGGAATTGCCAGTTTCATCCACCTTCCCTCTGCCCTTCCTCTCTGTGTCAAATAACCGGTTGTAAAGAGCAGGCTCCAGATGTTATCTATCGTCTGATAAATTTCTGGATACGTAAGTTCCTGATGGATTTCTTTTATAATCGTTTCCCCTGCTACCAGACGTTCAATCTCCCGTTTTGTCGTAGCATTTGCCGATTCCTGGATAACCGTTTCACTGCATCATTACTGCTGGTGTTGATCCAATAGTTTTCCGGCTGTACATGCGATTCACTTCTAATTCTATCACAATGATTCAGCACATCCCACGGGCAGTATACTTCCACATTTCCAAACTGGTAGCCATCGTACCATCTTTTTACCTCATCATAATGACCCGCTACATCATAATACTCAAGAAGCTCCCTCACCTCTTCATCCGTAAAACCAAAATATTCATCAAAACACTCATCTGCAATCGTCAATACTTTCAGATTATTAAGCCCGGTAAAGATACTCTCTTTAGAAATCCGAAGACATCCTGTCAGAACCGCTAGTTTCAAGCTATTGTTTGTTTTTAGCGCCTCTCCAAGGAGACTTCGGATCAAAGAGATCATCTGGTCATAATACCCATTCGCATGAGCCTTTGCCAGAGGGACATCATATTCATCAATCAGCAGGATCACTTTTGTACCATAGTGCTTTTCCAGCATTCCCGACAGCAATTTTAGGCTGTTTCCAAGCATACCTTCATTCATATTTTTGTCCAGAAGATCTTTGTAGTCAGCTTTATCATGATCATTCAGTTTTTCACTGTCCAAAAGGAAGTAGAACTTTGCGGCAGCTTCTATGATAACCCGGACTGCCATCTGATATGCCGTCTCATAGGATCTCGCGTCAATCCCTTTCAAAGAAATCGAAACAACTGGATATTTCCCCATGTATTCCTCACAAAGCGAAGCCTCTTTTGAAATTTCCAGCCCATCAAAAATACACTTATCCCCATTCAACGAGAAAAAGTGTTCCAGCATACTCATATTCAACGATTTTCCAAATCTTCTCGGACGGGTAAAAAGATTTACCGCCCCCCAATTATGAAGTAAGTCAACAATAAGTCCCGTTTTATCCACATAGTAAAAGTCTTCTTTCATCATATCTTCAAAATTTTCAATTCCTATCGGGAGTTTCTTCTTTCGCATATCCATCTCTTTCCACACTCCTTCCATCATTCATCAGATACTTTCTGTTTCCTATTCGTTCAAATACATTCTAACAGACCTTTTTTCGATTTCCAAGATGAATAACGTTTGCGGTTCAACAGACTATCCGAAATAGGTTACAGTTTCTTCTATTATACCCTCTGCCTTTTGCATCACATGGGGTATCGCGGCTTTAATGCACATGGGATGGTCTGGGCGAAATTTTTTTGCTTTCATGGCAATGAGGTCAACAGGCAAAAAAGCAAACTCCTTAATCTCACAGAACGGGAAAGGATTTTCACGGATAATGTGACAAGCGCCCTCCCCAAAATGCTCCTGGAGCTTTCCTGTTCTGCCGGATGACCTCTGTCGGCAATTCTTCCTTTGTACAAAAGCGAACCAATATTTCATATCGGACAAAAATATCTATGGTAGATTCTGGCCAATAAAGTCCGCAAGTAAAGTTACACTATCAAAATCTGTTTACTGTTGCTGTTTATTCTTCCAATTCTCCCAGGATCTGCAGCGGCTCTTTTTTGAGCGTCTGCCGCATAAATCCAAAGGAGATCAATACTGCTGCCAGCATCATCCCGCATCCGGCAGCCACGGCCATTTCCGCGCCGGTCTTTTGCCCTGCCGCGGTGAAATCTGTTTCCTCGTCATCCCCGGAGTCGATGATGGTATTACTGAACGTAGTATCAAATTCTGTTGTACTTTCCGTGGCTTTCACAGCGCGGTCTGTAGCCATCCATCCCACTGCGCTCCCGGCCGCCGTACCTGCAATCGCCAGTACAAAAAGCCCGGTAAGGATAGAGAGGGCGCACTGCTTTTTCGTCCGTCCCAGCAGACGCTCCACTGCGATCCGTTCCTGCTGCCCGGTGATGAACAGGTTGGAGAAGAAACAGAGGATCATCACTGCCAGCACGCAGCCGCTGGCCAGAAAAATCCATGCCATCAGTTTCCGGTTCTCGATCCCTGGCTGCAGGTGGGAATATCCATTATCGTAAAATTGAATATCCAGCCCTTCCACGCCTTGTTTCTCCCATGCCTCCATGAAATCATCTATGGTCCCGTTTGGAATCTGGAAGGAGGTGTTCCCCGCGCTCATAGGCTCAAAATCCACGATGTTGTCCGCCCATGCGTTTTCCGGGATGGAATTCCACGGAACGATCACCTCATGGACGGCAAGGTTATGGTCTCCGCTCCCCATGACAGAAGTCTTCTGATAGATCCCCGTAATTTCATAATCTTGCTCATAGAACACCGGATATACTTTCCCTTCAGCATTTAAAATGGAAGTGAGATATGCATTGTCAAATCTTTCCGCAGGTTCATAAGCCGCATAATAGAGCGGCAGGGTCACCGAATCCCCCACTCCTTTCCTTAAGACCCTTGCCAGTTCCACCGAAATCAGGCACACTTGTTTTCCTTCCTCATATTCTTCCTCTGTAATGTCCCTCCCCTCGGAAATCTGTACTTCATTCTGGTAGAAGGGAAGAAGAAGCTTTGTCCCATCCACCGGTTCTACCGGAATCGTGTAAAATTCATATTCCTGTGCTTTTGCCTGTTCCAGCCAGCGCATTCCCCGTTCTGTCTCATAGAAACCTTCCGTAACCTCGTCAAAGGTATTCCAGTCCTCTGCTTCTGCCACTGCATCGTAAACCTGCTCCCCGTCCATGGTATACTGATTGGACGCCACACTGTTGATAGCCATAAACTCATATGCATGCTCTTCCGGTGCGATGTGCTCCACCCACGGGCCATGTACGTTCGAAGATTCATGCAGTCCCATAATATAGGTTTTTCCTTCTTCTACGCGGCGCGGCTCATAACCCCCGTCGCTGTCACCGTAATGGTCGCAGATGTAAACCGTGTCTCCCACATTCAAATCTCCGGCCAGAACCTTGCTGACGCGCATGGGAACGGAATGCTCCAGCACGTCGGACACTTCTGCGGTCAGTTCCGCCACCAGCAGATGCCTGTCCGCTGCTCCCCGGACTTTCTCTTCGATCCGCGCCCCGAAATAGGGCCTCTGCCTTGCTTTCAGGATATACCCAGCCCTTTCAAAATCCAGGACTGCATTCGGGATCCACTTTCCCGGCCTGCCATAGCGGTAATACACATAGTCCCCTTTATCCGCCTCCCATCGTGCAGCTGTTACGATAGATTCATCCTTTTGCTCCACGGTCCCGATGGTGGTAAAGATATCTTCAAATTCCCACACCATCTCTGCGTTCATTTTCGAGAGACTTCCGCCCAATGCAAGCAGAAATGCCGAGACTCCCACCAGCAGGAAAAACAGGATGCTTTTCAAGGGGCTTCTAAGCATCTGCTTCATACTATAATAAAATGTCATTGTATACACCCTTTCGTAGATTCCATCTTCATCCGCCCGTCCTTCATCTTCATGCACACATCCGCCTGGAGCGCAATCCCCGGGTTATGGGTGACTACGATCACCAGATAATCCATCTCGTGGGCCATTCTTTTTAAAAGCTCCACGATATGCGCTTCATTTTCCGAGTCCAGATTTCCCGTGGGTTCGTCCGCCAACAAAATTTTCCCTTTTGCTGCCATTGCCCGCGCAATAGCTACACGCTGCTGCTCTCCCCCACTCATCATTTTGGGATACTGGCCCAGAATCTTCTCCTCCAGCCCCACTTCCTCCAGGCACTTTGCAGCCTGCCTTCTCGCCTCCTGCCGGGAAATCCTCTGTAATTCCAAGGGATACATGACATTTTCCAGGGCAGTCAGAAGGGGGAAGAGATGAAATGCCTGATATACAACAGAAATCTGTTTCCTCCGGCAGGCATCCCTGTCCATTTCCGACAGATTTTCCCCGTTGATCAGGATGGACCCCGACTCTGCGCAGTCCAAACCTGCCAGGAGGGAAAGAAACGTAGATTTCCCACTTCCTGATTCCCCTGTGATGGCATACATTTTCCCGGATTCAAACGTACAGCTTACCTCTTTCACTGCCTCGATCTTCTGATATTTATTTTGATAAGAATAACTGACCCCATTTACCTCGATTCTTTCCATCTTCGTCCCTCTCAATCCCGGCATGACAATACAGCCGCAACACTCATTTTTCCAAACATCCACATAGCAGCCGCTGCTCCCAACGTGCTGCAGGATAAGAACAGCCCCCATACTGCCGCAGCGGTAAAGATCCCAGCCGTACCAAATACCGCAGCAAGAACCGCGCCGACGGCCCCACCTGCCATTGCCAGCAGCATATGCTCTGTAAAAAATAAAGCTATACAACGTTTTTTACCCGTTCCCAGCGCACGCATGATCGCATACTCTCCTCGCCTGCTTTGAAGCAGGAGATGTGGAACAAGGTATCCCGCCAAAAGCACGACCAAAATGATAAACGGAAGGAATGCTTCCAAGAGGGAGATATTTTTTTCCAGCCCGATAGCCGCCTGGATAAACACATCGTCCTCCATCCTGAGCGCGGAGCCGATATAAGTGTCTGTCAGTTCCGGGACTACGGAGCTTAACCCGTCCTTTATCAGATCCTGCTTCAATGCATTTAACTCCATAGGTTCTGTCACGATAAATGCAAGGGAGGATGCAAAGTAGACTTTGTCGTTTTCTTTGTAGATCTGCTTCACCCGGTCCACAGGGACAACAATCTGCGGAGCCAACGCCATACTGTCCTCTGGAATCTCCATGATCCCCACAATCTCCGTCTCTTCTGGCTTCATGCTGCTTCGTTCCAGCCCGGTCCCGACAGGAAGGGGCTGATAATGTTCCAGAGCCAATGTGACCTCATCCCCTGTTTCCAGATCCTGCTGTTCCAGAAATGAATTTCCTGCAATGCATACTTTTCCTCCTTCCAGAAACCGCTCCCAGTCCCATCCGTCTGCCCAGTGGATTTCTTCTGTGTAATCTTCTATAATTTCCGGGCAATTGATGCCTAAAATCTGGATTTCTGTACCGCCCTCTGTCCGGATATGCCCGATCAGCTCCGCGGTTTCCTTGATCTCTCCTATATAGGGCGACGCATAGACCGTATCCAGAACCTGCTGACGGACTAACAGCCCGTTTTGCAGGGTTCCGATCGCATTCATGACCGTTGCCCGCACGGGGATTGCTTCCGGCAGTTCCTCGAACTGCTGCCGGGCGCCGGAAAGGGTTCCCAGATAAAATGCCAGCACAATGACGGTCAGCATACTGATGGTTATATTCAGAATACTTTTGAAGCGATGCCTTTTGATATTGACCCCAATGGAATAGACGCTCTGGAACAGGAGTCTTCTGCGTCCATGTACTTCCTTTTTTTCCTTCTCGTCCTCCGCCCTGCTGCAGATGATCCTGGTCCGGACTTCCTCTGTCTCCCCGTCCTTCTCAAACGTGCGCGCCGCCGTGTATGGGACTTTGTCCAGCAAAAACTCCGGATACATTCCCGTTTTGACCATATGGAACTTCCTGTGCTGCTCTTTCGCGTAATCTCGCAGCGCTTCTTCAAACGTCGCTGCCGTATTCACCGGCAGTTCTGTATAAAAGGAAAACTGCCGCCTGCGTTCCTGGTCCGCCACCTGCTTGTAATCGTCTACAATTTTCGCGAAGACACTTCCTCCTTTTGCCATGTTCTCCATCCGCTCCAGGTAGATGTCCACGTCAATGGTTCCTGACTTGTCTTTTTGGATATTGGCGCAGACCTCTACCGCAGCCTGTAATTGCTTCTGCTGCTGCAGAAGGTTTTCCTGCTGTTTTGCAATGGCTTCTTTTAATGGAAGATCCCCGCTTAGCACCTGCCCGATCTCTTTTAAAGGCATGTCCAGCATGCGGAGCATTTTGATCAGCTTCAGCCGCCGGACATCCTCTTCGGAATAATCCCGGTAGGCATTGCCGGTATCCCGGACGGGCTCTAACAGATTCTGCCGCTCATAATAGCGGATGTTCTGTCTGGTGATTCCTGTTAATTCTTCTACTTGTTTTGTATTCAAGCATACACCCCCTTGCTCTGCTTATTTTCAGAACTGTGTAACCGGCGCAATCTGTTCATGTTATTTTCCTACAGTTCCTTCGTTTTACACAGTTCCCGGCCACAATCTGTATTATGACATGCTTATTGTATGGTATATACCAAGTATACAGTCAAGTATTTTTCGGAATTTTAGAGAAATCATCCTAAAATAATAACGGATGGTAAAAAAAAGCTCATAGAAGTGTAAGAATGTTTTTTCGGTAAAATATAAAAACCGCAGAAAAACCTTCCCTAATTGGTTCATCTATCAAAAAGGTGTGGTGTCTTCTGCGGCTCTTTTCACTGTTCTCATTCATGATAAAAAATCAGAAAGTCTTTCATGCCTGTATTTTTGATATAAGCGCCTCCTGTAAAATCTGAGAAAAATTCAGGTCCATTGCCATTGCAGCCTCATTCAGCCATTCCGGAATACTTAGAGTCTTCTTAACCGCACGAGAACTTGTGCGTTTTTTATATGCAAGCATATCAAATTCAATTACAGCAAGAAAAGAATCTGGCTCTGTAGTAATCATGCTTGGATCAGAAGCAGGTGGAATCGGCCGACCTTCTTTTTCCCTGCATGATAGCGCTAGGCCAAGAGCATCCACAGCCATCTCATATGCCTGTTCCATATCTTCACCCTGTGTCAGGCATTCCGGGATATCAGGAAAAGAAATCCAAAATCCACCTTCCTCTGCTTTATGGAACAATGCCGGGTAAAATAATTTTTTCATACTAGCGCCTCCATTTTTCATAGGGTAGTGTCAAATTTACTACCTATTTTTTTGTTACAAACCTTATATT
>CAJUTU010000069.1 GCA_910589385.1 uncultured Lachnospiraceae bacterium
ACCACCAGCTTTTACGGAGCGCGGAAACAGGCTACTACATAGAGAAGCCCAAAACACAGAGCGGTATCAGACAAATTCCAATGAGTGAAAAAGTGTATGAAGCGTTGGGGCGCGTGTTGGAGAACCGCAAGGGAGCGAAGCAGATCACCATTGACGGTTACAGCAATTTCCTTTTCCTCAACCGGGACGGCTGCCCGAAAACGAATGTGAACTATGCTACCATGTTCCGGGGGCTTGCGAAGAAGTACAACAAGTGCCATGAGGAAGCCTTACCCAAAGTAATGACACCCCACACCCTGCGCCATACGTTCTGCACCAACTTAGCCAATGCGGGCATGAACCCGAAAGCGTTACAGTATATCATGGGACATTCCAACATCACCATGACGCTGAACTATTACGCACACGCAACATTCGCTTCCGCAAGGGCTGAAATGGAAAGGCTGATTGCCGCATAGGCGCGGGCAGAATTTACTACTTTTTTACTACCGCCCAGAGGGAAAACCTAAAGGTTTATGAGGGTATATGTGAACTTCTCCCCATATCTAAACTGCCGGAAAAGCCCGAAAATACAGGCTATTCCGACATATAAGAATTTCTAAAGAGATAATCTAATTTTACCAATAATTTTTAATAAAAAATTCATTAACGGTGTGTCCAAAGTTCTCATAGTTATTTAAATAGGCAAAAAAACGGAGAACAAATTCAAATCGTTCATGTCTCTTAACTCTATCTTCACTCATAGGGCAGAGCGCAACAAATGTTTCATCTTTAGAACATTTTTCAATAAAGTCAGTAAATGGACCAGGATAAGAGCCACGCCGTACTTCTGAATCATTAGCTTTCATTCCAGTTGCATTAATTCGATAGAAGAGATCCTGTCTGGCTACGGTAGGTGTATCTTCCTCCAAAACAATAATCCTTAAGGTTTTATTCAGAAATTTACGTTGCTGAGCATCAGAAAGGTCTTTAAAATAAAATCCATTAAGCTTGGTTAATTTTTTAAGCCGCTAAGCTGCAGTTTATTATTGTGAAATTCAACAAGAGTCTGCATACGTTGAGCACCATCAATTACCTCTTGTTTACCATTATCACAATCTGCAAAAAACATAAACGGAATTGGTAAGCCCAGAAAAATTGATTCCAAAAAAAGAGTTTTATTTTTAGGTTGCCATACAAAGTTTCTTTGATATGGCGGGATAAAAAAGTCTTTCTTTTTAAATTTTGCAATCAAAAGTTCTATGGTAAAATCTTTTGTGTCATAATCAATTTGTTTCTGCATTTCTTTGATTTGCAGATCAGCAGCTTGTTTTTCATCCGTAGAAATAATATGTTCTTTTTTAATTCGCGGCATTTTCCTCTACCTCCTGTAAATGTTGTTGAATGCTGATCCCTATAGCTCGCCCTAATTCAACAGGAACGGCATTTCCTATATGTATTCCTATTTCGCGTCGGTTCGATGGATGATCACTGTCAATAAAAACATAATCCGGAGGAAACGATTGCAAAATAGCACCCTCTCTTAATGACAAAGCTCTATCTTGCTCAGGATGCCCAAATCGTCCATTTCCGTATCCATAAAACTGTGTTGTTATAGTTGGAGAAGGTTCATCCCAGGACATCCTCCCATATACAGAAGGATATGTTTTTCCACTTTCTTTTTTATGACATTCTAATTGTAGCTCTTCATCCCAATCGCGCCATGTACCTCCGGGAGTAGATTGTCTTATTCTTTTCAAGTTAATGGATGAAAGCCGACAAGCACGATGAAGCAAATCATTGGCATCCTGTTCTCCATCTTTTAATACAGACAAATTTCCTATGGCTTGACGTACTGTTGGATAATGTTCGGAATCATATAGCGGAGGAATTAATTTTATTTCTCCCAAGTGAGAAGCCAATAAAACCAGTCTTTTTCGATTTTGAGGAACGCCGTATTCCGGACAATATACAATTTTCCAGTCAACATAATAATTCAATTCTTTCAGAATAGATACAAAATCAGCAAAGACTTTTTCGCTCTCTAATTCTGGTACATTCTCCATAGAAATTATTTCAGGGTTTACCTCTTGAACTAACCTTGCAAAAGAATATAATAATTTCCACTTATCATCAGTTGGTCCATCTTTTCGATATCGATTTGTATATTTAGAAAATGGCTGGCATGGTGCACATCCGACAAGTATTCGGGTAGCGTTATCAGGATATAATGCCTCTAATTGTTCTCCCTGTAAAGAAGTAATATCACAATTTATAAATTGCGCATTATTATTCTTTTCTTAAGCAAATCGACAAGAATCATCAATATCTATACCAGCTTGCACAGTTATACCCGACAGAGATAATCCTTTTGTTAAGCCACCAATTCCACAGAATAAATCTATTGCGGTAGAAGGCACTAAACCTCACCTCCCTTTTGATTGAAATTTTCTTGATCAATAAAAAGTAAATACGTGTCTATCTGTAATGCATCAGCAATTTTTTGTATATTGTCTAAAGAGATACTTCGTTTTCCACATTCTATTGCACTAATATATGTCCTATGCAATCCTGCTTTTTCTGCGAAATGTTCTTGAGAAAGACCTAATTGCATACGATATGCTTTTACATTTTTTGAAAATACCTTAATTACATCCACGATAAATTCACCCTTTTCTAGTATAACCAATTGAATACAATAAGCCAACATACAATAAGTCACAAAAGACTGTATTTGCATCTTGCATGTATAATTGGATTGGCTAATAGGACGATACAGAATTAGCAAGAAATACGTTATACGAACAAGCACTCTGTAACGAGTAGAACGCTCGAAAAAGCCTGTGGTTGCAAGGTTTCTGGCATATTGGAAGTCATGCATCCGTACGACGTACAAGGTGGTATGCCATACTCTTAAAAGTAAGTGCAAAAAAGGACATCCATCTAAACAAAAGATGAAATGTCCTTTGGCATATTCACTATTCAATTTTAAATACAAAGCAGTTTGCCGCTGTTACGCCGCTTTCTGCAAGTGTCTCTGTGTTACATTTCCATCATTAAACAGATAGACTCTGGTCACAAAGGGAATCTGCCTGTGGATCATATTACGGTCTGAAAACACCTCCATACTATAAGAAAGCTGGGACGCCATCTCCGCCGCGTCATATCCTGCGCCTTCAAAGAAAGCATCCAGGGTGGTATTGTGCCGGATCGATACCGCGCCGTCCTCAATAAACTGCATATGCGACTGGAACTGCTGGCTCGTCTGATCCAGGACATACTGGATATCTTCCTGTGTATTTTCCACAAAAAAGGAAAAAAAGACATACAAAACAGCGGCACACACCGAAAGCAGGGTGCATGCCGACGCAAGCAGCATCAATGTTGTAAGTTCTTTTTTGAGGGTCCGCTTTTTCATGGCCGTTCTTTCTTGTGTATTTTCGGTTTCCTGTTATCTGTCTGGCTGAGGGATTGGATCATCCGTCTGCTTTTTATAAAATTTTACACAGTATCTTCTTTTTTTGCAAGTATTAAAACAATCATCTGCCCTTCAAATACCCATCCAGCACGATCTTGTCCTTATTGACCACATATCCGCTCCCGCCAGTTTTTTTACGTCTTCCACCATACTCACGAGCAGCACCGGATTTTCCACATCCTTTTCTGCCGTAAATACCGCAAACCAGCCAATCTCCGTCCCGGCGGTATCTTCTATGGATGTCTTGATCTCTGCGGTCCCGGTCTTTCCGGCCAGCACGATATCTTCTCTGTACGCCACATAGCCTGTCCCTTCTGGGTCGTCGACGACCTTTTTCATACCTTCCATGACCCAAGCCGCGGTCACATCTGAAAATATTCCCGGTATCCATATGTCTGCCTGTGGTTCGTTTTTATACAGCAGATAAGGTTTCACCACATTTCCTTCATTGCAAAAGGCAGTATATAAGCTGGCCAGATGGAGTGGGTTCATAAGGATCTGCCCCTGTCCTTAGCCGCTGTTTTCCGTATATCCCTCCCCTGCCCGGGTCTCTAAATCATCCGCCGTCACCTGGCTCGCATAACCTGTCAGATGTGCCGCTGCCTCTTTGTAGGGATAATACCGCACTTCCACATCCGTAAACATCACGCCCGGCAGGGCAAGCAAGGCATCCTGCCTTGCCTTTTCTGTAAGTACTTTTTCATCCGGCTCTAAAGACATCAATTCCGGTTCGCTGACCTTCGGGATTGTTTTGACAGGCACAAAAGAATCTTCTTTTACCCATGAGGCCGCCAGGGCATGGGTGACCGTTTCCGGTTCTATGTCGAGCAGCTCGGATAACTTCTGTATGGTATTTTCCAAAACCCGCTTTCTGATTCTGCCTGTTTTTACCTGACATATCTTCCTCCATAAGATTACTTCATTGTCTTCTGGCCTCCCACTAATCTTACACTTGTAGTATTTCTATGTCAAGTATATCTTTCCATATCCCTATTTTCATGCGCCAGTTCTCTTTAGCAGGCAGCAGTCCCGGATAAAAGGGCAAAAAATTGACCAGCCGCAAAAAAATGAAGACTGGTCTTTTCTATAATTGATCAACTTTCGTAATCCTTGATTACAGGAGGAATCTGAGACATCATATTGTCAATATCCTCGAACATGGCGCTTTTCGTGGTTCCCATTTTCCTGGCACGATCAATATGCTCCGTTACCTCCTGATACCTGGCTTTCATATTATCAAAAAAGCTGGATAAGGTCTGGAGTTCCATCCTGGAGTTATCAATCGCCTGCGATATCTCTGTATGCACCGCGGATGCGCCTTCCGCCGCCTGGGTGATGCTGTCAAACATCTCATAGGTCTCATCCACCTTTGACAGGCTGTCTCCCAACGCCTCATGAGAGGTATGGATGCTTGCGCTGAGATTATCCGCACCCTGCTCCACATCCACCACGCTCGAATCAACCATGGAGACAAGATGCTTGATCTCTTCTGACAAACTTTTCACCTGACCTGCCACTACTGCAAATCCTTTCCCCTGCTCCCCTGCCCTTGCAGCTTCTATAGATGCATTAATAGAAAGGATATTTGTCTGGTTTGCGATGGATACGATCTGGCTCATACATGCCTTGATCTCATTCAAGGATACTTCAAATGCCTCAAAAGTGCTCTGCATTTCCGAAAAATGAGTTTCTACCTGAAGAGAACTGTTTTTGAGCGCTTCCACCTCATTCTGGGCCTGCGCCACAGAGTTGGAAATCCCTTCTCTTACGGATTCAAACTGGCTGGAAACTGTACTGATATTCGAAAAAGTCTGCTCGAACTCCTGCAGGGAGCTTTTAAAATCTTCCGAATCTTTCAGCACATTGCCAAAAGCGGTATTCACGTTGCTTAATTCCGACAGTGACTGTACTTCGCTCTGCACGAGCATACGATGGTAATCCTTCAAGGTATCTATCACATATAAGACTGGATGCAGGCTTTTTTTCTTCTCCGGTTCGTGTTTTTTCCAAAATTTCATTTTCTGTCCTCCTATTTTTTGTAATGCTTGCCTGCCCTTTATTCAAATACAACACATGTCATGGACTGGTTGACAAACCGGTTATTATAATGTTCCCCGTATCCTACCAGGCCTGCATGGCTGCCTACAGTGCTCATCTCCTGCAGATACTCTTCCATATAGTGGTTGTCGGTAAACAACCGGTATCTGAACAGGCAGTTTACAGAAAATACTGCTGAAATCTTTGGAAAATCCCTCCTGATCGTCTGGATGGTATTCCTCACAGTGGCTCTGTAATCTCCCAGTTCCAGAAGGATCAATACATCCGAATCATTCACCTGGCGGAAACATGTCAATGCGCTCCCGCTTACCTCCTTGATGGATATGATACAGGTATCATCCCCATTGATCTTCCCAAACGGGTTTTTAAACGTCTGTGTCTGTATCTCTTTTTCCGTAACATGAAGGATATCCTGATAAACCTGCCTTGCGGGTTTTCCGTCCAGTTCCCCGATTATGTAATTTGCCTTATCTGTCCTGGAAGCGATAAAACGGTGGTTCCCCAGCTGATGGTAAATATTTTCCTTGTAGGCCTTGACCTTCCCATGGTTATTCTTAACCAGCGCATATGCCACGGCATCATGGTAGACTCTTCCATTCGCAGAGATCTTCCCTCCGTCGCCTGTCCCGCCCACCAGGCAGATGTCCCTGCGCTTTAACGCGCTGTATATCGTAGTCAGGGCACAGGCATCATTGCCGGAACAAAAGTCAATACACACAGTGTCATGGTTGGAACTGCCTATCCTGCGTATATCCTGCTCCAGCCGTTCAATATATTTTACAGGCATGACAGATACTTCTTCCAGCACATTCGCCGCCGCAGTGACACCGTCATAAAATGCAATGATCCCGACACCTTTTTCCACTACTTTTGTGTCATAACTCATTCCAATACATCCAATGCTTGGGATCTGGGGATAAAGCTCCTCCAACTTTTCAACATGCGCTTCAAACTGGTCACTGTTAGACAGCAGCATGATCAACTGGGGATTGTGAAGGCCCCGGACTGCTTCTTCTAGGTTTCCACTCCGGCTCTTACCAAAAAACTGTCTCAAAACATTGTCCTCTCTTCCTTTGTCTTGGATTTTGTTGTTACAATCAATTCATGCTTAGAGCATCACAAGTCCATTCTGACGGACTAAACATCCTCTATATGCAAGAAGTATTATATCTCATATCAGGGCAGTCAGTCAATCACTATTCTACATTTCATTCTTGGGATTTATCCGCCAGCTTCGTATCAGTTATAAAATGAAAAAATAACTTGTACTCCGGCTTCATTGTGCATATTGCACAATTTCTTCGCTTAAATCACAGCATTTCTCACATAATTTTCAAATCACCTTGACAAAATATATTTATCACTGTATACTGGTCACAGAAATTAACTTGTATAAGTTCATGATTGGATGAGCGTGTCTACCAACTGCCGTAACAGTTGACTACAAGTCTTTGGGATAACCAAAGGTTTGTAGTTGATTGTTACGGCAGTTTTTCTTTTTCCATGAGACGAATTGCCGGCAGGAAAACGATATCTGACATTCTTATTACATCAGCGGATTCCCTTGTGCACAGGAAAACGCGGCCGATGTAACTCATACCATTCATACAGCTTATCTGAGCCAGTTGTACAAATACACTGGATTAATTTCACACAGCAGATATTTTACACAACAGACACATACCCCCGCAGCCGCAGCCAGGTATACATGCAGCCATGTCCGCCTGGAGCGCTGCTTTGCGGGAAGAAACAGAACCTATATTTTGAATGAATTGGAGGAAAAGCAATGAGTCGCTTATTGATTAAAAATGCTTCTGCCATTGTTACCTGTGATGAGCATGATTCTGTATTGGAGAATATGAATATCCTGATCCAAGACGGCGTCATTGCATACATAGGAAAGGAACCTCAGCCAGCGGATGAGACCATCGAAGCTGCCGGATGTATCGTTTACCCTGGTCTGGTCAACACGCATCACCACCTTTACCAGACGTTCAGCCGCAACCTGCCGCAAGTACAGAATATGGAGCTTTTTGACTGGCTTACCACGCTCTACGAAATCTGGAAAAACCTGGACAGCGACATCATTTACCAGAGTTCCATAACAGGGATGGGCGAATTATTAAAATCAGGCTGTACCACCTGCTTTGATCATCATTATGTATTTCCCGGCGGGAAATCCGGGGCATTTCTGGAATCTCAGTTTGCCGCCGCGAGAACACTGGGGATCCGTATGTATGCGTCCAGGGGAAGTATGGATCTGAGCAAAAAAGACGGCGGCCTTCCGCCGGACAGCGTCGTGCAGACTGTAGATGAGATCTTAAAAGATTCCCGAAGCGCGGTTGAAAAATATCATGACCCAAAGCCGTTTTCCATGGAAATGGTCGCACTGGCGCCTTGTTCTCCATTCAGCGCAAGCGAAGATTTATATCGGCAGTCCTCCATGCTGGCAAGGACTCTGGGCGTACGTCTCCACACCCATCTGTGTGAGACCGTGGATGAAGAAAACTATGTATTGGGAAAATATGGGAAACGTCCTTTATCCTACATGGAAGATATGGATTGGGTTGGAAATGACGTATGGTATGCCCACGGGATCCATTTTAATGACGAAGAGCTGAAACTCCTGGCAAAGACCGGGACCGGCGTTGCACATTGTCCGATTTCTAACATGAAGCTGTCTTCCGGCATCTGCCGTATCCCTGATATGCTAAAGCTTGGGATCCCTGTAGGGCTTGCGGTAGACGGAAGCGCCAGCAACGATGGTTCTAACCTTTTGGAGGAACTGCGGATGGCATTCCTGCTGCACCGTCTCAATTCCAGCGAAAACGCCCCCAGCGGCTATGACGTCCTGAAAATGGCGTCCAAAGGCAGCGCAAAAGTATTGGGACGTAATGACATCGGCACTCTGGAAACCGGAAAGGCCGGAGATCTGTTCCTGATCCGGCAAAACCGCCTGGAACTGGTGGGCGCAGACCTGGATGTAAAATCAATGCTTGGTACGGTCGGTATAAAAGGCGCCGTAGATTACACTGTCGTGAATGGCAGGGTTGTAGTAAAGAAAGGGGAACTGGTAGGAATTGATGAAGAAAAAGAAGTTGTCAAAGGCAGAAAGCTTGTCAGTGATTACCTGGACCGGATCTGATAAAGGCTCCCTGCGGAACAGACTTTATCCGATCAAATTAGGAGGTTATATATAATGAGTGATATTCAAGATAAAAAATCAAGAAAAGAGATGGATCGTGAATTAGTTTATCAGCTTGACGGAAGACCGGGGTTCTCCACCGCGGTTCCGCTGGGCCTGCAGCATGTACTTGCAATGTTTACTTCCAACCTGGCGCCTATTTTGATCATCGCCGGCGTCTGTAGTTTATCCGGAGCGGACACTGTAATCATGGTTCAATGCGCCATGTTTGTATCCGGCCTGACTACGTTTATCCAGCTATATCCGCTGAAACTGGGGAAAAATTATCAAGTCGGAGCAAAGCTGCCGATTGTAATGGGAACGTCCTTTACCTTTGTTCCCACCGCCTCCGCGATCGGAGCCGCCAGCGGCATCGGAGCTGTTCTGGGCGGCTGTATGGCCGGAAGCTTGGTCGAAGTATTTATGGGGTTCTTTTATAAATACATCCGCCGCTTCTTCCCACCTCTGGTTGTGGGCTGTACATTGGTCACGATCGGGGTAAACTTGCTGGGAATCGGTGTAGATTATTTTGCAGGAGGCGCCGGCGCTGCTGACTATGGTTCCTTGAAAAATCTTGGCGTAGCGTTTTTCGTACTGGCTATCGTAATCCTTCTCCAGCGTTTCGGAAAAGGACTCGCCAAAAATTCCGCAATCCTGATCGGACTGATTGCAGGTTACGTTTTGGCGGCATTTTTAGGAATGGTAGATACCACGCCGATCGCAGAAGCCAGATGGTTCGGGCTGCCCCTTCCTTTCCAGTTCCATTTAGAATTCCAACTGCCTGCGATTTTAAGCTTTGCCGCATTATTCGTGACGTCGGGTCTGGAAACGATCGGAAACACTTCTGGAATTACGATCGCAGGATTTGACCGTGAAGCAGACGAGAAAGAGACATCGGGCGCGATCCTTGCGGACGCTCTTGGCTCGACTACCGCCGCAATATTTAACGCGCTGCCGAATACCGCTTTCGGCCAGAATGCGGGGATTGTCTCCATGACAAAGGTTGTCAACAGATGGTGTATCGCGACCGGCGCATTTATCCTGATGATATCCGGTTTCTTTCCGAAACTCGGAGCCCTGTTTTCAGCCATTCCAAACGCAGTGCTCGGCGGAGCGATCATCACCGTGTTCGGCATGATCCTGATCAACGGAATCAAGATGATCTCCAAGGCAGGGTTCAGCGAAAGAAATATCCTTGTAATGGGGCTTACCTTTGCTTTCGGCATGGGCGTGCCAAGTCATCCAGAAGCCCTTACACATCTTCCGGCAGCATTACAGTTTATTTTTAATGACCCTGTAACAGCGACTTGTATTATAGCGATCATCGCGAATATTCTTTTCCCGTTCAAAGATCAGGACGATATTGAAAAGGCAAAGGAAGCGATGCTGGGATAAGCCTGATCATTTATACGGTAAAAACAGCATTTATTCAGCGAAGGGGCTGTCTGTTCATACCGGATTTTGGCCCTTGATGCCTCGAAAGGAAGGAATCCAATGGATTTTCGTTTTTTCATAACACTGAATCTCCATTGGATTCCCTCTTTCGACAAGGATTTTTTATCCATATCAAACCGTTGGTAATATACTGGAATATTATATCTGCTCCGCAACCCTGTCAGGTATTGTATATCCTGTTGAGTAATTTCCAAAGATGTTACAATTATAAGTTTGTCAGCATTGTTTTTATTTGGATAATGATTATATTCCAATAGCTGCCCTAATGCTTATCCATTTCATTTGATAAATTGTTATGTTTCAATGTCATTGTATATTCAGCTTTGATTGCTTGTCTATCACCTATTTTCTTCTGTGTCAGAATATCTATAACATGTTCTGAATATCCAGGGAGATTTTGTACATATTTGTTGTCAATCTTTTCATCAGCTAATGGTATGCCACTTTCAGGGTGTGCACGTAGGTATTTATCAAGCAACAATATGAGGTAATTTCTCTGTGTCGTTCCGACAACACAAGGTAATAGATACTTCTCCAGATGTATTGCAATCCCAGTTAATCAAATAAATCTTGTCAACTGGGTCTGACTTATCCCAGAACGTAAGCACAATATAGTCCTCATTACCGCGAAAATACATACCTTTATTCAATCTGTCTTTATTTCTTTTTCTTGGCACAAAATAAAAATCTTCATGCTCAAGCTGCCATTTCAAAAGGAAATCAAGGCAATTTCTGTTCATTTCAATTATATCTAATTTACTCATCCTCTCTCCTTCTTACGATTTATTGAAAACCGCACTTATTCTTTCCATACGTTGATATATAACCTCTCTTTTTCAATACAGACAAGACTTTCATTCCTACGGGCAGACAAGTCTCACCATAAAATTCTTCTGAATCACTATGTCCAAGCCCATAGGTATCAAGGAAGAGCTTTACCGCTATTTCGACCATTCTACATCCGCACCCTCCAAAGCTGCTTTTTATAAGCAACGCAAAAAGCTAAAGGATGAGGCTTTCAGAAGCCTGCTTAGCTCTTTCACTCTAGAATGCAAAAAGCATCCTTCAAAGAAAAATATTCTCTGGTTGCAAGTGATGGCTCCGCAACGGATATTTTCAGAAATCAGGATGACCCGGATACTTACTTTGAGCCAGTCAGGCCCGGCCGAACCTTCCCACGTCAAGCAAGGTTCAAACTTCCATTCTGCTTTTGTTATCGCAGCCCTTGCTTTGACTGGCTTCCGGTATTTTGAACAAGGTAATCAAGCAATTCAAAGTGAATTTCCAGATAACTTACATACGCTATCTAACACACTCTTTATTCGGAAAAATATTTCTCGCAAAAGTCCTTTGCTGTCACGATTTCAACATTTCCGTATTCTTTTATTACAAGAAGGTCTTTATCTCCACTGAATCACTACATCTTCTTTCATCAACGGAGAAGAGGGACTGAATGAACATGGGCTTGCTGTGGCAATGACGTTTGTTATGACAGACATTAAAAAGATAAAGGCAGGATTTAACTCATGTTTTATTGTACGGTATTTGCTTGAAAAAGCAGATAATACAGAACAGGCAGTTTTGCTGCTTATGAATCTGCCGGCAGCTTCTAACTGTAACATTTTACTTGCGGATAAAAGCGGCAATATGGTGGTGGTCGAATGCACGCCAGCTAATAAAAAAATCCGTGAAGCAGAAATCTTTCATGGGGATAAGATCGTTTGTACCGTCAATAGCTTTATATCTGATGAAATGAAGCCTTATGACGATGCAAATGGGAATGATTATGATTCCCACAAACGTTATAAGGTTGTCATAGACATTTTTTCTTCGGGACAGATAAGAGCCGATTACATTGCGGCTACCGAAGAGCTTTTGAAAGGCAATTATGGCTTTATGTGCCAATATGACAATAAGCCAGACTTTGAAACCGTTTGGAGTTCTATATTTGATTTAGAGAGTTTAGCCATTTACCGCGCAGAGGGCGACCCAAGAAAGAAGAAATTTGTCAGCGATAACAGGCTTTGTTTTCCTTTCTTGCCGAAATGAGTATGAGCCTCGTAAGTCGTACCACCTGCGTTCTGTTCACTTATTTGGACTATATTTTGTCCCTGTAACCAAACATAAAAACGGTATTCTGATACTTATTTCGCAGCAAATAAAGGTCGCAAAATATGACAAAAGTATTGTGCCTATAAATATAATAAAAGTGCGATTTCCACATATTGCATACAATAGATACTGGAACAAAACAACCCATATAAAATGATAAGTATAAAACAGAAGGGATCTTTTTCTCATGTAATTTGATACTTTTCCATTAAAATTCAAATATCTTTTTGCTAAACCTATTAAAGCAATGACCATAATCCATTCTGATACATATTTGGTAATAGTATTAAGCAAAATGTATTCTATATCTGCCCAAATAAAAAGATATACATTGAGAATCGCTGCTACTATTCCAATACCGAACAATAACCAGCTATTCTTATCTGCCATGCTTATTATTTTTTCGTCAGCAAATACAAAATAACCAATCATAAAGAGGTATGTATACTCTACAAAGCTTTTTCCACCTATGGAAAGCCATTCACTCAACAATGGTAATGGAAGTCCCAAAATAAAAACAAACCAAAATGGAATTGATTTTTTTGTTGTGGAAATAACCTTTTTCATTCGTGTGGATACTCCAACACTCACAATTGAAATAACCAACAAATACAGCAAAAACCAGAATTGTCCTACCGAAAATCCTCCATCAGCACCTGTCAAATCAGTATATCTTGTATAAAATACGGCATAATGTTGAAAGAACCCTTCACTATAAGAATAATGAAACTTATCAGCTATATACGACATTATAGGCATAAAGACTATTGTTCCAAACAGAAACGGAATAAACAGTCTTTTTACCATTTCAATAAGATATTCCTTATTTGTCCTCTTTTGAAGTGCATACTTTGTACTTATTCCTGCTAGCACAAATAGTAGAGGCATAAAATACGGACTAAAAAAAACAGTAATACTACTAATTACTCTGTTCCCTTCAAAAAATATATAATTTGGTTCACCCCAAACATTCCATGCCTGTGCTGTATGATATGGTATAAGTATCAGAAGTATTTCCATCTTAAATTATCAATATAATGCTTACGCATACCTGAATTTATATTTTCTCCCCCTCAAATCCTGATTTTCCAGTTGAACTTCCTTTTCCAATTATACATGGAAACATGGGATTTTTCAATTCTCAAACTGTCATTGCTAATAGTCAGCGCGTACAGGCTGTACGGTACAGGCTGTACAGCATTCTCCAACGCGCCGTTTCATCCCTTCACTGCCTTCACCTGTACCTCCGCCAGATCCAGGCCGTCCCCGGATACTGTCACCTGGATATCCCCCGGTACTGTTGCCCTGGTTCCTGAACAGATGGAGCGCCTCTTCCGCTCCGATACACAATGTCTCTCCCGCCTCCGGTTCGTAAATCCTGCAGCAGATGCTCTGGCGGCAAAGTGTGTCCGGCTGTTCTTTCATGGCATTGTTCGCAAATCCGGTAGGAAAATGGCTGTCATCCAGTATTCACACCTGCATATTTCTTTTTCTCGCTTCATCCAGGATGATATCCATGTCCTGCCACCATTTTTCCCCACAGAAATCCAGGTGGGGACGGCTCTCTACGCAGACAGCCCTGATGTTGCTTTTGTAGATTGCTCCCACGTACTCCCTCAATACCTCTTCCGTTTCCCCATGCATCCAAAGAAACGGGAAAATATAATTGTCATTCTGGTTTTTCAATACTTTTTCTATTTTTTTGTTCATGATCCTGGCCCTTCCGTTTTACTTTTGTGTTTCACCATGGGCTTCATCCTGGAATGTTGCTCTTTTTACAGACACCCTAATGCGGGAAATCCGCCATTGGCAGCTTTTCCGCATACGATATTGCAAAAAGGAAAGCCCTGAGATTTGCTTTAGGATAGCAGATCACAAGGCTTGCTTCTGTCAGATATGTTGTTTTTTTATCAGATTTGTCTGTTTATTATTGCATTGTAGACTTTGCGGAAAATTCTATACTTTTATTCCGCTTTCTGTATTCCGCAGGAGTCATGTTATTTTTCTTTTTGAACTGATCCCCAAAATAGCTTTGGGATGAAAAACACAGATACTCCGCAATCTCCGAAATCGGCGCGTCCGAATATTTCAGCATGTTTTCTGCTGCAAGCAGCCGGATCATGGTGCTGTATTGTGATATCGTCATGCCCTCCTGCTTTGAAAACTGTCCGGAAAGGTATGTCCGGTTGACCCAAATCTGCTTCGCGATCTCCTCTACGGAAAGACGCTTATGGATGTTCTGCGCGATATAGTCCTTGCACTGTTCTACATAATAGGCGCTTCCTCTGTGTCCCTTGCCCACTTTCACCATAGCTGTAAATTCTTTCCGCACTTCCGTGCTCAACTGTATCACTTCAGACGGAAGCCTGCATTTTTCCAGTTTCTGGAAATAAACGTCACTGATGGCATAGGCGATCGCAGGGGTGACTCCCCCTTCCATCGCTGCCCGGCATACCAGCGTGATCGTAGCCGCCACCATATATTCATATTGTTTCAGCCCGTCCCCCGCCATTTTCCCGATTTCATCCAACATGTGGATGTGCTCATAGGAAAGTCCCTGGAAACCGTGCCAGCAGCCATGCCATGACATGGACCGCCTGCTGGAACCCGCCCTGGGAGACCAGTTCTTCCAACTGGGCTGGGGAATACTTCCTGACATTTAAAAACTCTGTCTCATCCAGGCTCTGCCCACCAGACTTCCGGCAGTTTTCTGCCCGGAAAACATATGCGTAATTATCTGCAAGCGTAGCGTTCGAAGGTATCGTAATGAGATGTTTCCAATCATCCGAAGCATATCCTGTCTCTTCCAGCAGTTCTCTTTTGGCTGCTTCCAGCGCATCCTCAGACACGGAGGCGCGATCCCCTGCCTTGTACGCTTTGCCATCTGCCCGTTCGATGCCTCCTGCCGGGAATTCCGTCGTCACTTCCTTGATCCCCTGGCGGAACTGCCTGACACATAGATAATTTCCTTCTTCATCCGTTGCCGCTATCACAACATAATCACTGCGGCTGTAACTGTAATATGGCTCAAACACAGTTCCATTCGGGAACCGGTAGGCAGACCTTCTAAAATCAATCCACTCATCCTGTACGATGTGCTCCGTGCGGACTTCCTCCCATATCAGGTTTTCTCCGTCATCCTGGCCTGGCGCATTTCCTGCAGCTTGTTTTTCATTTTCCGTTTTATCGCCGCTATATCCAAAGCCGTGCTCCTCACACCACTCTCTCGCTATTTCACGGTACTTTTCTTCTTGAAACCCATACCACCGC
>CAJUTU010000070.1 GCA_910589385.1 uncultured Lachnospiraceae bacterium
CATGGGCAGGGATTTTTTTAACTGGCTTCCTGCCATTCTCCGATATGCTATGTATAAACCAACTCTATGTTGCATGAGCAGATAAATAACTACCCGAAAAAAGAACATAAAAAATCCCTCCAAACTCTAAAACAGGTCTGGAGAGTGTCTGTTAAGTTTTTTGGGCATAGCAAAATCGCCCGCCACACGCCGTTTTTTTTATTTGGTGGGCGGTTGCTTTAAAACCTTATAAAATGAAAGAAAACCGACAGACTATGATATTAACTCACATGTTTATCGGCTCTGCATCTATGTGTCTGGCTCTTTAATAACTGCTATTTCAAATTTCTTGCTTTTCAAAATTGCTCATTTACCTTTTGGCATATTACTTCATTTCTTGACTTATAATTTTATAAAAGTTCACTATCTAAAGCTCGTAAATTTATGACAGAGACTATTTCCTGTTGTATTCTTTCAACTTCATCAATTCTAACTCTGCCAATACGGTTTCTTTCCATTTTATAATCTACTTCTGGAAATAATTTTTCCAGCAAATTATTTATTTCTGGAGATGCCCCCATTGAAGCTATCACAAGTGATGTCATATCATATTGTTCCAGTATATCTCTTAATTCGTTTTCTGGAACTTTTGATAATTGTTCAAAATCAGTTATTTTTTTAGTCGGTATATTCGGCTCTAAAATATCATTTATTGTAATTCCGTAAATCTTAGATATTTTTAACAGAACCTCTAAATCTGGAATAGCTGCTCCCGTTTCCCATTTTGAAACAGCTTGTCTGGATATATCCAACCTTTTTGCTAATTCGTCTTGTGTGAAGTTATGTTTTTTTCGCAGTAATTGCAAATATTTTGAAATGATGTTTGTATTCATAAAAATTCCCTCCTTTTTTCTATTATAAAATGACCTTATAGAAAAATAAAGAGCTTGAAAAGTGCCAAAAAGCAATTAGCGGTTGCTGTCATTTACCTTATTTCGATGGATGTCTTGTCTGTATTCGATGTATCGCAGACTTTCTAGTATTGTAAGATAAAGCAGTAAAATGAAAAATCTTGACTGTCTGCGTAAGCAAAAACAGAGCTAACAAACTGTGATTTTATTTCACAAATTCATTGGCTCTGCGTCTTTGCGTCTAGCTCTCTGATAACAGACATATTCATTTGTCGGACATTTATAAGGGTTTCCTGCTTACATTTTGGGCAAAATAAAGGGAATTTCTCAAGTACCGTATCTTCACGCAATTTCAATCTCGTCTTGTTTCCGCATACAGGACACAATAGCCACTTTTCCTGCTTCATGCTGACACCTCCTGCTGTTCCTTTTCCATATTCTTAAAGAAGCTGATTGCAGATAATCCTACAATGCAAACTATGATGCCAGTCGGGATTAAGACAAAATATACGGCACTGTAAAATCTGTCAAACAAAAAACCGTACACGATTTGTCCTATGGGCTGGACGCACAAAGTAACCGTTGATGTATAAGCCATCACTTTTCCTATTAAATGATTTGGCGTCCTCTGCTGTATGAGGGAAACAGCAAAAATAGAAAATATACTGATAACAGCCTGCATACCGCAAAATGATACAACCGTAACGCCATACTTTATAATGGCATTCACTGGCAAAAGGAAAACAATGCCGGCAGGGATAATGAAAATACCAAGAGTTGCAAGCAGGACAGATAATTTATGTATTTTCAATTTCTCTGCCAAAACCCCTGCGGCAATGCTCCCCAAAATTGTAGCGACTGCCAACGCACTTTCCGCAGCCCCATAATACTTTGCACTAAATCCAAGGACAGTCCGCACAAGAAAAGGAAGTCCGACGACGGTAATGCCCATCACAAAAAACCTTGAGAATGCTGTTAAGAGCAGCATTTTTGATATGCTGGTCTGTTCTTTTGAAATATACTGCATACTTGATAAAAAATCCTGCTTAACAATCTGAAGCACACCGCCTTGATTTTGAATACGCTGATAGCTCAATTTTATAAAACATTCAAACAGGGCAGTAATAAAAAAACAGACAACGCTTGCATACATTACGGGTTTTAGCCCAAGCATGGCATACAATACGCCGCCCAACATAGGGGCAATCAGATAGGATAAAGACGCCACTTGATTTACAACGGCATTTCCTTTCATAATATTGTCCCCTTGTAACATAGTGGGAATACACGCTTGAACAGTAGGCGTTTCAAACGCACCCAAAATAGAAAGTATAATAAGCAACGTACTGATTACGACAATGGCATTGTTTTCCGACAGGAATAGTGCCGCACATAAAACGGATACGCCAGTCAATGCGTCTAACGCCACCATAATATTCCGTCTGTCTGCCCTGTCCGCCAAGATGCCGCCAAGCGGTGACAAAAGAATGGTCGGGATTGTAGCAGCAGACAATATCCCTGCAAATATAGCTGCCGAACCAGTCGCTTCCAGTACATACATGGACAATGCCAATTTCAATATGAAATTTCCAAACAATGAGGTTAGCTGTCCCAAAATAAGGAGTGTAAAATTTTTCGTAAATAATTTTTCCGTCATGATTGATTCCCTCCTTTTTCCTTGTTTTTGCCTGCATTTTCTGGCATAGAAGTATGCCCGCAGGGTGTTTCTGTAATATCAGTGATAAATTTTTCTGTAAAGGTTGTCGTATCATCATCATAAAGTGGCAGTCCCATATAGGCTAACATTTCTTTCACAAAATGATATTTATGATACAGTTCTTCCTCTGTTGTAGGGAATACTGAGGGCATGAGCCAGAAGTTGATAAGCGGCAAAAGTTCGGAAAGCTCCTTTATGTATTCCGTCTTGATAGAACCGTCCTGCTTTCCCTCCTCCAGCAATTCCAGCCACAAGGGAGTTAATACACGCCTGTTTTCTGCAACTGCCGCCGCTAAAATGTGCGGGTCTTTCAAAATCGGGACTGCCTGCATATTTATCTGGTTTCGTTCAGCGTCCGACTGATTCAGTGTAAGCAACAACCTGATTTTTTGCAGACCGTTCAGGTCATCCCTCCCCCTGACTGTTTCAAATGGGTTGTCCTCAAAAAACATTTGATTGCCTAATGCGTACATTACTTCCTCTTTGCTTTGGAAACAACGGTAAAACATTCCTTTTGCCCCGCCCACCGTATCCATAATATCGGAAATTGAAGTTTCCTCATATCCTTTAGAAATAAATAAGTTTTGGGCAGCATTTAGGATTTCTTTTCTCCATTCCTCTGGTGTCTTTTTTACAGGTCTAGCCAAATGTGATTGCACCTCCTTTGTATTTAGTTATTGACTCGAAGTCAATAACTATTTTAGCACTATTCTTTAATTTATGCAATAGTCATAATTTGACATAGCGCAGAAATCACTTATTTGCAAAATCCATAAAATTCTTGACATTTAAAAAGCGACAGAGATTTCTCCCTGCCGCTTTTGTACACTTATGCAAAAATGATTTCCTTGTTTACAATCTCCCTTGCATAAGCTCTTATATTGCTTAACTGTCCTATCCATTCTAAGGCATTTTCAGCCTTTAGTTGTTCCGTTATGCCTTGTGCCTGTTTCATGTCCTCAATGAGCCTTTCAAAGCGTTCCTGCGCCTGTCTGTCAATGCTGATAAGATAAGCATTCAGCTTGCCACTTGTAAGAAGATTGGTGTATGTAACTTTGCAATATTGCTTCAGATAGTCCAGATGCCGCTGTCCCCATATGCCTATTGGCTGTTCTTCTTCGGTAGGTAATCTTAAATCTGGAATCAGATACCCATTTTCTTCGTGATATGTGCCGCCTAACTGTTTAAATAGTGATTTTGCCATCTTGTAAATCCTCCGTATGAATTGAATTTACCTACAATCCAATCATTCTGGCTGATTACAAAGTCTTTGGGTTTTAACTTCCTTATGAAAAATTAACCATCCCTTCTTTTTTTAGTTTAAGCGATAGCGGATGAATCCGAAATCTCGTTAAGTGAATGACATTAGGGCGTGAACTGTAACACGAATGGAGTAGAAAAAATGTTATTTTCCTCTCCAATCTTGCGGCATTCCGGCATCTATGTTAAGATGAAACAAAAGTGATGGAGTGTGATGTAATGGGTCTGTATCTAAATCCGGGCAATATGGCATTTCGTATGGTGGTCAGGGATGATATTTATGTAGATAAGACGAAATTGATTTCTTATACGAACAGCAAACTGGATAAGGCGAAAAGATATATTTGCGTCAGCAGGCCGCGTCGATTCGGAAAATCCATGGCGGCAAATATGCTGGCATCATATTATGGGCAGGATTGTGATTCGCTGGGTTTATTTCAGCCGTATAAAATTGCGGAAGATCCATCATTCAAAGCGCATTTGAACCAATATAATGTGATTTTTCTGAACATGCAGCAAATGCTAAGCGGTGCGGGAAATGTTTCCGGGTTTGTAAGTTATATCCAGGAAACGGTTATAGCAGAACTGGTGGAACGTTATCCAAACCTTGTGAAACCTGGGGACGGTGGATTGCCAAATATTCTGGAAAAGCTTTTCAGGGCAGATAAAAGAGAAAAGAAAGGCTTTGTATTTATTATTGACGAGTGGGACTGCATTTTCAGGGAAGTACAGGACAATGTAGAAGTACAAAAAAATTATCTGGATTTTCTGAGAGATTTGTTTAAAGACAGAGTGTACGTCAAGCTGGCATATATGACAGGAATCCTGCCGATTAAGAAATATGGGACACACTCAGCTTTAAATATTTTCTATGAATATTCTATGACAAATCCAAAGGAACTGGCAGAATTTGCGGGCTTTACGGAACAGGAAGTGCAGGGGTTATGTGAGCAATACCATATGGATTTTGAAGAAACGAAAAGATGGTATGATGGTTATATTTTGAAAAGAATTAGACACGTATATAATCCGAAATCTGTTGTGGACGCAATGCTGAGTGCGGAGTTCGAGAGCTTTTGGGTGAATACGGAAACATATGATGCATTGAAGATTTATATTGATATGAACTTTGACGGGCTGAAAGATGCGGTCATTCAAATGTTGGGTGGAGTGCGCTGCGGGATAAATCCAAGAAAGTTTCAAAATGATATGACCACCTTTACTGCCCGTGATGATGTATTGACATTATTGGTGCATCTCGGATATCTTGGATTCGATGAAGTAAATAGCGAAGTGTTTATACCGAATGAAGAAGTCCGGATGGAATTTCTAAATGCGATAGAAGGTTCGGGATGGAATGAAGTGATTTCTGCGGTCGAAGCATCAGAGAAATTACTTCAGGCAACATTGCAAAAAGATGAGCATGCAGTTGCGAAAGCGATTGACCGTGTTCATATGGATACAACATCAATTTTAAACTATAACGATGAAAATGCGTTGAGTTATGTGATTTCTCTGGCTTATTACAGTGCGCGAAAGGATTATTTCCTTATTCGTGAACTGCCGTCAGGAAAAGGATATGCAGATATCGTATTTCTGCCAAGAAAAAGGACGGAAAAACCAGCTATGGTAATTGAATTGAAATGGGATCATTCGGCGGATGCCGCAATTTCTCAGATCAAGCGAAAACAATATACCAGTGCCCTGGAGGAGTATCGCGGGAATCTGCTTCTTGTAGGAATTAATTATCAAAAGGAAACAAAAGAGCATCAGTGCATTATTGAAGAGTGGAAAAAGTAGTAACTGCCAGAACGAAAGTTCTGGCAGTTGCCTTGCTTTTTCTGCTCTTTTTTCTATTAAATCCGTTCTTCTTCCTGTTTTCTTTTCAGCCATGCCTCGTCATCTTCATAAAAGGGTGCCTGCTCCGGAAAATCCTGCGCAATCTGTTCTTCAATGCAGAAGATTTTATTCAGCGTATTGTAAAGAAGAAAGTTCTCTGCAAATAAAATGAACCAGAATCCGGTCAGCACAAGAAGAACTGCGGACCATGGAAGGAACAGAAGGAGGAAGGCCCAGTAAGCAATCTGGAGCAGGGCGCACCCTAAGGTCTTCCAGAAAAACCGGATCATAAACAGCAGACAGTTTTTAAAACGCTGCGTCCTGGACTGTTCAAATAATACAAGCTGCGGCCAATACAGGGAAAAGAACATGGTAAACAGTGTCAGGGATACGAAAAACAGCGCGACCGTCCCAGACCCTGGCGCGGTCTTTGACCACCAGAACAGCATGAGCATGAATGCATAGCAGCCAAGGAACAGGCAGAATATGATGCCGGGAATGACTGCCTGCCGCCAGTTCTGTTTCCATGCCCGCCGATAATTCTCCATACATTTTCCAGGTGCGTCCCTCAGGCTTCGGAAGATTGCATCATACATGCAGGACAGGGACGGGCCTGCAAGGGCGCCGCCCAGGACGCAGGCAGGAATAAGCACCAGGATGCTGGAGGAGAGGATGGCGGCCAGCGCTCCCAGCGTAAAGGGCAGGAATCCCAAAAGTGTGAAAAGATTTACTGTGAAAAAACGGTTGAAATCACGTCCCAGCAGTTCGCTGAAGCGCGCGGTCCCGGTCAATCTCCGCCCGGTTCCGTTTGGCGTACGAAATGAAAATAACGAAGCCAAGGTCAATCCCTCCTCTCATAAGTGCAGTTGTTTAAAAAGCCGGTTAAAATGGTTCTCAAATCCTCATCGAAACTCTCCTGGCAGGTCAGTTCGATACAAACGGCGTTGTCAAGGTAAACTCCGAAAGCGGACATTCCACGGGCGTAAGGGTTCTCATCGCTGATGCAGTTGTAGGCCAAAAGCGTATAGGTCTGTCCGTTGCAGGAGATTTCTTCCTCGTCCAGCACTTCGTAGTTCGTCCTGGCGGCATCCAGCCATTTGTCCCGGTTGCACTCTGCTTCGGTTTCTTCTGGAAATTCACCCAGCAAAAGATAGAGCTGGGCGTCATATAAATCTACGGTTTTTCCGTCGCTGTTCTCATAGTCTTTAGCGTCTCCCATTGTCCATGCGGCATAGTATAGCCCGTCCGCGGTCAGGGCATCCATGTTGTCCAGCAGGTTTAGTTCGCTGTCGCCTTTTTGTACAGTCATGGTTTCTCCGATCGTGGTATACCCGGAATCAGCCCAGGTATTGTCCGCCGTTTCTTTGGACTGGCCCGAAAGGGGAGAACATCCGGTCAGGAGCAGGGCGGTGCAGAGAATACAGAAAAAATATTTTGGTTTCATATAGGCCTCCTTTTATGGTTCGTGATTGCTCTGCGCGCTGCTGCGTATCAGATTCCACAGTGCATTACATTGTTCGAAATGTTCTGTCTGCTTGTCGTTATAAAAACAACGCCTCCCAAGATAGAGATGTGAAAGCGTCTCCCTGCTGTTCTCGGATTGTTCCTGTGCCGGGGCAGAAGAATTGTCTGCGCTTTCATACAGGAGCGGACAGTCAGGCCAGGCAATGACCTTGCCATCCGTAGTATAATCCATTTCCTCCGGACAGTTTCCGTCCGGGTTGGCAAGGATCTGATATTCTCTTTGCAGCTTATCTGGATCATCTGTCAGAAAAAAATAACTTTCACAGCCGGAAATATCTCCGATCAGAGAGATTTCACCGGCATATTCATAATAAGCTGTTTCCGCGTCCGCATTTGGGATGCCGCTGATATACTGGTTTATTTGAACAAGGACTTCCCCGTCTCCGTTAAGGTCATTTCCGATGGATGTAAAAGCCTGCTCCAAAGTCGATATGGTTTCTTCTGTAAGAATTGTTTTCCCGACATAGGCAATCTGAAAATCCGGTTTTTTGTTCCAAAATCCCAAAGCATTCCCGATCAAGCGGCAGATGACTCCAAGGACCAGGACGCCGCAGACAACATACCATTTATAATAATACCACCAGTTTTTCCATTTTTTCAGCCTTTCGGGGTTGTTTTGGGGATTCATAGGAAAGCCTCCGTTTCCATCTCCGGCTCCAGAGTGGTGCCGCCGTACGCATAGGTGACCGGGAGGCAGACCAGCGGCGGTTTGACGCTCATATTTTCCTGAAATAGAAGTTCTGCACACATCTCTGCCATCTCTGGGACGGGCTGTACAATGGTAGAACAAATATAGGCCAGGTCTCCAAAATAGCGGATACCGTCGAATCCGATGACCTGTACATCTTCCGGAACCCGGCAGCCCATCCTGCGTAAGACTTTGATGATCCGATAGGCGATGCTGTCGTTTACGCAGAAAATGCCGTCAAAGGATAACTTTCCGTCCTGTAGATGGTCTGTCAGGAATGTTACAAATTCTTCAAAAGGTTCTCCGTCGTTGATGATCTTCATTTCATAAGAAAGTCCTCTTGCCTGACAGCCATTCTCAAAGCCGGCCTTCCGCTTGTTTGGCTCGTTGTCAAGAGCGGAACCGATCCTCAGGAAAGCGACATTGCGGCAGCCCAGGTCTGCCAGCTTTTCTGCGGCAAGCTGTCCGCCGGCAAAATTATCGCTGGCCACACAGGGGATATTTGCGCCCATGGAACGGTCTATGGACACAAATGGTGTGCTATTGCCGATGACCAGGTTTGGATTATAGGTCAGGCCGATGATGCCGTCCACCTTGTTCTGTTCTACCATGTTTATATATTCCTGCTCCAGCCCGGGGTCAAAATCCGTGGAACACAGGAGCATCCGGTATTTTCTCTTTAAAAGCGCCAGATTGATATGGTAAGCGAGGAGGGCAAAAAACGGAGTCTGGGTATTGGGGACCAGAAGAGCCGCGGTGTAGGTCTTATTTGCCCGGAGCCCCTGGGCGTAACTGTTGACCTGATAGTTCAGCTTTTGGATCGCGTTCTCCACCCGGGTCTTGTAGGAGCTGCCAACAGGGATGCCGTTCACAACCTTGGATACGGTTCCCAGGGCTACCCCGGCTTCGCGGGCGACATCTTTCATGGTAGGGGGATTGTTTTCTTTCTTCATAAAAGCCTCCTTTATTTTTTTTGTTACTTGCAACATCTATACTTTTTACGTCATGCTCTATATCTGGCCATATCTTGGATGCAGAAGAGCGATTTCTACAAAAAGAATGAAATAGACGAAATGTTTCATGAAAATAGGTGAAACAACGTCTGCAAAGGGTGAAGCATCCTTGTTTTTACGGCTATTATAATGCAGAATATTGGATTTGTAAATAGAAAAATAAGAAAATATTATGAAACGTTACATAAAGACAATGTTACCAAAAATAAGATTAAAAAACTGTAAGAATGTACTGAAAATGCGGAAAATAAATTGTTTTCATTGACGAATATATTAAAAAATGATAAAGTCAAAACGAGATGTAAAATAACGTTTCACAAAAGAAAGGAGAGAGGTTATGAGTAAGAACAAGTCGGCCGTTGCAAGTCCGGCAATCACGCTGGAAAGGTCGCTGAAAAAACGGATCATGGATAACTGGCAGCTCTATGCAATGCTGCTGATCCCGATCGTACTGACGATCATCTTTAAGTACATCCCCATGTACGGCATCCAGATCGCTTTCAGGGACTATAAAGCCAGCCGGGGCATGTGGGGGAGTGAGTGGGTCGGATTAGAATGGTTTGCACGCTTCTTTAGTGCCCCAACATGCACCAGAATGATCAAAAACACGGTTCTGCTGAGTCTGTTCAGCCTGCTGTGGAGTTTCCCGATCCCTATCATTCTTGCGCTGATGCTGAACCAGATGAGGTTCCAGCGTTTCAAGCGGGTTACACAGACCGTGCTCTATGCACCACACTTTATTTCTATCATGGTAGTCTGTGGTATGCTTAGGATTTTCCTGAGTCCGACAGGAGGACTGCTGAATCTGATTGCAGGAACCTCTATTGACTTCCTGACAGAGTCATCGGCATTTCGGACGATCTACATTGCATCTGGTATCTGGCAGGACGCAGGGTGGGGGATTATCGTGTATATGGCTACCCTGTCAAACATTGATACATCTCTTTATGAAGCGGCGAAGGTAGACGGAGCTTCCCTGTTCCAGAGAATCTTGAACATCGATATTCCGGAGCTGACTTCTATCATGGTATTAAACCTGATCATGAGCGCAGGCGGACTGATGAACGTAGGCTTTGAGAAAGTATGGCTTTTGCAGACAGAGCTGAATAAGGCCACAAGCGATGTCATTGCAGTGTATGTGTACCAACAAGGTATCGAAAATGCTAAATATAGTTATTCTACGGCGGTGGGATTGTTTAACACGGTGGTGAATATCATACTGCTGATCGTGGTCAATAAAATTGCAGGCAAGATATCTGAAGATACGAGTTTCATATAGGAGGTGCGGTATGAGTTCAAGATCAAAAGCAGGAAAGCTGTCAGGGCTTTCCGAAAGGAGCAGTGACATCATCCTGGTTGTCATTTGCGCGATTATCCTGTTTATTGTTGCATATCCCCTGTATTATATACTGATTGCTTCCGTATCTGATCCATATGACGTATATGCGGGGAAGACGTTCATTCTGCCCAGCCAGTTCACGCTGGACGGATATAAGTCTGTGTTTGCGGATCCAAATATCCTGACAGGGCTTATAAACAGTTTTAAATATACGATCATCGGAACTGTATTTTCTGTAGTAGTCCTTTATCTGGCGGCATATCCGTTGAGTGTGAAGGATCTTCCGGGAAGAAAATTTTTGAGTATTTTCTTTGTGATCACCATGTATTTCAGCGGCGGTATGATCCCTACCTATTTGATCGTAAAGCAGACAGGGCTCATCAACAACATGTGGGCGCTGTTCCTTCCGGGCGGAGTTGCCGTGGGAAATATGATCATTGTGAGGAATTTCTTTGAAAACAGCATTCCGAAAGCGATGATCGAGGCGGCGGAGATTGACGGCGCTTCCAAATGGACCACATTTATCAAGATCGTAGTTCCGTTGAGCCGTTCCATTATGGCGGTCATGGTGGTGTTCAGTATGGTTGCATACTGGAATGACTGGTTCACGGCAATGATCTACCTGCCGGATCCGGCGAAGGCTCCTCTGCCGCTGGTGCTTCGGAATATCCTGATCAAGAGTTCTGCCAGCGCCAGCCAGGCCAGCACCATATCCGGTGGTTTCGCGGAATTGAATAAAATGACTGAGATGATAAAGTTTTCGTCCATTATCATCGCGGCTGCCCCGATGCTGGTGATCTATCCGTTCGTACAGAAATATTTTGAAAAGGGCTTTATGGCCGGCGCGGTAAAAGGATGATCGTTTGTATCAATACAGGCAGGCTGGGGGAAGGAGAGCCTCCGGCCTTTGAGAAAGGAGCGGGATTATAAAAATGAGACAATGGAGAAGGCTTACATCCTGTGCCCTTGCAGCAGGACTGGTATTGTCCCTGACGGCATGTGGTCAGAAACCAGGCTATGAAGTAAGAGGCGAGGCAAATACAGATACATCCCAGACGGATTTTTCCATACTGGGCGGCATGAGCGCCCTGAGCAAGGGCTACGATGATAATGTGGTATTGAACCAGCTTCAGAAGGATGCAGGGATCAACATTGACTGGACAGTGATGAGCGAGTCTCTGGCAGAGCAGGTGAATATCCGTATCGCAGGAGATGAACTTCCGGACGCGTTCATGGGCGTAGGATTCAGCAACTATGACCTGTCGCGCTATGGGGATGACGGTACATTTATCGACCTGACCCCTTATCTGACAGAAGAATATATGCCGAACCTGACAAAGATCCTGGAGGAGAATCCGGATATCCTGAGCGCCATTACCATGGACGACGGATATATCTATGGTCTGCCTTCCGGAGAGAAAATGGGGACTGCCGGAATCGGTGCGGACGAAGATTACAGCATTTACACCATTCCCCAGTTTTCCATGATCAACAAGGCATGGCTGGATGAACTGGGGCTGGAAGTTCCAACGACGCTGGATGAACTGCACACAGCGTTACAGGCGTTTAAAGACAATGACATGAGCGCCAAATATTATGGCAACGCGCCGGGGAGCACAATTCCTATGAGTACAGGATTTGATGAGTGGTGCTGGGGGCAGAATATATTTTATGCAGGATTTGGCTTCACCAACTGGCCTAATGATGTGTGCAACGACCTGGTCCTGCGTGATGACGGAACAGTGGAATTTGTATGTGTGTCTGATGAATACCGGGATGCGCTCACCTATTTCCATGACTGGTATGCGGACGGTTTAATGGATATCGAGATGTTCAGCCAGGATTCCACCCAGTTGATCTCCAAATGCTCTCAGGGGTATGTAGGCGTGACTACATGGTGGTATATCGAAGAGATTATGGGGGATTATGCGGACGATTATGTATTTCTGCCGGTCCTTGACGGCCCGGACGGCACACACAATGTGACGGTCCGCACCGGCGGCGCGACCACCAGCGGACAGCTTTGTGTTACAAAATCTTGTAAAAGTCCGGCAAATCTGTTGAAATTTTTCGATATGTGGTATGATCCGGAAATTGTAATGCAGCTTCAGTACGGCCCGATCGATATGTATTTCACAGAGCAGGATGAGAACGGCGTATGGCAGAGTATTTCGGATGAGGAATGCCAGAAGAAATATGGCAAGAGTTCTGGAGAGCTGAAGGGAGAGATGGAGGTCATGGGACCGAAGCTGATCCTGAGCGACTATTACCTTACGACCTTTAAGATGGAAGACCGCGCGATCGAACGTCTGACAGACTTGAATGAATTCTGGATGCCTTTCGTTGACAGCGCTGTGACCTACCCAGTAGACTGCGTATTTACCAGCAGGGAGTTGGATGATATTGACTGGTACAAATCTGATTTTGAAACAACCGTGTCAGAGCAGGAAGGCCTGTGGATCAAAAATGGCGGACCTACAGATGCGGAGTGGGAGAGTTATAAAGAAAACCTGAGCAAAAAGTGTGGGATGGATAAGCTGCTGGAGACATACCAGAATGCCTATGACCGATATGCAGGTATAGAAGAAAGCCAGGAATAATTGGCAGAGAAGAGTATAGGAGAGAATAGGGAACTGCTTCGGAGTCTTTGACTTCAGGCAGTTCCTTTGTACATTCTATACGGACCAGGGAAGTTTTTGCGGTATTCTCTCATATTGCAAATAATCCGTATCAATGATATAATAGCCAAAGAAAAAAAGGAACATAAAGGACGGAATATATATGAAAAAAACAATATGTGGGCTGCTTCTGGGCATGCTATGTACCGCTGTGCTTACGGGATGTGATCCGAAAGAGGAAGCGGATGCAGAGGATACAGAAATCCAAAAAGTCGAGCTGGTTGTCTGGGGCTCTGAGGAAGATACGGAACTGATGAACCAGATCATTGAGAGTTTCCAGGAAAAATATCAGGGAGAGGCGGATTTTCAGATTTCATTCGAGGTGCAGGGGGAATCCCAGTGTAAGGACGCATTGATTGGCGGATTAGAGGATGGAGCGGATGTATTTACCTTTGCGGACGACCAGTTGAATGCCCTGGCGGCTGCCGGGGCGTTGGATCCTATAGAGAATGCGGATGAGATTAAGAGCAGGAATCTTTCAAGCGCAGTAGAGGCAGCCACAGTTAACAACCAGTTATATGCCTATCCGTTGACCGCAGATAACGGATATTTCTTATATTATAACAAGCAATATATCACAGAAGAACAGGTGCAGACGCTGGACGGTATATTAGAAGCTGCTGCGGCAAGCGGTAAATTATTCACCATGGACTGGTCCTCTGCGTGGTATGTATATTCTTTCTTTGGAAATACAGGGCTTAAAGTTGGGATCAATGACGACGGGATTACGAATTACTGCACATGGAATCAGGCTGATGGAGAGATCCGGGGGGTCGACGTAGCTCAGGCAATGCTCAGTATCGCGGGAAATCCGGGATTTAAAAGCTGCACGGACGAAGAATTTCTTGACGGAGTAAAGGACGGCTCAGTGGCCGCAGGTGTCAGCGGCGTATGGAATTCTGTTGAAATAGAAAAGGTATGGGGAGACAATACCGGAGCTTCTAAGCTGCCGACTTATAGCTGCAGCGGAAGCCAGGTACAGATGGCATCTTTTTCTGGCTGTAAACTGATTGGTGTAAATGCTTATTCCAAACATCCGGAATGGGCGTCCAGGCTTGCCGAATGGATCACGGATGAAGAGAACCAGCGGCTTCGTTTCGAAATGCGCGGTCAGGGTCCGTCGAACATCACGGTTGCAGATTCCGAAGAAATCGGGCAATCGCCGGCGATCGCCGCTCTTTTAGAGCAGTCTGAGTTTTCTCAGATTCAGCGGATAGGCGGCAAGTTCTGGGATCCTGTTTCAAAATTTGCAGGAAGTATGGCGGCAGGAAATCCTTCCGGCCAGGATCTGCAGGAGCAGTTAGATGAGATGGCAGAAGGTATTTCTGCAAGATAGACATATATTTTGAAAGGATTTGTTAACCTGAATTATTCACGGAATAACGGCATCAACTGCTGAAACCCGCATGGTTA
>CAJUTU010000071.1 GCA_910589385.1 uncultured Lachnospiraceae bacterium
GATAACTGCGGCGAATTTTATGCGAGCTTATACCGCCGTGAATAATTCAGGGTTAATGTAAAATGAAGAAAAAACTCACCATACAACAACGTCTGATACTTCCGATCATCCTGCTGGGAGTTGTGGCATTGATTTCAAACGTCCTGTCGGTTTTCAGTATCAATAACGTAGATTCCAATGCTTCTAAAATCGTAGATAACTATATGGTAGATTCAGAAACTCTGCAGAACATCCGGCATACGACTACAAATATCCATAAGATGGCGCTGTCCCATATCGTTGCGGCGGATTATAATACTATGATCACCATTGTGGCAGAGATCAAGGAAGAAGAGAAAATATTAGAGACATATTTAGAAGAATATCAAAAGTATGTTACGGAAGATGAAGAAGCAATTTATGAGCAGCTTTTGGAAAATTATGATTCCTTTAAGCATGCTTTGGTCTATCTTGTCTGTGCGAGCGCGGACAGCAAGACCCAGGATGCCTATGCTTACGCTAACGGTGACGTAGCCCGTTCCGGAGCCGCTATAGCAGACAACACAGATGAACTGTATGCTGCTGTAAGCGCAAGGACAGCCGGTGCAAGACGGACACTCTTTATTGTCTATATCATTTCGCTGGTTATTGCTGCGGCATCTATAGTAACATGTATGGCATTAGTATTTGCGGCTGTCCGGATCATCAAGAAATACGTGATAGCGCCGATCAAAGATACAGTGGATACACTTCAGGAAAGTTCACAGAAGCTTGACGAGGTGACAGGCGGAGTGCTGGAGCATACCCGCACATCGGGAAAAAGCGCCAGGGGGCTTTCTTCTCTTGCGGACTCCTTGTCCATGGCAATCCAGAAGGTGGCAAAAAATGCAGAGATCATTAACAGCAGTGCCGCAGACATCAAAGGGGATGTCCATGACATGGCGGAAGAATGCAGTGCCATTACAGACTATTCCTCTGCGATGAAGAAACGCGCAAATGAGATGGAGGCAGCGGCACAGGCAAACACGGAAGTCATTCAAAAGAAAGCAGCAGATATCCTGGAGGTGCTTGAAGAGGCGATTGAAAACAGTAAGAGTGTAGATCAGGTTAACAGCCTGACAAAAGATATCGTGGCAATCTCATCATCGACCAATCTGATTGCCCTGAATGCTTCCGTAGAGGCTATGCGTGCCGGTGAAGCCGGAAAAGGATTTGTTGTGGTTGCATCAGAGATAAAATCTTTAGCAAACTCCTGTAGTGAAACTGCCGGGCGTATCCAGGAAGTGAATAAGATCGTTACAAACGCAGTACATAACTTGTCAAAACATTCTCAGGACATGGCGGACTATCTTAGCGAGACTGTTTTGACGGAATTTCAGGAATTTGTCCGCTCTGGAAGACAGTACAAAGAGGATGCTGATTATGTAAAAGAAATGATAGATTCATTTAACAGCAGGACTGACCGTCTTAGACATTCTATGACTGAGATAGCGGATTCTATTGAAAGCATTGCAAAGGCGATTGATGACGGTGCAGCCGGGATTACCGGGGTAGCAGGAAGCACTAAGAGCCTGGTCGGGGATATGGCGGATATTACGGATCGTATGGATACAAACCGGGAGATTGTGGAAGAGCTGAAAAAACAGATGGGAGTATTCTCGGATTTTTAAGAAGGAATGATCATGATTTCCAGAACAACGGTCACCCAGATTTTCCGCATGTTTCAGTTTCTCAGCCTGAACCTGAATAAAAAAACATGCAGCCAAGAAAGAAATTTCTCTCTTGGCTGCTGTTTTTTTATGATGCGGCTATAAACCAACTGCTTTCCGAAAGGTTACGCGGTTTCCGCCATCTTTTTTTTGCGGTAACGTATGATCAAAACCGCTTCAATCGCTATGATGATCAAAGCAACAATTACGTCGGCTGTAATAAAGATCTTTGTTATATTGGCCATGATCCCGGCCGGGTCTTCATCCACCGTATAATATCCGCTGTTTCCGACCGTATAGAGAATATTCTTGCAAACCTGGCGCATGGCATGGATCGCTGTCGCACTCTGGTCAGACAGTATATTGGATTCTGCACTGGCAAATCCAAGCATCAGGTCATTGCCGTTACGGATACAGTGGTCAGTGATCATATATCCATAGGAACCATCATAATCGGATTCGACCATACCGATAAATCCCCATTCACCGCGCAGCGCGTTATTCAGCAGATTGCTGTTTGCGCAGCTTGGCACCGTACCAATCCAGTTGAAGGAAGACATTGCTGCGTGGGAAGTCCCTTCAAATCCTTTTGTCGCAATCTCAAAGGGCTTCAGGTAAATTTCACGGATTGCCTGCTCGGAAGAGAAAGTCAGCAGCATGGAGGTTCTGTTGATCTCCTGGTCATTGAGGGCAAAATGCTTGATATATGCATAGACATTATGCTCTGCAGCGCCGTTGGTCTGGTTTAGGGCCATATAGCCGGTCCACCGTGTGGGAATCCGAACGTACGGAAATGGCATATTCACCGGCCTCCAATATGTAACCGCCGCCTTATAGCCTTCACCGATCATTTCCTCTCCTGATTTATAAATCCTGATATTGATTTCTACATTTTTTTCCGCACTGTATTTTTCCAGATATTGATGTAAACGGGAACTATAAAGCTCATCATCCTCTACGATCGCAATTTTTACCATTTTCTCTTCTCCACCCTGCTATACTAAAATCCGTGCCGTCAGCGACGAGGTTTGTGTATTATATGGTGTATAGTAACTTGACAGTCAAGAGGATTTTTCTGTGGAATAGAGAAGATTCACAGACGATCATTTTATCTGGATATAGACCTGTATAAGCTGGATTTGTGCATTTTTTGAAGCAACTTCATCAATCAGGAGGATCTCATAAGCATTCCCTGCGATTTCAAGTTGATTTTTATGGATATAATGCAAGAGGTGGGCATAGATGGGATCCGTATCCTGGAAACTCCCATGCCCGCAAGCAGTGATATAGTTTCCCTTTGGCAGGCGGTCTTTGCAGACCATAAACCCCTCTGGATAACCAAAGGCAATGCCGGACTGCCTGCATTTTAAGTAAAAACCTATCCATTCCTCATCAAAAATATCACGTTTCTTCTTTGAGAAAGGATCACTGGAAAAAATCGGTTTTTCCTCCTGATGTACCAGCCGGATATCTGTATCTGCAGGAGTACAGTTCTGTACATATGTCTTTATTTTATTTGACGGCATTCCAAGCTCTTTCAAAATCAAAGCTTTTCTGCTCATATCTGAAATTTTGGAAAACTCACTGATGGTAAGGTAACGAGATTTTTCTTTCATAGTTTTCAAACTCCTCTTGACTGTATAGTATCTATACAGTCAAGAGGAGTTTGAAACTGCAATGAGTTCAAGGGAGGTTTTACTTATGACGAAAGAGCAAAATAAGGAATTGCTGCGATATGTGGTGCCGTCCGCAGGAGGGTTGTGCGTTACCTATCTTTATAACATCATTGACGGGATTTTTGTCGGCTGGGGAGTCGGACACCTTGCCCTGGCAGCGGTCAATATCTCTGTCCCATTCATTACGTCACTGGTTGCCCTGTCCGTCCTGCTGGAAATGGGCGCATCCACCGTGATCTTCATCCGCCTGGGGCGGGGGGATGTAAAAGAGACAAACGATGCTTTTATGACAGGCTTATCCATGACATTTCTTCTGTCCTTGATCCTGCTTGTGATCGGGATGGCGCTGCCGGATCTCGTGATCTTCCGCACACAGGCCGTCAGATTGTTCAATAAGGACGCTGCGCTTGTAGAGATGGCTTCGGCGGCGCTGCCTGTTTTTGCAGTCTCCTTTCTCTTTATGGCTGCTAACCTTATTTATACTGCTTATTTTTACTCCACCAAGCAGACCGGAAAAGCCGATATCATAGCCATCAGCAGGGGAGTGGCGGTCAAAGCGATTGCGATCTTTCTCGTCCCGGTATTCCTGGGGGACGGTTATATATGGCATTCGGCAGCGGCCGCAGAAGGGATTACGCTGCTCATCTGCTTTCGTTTACGGTTCCGTGGACAGTAAGTTCCATTTCTGCGGACCGTTTTCCTGTGAAAAGTATGGATGAAGTTATGAAAAGCATTCCTGTTTCGCTGCATTTCTCCGTCTCGATTTTCTTTACGGATGAATTTTTTCGGAGTAATGTATGATACAATATAAATCAGCGCACGTATCAGTGCGCTTCTTAAAAACCTGACTGGTTCAAATACTTAAACCAAAGGAGTGTATGTTATGGATATTTTAGAGATTATGAAGGCCCGCCACAGTGTGCGGCAGTACTGCGAAAGTAAGATTGAGAGCGAGAAAAAAGAGATTTTGGCCGCTCTGGCAAATGAATGCAACCGGGAGAGCGGTTTAAACATCCAGATCATCTATGAGGAACCAAAATGTTTTAGCGGCATGATGGCGCATTACGGGAAATTCAGCGGGGTAGAGAATTACATTGCGCTTGTCGGCGAAAAACATGTGGCATTGGAGGAAAAGGCAGGATACTATGGCGAGAGGCTGGTATTAAAGGCACAGGAACTTGGACTGAATACCTGCTGGGTTGCACTGACGCATGGAAAGAGCGCAGCGAAGATCGGGCAGGGCGAAAAACTTGCATGCATCATCTCACTGGGATACGGGGTTACGCAGGGTGTTGCGCACAATAATAAACCAATGGAGCAGATCTGCAATTGTGCATCCCATATGCCGGACTGGTTTTCCAGAGGGATGGAAGCAGCCATGCTTGCGCCCACAGCCATGAACCAGCAGAAATTTTATTTTACGCTTAAAAATGAAACTGTATCTGCAAAAGCAGGAAGCGGATTCTATACGAAGATGGATCTTGGCATCGTAAAATATCATTTTGAAGCTGTTACAGGCCGTAAGGTGCGATAGAGGCGCATGCCGTATCTGCAATGGTGATCTCAAATGGCAGAAAAGCAGGTGGGAGACTATGTATATGAAGGAAGATATAGAAAAACTGGCAGAGGATTTTGAAAATTGCCGGAAAGTGCTCATCGCGCTTGGGGATGAGAACCGTCAGCATCTGATCCTGGAAATGCTGAAGATAGAAGACTGTTATGGGGCCAGGGTAGGGGATATCACGGAAAGGACGCATCTTTCCCGCCCGGCAGTATCTCATCACCTTCAGATTTTGAAGGACGCAGGAATTTTGAAGGTGAGGAAAGAAGCGGCTAAAAATTATTATTATTTTGACCCGGATACCAAAAGCTTTGACCGGCTGATCCATGTGCTGCAGAAGGCGAAAGAACTGACTGCAGGATTACCGGACAGGAGCAGGGAGAGAAGCTCATAGACCGTTAATGTCCATGGAATCCCATAAAGTTTACCCATTCCCCAATGCTTGAAAAGTAAACCTTCTTTTAGTATAATGAAGTTACAGTAAAAGAGATTAGAGAAAGCGGTAGAGCGGTAGGAGAATGGGAGGTGGGGGAGATATGATGAATAAAAAAGAGACAGATGTAAACAGCAAAGTAGGAGGGGAACGAACCAATTCTGCTGAGTTGATCCTGGATCATGTTAAGGAAAGAATTAACGAATCGGGAAAGGGAACAGCAGTACCGGAACCTGATACTCAAAAATCAGATGTGAAAACAACGTCTAAGGATTCTGTATTTCGTGACTTGTTTGGGGATCGCAAGTATGCCCTGCAGTTATATCAGGCAATCCATCCGGAAGATACGGATGTAACAGAAGCAGATATAGGGAATGTGACGATAAAGAATGTTTTCACGGATCAGGAGTATAACGACTTAGGCATGACGGTTCGTGAAAAGATACTTTTGATGCTGGAGGGGCAATCCAGGTGGACGATGAATATTATCATCAGGATCTTCCTTTATCTTGCACATACATGGAATGAGTACATTGAAAGTACGAGGCAAAATCGGTATGGAAGTAAAAAACTGGTTGTTCCCAGACCAGAACTCTATGTGATATATGCGGGTGACCGAAAAACCAGGCCGGAATGGATCCGGCTTTCGGAGGAATTTTTTGAAGGAAATAAGGATTTCCTTGAAGTAAACGTAAAAGTGCTTTATGGAGAAGGAAAAGACGACATTATAAGCCAGTATGTAGACTTTACAAAGGTATATAATGAGCAGATAAAGCTGCATGGTAAAACAAGGGAGGCTGTGCTGGAGACAATAAGGATATGCAAAGACAGAAATGTGCTGAAGGAGTATTTATCCGGACGTGAGAAGGAGGTTATTAATATCATGATGGGTTTATTTGATCAGGAAAAGGCGGTAGAGCAGTTCGGTAATGAAAAGAAGGAAGAAGGCCGTGCAGAGGGCCGTGCAGAAGGAAAACTTGAAGGAAAAAAAGAAGCGGCCATCAACATGAAGGCAGAGGGCCTATCAGAAGGTATGATTGCTAAAGTCTTGGATGTAGGTTTGAGTATAGTTCAGGAATGGATTTCTGGGACAGCTGTGATGAGATAATAGAATAGATAAAATGAATACCGAGCTACAGACCGCAACCCTGTTTGTCCACAGAGGAAAGTTGGTGCATTGTAGATTAGATTGAAACTAAATTACAGTGCACTTTTTTAATGTCGAATTTTGACCCGGCGAATGAAGTGTAACGATTAAATCATCAAATAAAACATCCCCTTACCAAAAAGGAATTGACAGCTTTTGCCAGTGAAGCTATATTAATAATAGAAGATGAATTGCGTAACGCATATCTGACAGGAAAGGAATTTGACGATCATATCAATTGATTCCGCTGTGCAAATTGGTTATAAAACAGGGAGAATGTAGTATGGAAATTCAGAATCTGATCGTATTTTCGATGGAATTACTCGGAACGATTTCATTTGCTGCCTCAGGAGCGATTGTTGGGATCAACCGTGGGATGGATATTTTCGGAGTATGTGTGCTGGGGGTGGTCACTGCCGTAGGCGGCGGTATGACACGAGATGTGATCCTCAGGATCGTACCGGGGGCATTGACAAATCCAATCTATGTATTAGTGGCTGTGTCTACGGCTCTGCTGGTGTTCATCGGCTTGTATTTTAAACGAAATCTGCTGCAGGGAAAGCCTGGGGAATTATATGATAAAGCGATGCTGATAATGGACTCCATCGGGCTTGGGATTTTTACCGCAGTGGGTGTTACGACAGGTATCAATACCGGCTATCCGGATAATATGTTTCTTCTAACGTTTCTGAGTACGCTGACGGGTGTTGGAGGCGGGCTTTTGCGTGATATGATGGCAGGTGTGCCGCCTTATATTTTTGTAAAACACGTTTATGCCAGCGCATCTGTGATCGGTGCAATAAGCTGTGCCTGGATTTACAGGGGATTTGGGCAGGTGCCTGCAATGATCATATCTTCCATACTGGTTGTGTTGATCCGTTTTTTGGCAGCACATTATCACTGGAATCTGCCGAGGATGAAAAAGGATGTTTGAACAAGATTATGAAATGAAAAAAATATAAGGGCTGAATGTCGGCGGTTTAGGAGGAACGGATTGATGGAATTGATATCATGTGAATATATCGTAGAGCGGATAGATGGAGACTATGCAATGCTGAAAAATCTTCAAGATCCTGATCAGGAATTGAAACAGGTAGCGCGTGCACTTTTGCCGCCCGAGATAATGGAAGGTACGAAATTAATGTATGAAATGCTCCAGTATCATATTATCGGTTAATGGATATCTTGATATCTGCTTGATTTTATGGTACAATCTCTAAACTGGACACAAAAGCTATGATAAGAAATAGTAAGCATCCTGGATTTACAGAGAGAAGGCGGCCGGTGCGAGCCTTTAATGAACGGATGCCCAACCCGTCTTTGAGCTGTGAGCTGAAATTTCAGTAAGCTTCACCGGGAACTCCCGTTATAGAGTGGCATCGGAATCTGTTTTGATGCCTGAGAGTGCGGATTTTATCCGAATTTAGGTGGTACCACGGACTTGCTGCAGTTCGCCCTAAGCTGATGTAATGTCGGCTCAGGGCTTTTTTTGTGTTCAAAAACAGAGCACTCAAACAAAATGGAGGTTGTCTTTATGAAATTAGAAAAACTTGTCGGAGAGCGTTTCAAGGAAAGGCCGTCAGACTGTATTGTTGACAGTCATGCGCTAATGGTGCGCGGCGGATATCTGAAATATGTGGCAAACGGTATCTTTTCATCCTATATGCCGCTGAAAAGAGTCACAAGAAAGATCGAGCAGATCATCCGTGAAGAGATGGATGCCATTGACGGACAGGAAGTGCAGTTCCCTGTGGTAATGCCGGCATCTTTGTGGCAGGAGTCGGGCAGATATGACATGATCGGCAAAGAGATGGTCCGGTTCCAAGACCGCAGCGGCAGCCCGCTTGTACTTGGAATGACGCATGAAGAAGCGGCGGTCCAGCTTGTGCGTGATTACGGGCAGAGTTATATGAAATATCCTTTTATGGTTTATCAGATCCAAACCAAATTCCGGGATGAAGCAAGGCCAAGGGCAGGGCTGATCCGTGTACGTGAATTTATGATGAAGGACGCCTATTCCTTCCATACAAGCCAGGAAGACCTGGAAAATTATTATGCAAGGTGCCATAAGGCTTATGAACGGATTTACAAAAGAGCAGGGTTACCGGGGGTGATATCGGTCGCATCCGATTCCGGCATGATGGGCGGTAATATTTCACATGAGTTTATGCTGCTCACATCTGTCGGAGAAGATTCAATCGCTATCTGTAAAGAATGCGGATACCGGGCAAATACAGAGGTGGCAGAGTGTATCATCCAGAATCAAAGAAATGAAGCATCTGAGGAGCTGGCTTTAGTACACACACCGGATATCCATACGATTGAAGAGGTTTGCGCGTTTTTACATTGTGACGAAAAAACTTCCTGTAAGGCGGTTGTTTATCAGCGTAATTTTGATGACCGCTATATCGTTTTGTTTATCCGCGGCGATCTTGAGGTAAATGAAACCAAGCTCACAAATTATCTGGGCTATGAGATCCATCCGGCAGTAATCACTGAGGAATGCGGGCTCCATGCCGGATATATTGGTCCTGTCGGCTTGAATGGTGATTTTGTTGTCCTGTTTGACCGATCACTTGAAGGGATGAATCATCTTTCCTGCGGGGCAAATGTAAACGAATATCATTACACCGGACTCGACATGGCCCGTGATGTGGAAGGGGCGCAATATCACGATTTTGCCAAGATACAGGAGGGTGGTATCTGCCCGCATTGCAAAAAGCCGGCCATTTCGATATCCCGCGGTATTGAAGTCGGCAACATTTTCCAGTTAGGCACCAAATACACCAGGTCTATGAATATGACTTACATTGATAACAACGGCGAAACACAATATCCGGTTATGGGCTGTTATGGCATCGGTATAGGCAGGCTTGCCGCCTCGATCTGTGAGGCGCACCATGATGAATATGGTCCGATCTGGCCTGTATCGGTAGCTCCCTGGCAGGTGCATATTTGTGCTGTTCGTTCGGATGATACGGGAGTAAGGGCCTATGCTGATAAACTGTATCAGGAACTGCAAAGCAAAGGCGTTGAGGTCATTTATGATGAGCGGGCGGTCAGGGCAGGAGTCATGTTTTCAGATGCCGACCTGCTCGGCGTTCCGTTCAGAGTTGTTGTCAGCCCACGGAATATGAAACAGGATATTGTCGAAATCGTTTCAAGAGATAAGAGTTTTTCTGCCAGTGTTCCTCTGGAGACAGCATTGGAAGAGATATTGAAAATACTGTCTGACGCCAGGTGATCCGCATATGCTTCTGACGGATATGTTGTCTGAGCGCGGCGGAAGACAAGGGCTGCCGGGAAATGGTATCTGTATACAATATATTGCTGCGGCAATTCATAAACTATGCCATATATTTTATAGATTCTGCCATTTTCCGACAGCCATATATGCCTTGGGTTATGAGCTTCAACACTCATTTTCGCCGTGCCGGATGGTTTCTTCCGTATATTTTCTCTCCATAGTATGCTTGATCTTCCTGTTTTCAACAGATTCAAAAATAATGGAAAAATCATAATCTTCGGGATATAGTTCGGCAGCAGCCACATAGAGTTTTACCCTTTTATGATTGATCCAGATCTTTTTATCCGGTAATTGTACTCTTAAGACCCCTTTCTCATTGACAGGCTTACATACGATCCCGATCTTCCTGTCAGGATAGACCATCACGCTGTCGCCAGGAGCATATTTTTTGTGGAGCGCTGTTTTCTGTTTCTGGTGGCTGATCTTAGAGATCCTACTTGTCTTCTTTTTTTGGATGGTGCTGTCATTCTTTTGAAATAGATAAGTGCCTGACGCTTCATTTCCATATGCAGCTTTCACCGCTGTTTCTAACATTTCATTTGGCATTCCAAGTCGTTCGGCGATATAGAAAGCGCAGCTTTCTCCTGCTTCTCCGATGACCATCTGATAGGTTGGACTGAGTGTTTTTTTATCAAAAGTCATTCTTGCGTTTATGATATCCGGCGTCTGGTCTGCATATTCTTTTACCTCTGGATAATGTGTTGTAACAAGAAAAATGGCGCCGCTTTTCCTTAACTCTTCTAATATTGAGATCGCAATTCCCATGCCTTCCACCGGATCGGTCCCGGAGCCCAGCTCGTCCATGATCACGAAGCTTTCCCTGTTTACTTCACACAATACTTCCAGCACATTTTTAATATGGGCGGAAAATGTGGACAGGTTTTCTGTAATATCCTGGCCGTCTCCAATGTCGCAAAGATAAGAGCTGTTCATACAGATATCCGCTTCTTTGCAGGTGACATGCAGACCGCACTGCGCCATCATACTATTTAGCATAACTGTCTTAATGGCAACCGTTTTGCCGCCGGTATTGGGGCCGGTTATGATAATGCCCCGTGCCTGTTCTCCAATCTCAAATTGCAAAGGCACATTGATCGTTTTATCCATCAGCGGATGCCTTGCGTCCTTTAGAAGGATTCTGCGTTCCGTATTTATACGGGGTTCCACTGCATTCAGATCTATGCTCAGTTTTCCCTTTGAAAAGATAAAATCTAATTTTTCGATCAAAGCGATGTTGTCGTCCATCCCGGGGGCCGATGTGGAAACGAAAGCGGTCAATGTATACAAAATGCGGTATATCTCATTTTCTTCATCTATCTTCAAGAGCTGCAATTCTTCATAATATTTCGCGGCGCCTGCCGGTTCTATGAACAATGTGTTTCCGGTAGCGGATTTATCCATGACACTGCCGGATATTTTGTGTTTATAGTCCTTTTTTACCGGGACGCAGATTCTTCCATTACGCAGAGTACAGTAATTGTCAGCCATGTATTCCTTATTGGAATGTAAAACCTGTTCAGCTTTCTGCTTCATTTGTTCTTCACAGAGTCCAATCTTGCTCCGGATCCGGGCAAGCTGCTTAGACGCATGGTCGTCTACCGAACTGTTTCGTATCTGCCTGCTGATATCTTCCCGCAGTTCTTCCATTGCATCCAGATTTTCCGAATAATATGCAAGAGGATTGTCAGACTGTATTCCCCTTTTCAGATATTTTTTCAGGCGCATGACCGCCGCGAGAGCAGTTTCAAACCGTTCTAACTGATATGGGGTGAGACAGTCTCCCGTCTTGGCAGCCGTCAGGATTTCCTTTATCTCTGTAACATTTTGCAGAGGCGGCGTCCCAAGTGTTTCAATGAGATTTCTGCTGTCAGTCGTATTTTTGAGCTGCTTTCTTAGTTCGCTTTCAGACAGTAGGAAAGACGTGTCTCTTATTTTTTCCTTTGCGGTGTCTGTAAGCGCCAGATCCATCCACATCTCTTTTATTTTATCAAATTCTATTTGTTTTTCTCTTTTAATTATTTGGCTCATTTTCTGATATCCTTTCATCCTATAAACATTGGTGTGCAAGGTGCTGCCTTACAACGCAAAAAAACCATGGCTGCCCTAAAGAGCATAAGATACCATGGTTTTTCATCTATATAACAAAAAAGGCATGACCATACAGCCACGCTTATCATTATAATATTTCCAGAAATACATTCCCGAAGGGCATCCTGTCATGCATATCCCCGCGGGACGGACGGAATCCGTCCGGTAAAGTATACCATAATATTAAGCAATTGTAAGGCGAAAACGTCGACAACTCATGCTGTCAACAAATGGGCAGACTCCTAGTGTGAAACTAAAAATCCCCATGCAATATTTATTTTGCAATTTTCTCCGTTACAATTACACTTAACATGCAAAATCCTCCTAAAACTTAATTTTTTTAAATTCTACATACAAAAGATGACATTGTCAAGCGTTTTTTCGTATAATAAAGCTACGATAAGCGAGATTGCCGGGAAAGCTGTGGTAAGATGAGAGGATTATGTCCTATTCCCACATTGTGAAAAGTAACACAAGTTATTAACCGTTGCTGCCAGATGTTATCCAGTGCTTGACAATACTGAATAAATAAGAGTACAATGAGAAAAAGAATTACAGGAGGTTTTCAATATATGGACAGATTAAAAGACAAAGTTGCGATTGTTACCGGCTCTACCAGCGGTATCGGCATCGGTATCGCACATGCTTATGTGGCTGAGGGAGCTAAAGTTATCGTCTGCGGCCGCCGGGTGGAAAAGGGAGAGGCTGTTGTAGAGGATATCCGTAAAGAGGGCGGCGACGCTTCTTTTCATGCTATGGATATCACGGATCCTGAGAGCATCGAAAAATTAATTTCTGATACAGTAGAAAAATATGGCAAGCTTGATATTTTGGTGAATAATGCGGCCAATCTCGGACTGTCTGACGGCCGGGTGGATGAATTGACCATTGAAATGTGGGATGCCATTTTCCAGAGCGACCTGCGGGGGACTTTCTATATTATTAAGTGTGCGCTCCCTCATATGATGAAGAACGCTAACGGCGGTTCCATTGTCAATATTGGCTCTATGGCTTCCTGCAGCGGCGATCTTGGCTCTACAGCTTATGCCTGCGCGAAAGCCGGTGTGGACATGCTCACCCAGTCGGTAGCCCTGCAATATGGTAAAAATAATATCCGCTGCAACTGCGTGCGCCCGGGCCTGATCGTGACGCCCCAGAATGAACCACGTATTCCACAAGCTTTGAAGGACATTTTCCTGAGCAATATTATGGTGAACCGCTATGGCTGTCCGGCAGATATTGCCCATGCCTGTGTTTATTTTGGCTCGGATGAAAGCGAATATGTCAGCGGCCAGATCATCACTGTGGATGGCGGACTGAATTCCCACACCCCGACTGTGGCACAGTTCCGGGCGATAGGTTCACGTACCTGGTAAATGAATATAAAAAAAATCGGTTATACTTTTGGGCAAGTATAACCGATTTTTTTATAGCATAGCGTGCAAAAAAGTGGGACGGAAGGGTGAAAAGTGACCAGTCAGAAGAAGGTATTTTGCTCAATACAAAATATGCGGTACGCGGTCTGGACGTGATGTCGATAAAGAAGCAGAAGCACACTTGACACTGGAGGCCCCGGAAATCATAAGCGTACCGGGAATCAAGGAATATCCTTTGACTTTGGAATGCAGGATTTTGTATTCTCAGAAACAAGAACTTGAAAAACTTCCGGATGATATAAGAGAAAAGATGTACCCACAGGACGTGGACGGAACGTATCCAGCCAATTGAAAAATGCGAGAACCAATTATCGTTGAATTTCCGCTGCGGGGAGAAGGGTACTCTCTAAATACACCGGGTACAAGAATCCCGAGTCATGGGACAGATTAATTATATGCTCCTTGTGATAGTACTGTTAGTATTGCCGAAGATGGGTATAAAGAAATGGAAACTATTTTGTACGATATCTATTTATATAATGCTAAAACCTGAATTATTCACGGCGGTATAAGCTCGCATAAAATTCGCCGCAGTTATCG
>CAJUTU010000072.1 GCA_910589385.1 uncultured Lachnospiraceae bacterium
CATGCGGTTAAATTCTTTCCGTTTTTTTGTATTCGTACCAGAGATGCCTTCATCTATCTAATAGCCGTCTTTGATACAATGTAACTTTGCCCCAAACCTTTTAATTTTGCCCTATACTTTTTAATTTTGCCCCATACTTTTTAACTTTGCCTCCGAGGGGTGTACACGGAATAAAAAGCGTTGCTAAAAATCTGTTTTTATGCTGAAAAAGCACAAAATAAGACGGCTTGGAAAACCAAACCGCCATATAAGCCTTTATTCAGAACTGACCTCGAAGCAATACCCGACCTCCCTCACGCACCGGATGGTAAACGGCGCATCCGGCTCCGCCTCGTACAGCTTTTCCCGCAGATGGCGGATATGGCATCCGATGGCATTGCTCTCATCCCCATAGGAATCTTCTCCCCAGACCTTCCGGTATATCTGGTCGTATGTGAGCACCTGCCCCCTGTTTGCCGCAAGCAGGCACAAAAGGTCATACTCCTTTGTGGTAAGGTTGATCTCCCTGCGGTCACGGTAAATCTTTCTCCGCCCAGGATAAATCTCCAGCCCTGGAAGCGACAGCATCGGCTCATCTTTCACCTGCAGGCATTCAATATCCGGATGGGATTTCACTATCTCCATGATTTTATCAAAAATATCCGAATCGTCATCTTGCACTTCAAATACCACTATACGCACAATGCTGCCACCTCCCCTACTTTGGCTTCATAAAATATTTTTGCAGTTTTAGAAAACTCTCATCACTGATAGCGTGTTCAATCCTGCAGGCATCCTGTTCTGCGGTTGTTTCATTTACTCCTGCCGCAATGAGCTGCTCCGTAAAAAATTGATGGCGTTCATAGATTTTCTCGGCGATTTCCCGCCCTTCTTCCGTCAAGTGCAGGAATCCGTCTTTATCCATTGTAAGGAAACCTCCATTCCGCAATACACCTACCGCATGGCTGATGCTTGGCTTGCTGAAGCCCATGTGCCGGGCGAGGTCTACGGAACGTACCATACCTATTTTCTTTTGTAAAACAAGGATTGCTTCCAGATAATCCTCGCCCGACGCATGAATCTTCATACTGCCCTCCTTTATGCAAGGCTCCAGCCAGATGACTTTTCACGGATATTCACAAAATCCTGATAAATTCCAGCCTTTGCCATAAGTTCGTCATGTGTTCCCTGTTCACTGATACGTCCGTCCGAGATCACCAGAATCTGATTGGCTTCCCGGATCGTATTCAGGCGGTGTGCAATCACCAGTAACGTCTTTCCTTTTACCAGCTCACTGATAGCCTCCTGAATGTAACTCTCATTGTCCGTATCAACACTGGCGGTCGCTTCATCCAATATTACAATCGGCGCATCCTTCAGTATACAGCGGGCAATCGAAATACGCTGCTTTTCCCCGCCGGACAGGGTAGCTCCACCCTCGCCAACCACGGTCTGAAATCCTTCCGGAAGTGCCATAATAAAATCATAGCACCGGGCTTTCTTCGCTGCCTCGTAAACCTCTTGTTCCGTAGCGTCCGGTTTTCCCATGCTGATGTTGTTATAAATCGTGTCCTGGAACAGATACACGCGCTGGAAAACCATGCTAATCTGACTCATCAATTCAGAAAGCGGAACATTCCGGATATCCGTGCCACGAACCATTACCTTACCAGACTTCACATCCCATAAACGGGCTAACAGGTTTGCGATAGTAGATTTACCGCCGCCGGACGGTCCCACAAGCGCAGTCATTGTATTTTTTTTCATAGAGAAATTAATATTATGCAGCACTTCTTTATCCTGATAGGCAAAAGCCACATGGTCAAAGCAAACCTCCGGGTAATTAGGATTTGCTTTGGATATATGTTGTGTACCTTTATCCGGCAATTCACTTTCATTCAGGACTTCTTCTATTCTGTCTAACGCAGCGTTCATAACCGTAAGCCGGGACGCCTCGCCATACAATGCTTTTAATGGCCCGAACAGGTCAAAGACAAAGAGCAGCACGCCAAGCAGATAAGGCAAAGAAAGTACGCCGCTTTGTTCAAGCCAGACAGAGAGTGCAAAAATGGCAGCAATCCCAAATGCATACAGGATATTCAGCCCTCTTGTCCATGGTGTCATTTTCCGTTCAAATTCGGTTGATGTGTCTCTGGAACGTCTGAAGTTTTCGGTCAGTTCTTCTGATTTTTCACCAATCAGGTTATAGCTCTTAATCACGCCAATTCCCTCAGCAAAGGAGAGAACCGCATCCGTCAAATGTTCACTTTGATTCTGCCTCCCGGCGGCTTCCTTCAGAGAAACCTTATTCATTCCCTTTGCAACAAGTGATGCAAGCAGCGTCACGATTGCGGCGATCAGGCCAAGCCGCCAGTCCAGAAAGAACATAAATACCAGCAGGATAAAGGCAGAGAGCATATAGCTCATCATATTGCCAAGGGTACTCATGGCGGCTTCTTCAATGAACACCATATCGGTGCTGAGTACAGAGCTGATTTTCCCGATATTGCCGGATGTAAAATATCCCATCGGCAGTTTACGGAGATGCCCTCCAAGTTCCATTCTCTTATCCGTAAAAATCATATATCCTGCAGCACTTTGCAGCCTGTCACATAGATAGTGGACAATCGCCTGCACTACTACAACGGCGGCAAGCCCAAGTCCGATATACAGGCAATCCTCTCCTGTTAAAGTTTTCTGATAGAACCCTGAGAGTACAAGAAACGCCAAAAATATAGGCATTTTTGCAAGTATGGATTCTATAAAGGCACATAAAAACGCTCCCTGAATCCGGCCCTTATATTTGCCGGAGAGATTTAATATTCTTGAAAGCAATGCAAACATTTACTTCCCCTCCTTTGCGGTATTTACTTTCCATTCTGCGCTGCCCTGCGCCGCCTTCCATAATTTCTGGTATTCCCCGCTGGTCTGCAGCAGTTCCCGGTGAGTGCCGGCTGCGGCCAGTTTTCCGTGTGCTATGACACAAATCTGGTCGGCGTTCATGATGGCAGGAAGTTTATGGGCAATCACAAACAGGGTTTTCTCATTTACCAGTTCTGCAATTGCAGCCTCCATTTTTTCCTCGTTCTCCGGATCGGCATATGCGGTCGCTTCATCAAGTACAATGATGGGGGCATTTTTCAGGATTGCACGGGCCAAGGATATGCGCTGGCGCTGGCCACCGGAAAGCATCTTGCCAGCATCGCCGGCCATGGAGCGGATTCCCTGCGGCAGTTTTTCAAGAAATTCCAGACATTGCGCTTTCTTCGCCGCTTCAAAGACTTCTTCATCTGTAGCGTCCGGTTTTCCCATCCGTATATTTTCGAGCAGAGAGGTATTAAACAGATACTGGTCCTGTGCTACATATGAAATCTGACTGTTTAATGCCTCCAGGCTCATTTCCGTTAATTTCTGCCCGCCAATAGAAATGCTTCCCTGCTGCGGGTCATAATAGTGAATCAGCAGCTTTGCCAGCGTGCTTTTTCCAGAACCCGATTCACCGACCAGTGCCGTTTTCTGTCCTGCTTTTACAGTAAAGCTGACATCTGTGATTACTTCATCCATTGTCGCCACCGGCTTTCCATCCGGCCCCGGCTGGGTTTTCTCGTATCCAAAGGTGATATGGTCAAAACAAATATCAAGGTTCTTCCCATGGAAAGCATCGTCTGTCTGATTTAGGGGCGCTGTTTCCAACACCTGCTCCAAAGCGGAAATCTTATAGTTAAGCTGCGGCATAGTCGGCAGGAACCCTAATGACTTTAACAGCGGAATACCTATACTAAGCGACAGGCAGAGAATGAGAATCAAATCCGGCAGCGTGGATAATCCGGAAAGGACAAACCATGCGCCCAAAGGCAGCGTAAGGATAACCGTGCAGGGAAGCAGACTGCTGTAAACCGCCATCCACGGCCACGCCGCTTTATACCATTCCAGTGTATAATCCCGGTAGTCGGCGATATCTTTCCGAAAACGCTCATAAGATTCGGCATCTTTGTTAAACACTTTCACCACTTCCATGCCATTGATGTATTCAATGATGGTATTGTTCATTTTCTGTCCCGCCATATAGTATGGCCCCATTTTTTTCATGCCGACAGAATACATGATCATCATGGCTGCAAAACTGACGGGTATTGACGCAAGGGATAATAAAGCCAGCTTCCAGTCAATGAAGAACATGGCAGCATAAATAGCCAGCGGAACCATAAGGTTGGCAATCCCTTCTGGCAGGGAATGTGCCAGCAGCACTTCCAGACTGTCCACATCATCCACAAACAGCTTCTTAATCGTGCCTGTTCCCTTGTCCTGGATGAAACCAAGCGGGAGCTGCTCAAATCTTTTTTGCAAAGAGGTGCGCAGCCGAAGCAGCGTATTATAAGCGGCTTTATGGGAAACATTCAATCCCCACCCATAAAGAACAGCCTGCAGTACCAGACAAACCAATACGACAATTACCCGTGAAGACACATACCCGCTCCCCACAGCCTCACCCATAACGAGCGGTGAAATCACCTGATAAGCCAGCACAAAGGGCAGGACACCCATAAGGACACTAAGCAGCACAATAAATGTTGCACTGTATAAGTCTTTCTTGTGCGGCCCCGCATACTCAAATACTTTTTTGAACATCGTGTAAGCCTCCTTAATTAAAATACTTTTCTGATAATGACTTCAAAACCCCGGAAGTCAGATGCCTGTTGTGTACAACCCCCTCATCATCAAGCTGTAAGACCTCCGTACAAGTCCTGACAATAAACTCAAAATCATGGGAAACCACAAATATGATAATGCCTGCCTCCGAAAGCTGTTCAATCAGCCTGCTGACGCGGACCATTGAATCATAATCCAATCCGCTTGTCGGCTCATCAAAATAAATGACAGGACTATCCTTAACGATGGCTGCACCAATCGTAACCCTCTGTTTCTGCCCGCCAGACAGGGCTGCCGGATGCTGTTCCCGGTATGCCAGCAGTTCCAGCGCCTCTAAAGTTTCTGTCACTTTTTCAGACGGATCACCGCTGACACCAAGGGACAGTTCCTCTTCCACGCTGCTTCCAAATAACTGATAATCGGTATCCTGCATGACAAGATAGGACAGGGAACGCCGTTTACGGGGAGAGAGTTTCTTTCCGTCATAGCATATTTCACCGTTCTTTTCTCCCAGCAGCCCTGTAAGGACAGATAACAGTGTCGTTTTTCCGGCTCCGTTATGCCCCAAAATGCCAATCACATCCCCGGCATGGGCTTCAAAGCTGATATTCTGCAATATCTCCGGTCCTTTCTTATAGGCAAAGGCAAGCTCCTTAACTGCAAAATAATGCCCGTTTCCATGACGGCTTTTCTTCTCCTGATAAACATCTGCATCGCACTCCGGCCATGCTGTGCGCAGGCCATAGGATATCCTCGTCCGTTCCGGCAGGAAACAGAATTCTTCCCTTGTAAACTCCTGCCCGATCTGTCCATCCTGAATCAGGAAAACCCTGTCTATCAGGTCACGCAGATAATAAAACCGATGCTCCACTACAAAGATGGTATAACCATCCTGTTTCAGCTTTGCCATAATCTGCGCCAGCCTCTTTGTCGCTTCATAGTCCAGATTTGCAGATGGTTCATCGAATATATAGACCTTTGGCTGCAGCGCATACACAGAACCGATTGCTACCTGCTGCTTTTCACCGCTTGACAAAGCAAAAATGCTCCTGTTCAAGTAATCAGCCAGTTCCAGATCTGCTACAGCCTTTGCGATACGCTCCACTGTTTCCTCTCTTTGATACCCCATATTTTCACAGCCGAACGCCAGCTCCCGTGTCGTATCCGTCATAAAAAACTGTGAACGCGGGTCTTGGAACACTGTCCCTATTTTTCCGGCTAACTGTGACGGTTTCATGTCTAACAGGGAATCCCCATCCATCCGTATATCGCCTTTCATTTCCCCCGGATAGAAATGTGGGATTAATCCGTTCAGGGAGCGTATCAGTGTTGTTTTCCCGCATCCGCTGCGCCCCGTCAGCAGGATAAATTCTCCCGTCCCCACTGTGGCGTTAATATCTTTTAAAGTAAATTCTTCACTCTCCTCATATCGGAAAGAAAAATTTTCAAATGCAATCATCTTCACACCCTCCACAAAACAATTTCTCCGATGGAGGTATGGTCAAGAAACAACAGCGTACCCAAAAAGAGCAGCCCTGCAATGCACACGAGATATTCCGGCAATGAAAAGCGGACATCTCTGAGGGCATATCTCTTTTCTTCCAGTTCCAGTCCCCTTGTCGTTCCCGAAGCCGCCAGCTCGTCTGTCACTTTCAGGCAGCGCATAAGCAGGGGAATTAAAATATACTCTACTGTGGCAACCGGGCGGGTAATCCGTTTCCAAAGTGTATCGCTGATCCCGCGGATATCCATCGTATTGCGGATCATGCGGTATTCAATTCCCAGGGTAGGGATATACCGGAACATAACGACCAGGGGAATCGTAACCGACTGTGGCAGCCTCATCCTTTGAAGAGCCACCATAAGGTCATCCATGTGCGTTGTCCGTAAAATCCAATTTCCAACCATCACGATGGGGATGAATTTCAAAATCGTCACCCCAAACACGCTCATCATAACGCTCAGGACAGGAATGGGCACATATTTGAGCAGGGTACTCAGAATAGATACCACTGCGTAGCTTACCACCATTTTCGCAGCCCATTTTGCCCCGTTTCCAAGGCTGACAAACAGTGCAAATCCCAGCACCAATATCAGGCTGACTGCCTCTCCGTTCACAAAATAGCTTACAAATCCAAGTAAAATCAGCAGCAGTCCTTTACAGCGGGGATCTAACAATGCGGTTCCTCTAAATGGCTGCTCCATGATTTTTTGTTTTATTTTACTTTCCATTCTTCCTCCAAAAAATAAGCGGAACTACGTGATTGCAGCCCCGCCTTCTGATTTGAACCAGCCAGTCTACTGACAAACCTTATTGTTTTCCATTTGCATCTATGTAAGTTATTTTGCGGAAACAAGCCCCGCCTTGACAAAATGTTTTTTCAATGCTTTTTGGCCAATATACCCGCCAAGCAGGCCGCCAATTAACCCTGCTATAATAATCACTACTGGCATAAAACCGGAAGTAATATGAATCATGCCCTGAATGTATTCCGGTGCAATGTTGTTTTTTTCCATTGCCCCGACAAAGGCACTCTGCAGGAAACGCATGGGGATCACTATCGCCCCGATGGAAAAAATGCCGTTCCAGATGCTGTACGCCACTGCCATTGACCTCATGCTGATGTCGCCACTGCCCATAATCGCAAAATCACAAAGCAGACCGCCGATAATCAGTGCAATTGGAATCGTCCAGAAGCCGCCGACCAGCAAAAACAAGATTCCCTGTATTGCCGCACTGATAGCCAATACACCTTTCTTCGGAACCTTTGCAAGCAGAAGCATCATAACAACTCCACATGGAATTGCAGCTACTGCAGGGTAAAAAACATTTGTCACGGGACCTGCCACGCTCATTATGGTGCTGATAATCATGCAAATAATCCACATGAGCGCAGTCAGAACACCGATCAGGATAAAATCCTTTGCATTCAATTTCTTGTTCATGACCTAAGCCTCCTGTTTTTATAAAAAAATTTCTTGGGTTAGCAATCTCTAACCCAAGAAACAGTCTACCAGTTATTCATGACTAATCCAACCCAAAAGCAGTTTGATTCTACCCAAAAACAACATTTTTCTTTATTTAATTGATTTCTGTTCTTTGTACTGTTTCGGTATGATGCCGTATTTCTTCTTAAAAGCCGCCGCAAAATTGCTCGGCTTAGAATACCCCACGGCAACAGATACTTCCGTTATATTCAAATCGCTGTCCAGTAGCAGACCTGCTGCTTTTTCCAGCCGCTGCTCTATAATGTACGCATGGATCGAATTGCCAAACATAGCAGAAAATCCCTTTGTCAGCTTTGTCGTGCTTAAATGCACCATCCCGGCCAGTTCGGAGCAGGTAGGTGCATACGCAAGCTGGGTGTCAATAATCCTCTTTGCCTCAATGATGGAATCCCTTTCACTTCTTGAAACATAAACCTGCCCGGTCGCCAGTATATTTAATTCCAATACCTCACTCAGATACACAGAAAGCAGTTCCAGAATCTTGCTTTCAAGAAAAAGATAGCCTAATCCTCCGCAATACTGCGTAAAATCTTTCAGTTCTGCGAAAATATGTTCCATATACGGAGTAATTGATACTTTCGATATGCCGTCAAGCAGCTTTTTCTCATACATCTCTGTTTCACAGGGTTCAAAATAATCCCGGAGAATCCTAAGAAAATATTCTACGGGAATCTTCACGTTCTTAAACACAAAATCCCTTTTCCCCAGGTAGCACAGGTATTCCATTTTCCCATGCCCTCTGTATATGCAGGATTCCCCCTTTGAAATATGGACACCCTGCCGGTCATTCGCAATATTCCATGATACCCCTTCATTCAGACAGAACATCATCTGGATATACTCTTGGCTGTTAATGCCCTGCACATTCATGTCAGAATAATAATTCATCTCCCAATCCGAAAAAACCGCTCCCTGTTTGGTGACAACCTGTGATATTCTGCCTTTTCCCATATCTTCGGGAATATTTATTGTTACAGTTTTAGGGGAATTGGAAAGCATCTCTATGTATAGAGTATTCAAATTTTGGTTTACGCTATCCAAAAAATCACCTCCCTGCATTGGTTAGTTTCTTCTAACTTGCTAAATATACTGGGCTTTAAGATTTCTGTCAAGTATGCGGTAAATTACAACAGAGAAATACCTTCAACATCTGCCATCAGACTTATGTAGAAGGTATCCTCTTATTTCCTTTCCTAAACATAAACGGAATATCGCCCTTCTTATTCCATCGCCCAATTCTGGCTCTGCGTCTGGAGCTTCACCATGCGGGCATAGATGCCATCCTTTTTCAAGAGCGTATCGGAACTGCCCTGCTCCGCCACTTTGCCTTCCGAAAGGACGACAATCTGATCCGCCCCGGCAACGGTACGCATACGATGGGCAATAATCATAACCGTCTTATTCTCAATCAGCCTTGACAACGATTCCTGAATCAACGTCTCATTTTCCACGTCAAGGCTTGCCGTCGCCTCGTCCAGCAGGATGATCGGGGCGTTCTTTAAGAATGCCCTGGCTATCGAGATACGCTGGCGTTCCCCGCCTGACAGCCCGCAGCCGTTCTCACCAATAAGTGTATTCCACTTGTCCGGGAGTTTCTCCGCAAACTCATCCACGTTGGCAAGTCTCGCCGCCTCAAATACCTCTTCATCGGTCGCATCCTTTCGCCCCAGGCGGATATTCTCCATGACCGTATTGTTAAAGAGCGTCACGTCCTGGAACACGATGGAATAAAGGGACATCAGCGATTCCGGGTCTATTTTCGAGATGTCCATGCCGCCTACCGTAATCTTTCCTTTCTGGATATCCCAGAACCTTGAAGCAAGGCGGGAAACCGTCGTCTTTCCGCCGCCGGAAGGCCCGACCAGAGCAGTGACCTGCCCCTGCTTTGCGGTAAAGGACACATCTTTTAAGACCGTTTCCCCGCTGTTATAGGAAAATCCCACATGGTCAAAGGCAATGTCATATCCTCTGTTTGTCAGCTTCTCTGCGCCTTCCTGTTCCGGGTGGCTTAAGATTTCATCCATCCGCCTACACTGGATATTCATGATCATAATGACTGCGCTTAAATTATCCAATGCGGCGATCAATGGGTCATATACGCGGGAAACCAGAATCATAAAAGCAAAAAACGTGAGCAGGGTAATCTTTCCATCTGCTAACAGCACTCCTCCCGCCAACACAGTCGTAGCAATACCGAGCTTCAGCACCATGCGCCCGCAGGTATGGAATACCGCATTGGTAAGCTCGCCTATCACTGTATATTTCTCCACATCCTTTATTTTTTTATCCAGCCCTTTCAAGTATCCATCTTCAGCATTGTTCGCTTTCAGGTCGCGCAGCGTTTCCAGACATTCCTGGATGCCGTCTGAACACGCAATGGACACCTCCGTTACCTTTTCCTGCCGAACCCGCATAATACCCGCCGATGCCAGTATAATTCCGAAGGAGACAGGCAGCACCCACAGGGAGGCAAGCGCCATGCGCCAGTCAAAAACAAAGAGTCCGACTGCAATCAAAAGGATGGAAATGATTGATCCTATAAATTCCGGCACCCAGTGGGATAATCCGCCCTCTAATGTCGCGCAGTCCGTCATAAGCACGGTTGTCAAATCGGACAGATCCTTTTTCCCGAAAAAGGACAGAGGAATCTTCCGCAGTTTTTCCGCAAGGGAAAGCCTGCGCACGCCGCTCTCCACATAGGTGGCGAAAAAGGTGGCATTGTACTGGATATAATAGGTCAGCATAATAAGTCCAAGGACAATGACAAGCCCTGCGATATAAAAAGCATTTTTCCCCTCCGGGATGCCCCCGCCCAGCAGGTCGCTGATGAGGTTATATAACAGCACCACCGGAACCATCAGGGAAAGGTTATGCAGGATGCAGGCGAAAAACGCCCCCACCATATCCTTTGCGCCCTTGTCAGAAAGGGCAAACGTGTGCTTTAACTTTTCATGCATTCGAAACACCTACCTTCCATTTTGCGGCTTTGTTGTACTGTCTCCACATTTCGGCATACAGGCCGTCCTTATCCTTAAGCTGACCGTGTGTGCCTGTATCTTCTATCTTCCCGTCTTTGATTACCACAATCCTGTCTGCGCCGGTAACGGTGGAAAGCCTGTGTGCAATCATCAGTACGGTCTTTCCCTTTGCAAGCACAGAAAACGCCGCCTGCACTTTTGCCTCGTTGTCCGGGTCGGCGAAAGCGGTTGCCTCATCCAGTATCAGGACCGGCGCGTTTTTCAGCATTACCCTCGCAATGGAGATACGCTGCTGCTCCCCGCCCGACAGATACACGCCTTTTGCACCTACCACCGTATCCACGCCTTGCGGCAATTTTTCAAGGATATCATCGCACTGTGCGTCATGGAGGGCTTTCAGGATTTCCCCGCGGGAAGCGTCCGGTTTCGCCATCCTTACGTTTTCCAAAATAGATGTCTTCAGAAGTTTGGAATCCTGAAAGACAAAGGAAACCGTATCCATCAGCTCTTCTTTTAGGATATCCTTTACATTGACGCCGCCGATTTTCACGCTGCCTTCTCTTACATCCCAGAACCTTGCCACGATGCTGGCAAGGGTGGTCTTTCCTCCTCCCGACGGCCCCACAAAAGCAACGTGTTCACCCGGTCTGATTGTGAGAGAAATATTTTCCAGCGCATTCCTCTCAGCATCCTTATACCGGAAGGAAACTTTGGAAAGCTCCACGGAATTGTCCTTCGGATGTTTCGGATGATTTGTTTCCGGCAACGGCTCCATTTCCAGAATGCTGTCAATGCGGGACATGGCGTCCGCCACGATCAGCTTATTCTCGCTGGCATACATAATCTTTGTCAGCGTCAGCGTAATAATTGGCGTGATGATGATGTAATACATCAAATTCAGTAAAAACCCATTTGTTACCCCGCCCGATGTCATCACCAGCGCCGCCGCGACCAGTACCGCAAAAATCCCATTTACCAGCGTGGTATAGCACATCATGGGGAAACGCAGGTCTTTCGTATAGGCGATCACCCATTTCTCATAATTGTCGATGGCTTCCTTGAACCGCCTGAAAGAGAACACCGACTGGCCGAAGGTTTTGACCACCGAAATGCCCCTTACATACTCCACCGCCTCATTGGACATCTGCCCCAGGGCGTTGTTGTATTCTTCCATTTTCTTTGCCATGCGCTTTCCCGTCATGACGCTCATAATGACAAACGCCGCCGCAACCGGCAGGAGGCTTAAAAGCCCCAGCCGCCAGTCAAAGATAAGCAGAAGGACGATAAGCCCCACGGGTGTCGCAAGGGCATTCGCCTTGTCGGGGAGCTGGTGGGCAAGGTAGGTTTCCGTTGCCGCACTGGATTCATAAACAGTCTTCCTGACTTTTCCACTGCCGATGCCGTCCATGAAACCCATGGGCAGGGTCACGATGTGGTGCATTGCCTTTGTCCGCATATTTGCCTGCACCCGAAACGCCGCCAGATGGGAACAGATCAGGGCCGCAATATAGATCAGGATCGCCGCCACTGCAAAAACCACTGCCATCCAGCCGTTATGGGACAGATCCTGCACATCCCCGTAGTTTGGGGCCACATCCAAAACTTCTTTGATGACTTTCCAGATGTACACAAACGGAAGCAATGCCACTAAAGCACTCAGTGCGCTTAAAATCCATGATGCTATGGTCAGGTACTTATAGCCCCCGGCATACTCCAGGAGCCGCTTTAAATTGGATTCTTTTTTCAAAGATAAGACCTCCTTGTATGTTTTTTATGATAAAGGAAACGCTGCAGTCATTCCCTGTTATCCTTATGAAATGTTGGTTAGTTTTCGCTAACCTATGAGGAAAATATAATAGAAAGCCCGCAATGCAAACTTTCTATTATCGGCTGTCGGCCGGATTACTGCCCCATCTCGACTGGCGTCTCGATGGAGTTTCTCGTCAAATGCCA
>CAJUTU010000073.1 GCA_910589385.1 uncultured Lachnospiraceae bacterium
ATTTTTAATGCGGGCAATTCTCGTATCGTTTTTTCATACGATACTTTACACTACCACCGCACAAAAAAAGCACCTGGAAATCTCTTTCTAAGTGCTGCCTCTTTCGCTCCTTCTCTTTTTGGTGGGCTGCCCCCTGATCCATTTCCTCCTTTCCTGCTTGATCCTGATGCACCTCCCTTTGTTTTTTATGGTGGCCTGATCTTTGTATTTGCCCGCATAAAACAAAAAGGCACTTAGAAAACTCCATTCTAAATGCCTCTGGCCTGCGTCTCCCATTGAAGACAGGAATCCTCTGATTCCTAACTTTTTTCTTCCGGTACAAACCGGAACCAAAATACGCTATCCATCCTTCCAATGGATACAAATACAAATTTCATTCTTATAGTAACACAATATATAGTATTGGTCAATCACTATTTTTCAATATACTGTATTTTCCTTTGCAGCTGCATCCAAACCGGTAGCCTACTCCGTATACGTTCCGAATGTAACGCGGCTTCCTGGCATCTGTTTCCAGCTTTCCACGGATCCGGTGGACATGCGCCATGATCCCCCCATGGTCTGGCAGGTATTCATTCTGCCAGACCGCCTCATATAATTTCTTATATGGGACAGCCCGGCCGTTTTGCGCCGCAAGGTAATGCACAATGTCAAATTCCGTCCGAGTCAGCGGGACTTCCTTCCCCCCAAGGAAAACCTGCCTTTGATCCGGTACAATCTGCAGCCCCTCATAATCCCATATTTCGGGGTCATTTTTGATGCGCCTCTGGAGACGGATCAGCGCTTCTGCCTCTGCCGCGATTTCTTCTGCCGACTGGGTATTTACAAGATACCCGTCCGCACCGCTTTGGATGGCCTGCAGGGTCTCCTTCCTCCTTCTCTCTTCCGTTTTCGCCCCGGATATGAACAGAAGCGGCGCGTTGGCTTTCCTACGCATCTTACGGATCAGTTCTTCACTTTTATCCGTATAACGCAGCATTTCCACCATGTACAGTACGATGTCATGATTCCAAGGAATCCTGTCGTTTTTATGTTCCCTGATTCTATGATACAAAATATCATGTTGCCCAGCCAGGCAAAAACAGAATTTCTCATACAGCTCCTGGCGGTATGAAAGAAATAGTATTTTCTGAGTCACAGCAATATTTTCATTCCTCATTTTATCTGAGTCCATGTAATACCTCCTCCAATCTGAGTTTTCATAAAATCAGCATATTTGGTGGAGGTGCTCTGATGTCCATTGCTGTTTTTCTGGTATCGCAAGAACATTCTTCTGTTTTATTTTTCCGTTGGACAGATATCCTACATGTTATGCTATATTTTTTCTGGTGCAATATACCACATAAAAAACGATATTTTACTCTTTGAAAGATTTTGATTTTTTTAATTGTTCACCATGATTCCATAGAGGGATTGTGATGTTCAGCAAAACCAAATCATCCTTCCGATTATTTTCTTCATTGCCTATGCTGTGTTCTCCACAAATTTTCTGCTGTAATACACCACTTTTATTATGGTGTATTACTATTTTCACTTTCTAAATCTGGTGTAATACACTAGATTTTATGGAGGTGAATACAGCATATGAGCTTTTCAAAAACCAGACTGGGAATGTTTATCAGAAATGGCCGATTGGACTTGAAGCTTACACAGGAACAGCTTGCCGAGAAATTAAACTGCAATCTGTCGTACTTAGGCAATATAGAGAGAGGGAAGAATTCACCAAGCTTAAAGATGTTTTGTTCAATCATGAAGATCCTCAATCTCTCAGCCGATGCATTTATCAATCCGGAACAGCACTCCGAAGACAGTACCTATCTTCAATTGACCCGCCTGCTTTCCCAATGCACCTCAACGGAGCAGAAGATCCTTTTGGAGAATGCGCGGACATTAATCGAAAACAGGGAAGAAAAGCCCATGGATTCATTATAAAAAATGATTCTTGAGTTTCTCTGGATTTTTGATTGAGTTTTCGCAAGAAAGGCGGATACAGAAAAAATCCTGTAACCGCCTTTCTGCCCATTAGGGCTGTCTGAAAGATTGGAGCATGGTTTCCAGATCTTTTTGCGGCCTCAGAACGCCAGCACCGCATAATGCCAGTATACAGTCCATAAATCCCTGCAGGTATGCCTGCTGGCATTCCTCAAAAGAAGCTTCCTTCCATGCTGCGGCATAATCCTGGATTATTTTCTGTTCCTCTTTTTGGAGACCTGCCAGACATCGTTCATAGAATGTACTCAGATCGGATACTTTCTTTTTTGCTGCTTCAAATTCGCATGTCACAACCTTGCTCTCCCTGTCAATATCTTCGCATCGCAATTCCTCTAAAAATTGTTTCACTTTGCACCATACCAGCTTTTCCATTTTCTGCTTCTCCTTTCCTATTTTCACTCAACGAAGTCATTGAATTTTTTTCTTAATTGTATCCTGCATTTTTGCTTTCAGATTATACAAAATCGAGCAAACTTCATCTTTAGAAGTATATTAACATCTCAATCCGATACAATCAATCATAAATCTTTCATCTTTAGAAGTTTTTGTTTGGAGCAAAAATTATGAAAATATATTGGAACGGGGAATCTAAGAATATAATAGGGGAACGTTTGAAAAAATTGCGTCAGGAACAGAATATATCCCAACGCATATTGGCTGCGCGGCTTACGTTAAGCGGAATCGAATTCAGTGACCTCACGATTTTGAGGATTGAACGCGGAGAACGGTTTGTTCCGGATTATGAAATTGCCGTGATTGCAGATTATTTTAAAGTCAGCGCAGACTATCTTCTTGGCAGGGCAGAACAATGACCGGCAGAATCCATAAACTGCCGGTCATTGCTCTTTGAAGCGGTATCCCACTCCCCTGATATTTTCTATGTAATCGCATGGTTTTCCATCTGCTTCTAATTTCTTCCTGATATGGCGGATATGGGACATGATCGTACTTTTTTCATGGGCATACTCTTCGCCCCACACTGCCTCATAGATTTGCTGGTAAGTGAATACGCGTCCTGGCTGCTCTGCTAAATAAAGAAGAATTCGGAATTCCAAATCTGTAAGTTTGATAACCTTTTCATTTTTTCTTATTTCTCTACGATATAAATCTATTTCGAAGTCAGGAAAAGAGAGTGTCTTATTCCGTTCAAAACCAGAATCTGCATAAGCCGTTTTTAGTTTCAGATAGCTTTGAATATCTTGAAAAACATGTTCTTCATTTTCTGACACCTCAAGCACCATTATTTTTGCCATATTCTTTTCCTCATTTTTTCTAAGTTAAGGATGAAGCAACTATTATTGCCTTCATCCTTAATTTTTCTGTCTTCACAAACATTAAAAATTGTTATCACTCATACAATTTATCAATCATCTTTGCATCTGCAATCATTTTTACACGGAAATTCTCTTCTCCCTTATGCAATGGTTTCCATACCTGCGCAAAGAATGGATTTACTTCTGCTTCCTCGCCATATCTCCACTCGCCGCACATACACTCCGGGCACCAGTGGCCGGCAAATAATACGGTATATGGTGTTGCCTTAAATTCGTGCCCAGACGCACACTGCCATGTTAATGCCGTATACATATCCCCATTTACCATCATTTCGGACAGACATTTTCCACCGCGGAATGCTGCCGCTTGGCGCATATCCTCAATCCCCAGTTCTTCTACAGATTTTGTTTCATCGAAACCGTGATCCAGATAAGCAGGTAGATCAATCGGTTTACAAAGCACAATATCATCCCATTTCTTCGGAATCGCTTCATACTTTTCGCGTGAACCAAACCATACTTTGATCCGCTCCTCATCCCCATCCGCTACAAACTGCAGGACTCCTCCCGGCTGGCTGATCACAGCTTTTGTATGCTCCTTCTGCTCCTCCGGGGTCGGCATCGGGAAGTCCGGGCCTGCCGCTTTCATCATTTCCATGAATCCCATCTGGATCTCTTGGATCTGCTGTGCATAGGATTTGGTCCGGAACGGAACCAGCGTCTCCAATTCATCCGCATCCGTATAGAAATGCCCGTGGAAATTTCCTGTCGCCATCCAGTTCGGTTCATTGGTCTGACGTATATCTCCTCCAAGAGCCAGTGAAAAGCTCGCGCATGTCTGACGGTAATCCGCGCCGCTGCTTAAGTTGTATACTCTTCTCCAGAATTTTTCCGGTACGCCGTCCAGGCAGACATTGCGCATCAGATTTCCCGAATCCTCCGCATTGGACCACTCCAGGCAGTTGTTGTAGGGCTGATGGCTGATGATCGCATATTCGCCGCTTGCCGCATTGACCGGCATCATGCCGGTCTGCCGGATAGAGACCCAGTATTTCAGTCCCGATTCGATAACCGCGCGTTCCGCCGCGCACTTGCTGACCGCATAATAATCATAAATAGACGGCTTCATAGGATCCCCGACCCTGCCCCAATGGATCGGCGGCATACGGTCCCCGGTCTGCGCCACGGTTCCGATATAAACGAACCTGGTCGTGTCGTTCTGCCCCAGTTCTTTGATGGACTTCAGCATCGACAGCGTAGAACCATAATTGATCCTCATGGCTTCTTCTGGGTGCTCATCTGCAAACGGAGATAAAAATGCCCCTACATGCAGTACATAGTCCGCGCCTTTTACACACTCCCTCAGCTTATCGTCATCTTTTAGATCGCCCCAGATAATCTCCAGGTCCTTCTGATATGGTTCCAGGATCTTTTTATTTTTTTCGGACGGCCTTGCCAGTACACGCAGCGTAAATTCCTCTTTGTTTTCCATAAACTTCTTTACCGTTTCCTGGCCCATCGTTCCTGTTGCCCCGGTTAAAAATACAATTTTCTTCATATTCATTTTCCTCTCTTAATCTGAAACAACGCGGGCGCCAAAATCATTCCTGACATCCGATGCTTCATCACAGATACTTTTGACGCAGCCCGCTCTTTATTCACAGTTCTTTATATTTCCCGCGCCACCGCAAATGCCTCATGGACCGCGATCACCACCGCATCCGCTTCCAGTTCCTCGCTGATGCCGTCTTTTTCCACCTTTACTTTATGATCTGCAATGCCAAGGCATTTTGTGTTGACCATGGTCCGGATCCCTGCTTCGGCAACCGCCATATTGACCGCGATCTTCCGCATCTCTCCCAGATCTTTTCCCACTTCCTCCACCATCTCCACGACCGTAACCTGATTCTCCGGAGTTTTCAGATATTCTGCCGCTTCCAGGCCGACCAAGCCGCCGCCGATCACAACCACGTTTCCGTCCAGCTTCGTCTGATCCCTGAGGACCGTATGCGCATCCGTCACATAGCTTTCCGACACGCCGTCAATCGCCGGGATCAGCGGTTCTGCCCCGATTGCGATGATGACCTCATCCGGGCGGCACACTTTCAACACTTCCGCATCTATCTTTGTATTCAGATGAATCTCCACGCCGGAATCCACCACATTCTGGGCTGCCATCCGGGCCGCCATTGCCGTGTCCGCCTTTCTGGGTGCCACGCCTGCGAGGAGCATCTGTCCGCCAAGATGGCTGCTCTGCTCATAGATCACCGGGGTATGCCCGCGCTTTACAAGTACGTCCGCCGCTTCCAGGCCCGCCATTCCGCCGCCTGCGATCAGTACTTTCTTCGGATTCTCCGTTTTCTTTAACTCATATTCCGCCTCGTGTCCCACCGCCGGGTTGCGCAGACAGGTAATATGTTCTTTTGACAGATCCACAAAATAATCATAGCACCCCTGGTCGCATCCGATGCAGTATTTGATGGCCGACAGGTTTCCGGCTTTCGCCTTGTTGCAGAATTCCGGATCCGCAAGCTGGGCGCGTGCCATCACGATCAGATCCGCCTGATCGTTCTCCAGGATCTCTTCCGCGTATCCCGGCGTATTGATCCGTCCTGCGGGCATCGTCAGCATACCGGTCTCTTTTCGGATCCGCGCCGCCTGCTCCACATTGAATCCGTTGGGCATGTCGACCGGAGGCGTCTCATACACGACTGCCGCCGTCAAAATATTTCCCCGGGAGACATTCAGCACATCCACCCCTTTTTCCTTTGCCAACTTGCAGAATGCGATGACCTCCTCAGTGGTCAGACCGTTTTCCAGAAAATCATCGTGACAGTCCACCCGCATAAACAGCGGCATATCCTCCGGGATATTTCTTCGGATCGACTCGATACACTCCAACGGGAACTTCACACGGTTTTCAAACGGGCCGCCGTATTCATCGGTCCTGTGGTTGATCCCCCCGGATAAAAAGGAATGGGGCAGATAGTTATGCGCACAGTGGAATTCCACCGCGTCAAAGCCTGCCTCGACTGCTCTCGCGGCCGCTTTCCCATACGCTTCTACCACGCTTTTCAGCCGTTCTATGGAAATTCCGGGCATGGTATATTCCGGTGATACCGGCATATCCGAGACAACCAGCATTTCCGCGGTTGGATCCATCCCCACTGCCAGAGAGCCCTGCCAGAGCTGTACACACATCTTTCCTCCGGCTTCATGCACCGCACCGCACAGTTTTTTCAATCCAGGAATGTACTTGTCCTCACTGATCGCCAAAAATCCCTTCGGGGAACTGGCCGGATCCACGCTGCATACCTCTGTGGTATTCATTGCTACGCCGCCCTTTGCCCGGGCTGCGTGATAGTCGATCAGCTTCTGGTTAACCTCACTGGAATCCATCCCCGTCATGTGGGTTCCCATGGCGCTCATAACCACTCTGTTTCTCAGTTCCAGCCCTCGGATCCTGATGGGGCTGAATAGTTTATCAAATGCCATTTTTCCTACCTCTTTTCTTTATGTTTTTCAATTTTGCAGTGCAGAAATGAACTGACATCCAATACCTGCACCGTCTGTTTTTTCATACCCTCCTGCGCTGCCCGCTGGCTATGAAATCCTGACTACCGCCTCATAAGCCTCTGATACCGCCGACAGGATATTGCGCGCCTGATTGCTGTCTCCGATGGAAATGACCTGGCAGATTTCCTCATACTGTCCCGCCTCCTTTGCGGTCGCCGTGTAGCCCAGAGCCATCAGCACCGTATCGCATGCAATCTCATCCACTCCGTCCGGCCCTTCCACGGTCACACTGTTTTCCCCCACGGAAACCAGCTTTGTATTCGTATGTACCTCAATCCCGGACTGCTCCACCAGTCCCCGGAGCTGCATATCATTCATCGGGAACGGCGGATTTGGAAGCAGTTTTTCTACCATCTCGATCAGGACCACCTTCTTGCCCATACGGTCAAAATGCACGGCTGTCTCGGTTCCGACCAGCCCACCTCCTGCTACGACGATGGTTTCCCCTGCCGTGATCTGCTTTTCCAACGCTTCCTCTGCCGCATGTACAATCGGCTGCTCCAGTCCCTGGATGCTTCCCGGCATGAGTGTTTTCCCGCCTGCTGCCCAGATCAATACATCCGGCGCGTATTCCCTGACATTCTCCAACCCTGCTTCCTGCATACAGCGGACCTTTACCCCGCTCTTTGCAAGCTGCACCCGGTAATAATTGCTCAGCGCCAGCATATCTTCCTTCATATAGGGTTTTGCGGCCGCATGAGCCTTTCCGCCGATCCGGGAAGTTTTCTCCCACAATTCCACGGTATGTCCTGCCTTGTCTGCCATCAAAGCCGCCGCGCATCCTCCCGGGCCTGCCCCCACGACCAATACCTTCTTTTTCTCCTGCGCCTTCGAGATCCGGCGGGTTCTTTCATAACCGCAGATGGGATTTACCGCGCAGCCTGCGGGCTGTCCCGCGAATACCTGTCCGATACAGCCGTCATTACAGGATATGCAGGGGCGGATGTCTTCCGTATTTCCGCGCATCACTTTATTCGGCAGCTCCGGATCGGCCAGGATTCCTCTTGCCACCGCTACAAAATCACAACATCCCTGACGGAGCGCGGCTTCTGCTTTTTCCACATCCCCCAGTCTTCCATGGGTGATCACAGGGATGGTGACCGCTTCCCACACCGCTTTCGCGATCCCGACCTGCGGGGTCATCTCCTGGAAATAAATCGGAGGCATGGCATAATGCCACTTCTCGTAGCAGCCTGCATCCACATGCAGGGCATCCACGCCTGCATCTTCCAGGCGTCTGCCGATCTCGATCCCTTCCGCAATTCCTCGGAAACCATATTCCACCGGGAGGTCATGGCTTGCGGAATACTTTACAAGCACCGGGAAGTCGTCCCCGCCTTCTTCCTTCGCGATCCTCACCATCTCCAGCAGGAACTTCATCCGTCCTTCCAGATTGCCGCCGTAGGCGTCTGTCCTTGTATTCCAGCATGCGGTCAGGAACTGGTCTGTCAAATATCCGCCGTAGGCATGGATCTCGACCGCGTCTGCGCCTGCCCCCACTGCCAGCTTGACTGTACGGCGGAATTCATCCAGCAAAAGCTGAATCTCTTCCAATGCCAGTTCATGGCAGGGCACGCCCGGTGCATGCATCCAGTCACAAGCGGACGCGCTCACCGGCACGCCGTACTGCGGGGCAGGCCCTCCGACCCTTCCGCACCCCGGCATCAGCTGGGGACATACCCTGCAGTCATTTGCATGGGCGATCTCGCAGATCTCATGGAATGCGTCAATGTTTTCTATTGTGAGCAGCATGGAGGCCGAAGTGTCCTCAAATGCTCCCGTTACCATCGTGTTGCACAGGATCATGGACGCGCCGCCCTCGATCCTGGCTTTATAAAATGCCACCGTGTCCTGGGTGTAATCCCCGTTGTGGATCCCCATCGGCGCCATAATCAGCCGGTTTTTTAATTCCAGTTTTCCAATCGTTCCTTCCTGTTTTAACAAACTCATAAGCCTTTCTCCTTAAAATCTCCATTTAATCTTTCAAATTCTCTCTGCAAATCGCATTGCATTTTGATAAAATTCCCATTAAAGACAATACGCTGACTCCCATAATCACCAACAACGATATGAAAATACCTCTTACCTCCAAATTGCTAATGAAACGGCAGGAAACAATAATACCCATGGTCATTGTTATGACCGATATAATGGATGAAAACCGACACATTACTTTTGCAATTTTTAGTTCTTTATGTAAATGTAAGGGTAAGGTCTGAAATCTATTACTACAATCCCCTTTATCCATACTATCATTTCCTTTCTGTGGATTGTCCCTATTTATCCCACAAGACCTAATTTTTCCCGTCCTGTTTCAACATCTATTGCCTCAAAGCCCCCAGCAATACACGGTAAGTCAGCCGCAGCGTCTGAATCCTCCAGATTCCGTCCTCCTCCTTCACCAGATCGTCTACATAATATCCAAATCCTTCATATGTCGAGTCGTCATCCTTGTACGTGTGATAGTCATTGAGTCTGGTCAAAAGCTGCGCATGCGTATCATCCTGAAACCTCACGATCATGTTATGTCCCATATGCATCGGGACCATTGCATCGCTGCATACCTTTTTATTCTGCTCAATCTGCATCTCCCGCACCGTAAATCCCGGCTGTCCGTTCCAGTAAGTGGTGAAACCCTCCTTCACAAACACCTCCTCCATCAGATCCCATTCCTGCTGGTCCACACACCAGAAATACTTGTTTTTTACATTCATGATCACCGGTATCTCCGCAAGCTGCTGCGCCGTATACGGTTTCTGACATTCCCGCAGGATCTCCCTTTCCCTTTCCTTTGCATCTTGAAAATCTGGTACTGTCATCTTTTCTCCTCCTGTATTTTTCTTTTTATTGTACTAAAGAAACGTCCCGGACAAATATTCCTTTTTGAATTAACTACTTTCCCGTGAATGGAGTTTTTCTCTTTATCTTCGTTCTATATAATGTATATTTTTCTTTATTTTACTGTCATATTAATATATCTACATTTACTTCTTCTTGCAGTACGCCAGTATTCTTGTTATGATGATACTATTATAATCAGAAAGGAATGCACGGAACTATGGAGGAACTTCCGGTTTTGTTAGAAGCGCCGAAGAAATATTTTACAAACGATTTCCGCTATTTTCTGAATCCGGTTTCTCTGGATTTAAAAACTAAAATGCCACCTCTGCTTGAGGATGAATCTGTAATCGCCTATGTACATTCCGGATATGGCCAGGTAGTTGTCAACGGGAGCAGCTTCAAACTATGTCCCGGAGCTTTTTGCCAGTTTCACTCCTACCATGCTTTTACGCTACAGCCGGATTTTCTGAATCCTCTGCGGATCTCTTTTTTAATAGATGATTATACTTTAATGAGTTACTGGGGCTTTTCTGATACGAACCGGGAGCAGGAGATCCAGGATATTTTTTATCTTCCTCCGGTCATTTATCCGGACAGAGAGACGCAGAACAGAATTCTTCATATTTTAGATAATATTTCCGAAGAATGTGCAATGCAGAAACGGCACAATCTGCTGATCCGGACTACTTTAAGCGCCAGGCTCCGCAATCTTTACATGTATCTTTGCAAGAACAGTCTGGCGAAAACGCCCTCATTTACGCCAACAAAAATCTGGAATCTGATCATTTTTCTTACGGTGTATTGCCGTCAGAAACTGACTATAGACAGCATGGCAGAACAATTTGAAATTTCGGCATCTTCTGTAAACCGTCAGCTTCGGCAGATCACGGGGTTAAATTTCAGCCAGTTCCTTTCACGTGCCCGTGTCAATTATGCCGCCGGCGCAATCATGGTAGATAGGCTTTCCTTACAATCTATAGCAGTCAATTCCGGGTTTGCCTCAGAATCCACGTTTTTCCGGCAATTTCTCAGGCACCGGGGATGTACGCCCAAAGAATACCGGGAAAAGATTGCCGATGAGAAGTTTCAGAATCCAAATCATTTTATTACAGATAAGGTATATGAAATTCTATACTACATTTTATGCCATTTTAAGGAAGACATTTCCCTAAAAAAAATGTGCCGGGAACTATATTTGACGGAGCAGCATGTCACTCTGGTCCTGAAGCAGAAATACAATGCAACTTACCATGAAATTGTTACACTGTACCGGCTGCGCTATGCACAGGCACTGCTGCTTGTGTCTCCGCTGAATTTGGAGGATATCGCATATTACTCCGGTTTCCCTTCCGTTCACACCCTGATCCGGCAGTTTGAAATGAATTACAATATGTCTCCCACTGCTTACCGAAAAAAATATAAGGAGAACCTCTCATGAATCTATCCAATACGTATCAGCCTGCCGGACTTGGCATGAGCCGGGATTATTTCAATAAAAACCTGATTCCTGATGCCCCTGTCGTTCAGGAACAGATTTATACCGCCGCTTCTGCCCTCTTCCACTTTCATGGCATATCGCTCATTTATGTGACAAAGGGGACAGGAAAAATTATAATAAATGAACAGACATGCCTGTGTAAGCCAGGCGCCGTCCTCGCCCTCTCTTACCACCATATTGCCCGAATCGTCCCTGATGATGAGCTGTCCATTTTACAGTGCCAGATTTCCTTGAATACGTTTTTCTATATGCTTGCCAATCCATGCTGCGAACAGATGAACCTTGGAATGGAAGAACAGCCTGTCTTCACCGAACTCCTCTCTCCTGAAAAAGAACAGATAGAAAACCTGTTTGGGGAATTAAAAAAAGCACTTTCCAAGAAAAGCGCTTTCCATAATAATATTGCCATTCTTATACTGCTGGAGCTTCTTGCCCGTATTGACAGAGAAGCCGAGAGACTGTGTTCATGATCGGTGTAATTCTTATCAGGAAGAATCAACTAGATTTACTGACCCATTCCCCATAACAACTCAATACTGAAACAATTCCACATACAGACATGACGGCAAATCTCCCAAAGCCATCATCATTTGTTCATCGCCGTTCAGCGTCCTTTCCGCCGCCCACTCTCCGTTCAGGATTCTTCCTTCCTGCAGCGTCAAAACAGAAATCTTAACATTCTCATCCGGCTTCGCATGGAAAAATATTTTACTCATCATACCGGCGATCAGGAATTTATCTTCCTCTAATTCAAAAATAACTCCGGCAGCCAGCGGTTTTCCTTTCACAGAAGGCATATACTCTATCAACACGTTATACTTCCATAAGCGCAGATAAACGCCTGAATCCATATCCGATTTTCTCACATAACTCTGCATACGGCCTGTTCCTCTGTAACGCAGGTATAAAGGCTGCAGATGGTATAAAAGTTCGTAGATTTTACTTAAACCTGAATTATTCACGGAATAACGGCATCAACTGCTGAAACCCGCATGGT
>CAJUTU010000074.1 GCA_910589385.1 uncultured Lachnospiraceae bacterium
AGAAAGTCTGTCAGTCCATTCGGTGGTGATTTATGTTTTGGCTGGTTGGGAAGCCACAGGCTATACCTGTATAAGCCGCTAGGTTGTGTAGCCACCTTCTGGAAATGGATACCTGCCGGAAAGGATAAAACGATGCACTCTCAAAAAGTACTCAAGATGCTCGAAAGCATCCCCTACCTCTCAGTCGGGCTTGATGTCGGCGCAGATTTCACATGGATGTCCATCATGCTCCCCAATGGCATTCTCACAGGAAAAACTTTTAAGATCATTCACTCGGATCCTGAGTCCCGTGAGCTTGCCGTCACAAAAATAAAGGAAGCACAAGAGACGTATTCTCTCGAAAGCCGATGCTTCCTTGAGTCCACCGGGATCTACCACATCCCACTCCTGTGCTTCCTTCGTGATAAGGGTTTTGACTGCTCCGTCATTAATCCTATCATTACTAAGAATAGCACAAATATGAACGTTAGGAAACTGCATAATGATAAATTTGATTCAAAAAAAGCTGCCAAGGTCGGGCTGGATACGTCCCTTAAGACTTCCATCATCCCAGATGATGAGGTCATTGACCTGCGCAACCTGGTACGGGACTACTATTATTTCAAGGATTTGCAGTCCGCTATCGTGCTGAAGCTCACGGCGGAACTGAAAGTATCTTTCCCAGCATACCGGAAGGTGTTCAGCAAGGTCACCACCCAGACTTCCTTAAAACTTCTGGACACGTATCCCCTTGCGCAGGATTTTCTCACCGCGCCAAAGGAACTGGCGGTGGAAATGATCCGTTCCACAGCACGCTTCGGGGAAAAGTATGCCCTTGCCAAATATGATGCTATATGCACCGCTGCAAAGGATGCCGCTGTTTTCGGACGTTCACTTCCAAGCAGCGCACTCCGGATCCGGCTGTATATCAAAACCTACCGGGAATACCAGGAGTATCTGGAGAGCATACTGGAAGAACTGCATAAGGCTGTTGATAAGCTGGAAGGGACACCTGCCTATGACCGCATCGTCCTTCTCCAGTCCCTGCGGGGTGTCGGTTTCCTCAGCGCGGTTGTCCTGATTGCTGAAATGGGATCTTTTGACCTGTTTTCTTCCCCAAAGAAGCTTTATGCCTACTTCGGCCTGGATCCTGCCGTAAAGCAGTCCGGTAAGTTCAATGGTGACAAGGTCCACATGTCCAAGAGGGGATCCAGTCTTGCCAGACGTATCCTACATATGGTGGCTCTTAATAACCTAAAGGTGGACAAAGGGACGAAAACACCTGTAAATCCGGTGATTCACACCTACTATGCCGACAAATGCAAAAACAAGAAGAAAAACGTGGCTGTCGGGGCTGTCATGTATAAAATCTGCAACATTATTTTTGCCATGCTCCGGGATAATAAGCCGTTTAAGATCATCACCCCTCAGGAACACTGTGAGCAGTATTTTGCAGCGCATCCTGGCAAGGCACAGAACGCAGCTTAACAGGTTCTCATAAATTTTTTAAATTTCCACATAGGTGGTTTATTAAAGTTACACTTTTTTACATCAAATGCTTAAAAAAAGCTTTTTTAACATTTTTCATTTTACCTATTGACATTTCTTAGCTGGACTTTATTTTTAGTGTGGATACTCTCGGAAAAAACTCCTGCATCCATAATACACTTTTCCGAAAGTTCAAAACAGTAAGCAGGATACTTCGTTTATTATAGACGATATAGTACGGTTTTGTCATTAATCTTTTTCAATATTTTAAATTTCTTCTATTACCATACTTGTAAGGCCATACAAAAGAAATCCGATACTATACATTTCTATGATCTAACCCAAAGCAGATCTGAGTTCTTACCGCTTTAACTGATAAAGCAGGCTCTCTAGCACAACCTCCACCGAATCCGTCACATGTGTAGAATAATCAGAAAGTCCGGATATGGCATTAGCCATGGCATAGCTGGTTCCCACGGCCTGCAGCATCTCCACATCATTACGCTGGTCTCCGAATGCCATACATTCCTCCGGCCTGATCTTTAACACTTTCAGAAGTTTTAACAGGGCAGCCCCCTTATTAGTCCCCGGTGCAATAAAATCAATCCAGATATTTCCCGATGTCACGACCTTAATCTCTGAGGAAAATTTATTTTGCAAGTATTTTAGATAACTTTCAGCAACATCAGGACCGTCTTTCATATTACCGATCGCAATCTTTAAGATCGGTCCTTCTACATTCCGGACATCCTCCACGATCTCTGTCGTATTTTTTACCACATTGACAATATGATCCACAAAAACAGGATTGTTATTTTCGATATAGCAGGCATGCTCTTTTGAGATTAAAATTTCAAACCGTCCATCCTGTTTCACTTCCTCTATAATCCTATTGATCAATTCCATATCAATGACAGTACGTGAAATCACTTTTCCCTCATGGATACATAAAGAGCCATTCTCCGCAATATAGGAAATTTTATCTTTAATGGGTTCAAAAAGATGGACTTCATTATCGTATTGGCGTCCACTGGCCGCCACAAAATAAATTCCCTGATTCGTAAGTTCCCGGATCAGTTCAATGGCGCGTGGGGTTAATTCCTGTGAATCATTTTGCAGCAATGTCCCATCCAGATCGCTTGCGACTAATTTTATCATAACTGCATCTCCTCTGTCTGAATTTATATCCCAAACTTCATTCTGGCCGCCACTGCCAGGTATTGTGCAGTGGCCTCCACACCCATAGTATTACTGTCGATCAAAATGTCTTTGTATTCTTTATCCTCTGCAAGGTATCCTGAATATTCCATAGAATAAGAATCACGCATCGCATCAATCTCGCGTAGTGCCCGTCGGCTGTCTTCCTCCGTACGTCCCAGTACTTCCATACAATACTTTAGCCTTGCTTTATACTCTGCAAAAATGTAAATATGCAGTGCATTCTCCTCCTCCGAAAGAATATAGTCAGAGCAGCGCCCAACCACCACACAGCTTCCTTTCTTTACAACCCGCTTCATAAATTCCGACTGTACCGCAAAAATCTCATCTTGTGTACTGTTGCTGTTTCTTGCCATTACAAACGGAATCCGGCTGGCAGGCTGATGCTGGCGTACCGCAGTCTCTTCTTCCCTCTCTACCACTTCCTCAGGAATCGACAATTCCTCTGCCGCCTCCTGGATCATCTCTCCATCATAGCAGGGTATCTCCAGAATCTCGCTTAGACGCTTTGCAATCTCGCGGCCATGGCTGGCAAACTGTCTGTTCACGGTAATCACAAATCGCTCCATATCTATTCCTCCATTCTTAACTCTCATCTACTACTCTTTTTAAAATCCTGCCGTATATTCTACACCATCCCTTGAGAAATCACAAGTGCAAGTTCGATGTACTGTCTCGAAGCAGCTTTGTTACCGGCCGGTTCTAGATGCCGTACAAGATGCCGTACAGCAAGATGCATATTGCTATATGCAGTAACGCATCTTCTATAAAATTGCTCCCGTGATCATAAATCCCACGATTGCCAGCACACAGGCAATAATATTATAAGGCAGCTGCGACAGCGCATGTTCCATACTGTCAATCCCTGCGCTCTGTGCTGCAAGAAGGGTAGCATCTGAATAAAAACAAGCATGGCTTCCAAAAGTCCCCCCGGAAATGACCGCTGCCATAATGAGAATCGGGTTCGCCCCAATTACGGCGCCCAGCGGAAATACGATTGGAGTGATGATCGAACTCATTCCCCAATCCGAACCAGTCGTAAATGCAAGAATCGCACCGAGTACAAATACCATCGCCGGAAAAATGGCCGGAAATAAAAATGGCTCTGCTTTCGCTACAATATATTCCGTCATCCCCATCTGCCCACAAATATCTTTCAAAACAAAAGTAACCAGAAGCATAGTCAATACTGGAAGCATATCACTGAACCCCTGAATGGTATTATTCATAAACTCATCTACTGTGATCACTTTACATGGGATATAAATGGCAAAACATACCACCAGTGCAATCACAACAGATGCCAGAATATCTCCTGTGAAAACCGCCAAGCCGACCAATACTCCCATGGGAATCAGAAAATACCAGATATTTCCATCTGAATCCTGGTCATAAACCGTGGCATGGTTATATTTCCTGCTAAAGTCGGAATAGACCTTTCCGCTCTCCTCGACACGCTGAAAAGCCCTTTTCATCGGCCCCAGCTTAGGCATAGCTCCTATCGCAAACAAAAACACAGACAGAATTGTAATGATCGGATAAAAACAAAATGGAACAGCCTTCAAATATGCCGCCATAGGGGTTCCCACTCCGAGCGCTTTCACGCTTTCCTGCTCAAAAAAAAGATTTGCATAGAATACTGCCCATGTAGAAATCGGCAGAAGCACACACACTGGAGCCCCCGTTGAATTTAAAACATATGCCAGTGATTCACGAGGAAGTTTTCTGTCATCATAAATTTTTTTCATGCATGCTCCAATTGATAATACATTTAGGTAATCATCTACAAAAATCAGAATCCCCATAATATATGTAGTAAGAAATGTTTTCCTGTCACTATTGCATATTTCCGCGAGATATTTAGAGAAACCAAAGCTTCCTCTCGAGGCAGTGAGCTGCGCAATCAATGCCCCAAATAATAAGCATACCAGAAATACCCAGACTTCCTCAGCAAGCATCTCCTGCAATACCTCACACCACTTAACCAGAAAATTCCCTTTAAAGGCAAAGAATGCCGCCACAAGAGATCCCAGAAGCATACACTCTACCGATCTCCTTGTCCTGATCGCACCTATAATAATACAGACAGTTATAATTATTGCGATTAATCCTTGGTCCATAAGCTTCTCCAATCTTTTTCAAAAACACAAAAGGGCGTATCGGAAAAGTTCTCTTATTTTTTCCAAACGCCCTTTCGCACAAACATATTTATAAAGGATTTTATAAAATAATCATGGATAGTATCATATCATCAATATCGTGCACTACTTTAAGCAAATGTAATCACTGTGCCCGTCTTCCCTTCCAGTGCATCTATAGCCTTATCAAGACTGGTGATGATTGCTTTTTTATTTGGATAGGTACGTGCAAACTTCATGGCAGCCTCTACTTTAGGAAGCATACTTCCCGGTGCGAACTGACCTTCCTCCACATATTGCGCAGCTTCTGCAAGGCTCATATGATCCAGATTTTTCTGTTCCGGTTTTCCCCAGTTAATAGCAACCTTCTCCACCTCTGTCAGGATCATCAATATATCTGCATCAACCTGCTCTGCCAGCAGTTCTGCCGCAAAATCTTTATCAATGACAGCCGCAACCCCTTCCAGTGTTCCGTTCATCTTTTCAATAACCGGAATTCCACCGCCGCCGCATGATATTACAATAGAAGAATCCCACAGATTTTTAATCGCTTCAATCTCCACGATCTTCTTCGGAATCGGAGATGCAACCACTCTTCTCCACCCTCTTCCGGCATCCTCTTTCATTGTATATTCCTTTTTCTCCTGCAAATCCTTCGCTTCCTCTTCTGTATAGAATGGTCCGATCGGCTTTGTCGGATTACTGAATCCAGGATCCTTTTCGTCCACCACCATCTGCGTCGCTACAGTCAGCACCGGATAGTTGATATTACGGATATTCAACGCATAGCGTAATGCCTGCTGGATATGATACCCGATGTATCCCTGGCTCATGGCGCCGCATACATCAAATGGCATAGCGGGGGTCACATCCTTTGCAGTCTCCGTTGCAAGCAAGATTCTCCCTACCTGCGGGCCATTACCGTGTACGATTGCCACCTCGTAATCCTGAGAGCAGATATCTGCAATTCTTTCACATGTATGCTTTACGACCTCTAACTGTCCCTCTGCAGTCGGTGCACTGTTCTTTGATTGAAGGGCATTTCCTCCCAAGGCAATTACAATCTTAGACATTCCATTCACCTCATATTTTTCTTTCTATTCCCTCTTTAATACCTGCCCGGGGTATTGCTCAGTTGATCCCTCTTTCTGCCATAAACTTCTCAAGCCGTTCTTTTGCCGCTGCAATCTGAAGTTCTGATGCAGCCGCTTCTCTCTGATACTGCGTCAGATATACAAGAAGTCCTCTCATTGCGGTCAGGCGGTTACCTGCCTCATCCCAGCAGAGTGAGGAATCAGAGTCTGCAACCTCATCAGTCACATCTTCTCCTCTTGTGGCCGGCAGACAGTGCATAAACTTACATCCAATATTTCCAAGGCTCATAAGCTCCCTGTTTACCTGATAATCGCCAAATACACGTACACGCTCTTCCTTTGGCATCTCGTTCTCATACAGTCCATACCATACGTCTGTATAAATGAAGTCAGCGCCTTTTACATCGTCTCGATTGTCAGATGTCAGGAAAGTTGCACCGCTCTCTTTACAGTTCTCTTCGATCTTCGCCAGACAAGCCGCACTCGGGCTGTCCTGAAGCTGATGTCCTTTTGGTCCATAATGTACGAACTTCATGCCAAGCTTTGTTGTGATCATAGCTAGAGACGCACAAACCTGCGTAGCATCCCCTACAAATACTACCTTGCAGTCTTCAAGCTTCTTTCCCCGCGGAAGGTTCTCAACGATGGTGCACAGGTCTCCGATTTCCTGAGTCGGATGATTATAGTCAGACATTCCATTCAGTACCGGGATAGAGCATGCATTTGCCAGGTCAACTACTGTCTGATGTTCGATCACACGCGACATTACAACATCAATCAGCTGAGACAGCACCTTACCTGTATCTCCGATGGTCTCATGTCCACCCAGCTGGATCATACCAGGCCCAAGATACTGTGCATGCCCGCCCAGCTGCTCCATTGCAGTTTCAAATGAAACGCGGGTTCTCGTAGAAGACTGCTGGAAGATCATTCCAAGCGTCTTGCCCTTCATAAGCGGTGGATTGTATCCAGCCTTGATACTCTTCTTGATTTCAAGAGAAAGGTGAATGATGTCAAGCAGTTCTTCTTTTGTGAAATCCATTGTGTCAATAAAGTGTCTTACGCCATTTGCATACATAATTATAATCTCCTTTTCTTCTTCTATTTTTATTTAACCTTTGGCTGCTGCTGTGTAATACAGTGGATATTTCCGCCGCCGTACGCAACTTCCGTTGTCTGTACGCCTACGATCTTACGGTCCGGGAACATTGCCTGTGCCTGCTCTACTGCAAGTGCATCGTTCTCGTCGCCATACTGTGGTAGGATGACCGCACCATTTACGATCAGGAAGTTCAAGTAAGATGCGATAGAAATCTCACCTTCCTCACGTGGGATTGCCCCCTCTGAGTAATCAATACTGTCTGCTGCTTTTAAGTAACATGGTTTCTTTGTTACACACATTTTATGGACTTTCAGTTTACGTCCCTTTGCGTCTGTCTGTTCACAAAGGAAATTGTAAGCAGCCTGTGCTTCTTTATAGAATGGATGATCCTCATCTTCTGTATAAATACATGCAACTTCACCTGGTGCTACAAAGCATGCCACATCATCAATATGCCCATTAGTCTCATATGGATCGATTCCGTCTTTTACCCAGATTACCTTTTCGCAGTTTAGGTAATTCTTTAACATATCTTCAATCTCTGCCTTATTCATATGTGGGTTACGGCTCGGGTGAAGCAGGCACATCTCAGTTACCATAACTGTCCCCTCTCCATCTACATGGAAAGAACCGCCCTCCAAAACAAAGCCTTCTGTCTTATAGGAATCTACGCCTTCAATCTCACATACTTTACGTGCTACCAATGCATCTTGATCCCATGGGAAATACAAGCCGTCTACCAGGCCTCCCCATGCATTGAATTCCCAATCTACCGCACGGATACCGCCCTTATCATTGATCAGAAATGATGGGCCGCAGTCTCGGATCCAGGCATCGTCATTTGTCATCTCGATCACGCGGATATTTCCGTTGTTTACCTCACTGATTCTTGCAAGTGCATTTTCATACTGTATCGGCGGAACACAGATGGATACAGGCTCAAATTCACTGATTGCCTTTGCAACCTCTACATAAGCCTTCTGGGCAGGCTTTGCGCCAAGTCTCCAGTTGTCGTTCCTCCAGGGCCACAACATCCAGATCTGCTGCTGCTCTTCGAACTCTCCCGGCATTCTGTAACCATCCTGCTTTGGGGTTGTTCCTTCAATTCTTTTTGCCATTTTTCTTTCATCCTTTCTTTTATTTATACTAAGTCCTTGTAGAGGACTTATTCACATCCTTTGCCTGCCCACCCCTGCCATGCGCCATAATGCAGGGCAGGAAGAAGACAGGCTGTTTTTACCTTGTTTCATTCTTTGCTCTTCATGCGGATGATAATTTCCCCAAGAACAATAAAGATGACTGCTCCAATTGTGATAGGCAGTGTTCCAGATAATGTTTCTGCATCAAAAGACAGTGGGACTGCTGTAAAAATAATGGATACGATAATCAATACCATTGGTATATAAGCCAGCAGTTGTAATATGATTCCACTGCCAGGAACACGAAACGGCCTCTCGGTATCCTTATCTGTCTTACGCAGTTTCAAGAAACCTGGGAATACCGGGATATAGGACATCAAAAACATGACAAGGTTCAATGCAAAGAAACTCCAGAACAGATCCTGATTCGGGATAAACGGCGCTGCGATCACTACAATAGAGGCAACAACTGCAGTAACCATGATTCCGCCTGTGGGCATGTTGTTTTTCTCATCTCTTTTCGCAAATATTGCTGGCATATCCCCATTCTCTGCCGCAGCAGCCGCGCCTTCATGTACTCCGGTTGACCAGGAGATCATATTCCCGAACAGGGTCAATCCAAACAAGAGCGCCACCGCCGAGATAAAGATTCCGCCCTCCTTGCCGGTCAGCAGGATAAAAGCATCTATCAGGCCGCTGTCTGTGCTGACTTCTGAGGTAGGAATGGCTGCCCCAATCCCAAATGCGGAAAACATATAGATTGCTGCAATCACAATACCTCCTATCACAATCGCCTGAGGTATCTGCTTTTTCGGGTTCTCCATATCATCTGACATGGTACAGATCACTTCAAATCCCAACATATTAAAAATAATAACAGAAATGAAGGATAGGCTGTCCAGGTCAAATGAAGGCAGGATACTGGAAAATGTAATCGGGTTCGCCATGCCGTTTTTTGCAATCCCCATCACGCCAAAAATACCTACACCGATTGCAAGGATTACTTTGATCGCAGCCGAACCATTTAAAATCCATACGGCATCTGCCGTCGGCGTCCGGCAGATCAGTGCAACGATCCAAACAAATGCCAGTTCCAGCAGGATTGATAACACGGTATTGAGTTCTTTTCCGGTGATAGTGGTATACAGGCCCGGAAACATAACTGCAAGCGATGCTGTCCACAGCGGGAAGTTGATCCAGTAATACCAGGATACTCTTGCGCCCATCCTGTGGCCGTATGCTGCGGATACCCAGTCATAAAGCCCGCCCCCATTATCATAGGTAGTTCCCATCTCAGATGAGATTAACCCATATGGAAGCAGAAACAGGATGATCATGAAAATCCACCAGAAATACTGTGAGTTACCGATTGCCGCTACAGGGGCCGCTGCTTCTGCTACAAATACAACACAGATAACTGTGAGTACGCAGTTCAGCATACTAAATTTCTTTTTCTTTTCGCCCATTTGCCAAGCTCCTTTCTCTTTTGGAATGCTTCAAAATTATATAGAGTCATTCCTCATTCCTTATTCAGTTGTAAATGTACCACTTTTCACATATTTAAAAGTGTGGATGTGGTTGTCATAATTGGATTCTATCATTCTGATTTCGGGTTTAAAATAGTACTTAAAGGTTGATTTTTTATGTATTTTGTAATATTTTTACATAAACTAAAATAAACTTTTATGCATTTTGCACATATTTTTTTATCTTTTTTATTTTTATGAAAAAGGATTTACTCTATTTTTCTTTTCTGATATACTTGACCTTATTAAGCAGGGTTACATACATCCTGCCATTTGATACAATATGCCTGTTTACGGATATTCATTAGAGAAGGTACAATATGGACATTTTATTATTGATTTACAATCTGGTTCTGCAAATTCTTTACTGCATTCCCATTGTTTATGCACTGATTTTTTATCAGCATACCAAAAGAGTTTTATACCTGTATGTTACAGGTCTATTTTTCTCCTTTTCCATTGAAAACATCCTGATCTGCATTACTGAGTTTAACTCGGAATTCGCAGAATTTTATGACACAACATTCATGACTGTCCCTACGTCACGCACGATCATCTTTGTTGCTGTCCTTCTTTTTATGCTGCTGACCACAGCATCTATATTAAAAGAAAAGCCCAATTCTATCCTGTTGTCACTGCTGGGGATCGTTATACTTTTTATGCTGTTTGTACCAATGTTGAATGACAGCGCCATGAAAGTATTCATATACTATACTCCTTGTCAGATATTTTCCTTTATCCTTGCTTTATATGGCATGAACCGCTTGAATACCTGCCAGGAATATTATCAAGAACTTATCGCGGCCAATTTTCAGAGATTTTTTTTATGGACAGCAGTCTTTTCAATCCTTATCATTCTGGAAGACTGGATTGTTATTTTTCATTTTGATAATTATGGGAATCCAGGGCTTCATATCATGAATCGCAGCTTTACTGAAAATTTGATGAGTATATACTTTATATTTGCTGCATTACGCATTTTTGTACCACATCTGCGGCATATGCTTCTTCCTGCTGACACGGTTATTCTTTCTGAGCCGGATCAGCAGACGAAACCTACGGACACTCCAAAAGCCGAGATTTCTTCCGAAGTCCATACGGCATCTCTGGATACAGTTTCTGCGCATCTTGCCGACTACTCAAAACTTTATCTGTTCAGCAGGGATCATCAGCTTACTCCAAGAGAACAACATATCCTGATTCTTTTGTTGGAAAACAAGACAAATGCTGAAATTGGGAATGACTTATGCATTTCAACCGGCACAGCCAAGGCGCATGTACATAATATCTTCGCCAAAGTAGATGTGAAGAAAAGACAGCAATTGTTAGATGTATATGATCATTATATTTCTTCAGAGGTTCCTCCAAAATAAAAAACTGTAGGGCAATCATCCTCACAGAAGCTGTGCAAGATGATTGATCTACAGTTTTTCATTTTTGTAGTTTCAAAAAAAGCTGGTTCCGGTTCTTTACCTGCATTTTTTCAAAGATATGGCTCATATGCTTTTTCACTGTAACTTCAGAGATGCATAATTTTGTGCCAATCTCCTGGTTTGTAAGTCCATACTGAAGCTGACGTACAATCTCCTGTTCACGCACCGTCAAGTGATATTTTCCAAGCCAGTGCTTATCCATATCTATTTCCTGAAAATCGCTTTCCCTGACCCCATTCGGATAAAGCTTCTGCATATGGGATGCCAGATGTGTATTTAAAACTTCCAGAAGATACAATTCTTCCTGGGTAAAATCCCCCATTTCTTTTGTACGGAACATTGTGATCGAGCCATAGAAGTGCTGTTTTACTATCGTACACCCCATTCCATGATACACCCTCAGCGGCTGCATCCATTGCTGGTAAATCGGGCTCTTCTCTCTCAGATAATCCGGCATCAGATCTGAATTCCGGTACACAATCGGCTCTGTACGCGAAAAATTCCAGACCATATAATCCTGATATTGATAATTTGTAACTATTCAGAACCCCCTTATTCAAAGATGAAATCAGGATGACCTAA
>CAJUTU010000075.1:0-3231 GCA_910589385.1 uncultured Lachnospiraceae bacterium
GGTACATGGTAGATGGGACGGAGATACCCATCTCCCAGGCATTCACACTGCTCCGCGTGATTCCAAGTTTTTTCGCGACATCAGCTTGCGTCATGTCATTTGATACTCTTAATTCTTTGATCTTATCTGCTATCATGGTCTTTCAATTCCTTTTTGCAATAAGGATAGGAGAATTTTAATGACATTACATTACCTATAAAGATAAAATATAATCTTAAATGATATAATAATATCTAAAAAGGATAGTATAAATTGACACATAATCTAAAACAGTAGTATACTAAAAATACACAATAAATTTAAGGAGGTTTCCAGAATGAAACACATGAAAAAACTCATTGTAGCATTTTTAACTCTAACCGTGGCATTTTCACCATGTGTGGCAACTGTACAAGCGGCTCCTGAAGTACCAAAAAGCAAGATCTTTTATCTTTATCCAAAAGGTGATCCTATGAATTCCAGTATCTTCTTTCTCAGTATCTCTGGAGTGTTAAATTCCAAGGATGTTAAAAACATAAAAAGTTCAAACCCTAAGGTCATACCGAATGATATGGAGATGGGTTCTGATGGTCTCCTGCGGTTTCATGCCAAAAAAGCAGGAAAGGCCACGATCTCTTTTAAGATCAAGGGCAAAGCCTATCGGACAAAGATAACATTAAAAAAATATGTGAACCCGGTAAAACATATCTCGATTACAGGCGTCAAAAATAAGGGAAAAACAAATTTAGCCAATCTGTCAGATAAAAAGATACGCATTGATTTAAAAACATCCAAACCCAAAGTTGTTCCTACGGCCAAGATTTCCGCTAAAAAAGGATGGAAGATTCACTCTATCAGTAAATACCTCGGCTTGGTGAAAAAATATAAAAAACCGGTTGCCAATTCAACGTTCAAAGTACCGAGAGGATTTGATTACCTATGGGAGTTTAATGTTACATTTATCAATGTTAAAAATAAAGAATCTATAGTGATATCTTACTCTATCAATTAAAGAAAAACATAATAGAAATAGATTCCTGACGTAATCTGCAGGTAACACACCGAAAATGCATAAAAACTCCTGTTGGATTCATACCATACAATCTGACGGGGGTTTTTACATTTAAAAGGATTTTTACCAAATATTTAATACAAAATAGGGGGAAGACGATGAAAAGTTATAAAAAAATATCTGTCTGGCCAATAATAGCAGCTATGATAGGGAGCGTGTATTTCAATGCATGTGTTTATGCACAGGAACTCAATGAAGAACTCCCATCTCAGGTCAATGAGGAGGCAGAGGTGAAAGGATGGGAATTGGCCGGGGAGGCGGACATACCCGCCGTCCGCCAGGCCAATCCAGAGGAAGTATCATCTGTGGAAGGTTCTGTAGAAGATGCTATGGAAGATCTGGAGGGCAGGCCGGCCTTGGGGTGGTCTGAAAAAGAGAACGATTGTTCCGGAAAAGAAGATAAGGCAGGAGCAGTCGGTGACAATATAAACTGGCAGTTACAAAATGGAGTTCTGACATTGTCAGGCAGCGGAGATATGGAGAATTATGAAACATCGATGCCTGGATGGCAGGCGGAAGGTTTCGCATCCTCAGAGGATATAACATCTGTAGTCATCGAAGAAGGGATAACCTCTATCGGGGAAAGTGCATTTCTTGACTGCAGGGAACTAAGAGAGGTATCTATCCCGTCTACAGTTTCGTCTATTGGGGAGTACGCATTTACCCAATGCAGCAGCCTTACAGAAGTAGAGATACCGGATGCGGTCACGATGCTTACCTATGCAGTATTTGGAGGTTGTACCAGTTTGGCACAGATCCATTTTGAACAGGTCACAGATATTGACGATTATGTATTCCAGAATACCAAAATCGAAGAATTTCCAATCCCGTCAAGTCTGGCATCTATATCCTGGCTTGCATTTTATGATGCAGATATAAAATCATTCCGGGCTATAGGGGAGAACAGCGTCTATACGGTGGAAGACGGGATTCTCTATACAGACCGGGGAAAAACTTTGGCTGCTTATCCAGCAGGACGGGGCGAAGATTCTTTTAGCATACCATCCCATGTTACAAAGATCGGGGATATGGCAATGGGGTATACCGAGAACCTGGCTTCAGTAACAATCGGTGATTCTGTGCAGGAATTGGGGGCATCTGCTTTTCAAAATTCTGGAATAACATCCGTTGTTATTCCGGACAGTGTTACGGCAGTCGGAGATTTTACCTTTTTTCACTGTCCCTGGCTGGAAAGAGTCACATTTGGAAAAGGGCTTATAGAAACCTCTTACCAGATGTTCCGTGAATGTGATGCACTGCGGCAAATCGATTTCGGAGACGGGCTGCAAAATCTTCATGCGCATACATTTGCCTATTGCGGATCGTTATTGGAAGTGGAGCTTCCGGCATCCGTTAGGATGATGGGGGTTGGATGTTTTGGAGAATGTCATAACCTGCTGAGTTTTCGTTCCGCAGCGATTGACAGCATACCATATTCTGGATTTTGGAATTGTTTTGAATTGCAGGAAGTGGTTTTGAATGAAGGAGTCAAGGATATCGCCCGCAGTGCCTTTCATGGCTGTGTAAGTCTAATGGAAGTGACACTGCCGTATAGTGTGGATTATGTACATTCGTCTGCTTTTCTGAAAAATACTGTGATAACCTGTCTGAATCCGGAGCTGGAGCCTTACGGAGAAAATGGCTATCGGTATATCCAGAAGATTGATATCACCGGGGAACGGGATTACGATCAGGCATTCCAGGTTCTTTCCCTTGTCAATGCAGAACGTGCCCAAAATGGGTTGGAGGCACTGACGATGGATGGGTCTCTTTTGGAAACAGCAATGGCGCGGGCGGCAGAGTGCGCAGTCTGCTTTTCACATACAAGGCCGGATGGCTCAATATGTTTTGACATGGACTCTGCCATGATAGCAGAAAATGTGGCAGCGGGTCAGCAAAATGCACAGAACGCCATGGATTCCTGGATGTCCTCAGAAGGCCATAAAGAGAATATCCTGCAGGCAGGCGCAAAGGATATTGGCATCGGATGTTTTAAACATAACGGCAATACTTATTGGGTGCAGTGCTTTGGAACCATAGAGGATACGAAAGATTGTGAAAAACTAGAGAATCAAACGTTAACACAGACCATCTCACTGGCGGCAGAAGAATTTGGAGAAGCTGCGACGGGCTCGGGCATTATTTGGGGAGAGGTGAAAATATACTCTTATGATTTCAGG
>CAJUTU010000075.1:3241-10407 GCA_910589385.1 uncultured Lachnospiraceae bacterium
CGAAAACAAGGCTTAGACTGGGGGAGGATACATCAGCAAGGGTTTATCTGGTGAATCCGGGTTTTCCCAGTGCGTCGGCATTGCCGGATAATATGGGGATTACATGGAAGAGCAGCAATGATGTGATTACAGTAGAGCCGGAAGGCAGGATCACCGGAAAAAAAGAGGGTAGTACAACAGTTACTGCACAGCTCAAATATTACAGTACAAGCAAAAGCATGAACGTTTATGCCGCAAAGGAAGTTATTTTATCTTCAAAAAGTTATATATATAACGGCAAGGTCAGGAAGCCGTCTGTGACTGTAAAAGGGGAGGATGGGAAGGTTATAGATCCGTCATATTATAGAATCACCTACCCAAAAGGATGTAAAAAAGTTGGCAGATATACAGTAACCATTACTTTTAGTGGAAGATATAGGGGAAAGGCCGCGAAAAATTTTACAATCATACCAAAAAGTACACAGATCACCAGGGCAAAAGCCGGGAAAAAACAGATCACTGTTAAATGGAAAAAACATTCTGTGGAAAATACCGGATATCAAATCCAGTATTCAACAAGGAGCAATCTAAAAAAAGGAACTACGGGGACCCGTACGGTCAGAAATAAGAAAACAGGTTCGGTAATCATCAAAAAATTAAAATCTGGACGTAAATACTATGTGAGGGTGCGCACATATAAACAAGTTAGGATCGGCGGAAAGTCAAAAAAGATTTATTCAGAATGGTCGAAAGTCAGAAAAGTGCAGGTAAAATAGCGGGTCATGTAATAGCTGGCATTGATGCATGCAGGGTAAGGCTGGGAGGACTATCTCTATTGGCAGACGCAGAGTAAAAAGACGATGAAAGGGTATACCAATAAAAAAGTAAAAGGCATAAAAGCTAAGCCCGCGAAAGCAAAACGGACTCTGAAAGTTTCCTAGAAAAAAGTTTCTTCCGCTTCTGGATATATCATTAAATATTCTTATAAGAAGAATATGGAGAACAGCAGGAACATACAGGTGAAAAAGGGCAATGCCACCTCAAGTACGATAAAAAATCTTACATCCAAAAGATATGTATATATACAGGTACAGGCATATGGGAAGGATGGAAAGACATTGATAAAAGGTGTATGGAGTGGGACGGTCAAAAGCAACGGAAAGGTAAGATAAAAAGCAAATCACAGCCGTGCGGCTTGACCACCGGCTCTGCCGGTGGGGGTTTGTCAAGTTAAATGTGTAAGTTTTTTATTAGCGGTCTTTGTGACCGCTGATTTTATCTGAAATTTAATCTGTATATTGCCATTATCAAAAGATGATCTCTGCTGATTATCTGGAGACTTGTATCTTTCACGGCAGTCTTTGCCGGTCCTGCCCTGCAGACCATTTGAACTGCTGCAGGAGGCGGAGCCGCAGCCTGTCCTTAGATTCCGGCCAGAGGCCATGCCCAGCCACCAGAAGTGCAGCTTCTGGCTGTGCCCTTGACTGTGCATAAAATCAATGGTACCATATGCCGGACCGATGCGGATGGATGGCTGTCCTTGAGTTCCGCCGTCGGTATGGCCCCTGCGGCATTGATTTTGGGCACAGTCAAGGGTGGCGGACACTGCCGCTGTCTGCCGTCCTGCCCTGGCAGCATCCTTATTCAATAGTTTTCATATTTTAAGATCCTGGACTGTATCTTATCATCCATTGCCAGCTGGTTCCTGACAAGAGCCCAGTTCGCCACAGGACGTCCATTCCATTTCTTATAAAGCTCTACGACCCGCAGGTATAAGGCTTTCCTCACTGCATCTTCATTCGGGAAGGAGCCTTTTTTCGTCACTTTACGGAAGCTGGAATTTACAGCCTCAATGGCATTTGTCGTATAGAGGACCTTCCTTACTGCGCTCCCATAATTGAACAGCTGTTCCACATATTTCCAGTTCCTCACCCATACATCTACAGCACCCGGATAGCGGCTCCATGACTGCCGGAAACGCTCAAACTCAGCTTTTGCAGCCTTTAGGCCGGGAGCGCCGTAGACCTTTTTGAGCTGGGCCGTAAAGTTCTTGTATTCCTTGGACGGGATATATTTGATAGAGTTCCGGATCAAGTGGACAATACATCTCTGCACAACAACATCTTTAAAGATTGACTTTGCACCTTCTTCCAGCCCGGATACCCCATCCATGCTGATGAACAGCACATCTTCCACACCCCGTGCCTTGATCTCATCAAAAATCTGCATCCAGTAATGCTTCCCTTCTGTTTCCCCGATCCAGATGCCCAGGATGTCCTTCACCCCGTCCACATCATACCCAAGGATCACGTATACGGCGCAGTTCTTGGTCTCCATTTCCTGCCGGATAGAAACGTACAGACAGTCAACAAAGAGGAATGTATAAAATTTTTTCAGCGGCCGGTCCTGCCATTCTTCTGCCTGTCCCATTACCCGGTCTGTAATATTGGAGACTGTTTCATGGGATATTTCAAACCCATAGATATCTTCAATCGTTTCCGCTATGTCACGCTGGCTCATCCCCTTTGCATACATAGATAAGACTTTATCTTCAATCCCGCTGATATCCCTGGTACGTTTGGGAACGATCTGCGGCGTAAAGGAAGCTTCCCGGTCACGGGGCATATCTATAGTAACATCCCCATAGGCTGTCTTCACATTTTTATGGGCATAGCCGTTCCGGCGGTTTGTGGTATTTTTCCGGCCATGGTCATTTGAGGCATAGCCAAGGTGTGCATCCATTTCCCCCTGGAGCATCGCTTCAAACATCGGGCCAAAGATGTCTTTCAGGGCATCCTGCATATCTTCTGTGTTCTTAGGCTGGTATTCTTCCATGATTTTCCGGGCAATGGCTGCACCTGCAGTATCTTCCTTCTTTTTTCTTGATGCCATAAATGTTGTACCCATCCTTTTCTCTATCCTTTCTTTGAGTGTAGCACACCTTACCTATAAAAATAAAGTGCGCAGTTAGATTTATTGGTTTTCTAACTTACACACTTTATTTTACACTCCCGCCGGTGGTTTGGGTGAGCCCCTCCGGGGCATTTTTCGGTACCGCCTATAGGCGGTGTCTAAGCAACCCCTTTTTCGGTGCTGCCTATAGGCAGTATTTCACTAACCTCTGGTACTTGGCTGCCTCTTAAAAGAGGCTCTTTATCCTTCTATTCTACTGCATTCCTCCTGCTCTTCGATGTACTTTTTGATTGTCTCTTCGTTCACTTGCCCAATCGTCTCGGCATAATATCCTCTTGCCCAAAAATGTCTGCCATACTTGTCCCTGTATTCTGGGTGTCGGTCAAATATCATCAGGGCACTCTTTCCTTTCAATTTTGACATCACTTCCGAGATACTCATCTTGGGCGGAATCGAAACATACAGATGTACATGGTTTGGACATACTCCGCCTTTTATCAATTTTACTCCTGTGATTTTACATACTGTGGACAATATCTCGCCAACCTCTTTCCCAATCTTCCCATACATTACTTTCCGGCGATATTTCGGAATAAAAACAATATGATACGTGCAATTATACTTGGTATGTGCTAAAATCTGATTATCCATTATGGATACCTCCTGTTATTGTAGATTAGGCTGCCTAGACCCAAATCTATGATAACATGGAGGTTTTATTTTGGGTGCTTTGGGGATCGCTACTGCTCACTCCGTTCTCCCCAGCTCTGCTGGGGGCTTAATGGATGTTCAGTGAAAGACATGTCAGATATAGAATGAACATCAGTCAGGGAACGGTGGATGAGATATGAGAAGAAGATTGGACCAGAGGGTATCTGATCGGAGAGACCATAGTATGCTGACCAAATAGAGGCACCTATCTATGGTGTATACCGTTCTCAGAGCTGTACGGATGATGCAAGAAACCGGGCAATAGGTATCAAAGACGGTATATCGTCCCATTCTCTATCCAGGGTGAGGTCGTCATGATAGGCATGGATGGAGTAAAGATCCAGGCCGGATACTCCGAAAGCTGTGATCAAGGGATGGGCATATGCATATATAAAAAATATTTAGCACGAAAAGGAGAGGAACATGAAGAAAAAAGGACTGAAGAGAAAAATGATAGCAGGGCTGGCAGCATTGGCTGTATTTGGGACATCTGTGGGATTGCCTTCGATGGAACAGACTGTGTATGCAGAGACTTCGGATCTTCCGGCTGAGACAAATACTACTTTTGCAAAGGCCAGGGAATTAGAGTTTGGAAGTTCGATGGCAGGGACGTTATCAGCAAGTGACAACAGCAGATATTATAAGTTTTCATTAAATGAAACAAGCAGCTTGAATTTTGGAATGGAGAGAAATGTAAGTGAATCTCCTATAAATATACTGTTCTATGACGCTTCTCAGACAGAAATCTATAATATATGGAATAATGGTCCTGGATCTGTATCTTTTTCGCGTGGACCAATATATCTGACAGGCGGGGATTACTATGTGGTAATAAAAGTGGGCTGTTACCAATCGTTATCATTTACAGTAAACAAAGATTCCACAGGGGAAAGTTTTATAGAAACTCAGGATGTCAACAATGATATGGCATCGGATGCATCTGATATCAGCCTGAAAAAGAGATACAAAGGCGTACTCGCACAAAATGAAGAAATTGATTATTACAGATTCCAGGTGCCAGCGGCAGGGCAACTCACATTCAATATGACGAATTCTGTAAGTGATACCGTTAAATATGGTTTCTATGATCAGTCATTGAATCCGGTTTATACAAATACAGTAAGAAGCGGTTACAAAGTGACCCAGCCTGTACAGGTAAAAAGAGGTGTTTATTATCTTGCCATTGCAAAAGAAGATGTAAACAAAGGGGTTGGTTCCTACACATTTTCCATTGATCATACACAGAAGGGCCAGACTAGACCGGGTACCAACAATGTGACGGTTAAAAAGGCAAAAATCAACAGCGTGCGGAACTCAGCCAGAAAGAAGATGATTGTAAAATGGAGTAGAGTGTCTGGAGCCAGCGGTTATGAGCTTTGGTATTCTACAAGCTCGAATTTCAAAAAGGGAGTAACGAAAAAGAGGTTAAGTTCTTCTGTAACCAGCAAGACATATTCCGGATTAAAAAAGAAGAAGACTTATTATGTCAGGATCCGTGCCTATAAAAATATAAGTGGCGCAAAGAAATACGGAAAATGGAGCAGTAAGAAGTCTGTTTTCATTAGAAAGTAACCATTGTCTTGAGTTATGATGCTAAAATCATGATTGAAGATTCAATAAAAATTCAAAGGAATAGGAAGGAGAGTATTACTGTGAAAGTAAAAAATAAACGTTTAGCCACAATTCTGTTGGCTGCGGCAGTAGGGGTTTCATTCGTCCAAACGGGCAGTGTGACGCTGTATGCGATGGAGAATCAAGAGGCATTATTGAGTGATGAGGTGGCGGCGGAAAGTGATCTACAGTATAGGGTGTTGGATAATGGGAGCATAGAAATAACAAAGTATACTGGTTCAATGGAAAATGTTATCATTCCCGCACAAATTGATGGAAAAAGTGTAACGAGTATCGGAGATGAAGCATTTTCAGAGTGCAACAGCTTGAGCAGCGTTGAGATTCCAAGCAGTGTAACAAGTATTGGGGAATGGGCATTTTCAGATTGCAGCCTTAGCAGTATCAAAGTAAATGCAGATAATATAAATTATACATCAGAGGATGGCGTTTTATATAATAAAGATAAGACAGAGCTGATACGATGCCCGGGAGGAAAAACAGGAGGCATCGAGATTCCAAGCAGTGTAACGTGTATCGGGGTTTCCGCATTTGTGGGGTGCGACAACTTGAGCAGCATCGGGGTAAATACGGATAATACAAATTATACATCAGAGGACGGCATTTTATATAATAAAGATAAGACAGAACTGATACAATGCCCGGAAGGAAAAACAGGAGACATCGAAATTCCAAGCAGTGTAACGAGTATTGGAGATTCTGCGTTTTCAGATTGCAGCCTGAGCAGCATCAAGATTCCAAGTAGCGTAACAAGTATCGGAGATTCTGCATTTTCGGGGTGTAGCCTGAGCAGCATAGAGATCCCAAACAGCGTAACGAGCATTAGTGATTCTACATTTTCGAGTTGCTACGACCTGAACAGCATCAAGATCCCAAGCAGTGTAACGAGTATTGAGGAATGGGCATTTTCGTATTGCGACAACCTGAGCAGCGTCGAGATCCCAGACAGTGTAACGAGTATCGGAGATTTTACATTTTTTGGGTGTAAAAGCCTGAGCAGCATAGAGATTCCAAGCGGTGTGACGAGTATCAATAATAATTTATTTGATGGGTGCAGCGGCCTGAAAAGTGTAGAGATGCCAAACTATGTAACGAGCATCGGATTCAATGCCTTTAATGGGTGCAGCAGCCTGGGAAGTATAGAAATCCCAAACGGTACAGAGTACATTGGAGGTTATGCATTTTCGGGGTGCAGCAGCCTGAACAGCATAGAAATCCCAAACAGTGTAACGTGCATTGAGAATGGTGCATTTTCGGGATGCAGCAACCTGAGCAGCATCAGAATCCCAAGCAGTGTAACAAGCTTCGGATATGATGTATTTTATGGCTGCAGCAGCGATTTTGTAATCAGGGGCGAGGCAGGATCACGTGCACAGTCTTATGCATCGGATTATTATCTTAAATTTGTTGTAATAGGCTCTGATGAAGATGTGGAAAGCCCAGGCACATCCAAGAAGATCAATCATGGGTTAAACCAGATAGGGATAAAAATAGATATGTATCGGCAGGAGCATAGATTTTCTCCTGCCACGCCTGTATTTAGGCGGTTTGACGTGTAGTGCGCTGCATATATTCCTGTTCCATTTCCCGCATTTCCTCGTCCGTGGGGATGTCCACAATCCCGACATAGGAATAGTAGATGTCGATTTGCTGTGTCCGTTTCCCGTCTTTTTTCTCACGCTCATGGACTACGATTTTATCCACAAATGCGTTTAGAATTTCGGGCATTATTTCGTCGATGCGGGTGTATTTCTTGGTGACTGCTATCAGCTTGGCGACATTGGTCGCTTCTGTGTCGGCTTTGCTGACCTCGGCTGTCAAGGCTTCGATTTCCTGCTTTAGCTGTTCCTGCTCGGCTTCATATCCGTCTGACAGCTTGTAAAAGCGTTCGTCATTCAGCTTTCCGTTGACATTATCCTCATAGATTTTACGGA
>CAJUTU010000076.1 GCA_910589385.1 uncultured Lachnospiraceae bacterium
GAGAGCATCTGCCTTACAAGCAGAGGGTCATAGGTTCGAGCCCTATAGGCCCCAGTTAGAAAAAACGGATGGATTCCCGAGTGGCCAAAGGGGGCAGACTGTAAATCTGTTGCAAGTTGCTTCGGTGGTTCGAATCCACCTCCATCCATCAGCCATAATAAGGCTTTTATATAGATGGTTAGTAATCGGCCGATGTGGCTCAATTGGCAGAGCAGCTGATTTGTAATCAGCAGGTTATCGGTTCGAGTCCGATCATCGGCTTTTATCCCGAAAGGGATAAAAATTCAATAACGCGGGGTGGAGCAGTCTGGAAGCTCGTCGGGCTCATAACCCGAAGGTCGTAGGTTCAAATCCTGCCCCCGCAATTCGAGTAATCTTACTCATATGCCCAGATAGCTCAGTTGGTAGAGCAGAGGACTGAAAATCCTCGTGTCACTGGTTCGATTCCGGTTCTGGGCATTTATATCTTATCGGACATTGGCACTTGAATAAGTGTGAGATATCGGATACCAAGACTGGTTTCCGATATTTTTTTTTACAAACATGTCCCAATATTCTGAAAGGCATGGTATAAATAATGAAAATATTATATGATGCGTTAAAAGACTATGCGGATTCGGATTACTATGGATTCCATATGCCCGGACATAAGCGCAACGGGAATGTGACCGGGGCAGCGCTTCCATATGAGATAGATATTACAGAGATAGAAGGCTTTGATGACCTTCATCATGCGGATGGGATTTTGAGACAGGCACAGGAACGTGCTGCGAAAGTATTTCATGCAGAGGAAAGCTGTTTTCTGGTAAATGGAAGTACGGCAGGGATATTAAGCGCGATCCTTGGATGTACAAAGCAGGGGGATCGGATCCTTATGGCAAGAAATTGTCATAAATCGGTATATCATGCGGTACAAATGAATGACTTAGAGCCCATATACCTATACCCGGCATTTTATAAGGAGCAAGAATTAAATGGAGCGGTTGAGCCGGAAGAGGTGCAGAAAATTCTGGCACAGGATGCAGCCGGTACAGAGACGGCAAACATCCGGGCGGTTATAATCACATCACCTACCTATGATGGGATCGTATCTGATATTGAAGAGATTGCACAGGTCGTACATGCTTACAGGATTCCGTTGATTGTTGATGAAGCACATGGGGCACATTTTGGATTTCATCCTTATTTTCCCGAAAACGCAAATACAAAAGGTGCAGATGTTGTGATCCATAGTGTCCATAAGACACTTCCCTCACTGACACAGACGGCATTGATCCATATGAATGGCGTATACGCAGACAGAGAAGGAATAAAAAAATATCTGCGTATGATTCAGACAAGCAGTCCGTCTTATATACTGATGTCGGGAATGGATGCATGTATCGGCCTGCTTGCCAGTGATAAAAAAGTGCAAATGTTTGAAAACTATGTGCGGCTGCTGGTTAAGACAAGGCGGCAACTGAGTCAGTTAAAACATTTGCATTTTATGGATTTGGCGAATCATGATTTTTCCAAACTGCTTATTTCAGTAAAGGGTACGCAATATACGGGGCGGCAGTTGTATTTTCGTCTTCTGGATGAGTTCCATCTGCAAATGGAAATGGCGGCCGGTTCCTATGTACTGGCAATGACCTCTTCAGCAGATACGGAAGAAGGATTTACGAGACTTGTGGAGTCTCTTCTACAGATTGATAAAGAGCTGGATATGGGATATAGGATACCTTGCTGTAAGCAGCAAGCCAATTGTATGGAAGAAGTGGAGTTTGGGCTTCCCAGATTGGAACGGGTATACTCCTGTGGAGAAATAGAGAGGCTTGTGCATGAAGCCTTTATCACAAGGTCTGTAGGCTCATCCCATAATGCTACAGAATTTGATAAAAGAATTGGTTCAGTTCAGATCTTATCACTGCCCTGGGGGCAGTGTGCAGGATTGATCTCCATGGAATATGTATATTTATACCCTCCGGGAATTCCATTGATCGTGCCAGGAGAAAAGATTTCAGAAGAAGTGGTGCGGCTGATCAAGGAATATAAAAAAATGGGCTTTCAGATTGAAGGGATAAAACAAGATGGATATATAGAAGGGACTTTTGGCAGAAAAAAGGGGTAGGACTTCTTTCAGAAGTATGTTATACTAATACCGTAATTTTCAGATATCATAGATTATATATTACGAAAAGATGCGAACCAGTTATTTGGTGTTATTTGCATCATGTAGAGAAAACTGTAGGCTCCGGTTTAGGACAGAGACAGAATAAAGAGACGGCAGGTGATAAGATGAGTGCGTTTAAAGAAATCGTTGGGCATAATCAGATAATTCAATATATAGAAAATGCTTGTTCTTCAGGTATGGTTTCTCATGCATATATTCTAAATGGAGAACGTGGGTCAGGAAAAAGGCTTTTGGCAGATTTTTTTGCCATGGGGCTGCAGTGTGAGAACAAGGATTCGGATGGAAGCGCCTGTGGGAAGTGCCGGTCATGCAGGCAGGCAATGAACGGGAACCAGCCTGACATTATTTACATGACCCATGAGAAGCCTTCTACGATCAGTGTAGAAGAGATTCGGACGCAGGTCAACAATGATATTGTGATCCGGCCTTATGGGAGCCAGTATAAGGTCTATATCATTGGGGAAGCTGATAAGATGAGTGTACAGGCGCAGAACGCACTGTTGAAAACCATAGAAGAGCCGCCGGAGTACGCGGTGATCATACTTTTGACTGAGAATGCGGAAGCGCTGCTTCCTACGATCCGATCCAGATGCGTTATCTTAAAGCTGCGTAATATCAGAGACCAGCTTGTGAAAAAATATTTGATGGATCATATGGAGATTACGGAAGATAAGGCTGATATCTGTGTTGCATTTGCCCAGGGGAATCTGGGAAAAGCCATCTCGCTTGCAACATCTGAGGATTTCAATGAGATGAAGGATGCGACAGTAAATTTACTGCGCAATATTGATGAGATGGAGACAGAAGAGCTGATCGAAGCTGTAAAGAAATGTGCTGAGTTCAAAATGGAGATCAATGACTATCTTGATATGATTGCCGTCTGGTATCGGGACGTGCTTATTTACAAAGCAACATTGAGTGTGGACAGGGTCGTTTTTTCGGATCAGCTTAAGCATATTAAGCAGCGGGCAAGCAAGAGTTCCTATGAGGGAATCAGCACGATACTGAATGCGATTGAAAAGGCGAAAGCCAGACTGAAGGCGAATGTAAATTTTGAACTTACTATGGAATTGCTGCTGCTGACAATTAAGGAGAATTAAGTTTTTTGTGGTTTATCGGCATCTTTATATGATGGCAGCCGTTTTGATGCAAAGCGGGCAAGTCATGGAAAGTTAGAAAGGAATATTCAAAATATGGTAAATGTGATTGGCGTGCGTTTTCGGACGGCAGGGAAGATTTATTTCTTTTCACCTGGGAAGTTAGAGATCAGCCAGGGAGATTATGTGATCGTAGAGACGACCCGTGGAGTGGAGTATGGACGAGTGGTCAGCGGCCCCAAAGAGGTGAAAGAGGAAGAGGTCGTTCAGCCGTTGAAATCTGTTATCCGTATTGCGACGGAGCAGGATAAAAAGACCATGGAGCGGAACCGGGAAAAGGAAAAGGAAGCGTTTCAAGTCTGCCAGGAGAAAATCAAGAAGCATGGATTGGAGATGAAGCTGATTGATGCGGAATATACGTTTGATAATAACAAGGTATTGTTCTATTTTACTGCGGACGGCCGGATTGATTTCCGGGAGCTGGTAAAGGATCTGGCATCGGTATTCCGTACCCGGATCGAATTGAGGCAGATTGGTGTACGGGATGAGACGAAGATCCGCGGAGGGATTGGAATCTGCGGAAGGGCATTATGCTGCAGTACCTATTTATCAGAATTTTCGGCAGTGTCGATCCGAATGGCGAAGGAGCAGAATCTGTCTTTGAATCCGACGAAGATTTCCGGTGTGTGCGGAAGGCTGATGTGCTGTCTGACCAATGAGCAGGAGATTTATGAAGAACTTAATAGCCATCTTCCATCTGTGGGGGATTCTGTGATCACTTCGGACGGATTGAAGGGCACAGTGCATTCTCTGAGTATCCTGAGAAAACTTGTAAAGGTCATTGTGAGTCTGGAAGACGATGAAAAGGAAATCCGTGAATATCATGTGGACGACTTGAAATTCAAGCCAAGGCGCAAGAAGCAGAAAATTTCCAAAGAAGAACTGAAACGTTTGGAAGAACTAGAAAAAGAATAAAAAGAAGATTAAAAAAAAGAGTGAAATATAGAACCGGAAAAGGTATAAAATGAGAAAAGGAATGTCGGATACACATTTAAAGACAGGGGAACGGCTGGATGACCTGCAATTGAGCGGATATGAGATCATACAGAATCCAGAGCGATTTTGTTTTGGAGTGGATGCAGTGCTTCTGACGGATTTTGTGAAGGTGAAACAGGGAGAGCGCGTGCTGGATCTGGGAACAGGAACCGGAGTCATCCCTATTTTGCTGGAGGCAAAGACCGCAGGGGAGCATTTTACCGGGTTGGAAATACAGGAGGAGAGTGCGGATATGGCCAGGCGCAGTGTGGCTTATAACAAGCTCTCCGATAAGGTTCATATTGTAACAGGAGATATCAAAGAGGCGGCGGAAATTTTCAAGACAGCCTCTTTTGATGTTATTACGACAAATCCGCCATATATGCTCAATGACCATGGCTTGAAAAATATTGCAGATGCCAAGACGATCGCCCGGCATGAGGTATTGTGTACATTGGATGATATCTTGCGGGAAAGCGCCAAAATCCTGCCGGAGAGTAAGGGAAGATTTTATATGGTCCATAAGCCTTTCCGGCTGGCAGAAATTTTAAATAAAATGTGTCAATATAAGATTGAGCCGAAAAGACTGCAATTTGTACATCCCTATATGGATAAAGAGCCGACTATGGTTCTGATCGAGGGGATGAAGGGCGGAAAATCAAGAGTAAAAATTGAGCCGCCTATTATTATGTATCATAAAGACGGATAAAAGCAGTGTGGGTTATATTTAGATGAAAAGAAATTAGGGGAACGATTATGCCGGGGATGTTATATTTGTGTGCAACGCCGATCGGAAATCTGGAAGATATTACTTTCCGGGTCATCCGTATTTTAAAGGAAGTAGATATCATTGCAGCCGAAGATACACGCAACAGTGTAAAACTGTTGAATCATTTTGAAATCCATACTCCCATGACCAGCTATCATGAATACAATAAATTTGAAAAGGGCAGGAAGTTGGTGGAGAGGCTTTTAGACGGGCAGAATGTGGCGCTGGTGACGGACGCGGGTACGCCGGGAATCTCGGATCCGGGAGAAGAATTGGTGAAGATGTGCTATGAGGCGGGAGTCCCGGTCACTTCACTTCCGGGGGCGGCAGCATGTATTACGGCATTGACGATGTCCGGGCTTGAAACAAGACGGTTTGCATTTGAGGCATTTCTTCCAGCGGATAAAAAAGAAAGAGAGCAGATTTTGGAGGAATTAGAGCGTGAAACCAGGACGATGGTGCTTTATGAAGCACCTCACCGGCTGGTAAAGACACTGGAGCTTTTGGCAGAACACTTGGGGGAAAAACGGAAAGCCACGGTTTGCCGGGAACTGACAAAACGGCATGAATCTGCGTTTCCTACGACATTAGGCGAGGCGGCAGCTTATTATAAGGTAAATGTGCCGAAAGGGGAATGTGTGCTGGTGGTTGCCGGAAAAAGCGCGGAGGAAATTGAGTGTGAGAAGAAATCCCGGTGGGAAAGCATAACGATTGAGGAACATATGGAACTGTATTTAGAACAGGGCATGGACAAAAAGGAAGCAATGAAGAAAGTAGCAAAGGACAGAGGCGTGGCGAAGCGCGAAATTTATAATCTACTGATGAGGCAGTGAGGCTAAAATTGTTTCCAGAAGTGAAACTCTTAATATGGCAGAACATTATACGGATCAAAACATTATATTTATCAGACCATCATATCTGCCAGGACAATACTTGCAGCCAGCCCTGCAAAGGTTGCGAACAGCGCGCCGGGAAGGGTGTAACGTGTTTTGGTTACTTTTGCGCTCATAAAATAGACGCTCATCGTATAAAAGATTGTCTCGGTGCAGGACATAGAGATGGATGCGATCAGCCCGGAGAGAGTGTCTGTACCGGATTCTTTGTAAATGTCCAGCAGAAGTCCGGTGGCAGCGGAGGAAGAAAACATTTTTACAATGGAGAGAGGAACAAGCTGGCCGGGAAACCCAATGTAAGCGGTAAAATGCCCGATAATGGTTGAGACGAAGTCCAAAAAACCAGAAGCGCGCAGGATCCCTACAGCCACCATCAGCCCGATCAGTGTGGGCATTATTTTGATGACTGTAAGAAATCCACTGCTGGCTCCTTTGATAAAGTTATCATATACATTGGTGTCCTGCAGGATGCCGTAGGATATAATGGCAAGAATCAGGAAGGGAACGATAAAATCAGAAATATACAAAAATAGCTGCATGGTTTCTCCCGGTTTTATGAAGCAGTTGTTTTATTATTATGATTATTTGGATAGGATTAGAATTATATTTTCAGAAGTCTTTAGTATAAAATGACAGCGGAACAATAGAGAGTTGGAAAATACAGTTTGTCTCTACGGAATAACCATTTCTTTGAGGGCATAGAAATGAACCAAAGAAAAGTCTTGGAGTTTCTATGTTTGCATCTCTAAAATACATATTTTATAGGACGAGGTCTGTCCACATGATCCTAAAGAAAGCAGGATTTATTTCCATTTATATGGCATCTCTTATGGTGTGCTGCTGTTTTTTGACGGGATGCCAAAACCAGTCGGAAGAAAGCCAGAATCAGGAGTTTCGGAAATTTACAAAAGAAGTCTTCTGCCAGGAAACGGCATCGAATACGATCAGTCTGCATTATACCTTGAAAAACCCAGAAAATTATGGAATTAAAGAAATGCCAATTACATATGGGACATTGGAAACAGAGCCGCAGGATGTACTGGCCTCGGTAGAAAATATCAGACAGTCTATGGAAGAGTTTGATTATCAGAAATTATCCGTACAGAATCAGTTGACATATGATGTTCTGGATTATTATCTTGGAAGTCTGGAGGAGGAAAGCAGATTTATGCTTTATGAGGAACCTCTGGGGCTTGTCAGCGGGATACACACACAGCTTCCGGTAGTGCTTTCGGAATATCAGTTTTATGAGAAGGAGGATGTGGATATTTATCTGGATCTGCTTAAGGAAACACCAGATTACTTTCAGTCCGTCATCGCGTTTGAAGAGGCAAAATCAAGTGCAGGATTATTTATGTCTGAAAGTGCGGCGCAGCAAGTGATAGACCAGTGCCAGACATTTATGGGAATGGGGCAGGATAATTATCTGATCTCTACATTTGTTGAGCGGATAGGGCAGGTGAAAGGGCTGACTGATGAGGAGAAGGGGATATATATCCAGAGAAATGCCCTGATGCTTACCAGCTATGTGCTTCCTGCGTACAGCCGTTTGTCTGCGGCAGTACAAAAACTGATGAATACGGGAAGCAACGAACAGGGTCTGTGCTATTTTCCAGAGGGAAAGGAATATTATGAGCAGGTTGTGCGGTCTTCTACGGGGTCAGAACGGTCGGTATGGGAAATGAAGGCATTGACCCAGCAGCAGATTCTGGAGGATTTAGAGGCGATGGAGCGTGTCCTGGGGATTACAGGAGATGAGGGACAAAATACCGGGCAGATCAGCGGAGAAAATGCGGCACAGCAGGATGCAGGACAGAGTGAAGGGCAAAGTACAGTGCAGAATAATGGAGGAAATACGGCAAAGCAGGATGGCAGTGAGAATATGGTGCAGGAGAGTGTGCCGAAGAAGGTTGCTTCATTGATCGGGAATCCAGAGGAGGCACATGAGGCGGCAGCTATGGATATGGCGAATCCGGTCAGTATTTTAAATGGTCTGAAAAAAGAGATTGCAAATGCATTTCCTATGGCGCCTGATACTACGGTCAGTGTGAAATATGTGCCAGAGGCTCTGCAGGCCCAGCTAAGCCCGGCATTTTATATGATCCCGGCAATTGACAGCTATAAAGAGAATGTGATTTATGTGAATCAGGCACATATGGGAAATGCGTTGACTTTGTTTACTACACTTGCACATGAAGGGTTTCCAGGACACCTATATCAGACAGTATATTATGCAGGAACTAAGCCGGATCCGCTGCGCAGTATGTTCAGTATCGGCGGCTATATTGAAGGATGGGCAACCTATGCTGAGATGTGCAGCTATTACCTGGCGCCCATTACGAAAGAGCAGGCCACGATTCTGCAAAAGAACAGTTCTATTATCCTGGGGCTGTATACACTCACAGATATTGGTATTCATTATGAAGGATGGAGCAGAGTTGATACGATGGCATTTTTATCCAATTATGGGATCCAGGATGTAGATGCGGTAAACAGGATTTATGATTTGATTCTTGGTTCGCCGGGAAATTATGCAAAATATTATATCGGTTACGTGGAATTTCTGGAATTGAAAAAAGAGTATGCGGCGGAAAAAGGTACAGAATTTTTACAAAAGGAATTTCATGAAGACGTGCTGGCAACCGGACCGGCGCCGTTTGAACTGGTGGAGAAATATATGGGGAAGCTGGCGGAGTGATAGTATACTTTGTTTTATTCCAGAAGGAGGAGTTATGAACTATCTTTGGGCAGGTATGATAATTGTAGGAATTATTTTCGGAGCATTTAACGGAAAGATGCCGGAGATTACCAATGAAGCTCTGGACTCTGCGAAAGAGGCGGTGACGCTGTGCATTACTATGATGGGCGTGATGTCTTTTTGGGTTGGGATGATGGAGATTGCGGAAAAGGCAGGGATTATTGAGGCGGCTTCTAAGAAAATGAGGCCGCTGCTTAAATTTTTATTTCCCGGGATACCAAAGGGGCATGCGGCGAATGAGCATATTGCGGTGAATTTTATATCTAATTTTCTGGGGCTGGGCTGGGCGGCGACTCCTGCGGGATTGAAAGCGATGGAGGAATTGGAGAAGCTGGAGGAGGACAGAAGGAGTGGGAGGCTTCCTGGACCGGTGCGGAAACGGGGGGTGGCAAGTAATGAAATGTGTACGTTTTTGATATTGAATATATCGTCTCTGCAGCTGATCCCGATGAATGTGATCGCTTATCGGTCGCAATATGGGAGCGTGAACCCGACGGCGATCGTAGGGCCGGCAATCGTGGCTACGGCGGTGAGTACGGTGGCGGCGGTGGTGTATTGTAAGGTAGTGGAAGGGAAGCGGAGCGGATAAACCTCTCCGTTTTTCATTCATTTTGTATATCCAAAGACTCCTTATAATGATTTATCGTGTACAAAATCTTCGGAACAGGGTATAATACAAACAGAAAATAGATTAAAAATTGACTGGAGGCTAGACTAATGGCAATTAAATCGATTGAAATTTTAAATATAATGGTATTTAAGCGTCATTTGAGAAAGAATAATGCTGCTTTTAAGTCTATAGAAGAAGGGGACTCATTTCATGATGGGTTTAAGATGGAATTTTGTGATGGGATAAATGTTCTGATTGGTGAAAATGGAGTTGGAAAGACAACCATTCTAAAAATGATCTATGCCGCAACACAATGGTCAATTAAGCAGACAGATCAGGGAAAAACAAAAAGATTATTACAATTTTTTTCAAACAGCCTGAAAGATAGTGATGCTTTAAAAAATGCAGAAAATAAAGAAGATTATTGTTATTATAAAGTATCAGACGGAACACACAGTTTTGAAGACAGTCTTTCCCATGAAGGTATTTTCAATTACGATCAATGGCTTGGATTAGATATAGAATCTGTCTTTATCCCTACGACAGAAATGTTGTCTCATGCAAAGGGATTCCTGGCTATGAACCAGAAATATAATATGCCATTTGATGGAACACAGATAGATATTATTGTAAATGCTTCTTTACCAGAGACGCGGGAAATTCCATTTGCCATGAGTAAAATCCTTGATAGACTTAGTGCTGTAATTGATGGAACTGTTATTTTGGAAAATGATTCTTTTTATGTATTAAAAAGAGACGGTCAGAAAGTTGATTTTTCTTTAGAAGCAGAAGGATTGCGTAAATTAGGCCTGCTTTGGAAATTAATACGGAATGGTCTTTTAGAAAAAGGATCAATCCTTTTGTGGGATGAACCGGAAGCGAATCTAAATCCAGAATTATATCCCCTTGTCGCAGAGATTTTGTTGGAATTACAG
>CAJUTU010000077.1 GCA_910589385.1 uncultured Lachnospiraceae bacterium
CATAAAAAAGGGACTGTGAACAAATGTTTTGTATACTTTTTAATTTTCAAACACGTTCTAATGCAGATATTTCTCCGCAACTTTCCTCAGCCTTCCCGGGTCCTCTGCAAACCATTTTTCAAAAGTGGTGTTTTCCGCGGCAACAGCCTGTCCCAAATCCACAAAAAAGGCCGGCATATCCTTTTGGAGTATCATACCCCACTCATCTCCAAACCGCTCTTCACTTTCTGCGGCAGCGCCGTTTACGTGGAGGGTAAATGCAGGCTCCATTACATCATTAACCCTTTTCACGCCGCCATGGAACCCCAATGTGCCGATCTGATGCGCGGAACAGGAAGAGGTGCAGCCTGAAATATGGATCTGCGGCAGCACGCCGTCGGCAAAATCATATTTTTTTACTTCCTCGATAATATCTGCCAGTACCCCCTGTGAATTCCGAAGCCCGATCTGGCAGATCTCACTTCCAATGCATGCCACGGAAGTCTCAAACAGATTCTGTGCGCTGTCCATTGTCGCTGCTAAGACCTTCTCCGCCTCTTCCCCATTCAGATTGATCACATAAATGGTTTCGTCCGGCCCGATCCGTACCTCTACGTCCTCCATTCTTTCTATCACAGCATAAATCTCCGCGAATTTGCCCTCATCCGGCACCCCGCCTGCCGGATGATAGCTTACCGCATAAAGGCCGTTCTGCTTTTGTGCAATGATACGCTTCCCGGACACCCGGATCCCGTCCCCCTGCTTCTTAACCGGGCGTTCTTGTACTGTAATGCCCAAATCTTTACATTTTACTTTTTCCAGCATATCCAGATAGGCTGCCTTATACCCATCTATGCCCAATGTTTCCTGCATATAACGTGTCCTGGCCTTCCCCCGGTTTTCATAATTTCCATGTGCCAGAAAAGCCGCAATCATAGCCTTTACATAATACAATACTTCTGACGGCAAAACATGCTCTCCCACCTGTACCCCCATCTTCGGATTTCTTCCCAGACCGCCCGCGCTGTATACGTCAAATGTCCCGTCCGGCCTGGCCGCAAATCCCAGGTCACGGAATGTAACATGTGTTTCATTTGCCGGCAGATTGGAAAATCCCACCTTCAATTTCCGTGGCATCTTTACAGACTTAATCATTCCCAGCAAATAGTCAGAAACAGCTTCTGCGTAAGGCATCACGTCAAAATATTCTCCCTGCTCCACACCCGAAAGAGGGGACGCCATCACATTTCTTGGAAAATCACCACCGCCGCCTCTTGTAATAATTCCTGCATCAAAGGCTTTTTCCATGATATCACATACGTCCTTGTCGCTCAGATCATGAAGCTGTATCGTCTGGCATGTAGTAAAATGCACCTTATCCACCTGATACTCTGCAATGGTATCTGCCACAAATTTCAATTTTTCTTTTGTCAGCCTCCCGCCCGGAATACGGAGCCGCAGCATGCTCGCCTGGCCGCCCCGCTGGGCATAGCTGCCAAAGCCCCCAGAAAAAGCTTTGTAGTCCTTCCAACTGATTTCATTTGCGTAAAACTTCCTCGTCATCTCCCGGAATTCTGCAATGTCCTCTTTAAATTCCTGTATCAACTGCTCCATTTCCAAAACCTCCCTGACTCAATTAAGATGCCGCTTTTTCATTTATTATTAACATCTTCCTGAGTTTTATAAAGATTTTTCTGACATTCCTCCACATTTCTGGTAAAATAAAAAACAGAGATACCCAAATGGCTTTTATCAACAATTCCCCACAAATACATTTTCCAGGTACTTTCCGGCAGTCTCCGCCAGGCAATAGACTTGTCTGACCTCCGTTGCACTTCGGTCTGTCATATGATACCGTGGGAAAAATCGGGTAACATGGAGAGGGATATTCTTCCCCACGGATAAAATCCTGCTGCCCGGACGAAACATTTTCAAAGGCTTTTTCTCAATGGGATCCAACGCCATGGACGTGATATGCCCATAGTTTTCGCAAACGACAGCCCCATCTTCATTTTTCCTGGCCCGGCAGATCCCAGTCTGCCCTGGCTCCAGGCTGCAGTGGTGCATACACACCTGACACGTCTTCTTCATTTCTGTAAACATCTCCTCAATGCATCTCTTTCATATCCGCAGACATCTCCTGCATACATCCTTTTCATATCTGCAGGCAGTTCCTCAATAGTGCCGTACCACCTCAAACCTTTCCAGCCCTGCTTCCTCATACTCTCCAATGCCTGCCTTCTGCTTCGCTATGGCAATCTGCTCTTCCACCGTATCCACACCCTCCAGGTTCGGAAGCAGCAGCCCCCGCTTGCAGCCCTTTGTCACCACCACGCCATACCGCTTCACATCCAGCTTATCAGGCGAATTAATTTTTTCCGTATCCCCCAGCACATCCACGCTGATAGACAGCTTATCCAGTTCTTCCGGCCCTATAGGAGAAAATCTGGGATCATGGACAGCTGAGCTGACTGCATTTTCTATGATTTCCTCAGCTATGGAACTTCTCACCGCCTGGATTGTCCCAATACAGCCCCGAAGCCTCCCTTCCTTTTTGACAGAGACAAAGACACCTGCCCGTCTATCCCTAATTTCCTGCGGAAGTCCCTCTGGCATTTTCATCTTCTTTCCTGTACGGACATATTCCTCGATCGTCCTGCGTGCCAACTGTACATAGGCATCCTCCTGCTCTCTCTGTTCCAAGATCTTGTTCCTCTCTTTATCCTCATACTGCTCTTTGAAATTTCTTTTCAAATCCCTCCCCTGGACGGTGTATGTGCAGATACCGTACCCCACACCAAATGGCCCTTCGTAAGATAACCGCTGTGCTCCTACTCCCGTCCGGTCCAATGCGCCTGCCATGATCGTAAACGAACGGTGTCCGCATTCTCCTGCTTTTTCGCAGAACTCTTCGGGAAATTCCAGCAATTCTCCAAAGTTCCCGCTCCCCATGACCTGCATGATGCGGCTGTCATACTCCGGTCCCTCCTTCTGATATCCATAAGATCCGTCTGCTTTCAGCCGATGGGACAAGTCTCCGCTGGCGATCAACACCACTTTCCGCTCCAAAGCCTCCGCTGTCTCCTGGATGCGTTGTCCCAGTGCATAGTGGGTGGTAAGAGAAAGTCCGGACAGTCCTATCCTCACCAGCTGATACTCTTTCCAATACTGATTTACAAAATACAGCGGCACCATCGTTCCATGATCCAGCCGCCGGCCACGCTCTCCTGCAGTCCCTGCCGGAATTTCCCCGGCTTCTGCCAGTTTACACAGATTTTCCACAAAATCAGTATCATAGCTGGCTTCTATTTTTACCTGCCCTGCTCCAAACTGGCTGAAATCCCCACCGGCCCCTTGGCCCGGAGATATATGGAAGTAATCTGCATACATCACCTGATGCGGAGAAAGAAGAACGATGGTCTCAGGCTTGAGGCTGCCGATCCTTCGGCCTGCCTCGTGATATGCGTCAATTGTATTCTGGATCTTCTTTTCCTGTCCACGTCCAACCTCTGGTACGATCAATGGGGGATGAGGTACCATAAAAGCCCCTAAGATCATTTGCTCATGCATCTGCCTTCCTCCTCAATTTCTATAATTTCATCGATTGGTATTTTGGTTCCGTCTGTCAGGACGACTGCACGTTCATATTCATCAATCTTTTTCACACATCCGGTCATAGTCACATAAGTTCCACCTGCCTTCTTCAAATCCGGCTCAAAATAAGTGATCGATACCACCGGACTGCTGCTTAACTGTTCCTGGATGTTCTGTAATTTTCCATCCAGGACTACCTTGCAGTTTTCGTCCAGTTCCATCCTGTTTTCGGTCAGCCGGGCAGTCTCCTTCACTGCGTCATGGTGTCCTGTGAGCGCCGCAAAAGGCGCGAACTGTGCCGCCCTGTCCTGTATCGGCATGGGTGGGTGGGTTTTCGATACATGATGCGCAAGGTGGATGATATCGTCATATTGATGAGTGCTTTTCAGATTTTTCATGCTTTATGCCCCCCGATCTGTTGATTTCTATCCATTGCCGTAGCGCCTTCCACCAGGCTTGTCCCTTTCAAAATTGCATTTTTCCCATATTTTTTCTTAATGTCCAGCATGGCCTGCTGTAGTTTTCTCTCACGCTGCCGCTCGGCCTCCTTAGCTTCCCGCTCCTTTTTTAAGGCGTTATAATCCGTAAATAAATCTAACTGTTCAAAAGCAGGTTCCTTTACCACTGAGTTTTCATTTACCACATGATTTGCACTAAGCGCGACTCTTCTGATGAGCAGGTTTTGGTTGATGATCCTGTCGTATAGTTCCAGCACGGCATTTACTATGAGCTTTGCGGATGAGGTCTGTGTCTCCAGATTCGCAGTGCCGTGGGCATGTTTCGGAATTTTTCTGCCGTAGCGGTCTGTCGTAACCTCGCCTTGATAGCGATGCTCCATTTGCTGATCCTCCAGATTTCCCCGGTCATAGCCCACCGTCAGGACAATCTGGTCTGTGACCAGGCAGCGGTCAACCAGATCCAGCGCAAGCTGCTCACACATTTCCCTCACAACCAGCTTCGCTTTTTCCGCTGTATAGGGACAATGCAGGACCTGGCCGGAGCCGACACTATTGGCGCTGGGTTTATAGGACTTGATATCTGCCATGGTACAAGGTTCCCAGCCCCACGCATGGTCGATCAGCAATTCCGCATTGACGCCAAATAGCTGATAAAGCAATTCCTCGTTATGATATTCTCCCGGCTTTCCTACAGAACATCTTGCCACATCTCCCATCGTAAACAGCCCGTGCTCCGCTAATTTTTTCGCATATCCCCTCCCAATGCGCCAAAAATCCGTAATCGGCCGGTGCGCCCACAGAATACGGCGGTAACTCTTCTCATTCAGGCTCGCGATCCGCACCCCGTTCCTGTCCGGCGGGATATGCTTTGCCACAATGTCCATAGCAACCTTGCACAGATATAGATTCGTCCCAATCCCCGCTGTCGCAGTAATCCCTGTCGTATCCAGGATCTCTTGTATGATCTTTCCGGCCAGTTCACGTGCCGATAACTGATACGTGTTCAGATAATGGGTCACATCCATCATGATCTCATCAATGGAGTATACGTGGCAGTCTTCCGGTGCGACATATTTTAGATATATTTCGTATATTTTCGTGCTGTATTCTATATAATGAGCCATTCTCGGCGGTGCGGTAATATAATCCAAAGCCTTTTCCGGTGAGGATTTCAGTTCGGTGTCATCATAGGATGAGCCGTCAAACTGCCGGCCCGGCGCCTGCATCTGCCGTTCTGCATTGACCTCCCTGACTCGCTGTATCACCTCAAACAGCCTCGCCCTTCCCGAAATCCCATAGGCTTTCAGAGAAGGGGACACTGCAAGGCAGATGGTTTTCTCCGTGCGGCTTAAGTCTGCGACGACCAGATTGGTCGTGATTGGATCAAGCCCTCTCTCCATACATTCTACAGAAGCATAAAACGATTTTAAGTCGATTGCTATATACGTTCGGTTCTCCCGTTCCATCACAGCCACCTCGAAATCCATTTTTATTTCATGATATGATCCGCCGCCTGGCTGATCATCTTTTATAGATGATTTCCATTTCTCTCAATTCTATTTACACATGTTCTATCAAACTCTGTTTATACATTTTCCGTATACCGGCAGCCCGGGTAGCCGCTGCATCCCCAGAATTCCCCGTATTTCCCGTTCCGCTTTCTCAAAAACTGCCCACACTTCGGACACATTTTCAGATTCTTCCTGACCTCAGGCGAAGCCAGTTCCTCCCCCAGCTTCTCAAATACTTTTTGGTTCATACAGCAGTCCGCAAGCGCGCGGTGTGCCCCGTCCGTAGCAATGTGATAATAAGATGCCAGGTCCACCAGCTTATGGTTGGACAACTGCGGCAGACACTGCCTTGCCAGCGGCAGCGTATCTATATAGTCATTGGAAATAGGTTTTCCCCAGTATTTTTCCGCATCACGCCAGATAAATTTCATATCAAATGTCTGGATATTGTGCCCCACCAGGATCATACTGCCGATAAATACGTCAAAATCCGCCAAAGCTGTCTCGAACAGCGGCGCATCTTCTACCATGCTGTCGTCAATATGATTGATCTGTGTTGCGTAAAAGGGAATCGGCTTTTCAGGATTGACCAGCGTGGAAAATTGGTCCACGACCTTGTGTCCCTGCACCTTGACTGCAGAAATTTCGATCACGGCATCATTCACGGAATTCGTCCCTGTAGTTTCTAGATCAAAGACCACATAATCCGTTACATATTTATCAAATTTTCTTCCCCGTTTATCTCCAAGCATTTCTTTTGTCTCCTCTCAGTCTGTCAGGCCGTCAAACCTCCGGTTTGGCGGCATTTATCATCATGAAGCGTGCGGATGCCTGTGAGGGCTACCGACTTCGCTCCGCTGTAGTTGTGGCATATATTATATCATATCCGGCCAGACACGCACAATAGATGCCCATTAATTCCGTAGAGCTTTGGCAGCATTTTGCCGAAAGTTTCCCGGAATATATTAAGGAAATTGCCGTTTCCCTGCTGCCGATCGCTGCATTCTTTGGGGCTTTTCAGGTGATATCCCTAAAACTGAAGAAAAAGACATTGTATAAAATTTTGATAGGTATTGCGGATACATATATCGGCCTGGTCCTGTTCCTGACCGGGGCAAATGTGGGATTTATGCCTGCCGGTAATTACCTGGGACAGATGATCGCAGATCTTCCTTACTGCTTCATCTTGATCCCCATCGGTATGATCATTGGTTTTTTCATCGTAAAAGCAGAGTCCGCCGTCTATGTATTAATGGAACAGGTGGAAGAAATCACCTCCGGCGCCATATCCGGAAAAGCTATGGGTCTGAGCATGTCGCTGGGCGTGGCCGCATCCGTAGGGATTGCCATGATCCGGGTACTGACCGGCATTTCCATCCTGTGGTTCATTGTACCAGGGTACATTATTGCAATTTGTTTATCATTCTTTGTACCTAAAATATTTACCGCCATCGCATTTGACTCCGGCGGCGTTGCCTCCGGTCCCATGACTGCAACGTTTCTGCTCCCCTTTGCCATGGGAGCCTGCCAGGCCGTGGGCGGCAATATTGTCCGGGATGCATTCGGGATTGCGGCCATGGTAGCCATGACCCCGCTGATCGCCATTCAGATCCTTGGCGCAGTCTACAAGTACAAATCCAGGGCCGCAGAAATGGCGGAAGCAGTGCCTGCAGCTTATCTCGACCAATGGGGTGAGGATGACATTATTGAACTTTAACCAGGTGTGCCTAAGACAGAACGATATCCTCGGACTCTGATAGATTGCTGATCCTTGAACTATATATCATGTCTGTTATATGTGCCGAACCACCCGGCAGAAAGGAATTTTTCATGAATGAACTTTATATGATGGGGATCATCACCAACCGTGGTATCCGGAATAAAATGATTCCTTTTTTTAAAGAAAATAATATCCATGTCACCCTCTCCACCAGGGGCGTTGGAACTGCTAACAGCACGATCCTTGATTATCTGGGGATGGAAGCTACGGAAAAGACCGTTTACTTTGCGTTTGTCACGATGGAAACATGGAAAGTATTTAAAAAAGAACTTTACCAGAAAATGAAAATTGACATTGCCGGCAGAGGCATTGCATTTCTCATCCCAATGAGCAGCATCGGCGGTAAAAAAGCATTGCAGTATCTCACTATGGAGCAGGAAATGATTGTAGAGGAGGAGAGTACATTGAAGGACACAGAATTTGAACTTCTGATCACAATTGCAAACGGCGGACATATCGAGACGGTCATGGATGCTGCCAGAAGCGCTCATGCCCCCGGCGGCACGGTCATCCATGCCAAGGGAACCGGTATGGAACAGGCCAAAAGATTCTTAGGGATCTCTCTTGCGGAAGAGAAAGAAATGGTCTTTATCGTCGTCCGTTCCAGACAGAAAAATGAGATCATGCGCGCCATTACGGAAAAAGCCGGGACAGGAACTCCCGCCGGAGGAATCATCTTTTCGCTGCCTGTTACAGCTACGGCAGGGCTGAGGCTGTTGGAAACTGAGGATTAGGAGCTTTTGCCGCTGTAGGGTTTTGGAAAGAAAAGCATCTGCCCCATGGAATCTGGAGCAGATGCTTTATTTTTTTTCAAACATCCTGTTAATATTAAATGCCGGCAGAACCACACACTCCATTCCGGGCTGTGCTGTTAATAGAGAAACCTCGCTTCTCAAATATGGCATCAAAATGGCAACTGCATTTTTAGTAATCAGAGCATCTTTTAGTTCTTTTGTTACTGTATCGTCTTCTTCAATTGTGAAAAATCCCGTTAAACTGATTTCGAAAAAATACTCTTCTGGCTTATTCCCCTTTAATGTCAGTGTTATCTTATAAACTTCAGCATCCTGCCGCTGTGCGACATTAGACTGTATTTCTAATTCAAGTTCTTTATCTGAAGAAAATCCCACTCTCTTAAATTCAATAGTATCAAATACAATTTTATCTAAGTGCAATACACTTTGTATACCTCTATCCATAATAAAACCTCACATTTTATGCCGCCATATTAATGGTGGCATCACTATACCGGTTTTCCACCTTATTATAACTGGTCAGAAAAAATTTTTTCATAGCAGACTGTCCATAAAACTCATCTTTATCTAATACTATTGCAGATAATTGTTCTATATTTGCACAAAATGAATATCCTCCTAAATCAATATAATCTCCAACTTTAACGCCGGATGTAATAAACAGATCGTCTATTACCGGATTGGTCAAATCTAATTCGTTTTCACTTATATGAAAATATTTATTACTAAAGTATTCATTGTCAAATGCTTCCACATATGACCTTATCTCCTCGGTTAAAATCTGAAAATAAGCATTTTCTTCCGGTAAAACCGAACGTTCTATGCAATCAATTGTTCTCCTTGTCACTTTATCAAAAGAAATTTCTTCACCAGAAACAATCTCCCAATATTCATTATGCGTTAAATAGACATCTCTCATTGTAATCTTTCCATGTAACAGCTTATACACATCTGCAAGCGATAATTTTTCTATGACATAGGTTAACTCTTCCATATCCGTACACAATGCAATATAAAACTGCTCCTCATTCTTGCATAGAAAAAATATAGGAACATCGTTATAGTCCACCAGCACCTGCTCTAAATATAATCCTTTATTTTCGATGTAAAAACATAATTCTTTCTTCATATCCATTAACCCTCATCTAATTGAAACCCACTGACATCTGCATCTTCATAAAGCCACCAACATACATGCTGTGTCTCTTCCGTAGTTTTTTGAGGGCCTCCTTCCTTATAAACATATCCTACCGCCATTTTTTTATTTGGATTAGGAAATTTCATTTTTTGTTCTACGATTTCTCTTTTAAGAAAACTGAAAACACCATAATATTCCGGATCTTTTCTAAAATCCTTTTTTACTCCCCGTGGAGTAATTGGTTTTTTATTTAATTCATAATATGATTTAAAATCTTCTAAAGTGATTTCATGACAGTCATCGGCCTTACGTTCTACAGCTCTGTATGTTCGTAATGTTTCATAATCAAACAAAGCTGTTTCCGGTAACTCAATCTCATTATTTAACAATTTTTCTCTTAGAACAACAGGAAATTTCAGACATAACTCTTTTTTTATCTTCATGTGCAGCCTCCATCTTGTGACAATTGAACGCAAGAACACCCCCAATTATCAATATAATCCATGAAAGCACTATTATTATAGCATAGAATCCTTTCCAAAAACAGTCTTGATAAATCACAAAATTTATGATAATATATGCAACCTTAGTATTGCCTGATAAATCATATGATATTCTTTTTACATTTATCCCTTCCCAAACGTCACAATGCCCATATCACTTATCAGTGTTATCATACAAAAAATTCCACAACTAATAGATTTCTCCCAAATAATACTTTACAAATTTTTCCACCTGTGCGGTTGGGATATGAAAAATAACATTATTCGTGACGGAAGTAAA
>CAJUTU010000078.1 GCA_910589385.1 uncultured Lachnospiraceae bacterium
CCATGCGGGTTTCAGCAGTTGATGCCGTTATTCCGTGAATAATTCAGGCTTAGATTTGAATTACGAAAAATATTTTCAAAACGTCTGACACAAATTTCTTTGATTTTGATATTGCTTTTTTCTGTTGTTTTGGGATTCTCGGGTTATCAAAATAAATATGCATTTGATGGGATAAGCAAGGAAGGAACAGGCAAAGCGGCGGTAGAGATTGATAAGGAAATTGCAGCGAAATATGAGGGGATATTGACAGATGAAAAAGTTCAGCAGATGATGAATGATTTTGCTTCCAAAACAAATTTACATGGAATGAATGCTGCATATCTCTATCATAACGCTATGCAGTCAGCAGCCTTTACACGGTTTTCTGATATGGATGGGAACTGGAATGGTATTCGTGTTTCGGATGCATTTGGCGACGAAGAAATCAGGATTGGTTATGTTGATGGTTGGCTTACTACAAGTCAAAACATGGTTAAGATTTTTTTTATTCTTTCGTTAGTTGCAGTTATTATGATTGCGCCTGTCATAAGGGTCGTTTAGGCCTTGGTTACACTATTGTTCGAAATTTGAGATTGCCATAAGTTTCTAGCTGTAGAGTCAGGACAACGCGGTCAGGGTCAATCATTTCAACGAAAGAAGGTCTCTTAAAGAGTCTGTTGTTTTTTGTATATTTCAGATACCTGAAGTATAATAGATGCAGGAGGGATACAAATGAACTATCTTACTGTTGCGGAAATTGCAGATAAATGGAAGGTATCCAGCCGGATGGTTGCCTATTACTGCAAGTCCGGAAGGATAGAAGGTGCTGTGAAAAAGGGGAAAACATGGCTTATTCCTGCTGACGCCCAAAAGCCTCTGGATAAGCGTTATTCCAGAGTCATTGTTAAAGCGAAAGAAAACCAGACAACTGGGGACGCCCTTGCTGCAGAGGCAGTGGAATCTGCGGTTTATCATACGAAAGATATTTTTGAACATCTGGGATTTACCCGTGAAACCCTGCGTTATTACGAGGATATTGGATTGATCAAGCCGAAAAGAGGGCAATCTAATAAATACCGTGAATTTGACCTGTTTGATATGTCCCGTCTGATGGCGATTGATTTCTTTAAAAAACGAGGATTTTCACCAGTTGCAATCAAAGGGATGCTGGAAGCAAAACCGGAGGAATATACCGTAAAGCTTCAGTTGCAGTCAGACATTCTGCAGTCTCAGATTGACAGGCTTTCCGAGATGCAGAAGCGCCTGAAGGAAACACAGCGTTTTTGTCAGGTTTTTTTTGAGAATAGTGGTAAGCTTGAGGTTCGGGAGCTGCCGCTTTATTATGTGGCAGAGCGTTTCCCTTCCGTAGCATCTTTTGGAGAATACAGAGATAAAGTACTGCGATTTCTCAACGTAGAGAATGAGGATATCCTTTCAAGCATGGTTCGTGCGCTTACTTTTGATGAAACAGGTTATAAGGGATCTGAAATGTATGTAGTAAAGCCTGTTGGAAGGACAGATTATGAAAAGCAATATATTTATCTGGAGCATGGAAAATGCCTTTATACTACATTGCTTGCAGACAATAATGATACTTCGGTTCCTGAAAAGATGTTTTCTCTGTGCCATGCATGGGCAGAAAAGAACCAGGCCGTGTTCCGCGGCATTGCGTATATCTTTGTCCGTATGGCGATGCCAAATGAGATTGCAGACAAACACGTTTATGAAATATGGGTTCCTCTAAAATAAGATTAAAAATTAATTGCACTTCCCTCTTGACTTGGGGGTTTCCACCGGCCTTACAGTATTATTTGTAAGGCCGGTGTTTTGTCTTCGGCCATATTAACTGAAAGGGGGAAAAGAATGCGGCTGCTTATTATCAATACATTACCCAAGGATCACCCAATGGCAGAAAAAGCAATCTGTTACCTTACCGAAAAGGTAGCGGTGTGTAGGGTATTCTATACAGAAGATATGGAAGTAGTGCCTTGTATTGGATGCAATGTCTGTTGGTTAAAAACACCTGGTATTTGCGCCGTCAAAGATGATTACGAACAGATCCTAAGGGCTTATTTGCAATATGATGTTACTGTTTTTATCTCTGATACGACACTAGGATTTGTTGGCTATAAAATGAAAAATATAATAGACCGGATGCTGCCCATGGCGACGATGTATACCAGAATTGAAAACGGACAGACACGCCATGTTCCTCGTTATAAAAAAGAATTCCAATTCGGGCTTCTATATGCAGGTGAGGGAAATCAGGATTATTTATCACACTGGATGAGTCGGTTTTGTTTGAATTTTCATGGAATCAGTCTGGGGGCATATTCAATTGAAGTGTGGAAGGAGGCGGCTGTATGCATTTCGTAATGATCAGCGGTGCTGCCCGTACACAGTCTAAGAGCAACACTGCGAAGATCCTTGCTGCATTTGGCGCGGGTTTGAATAGCAGCGGGAATACATCGGAGACTTGGTATCTCTCAGACCGAAAACAGTGGAAGAGAGCAAAGGCTGCGTTTGAAGAGAATGAGAATGTCCTGTTTGCCCTGCCGCTTTATGTAGAGAATGTGCCAGGGATTATGCTGGAGTTTTTAGCAGGTCTCTCTGCAAAGGAACAGCCGGGAACCCAAATATCCTTTCTCCTGCAGGGAGGATTTCCGGAAGTATCTCAAGGACGATGCTGCGAAGAATTCTTAAAAATGCTTCCGGCACAGCTTGGATGTGCGTATGGCGGAACGATCATCAAAGGAGATATGTTCGGTCTCAGCCTGATGGGAGGAAGACTAGGAGCAAAACTGTTGCAGCCATTTGTGGAAGCCGGACAGCAGTTCGGAAAGGATGGTTATTTCCGGCCTGAAATCATGGAGTCTTTCTCGATACCGGAATATCTTTCGGCAAAACAGATCCGCATTGCGAATGGCCCGCTCCGATATGTTCAAAGATTCGTGATGCGCTGTATTGCAAAAAAGCTTGGGTGTAAGACAAGATTGGATGCAAGGCCATTAAGCGGAATTAATTCATGTGGTATGTAGGAGGAAACGAAGATGGTACAGGTTCGTGAAGTAGTCAAGATCTTTGATGGAAAGGAAGTGCTGCGGCATCTCAATATGAGTGTGGAACGCGGCACTATCTATGGGCTGCTCGGTGCAAACGGCGCCGGAAAGTCCACTACGTTCAAATTAATCTCCGGTTTACTGCAGCCAAATGCAGGAGCCATTCAATTTGATGGAGAAGAAATTCAGGTTCAGGACAGAAAATTTCTGAAAGAGATGGGAATCTTGATTGAAACGCCGGTATTTTATGAGCATTTGTCAGCGAGAGAAAATTTGGAGATTCATTTGGCTTATATGGGATGTAAGTCAACAGCCATTGATAATAGTTTGCAGATGGTGGGGCTTGCTGATACCGGAAAGAAGCCGGTTTCTAAATTTTCTCTCGGCATGAAGCAGCGGCTGGCCATTGCCAGGGCAATCAGCCATTCACCGAAGCTTCTGGTATTGGACGAACCAGTCAACGGCCTCGACCCTATGGGTATCCGGCAAATGCGGGAACTGTTTTTGGCATTGGCCAAAGATTATGATATGACAGTTTTGATTTCCAGCCACATATTAAGCGAAATCGAGTATATAGCTGACAGGGTGGGCGTGTTGGTGAATGGGAGTATTGCCAGAGAAGTATCTATGTCGGAAGTAAGGGAAATCTGTCCAGAGGGACTGGAGGATTATTTTGTCAATATCATGAGCGGAGGTACGGAAAAATGAATTTAATGAGGATGGAATTGAAAAAAACAAATATTAAATCCTATTTTTTTGCTGCGTCTGCTATTTTCATCTGTCTTTTAGGGCTGGCTTACATATTTGCTTGGGTGCCAAGCCTCGGCACAGCGGATCCGAACGCCGTGGAACTATTTTCTACCTATCAGGGAATATCAGCTATGGGAGGGGCTGTCGGACTTATGGAATTTTCAGCTTTAGCATCTGCCATGGGATACCGGTATGTGATAAGGGAGTACAGCAGTGCAAATGTAATTCTTTTGTTCACATACCCCGTTGATAGGAAAAGTATAGTATGGGCAAAAATTAAACTGTTGTTGCTGTTTGTTTCTGCTTCAATACTTGTATGTACATTTGGCAGCTTTATCGTATTTGCACTTACAGGTTATATGTTTTCACTGTTGGACGATAATCTGCAGTTTATAGATATTGCTATAGCATATCGAAATGCCTTGGTACTGGCATGTCTTGCGGATGGAATCACTCTTTGTTCTTTACGCATCGGATTTATAAAAAAATCTAATTCAATGACAATTATCAGTGCGATTCTACTCAGTATGCTGTTGGTGAATATGGCAGCGGATATCAATCAAAGCTTTGCGATTATGTTCAGTTTGTCATCTGTAATATTTGTGACTGGGCTCCTGTTGACATTTAATATGGTACGGAGAGTCGAAAGAATGGAAATATGATATAAAAAAAAGAACAGTCTAAGCTATTCAGAGAAACATTGACAAACGAAAGCCTTTTTCATATAATTAAACTAATAGTTTAATTATTGGAGGGATTATGGGAAGAAGAAAAAAAGAACCGAGAGGCGTGCATCGGGAGAACATTGCCTCTGCTGCAGCCGTGCTTTTTATGGAAAAGGGAATTTCCCAGACATCTATGGATGATATTGCAAAAGCAGCAGGCTACAGTAAGGCAACGCTTTATGTGTATTTTGAAAGCAAGGAAGAAATTGTCAGCGTATTGGTATTGGGCAGCATGAAAAAGCTCTGCGCCTACATCTCATCTGCCATACAGCATCAGGAATCCACACGGTCAAAGTATGACCTCATCTGCAAGGAACTGGTACGGTACCAGGAAGAATATCCGTTTTATTTCAAAATGACGCTGGAAAAAATAAAGTTTCATTTTGAGAGCCAGGACTTCTATCCGGAGGAAAGGGAAACTTTTCAGGTGGGAGAAGAGATTAATGAAATGATAAAGACTGTTTTGATGTCCGGTATGGAAAAGGGCGACTTGCGGGCAGATTTAGACATTGCGCCTGTTTCGTTTTCCTGTTGGGGAATGTTGTCAGGGTTGATTCAGTTTACGGCAAGTAAAGCGGATTACATCAAACAGTCTATGGGATTATCCAAAGAACAATTTCTTCAATGTGGATTTGATATGATCTACCAGTCTATTGCAGGTATGGAGGTAAAACAATGATCCAGAAGCAAGCGCTTGCGATTTTAGGGAGCCCTCATTCGAGTGGAATTACAGCAACTATGTTGAAACATTCTGTTAATGCTGCAGAAAGAGCGGGATATGCCGTTACCAAAATCAATTTATATGAAAAAAATCTTGCCTATTGTACAGGATGCAGGGCATGTTTAAAGACAGAGCAATGTGTGCTGAAGGATGATATCCATGAAATTACTTCTCAGCTTGGGGCATGTCAGGTCGTGATCCTTGCTGCTCCCGTATATTGGGCAAATGTTCCGGCTCCTGTGAAAAATCTTTTTGACCGGTTGCTTGGAATTGCTATGGAAGAGACGAGAGCTTTCCCAAAACCAAGATTGTGCGGAAAGAAATATATGCTGCTGACCGCTTGTAATACCCCGGCTCCGTTTTCCTGGATATTCGGGCAAAGCAGAGGCGCAATCCGTAATATGGATGAATTTTTTAAAACTGCCGGTATGAAACCAATGGGGAAAATCGTCTGTGCCAATACAGGAAAGAGGAAGGCCGTACCAGACCACATCTTGAGAAAGATTGAGAGGCGATTCAAATGAGACAACATAATAAAAAGTTGCTTGTAGGCGTTGCTGCAGCCGCGGTTTTTTTAGGACTGATTGCTCTGACAGTTTATTTGAAAAGTGTATGGGATTATAAGCAGGCAGTACAGGAAATTTCTATTGGAGATGTCCGTATCAGTGATGTTGCCGACGGAGTTTATATTGGAGAATGCAATGTCAATTTCATTTATGCGAAGGTTGAAGTTACAGTACAAAATAAAGAGATTGAGAAGATCAGGATATTAGAGCATAAAAATGAACGCGGACAGGCGGCAGAGACGATTGTGGATCAGATTGTTTCGGAACAGAAGATTGATGTGGATGCCATATCGGGTGCGACCAACTCAAGCAAGGTCATAAAGAAAGCTGTTGAAAATGCTCTGGAAAATGGTTTGCAATAAATTTTTCTGCTATCGTGAGGGAAAGCGCTGTCTAATGAGACAGGAGAACCGGATTAAAAATGCCAAAAAAAGTCGAGACTATATTCTGGAACAATGTTATACTGCGAACAGAAAATTTAAGAAAGGGGAACAGATATGCCGCATCAAGACAGCATTATCATAAAGGGATTGTGCCAGAATAACCTGAAAAATATTTCTCTTGAAATTCCAAAAGAAAAAATTATTGTATTTACCGGAGTTTCCGGTTCCGGAAAGTCCAGTATTGTATTTGATACGATTGCCGCAGAGAGCCAGCGGCAGATGAATGAAACGTATACGGCATATATTCGGAGCAGGCTCCCCAAGTTTGAGAAGCCGAAAGCAGAGAAGATTGAAAATCTGTCTGCATCGGTCATCATTGACCAGACAAGGCTTGGAGGGAATGCCCGGTCTACCGTAGGGACGATCAGCGATATGTATTCTGCCTTGCGTCTTCTCTATTCACGTATCGGGGAACCGTATGTGGGTACAGCTTCCTATTTTTCTTTCAATAATCCAAACGGGATGTGTCCGGAATGCTTTGGAATCGGTAAGGTGATGGAGCTTGATATTTTGCCGTTGATTGCAGAGGACAAGAGCTGGAATGAGGGGATGGTGGATCTCCCTACATTTCGTGTGAATAACTGGTATTGGAAACAGTATATAGGAAGCGGCTTATTTGACCCTGAAAAAAAATGGCGTGATTATACGGAAGAGGAACGCAACCTCCTGCTATATGGCTCCAGGGAACAGGGCGGAGAGCGTGTGTCGAAGCAAGTAGAGGGAATCCATAATATGATGAGCCGCCTGCTTCTGAAACGTGACAATTCCGATATGAGCGAGACATCCATGAAACGTCTGGCAAATTATGTGCATCCTCTGGAATGTCCGCTCTGTCATGGGAAACGCTTAAATTCTGCAGCGCTTTCCTGCAAAGTCGCAGGTTACAGCATTAACGAGATGTGCGGGATGGAACTTACAGAGCTTCGGAAAGTGTTGGAAACCATTACAGATCCAAGGGGCAAGTCGATTGCAGAAGGGCTGGTTACAACTCTGACCCGGATGATCGACATTGGGCTTCCTTATCTTTCCCTGAACCGGGAGTCTGCCACTTTATCAGGCGGTGAGGCGCAGCGTCTTAAGCTTGTGCGGTATATGGGAAGTGCGCTTACCGGAATGACTTATATATTTGATGAGCCGAGTACCGGAATGCATCCGCGGGATGTCCACCGTATGACAAAATTGCTCTTGTCCTTGCGGGACAAGGGGAACAGTGTTTTGGTGGTGGAGCATGACAAGGATGTGATTTCCATTGCAGATGAAGTGATTGATATCGGACCGTTGGCGGGGAGAAAAGGCGGGGAAAGCCTATATCAGGGAAGCTATACCGGCCTTTTGGATTCTGGCACTCTAACAGGTAATGCCATGAAAGCGTTGATACCATTGAAAGAAACGACCAGAAAACCGGAAGGGTTTCTTCCGGTCCGAAACGCAAATATCCATAACCTGAAGAATGTTTCCGTTGATATTCCACTAAATGTATTGACCGCTGTGACCGGTGTGGCGGGTTCGGGGAAGAGTTCGCTGATTCGTGATATCTTTGCAAAGCAGTATGAAGAACGGGTGATTTTAGTGGATCAGTCTCCGGTGACGGCCACAGGACGCTCTACGCCTGCAACTTTTTTAGGATTTTTCGATGATATACGTAAACTGCTGGCGAAAGAGAACGGTGTAGTTGCAGGCTTGTTTTCCTTTAACAGTAAAGGGGCATGCCCGGACTGTAAAGGACGGGGAGTGATTGTGACAGAGCTGGTTTTCATGGATCCGGTGACGACCACCTGTGAGGCCTGCGGCGGCAGCCGGTACAGTGAAGAAGCCCTTTCGTATTCCTATCATGGAAAAAATATTGTGGATATTCTGGACATGAATGCGGAAGAAGCAGAAGAGTTTTTTTCAGGCTGTCCAAAGATTCGCAAAGCTGTACATGCTATGGTGGAGGTTGGGTTATCCTATCTATCATTGGGGCAGCCTCTGTCTACGTTATCCGGCGGAGAGCGCCAGAGGGTGAAACTGGCAAAATATCTGGATAAGAGAGGCAATATCTACGTGCTGGATGAGCCGACAACGGGGCTTCATGCTTCGGATGTACAGACAGTCATGGAGCTTTTGGACAGTTTTGTAAAGCGGGGCAATACGGTAATTGTGATAGAACACAATATGGATGTAGTAAAGCTGGCAGATTATGTGATTGACATCGGCCCGGATGGCGGAACATCCGGAGGGGAAATTGTCTTTACCGGAACTCCGTCAGAGATGGCTTGGCATGGGAAAACGATTACGGCTGAATATTTACGGAGGTCTTTGCAATAAATCGAGTGTTTTACCTGGCCGGAATCTAGTACAGCATTGCATAATTAACAGTGAATTCTGCGAGGTTGTACTAGATTCATTAACTGTATGGTTTTTGAATCTGGATTCTGACAGGGTGGAGCATTAGCAGTATATCAGGAGGGTGGTATGAACGAACAAATGGAGGCTGTTCAGAGGATGCAGGAATATATTGAGGGACATTTGGAAGAAGAACTTACATTAACTCAACTTTCGGAAGTTTCGCTTTATTCCCCATGGCATTCCTACCGGCTGTTTAAGAATTATCTGGGGGCAACTCCGGCGGAATATATTCGGAAGCTGCGTCTTACACGTTCCGCTATGCGGCTGAAACAGGAGCAGTGTCTTGTTTCAGATGTAGCTTATGAGTGCGGCTTTGGCAGTGTGGACGGATATACACGAGCCTTTTACAAAGAATTTGGATGTAATCCAGGAGACTATGTAAAGGACCCGGTTCCTATTGCGCTTTTTATCCCTTATGGCGTGAAATTCAAAGAATTAAGGAAGGATGTTGTTGATATGGAAAATTTGCAGAGTGTTTTTGTACAGGTAATCCGAAAGCCAGAGCGCAAGGCAATCATCAAGCGGGGTATTTGCGCAGAGGATTATTTTGATTACTGCAGCGAGGTAAACTGTGACATATGGGGAATTCTCACGAGTATGGATTCTCTCTGCGGGGAGCCCGTCTGCCTTTGGCTGCCTGAAAGATTTAAGACGACGGGTACGTCTACTTATGTACAGGGGGTAGAAGTGGAGTCAGACTATGCAGGGGGGATTCCGGAAGGATTTGATATCATTTCCCTGCCTGCTTCGGAGTATCTGGTTTTTCAGGGTGAGCCGTTCAGGGAGGAAGATTATTCCCAGGCAATCCTTTCCGTACAGTATTCTATGAACCAATATGATCCGGCAGTGATTGGTTACGAATGGGATGACGATAGCCCACGTATCCAGCTGGAACCGCGGGGGGAACGGGGATATATAGAATTGCGTGCAATTAAGGCGCTTAATGTGCATTGTTAGAGCGATAGAATAAAGTAAATATCTAAGATTCTAATCCTGAATTATTCACGGAATAACGGCATCAACTGCTGAAACCCGCATGGTTACT
>CAJUTU010000079.1 GCA_910589385.1 uncultured Lachnospiraceae bacterium
CTTGGTGTTACCAGAGACTGATATTTTAACGAGTAACTAAAACTCGGATTTTAGGCTGTAAAGGAGGCGCATCAACTCTTTAAGGCCGGTCAGTATGACCTCTTGCTGCTTGATGTTACATTGCCGGATGGGACTGGCTTTGATATTTGTAAGGAGGTACGGGAAATTTCTGCAGTTCCGATCATATTCCTGACTGCCTCGGATGAAGAGACCAGTATTGTAAAAGGGTTGGACATGGGCGGGGATGATTATATTACCAAACCTTTTAAATTAGGGGAAGTCCTTTCAAGAATCCATGCGCGGCTGCGCCACTTTGGAGAGTTCCATAAGAATAATACAATTTTGGAATCCAACGGGATTAAGATTGACCAGACGGAGCGGACGTGCTGGAAGGGGGAAACAGAATTGCCCCTGACACTGGTGGAATATAAGCTGCTCTGCTTGTTTTTGAAGAATCCAGGCCGCATCCTGCCAAGGGAACTGATCTTAGACCGCCTTTGGGATGGGAACGGCAGCTATGTGGATGACAATACCCTTTCCGTCTATATACGCAGACTGCGGAGGAAGATTGAAGATGACCCGAATTCCCCCACAAAGCTTCTGACGGAAATCGGGTTTGGCTATAGATGGGTTGGCAGACCGTCTGCCGGGGAGTAATGCAGTATGAAAAGAATGGGGAAGGAAACAAGAGGGATGCTGCGTGGGCTTCTGGCCATCTGCCTGTTTTCGGCTTGCGGCCTGGCCGTCCTTTTATCGTATATGGTAAAAGATTTCAGAGAAACAATGGTGGGGCATGATTATGGAACAGCGGGATATTTCGCCGCTCATCCAGATACAAGTGTGGCATCCGCATTTACGAAAGACAAAACAGATTCTGACCTGGAGACCGGAAGAAGAATTTTGCAGGAAGCGGGCTACTATAAAAACACGGCTCCTGACTTGATTCCAGCTGTTGCTGCATATCGAAAGCGTACCACCGTTTGGCTTGGAGGTATGCTTTTTAGCATTTTTCTGGCCGTTTTTCTGACAGTCGGGATTTATATCTGGAAACAAAACAAGGCGATAGCAAAGGCAGATACCGTGATTATCCGGTTCCTTTCAGGGGATACAGGTCAGCGGATTGACAGTGAGGAAGCCGGGGACTGGTACAGCCTGTTCCACAGGATCAATGAGCTCGCCGCCGTTCTCCTGGCTCAGGCGGAACATGAAAAACAGACACGCAAATTTTTGCAGGATATGATCTCCGATGTTTCCCACCAGTTAAAGACGCCTTTAGCAGCCCTTAAAATGTATGATGAGATTATGGGGCAGGACGGTACGGACAGGGAAACAATCCAGGAATTTAGCCGGAAATCCCTGCGGGAAATACGCCGTGTGGAGGATGTGGTCTATACGCTTTTAAAAATTGCCAGGCTGGATGCCGGTTCGGTCAGGCTGGAGAAGGCGGATGAGAATATTGAAATGCTCCTTCAGGATGTGACGGAACGCTTTGAGACTATGGCTGTCCGGCAGTCAAAGGAAATCCTGTTATCCGGAAGCAGCGATACCTGTCTTTACTGCGATGCCCTATGGATGTCGGAGGCTCTTGGGAATGTGATAAAAAATGCGCTGGAGCATACCCAGAGGGGCGGGAATGTAATGGTCAGCTGGGAGAGGACGCCGCTTCTTACCAATATAGTAGTGGAGGACAATGGGCAAGGGATTCACCAGGAGGATATCCATAATATTTTCAAGCGGTTTTATCGGAGCCGCTTTTCACAGGACACCCATGGGATTGGTCTGGGCCTGCCGCTTGCCAAGTCCATTGTGGAGGCCCATCAGGGGACGATTTCCGTAACCAGCAAGGTCGGGCAGGGCAGCAGATTTGTTTTAAGTTTTTTTCATCTTACAAAAGAGTAAGATGAAATTCATGTGAAAGTAAGACGCATCGGGTATGATGTTTCCCGAAAGGCAGGTAATGAATATGAAAATTCTTGAAGTACAGAATTTGTGTAAGACCTATGGGAAAGGGGAAGCGGGGGTTCAGGCTCTTGACCATGTTTCCTTTTCTGTGGAAAAAGGGGAATTTATCGCGATTGTAGGAGAATCCGGCTCCGGGAAAAGCACACTTTTGAATGTAGTGGGAGCCTTGGATAACCCCACCTCCGGAAAAGTACTGATTGGCGGGAAGGATCTTTTTTCTATGCCTGAAAAAAGGCTTACGGTATTCCGCCGCCGGAACATTGGGTTTATTTTTCAGTCTTTTAACCTGATCCCGGAACTGAACGTAGAGCAGAACATCACATTCCCTCTGCTGCTGGATTACCAGAGGCCGGATCAGGAGCATGTGGAGGAGCTTTTGGAAATCCTGGGTTTAAAGGAGCGCAGGAGGCATCTTCCCGGTGAACTAAGCGGAGGCCAGCAGCAGAGGGTGGCAATCGGGAGGGCGCTGGCGGCCCGCCCTGCCATCATCATGGCGGATGAGCCTACCGGGAACCTGGATTCCAGGAACAGCCAGGAGGTCATCACCCTCTTAAAATCCATGTCGGCCAAGTACAGGCAGACAATCCTGATGATCACCCACAATGAGAACCATGCGGATGCAACGGACCGGGTACTGCGCATGGCGGACGGAAGGCTGAAGGATTTGGGGGTGGCGGCGAGATGAGAAGTTATCTTGGGCTGATACCCCAGTATGAAAAGGTTCACCGCAAAAATAACCGAATCTCTGTGCTGTGCATCACGCTTTCGGTATGCCTTGTAATGGCGATTTTCAGTATGGCGGACATGGCGATGCGCTCCCAGAAGAATTATTTTATTAAAACCAATGGCGAGTACCATGCGGCGCTCCATGACGTGGAGGCGGAGACGGCAAAACTGGTGTCGGCAAGGGTTGACGTGGCTTTATCAGGATGGGTCTACCAGGGCAGTACGGGGATGCTGTCCGGCAAAGCCGTCAGTTTTGTGGGGGCAAATGAAAAAACAATGGAATCCCTGACCGAAATGGATATGACGGCCGGGGCATACCCTTCCATGCCGGATGAGGCGCTGCTGAATGAAAACGCCATGGGGCAGTTGGGTCTGTCCATCGGCGATTATGTGACGGTTACGGTTCCGGACGGCTCACAAAAACAGTACCGGATTACCGGAACCCTTGCGGATATGGGATCCATGCTGAAAGCGGATATTTGTGGGATGGCGCTCTGCGAGGAGGGCTTCCTTGCCATTGCGGATGAAAACGCGGCAGACGGCACCACCTACCGTATCCAGTTTAAGAGCGGCGCCCATATCCAGAATGCCATAAAGGAAATCAAGAGCCAGTTTGGACTTTCTGATGGTCAGATATCAGAAAATACTGCTTTGTTGGGCTTGATGGGACAAAGCGAGAGCAATATCATGCAGGCCCTCTATCTGATCGCTGCGATTCTGGTTTTCCTTGTTTTGATTGCAGGGACGGTGATGATCTCCGCAAGCTTTAACACCAATGTGTTGGAGAGGACACAGTTTTATGGGCTGCTGCGCTGTCTGGGGGCATCCAGGAAACAGGTAAAGCATTTTGTGATCCTTCAGGGGCTCAGGCAGAGTGCGAAGGGTGTCCCTATTGGCCTGCTGGCAGGCCAGATTGTGACATGGGCTGCCAGCCTGTTACTCAAATCCATCAGCGGAGACCGCTTTTCAGAGGTTCCGTTATTTGAATTCAGTATCGTCGGCATATTGGCAGGGATTGTGGTGGGCTTCCTGATCGTCCTCCTTGCTTCCCTTTCCCCGGCGAAAAAGGCCTCCAGGGTTTCCCCTGTCACGGCAATCAGCGGAGGCTCCCAGCTGACACAGAATAAGCGTGCGGCAAATACAAAGCTGTTCCATGTGGAAACAGGCATGGGCATGTTTCATGCGCTGTCCGGGAAAAAGAATTTATTCCTGATGACCTGTTCCTTTGCCATCAGCATCATGCTTTTCCTTGCTTTCCAGGTGATGGTCGTCTTCCTGGGCCAGGGCATGCCTGCATTGGCCCCGTGGGCGGGGGATGTATCTGTGACAGCCGCTGCGGGGCTGGAAACTTCTGTCATAGAAGAAATCAAAGCCGTCGATGGTGTGAAGCGTGCTTTTGGCAGAATGGAATACGGTGGCTTATCTGTTTCCTACGATACCGAGAGCGGAACGGCCACGTTGGTTTCCTATGAAGAAAATCAGTTCAAATGGGCAAAAGAGGAACTGAACGGGGGAAATATCGATGCGGTTTCGCAAGGAGCCGGGGATATCTTAGTGTCCTACCGGGACGGCATGCAATGGAAGGCCGGGGACACCATGACGCTCCATACTCCTTTGGGGGAGAAACAGGTGAGGATTGCGGGAATCCTTTCTTCTACAAATGCGTCAAGTGAAGCGGGAAGCCTTGGATACATCATATGCTCAGAACAGCTGTTTACAGAGAGTATTGGCACGGCAGCCTATACGGCTGTGGATATACAGCTTGCAGGCAGCGGCACGGATGAGACAGTATCGGCAATACGGAGCCTGCTTCCATCTGACGTCTCCATTGCAGATAAACGGCTGTCAAATTCGGAATCCCAGAGTTCCTACTATACAGGTGCGGTGTTTATTTACGGGTTCCTGCTTATCATTGCGCTGATCACCGTGTTCAATATCTTTAATAGTATGAATGCCAGCGTGGCGGCGAGAACCAGACAGTATGGCGTGATGCGTTCCATTGGAATGGGAGCCGGGCAGCTCTATAAGATGATTGCTGCAGAGGCAGCCACCTATGCAGTCTTAGGATGTGTCACCGGATGTGTACTGGGATTACCGTTGAATAAGATGATGTTCCAGTTCCTGATTGCAGGTAAATGGGGAACCACCTGGCAGTTTCCGGTTGCTTCCCTGCTGCTGATTGTCATGCTATGTTTTGGCTCTGCGGCGCTGGCAATCCGGTGGCCAATCAAAAGAATCGGGCAATTGTCCATTGTGGATACCATAAAGCTGCAGCAGTAACACATGGATACTGACTAAAAATTTTAAAATGTCCGAGCTTTGTAACAATTTAGGCTGTTTTTAAGCTGATTGGATGATTGGCTCGGACATTTCTGTGACATTTGTGCTATATGATAAAAGAAATCAATACCAAATTGGATAAATGAGAAAGATGCTATCAGCTGACGCTGGCAGGAAAAGGAAAACCGATAATCAAATTGGGGACAGGAGGAGAAGATGTGGATTTGCTTCTTATAAAATTGGAAAGAATAGATGATAATTTTTATAAAAGCCTGATAAAGTTCATATCGGATCATGGGTATACGCCAGAGGTCGTTGTCCGTAATACGGACAGCTTTTCCATCAATGGATTGGAGATTATTTCTTCAAAACGCCAGTTGTTTCTCCATAAGAAAGAAGTCCCTATGACAAATAAAGAATTTGATATCTTAGAACTATTGGCAAGGAATAAGGGAAAGGTATTTAGTAAAGACCAGATTTATGATCAGGTTTGGGGAGAAAACTATTTTTCTGACAGCCGAAATATCATTGCATATATTAACAAAATCCGTAAAAAGATAGAACCCGACCCGGCTCACCCGAGTTATATCTTGACGGTCTGGGGAATTGGATATAATTTTAATGAGAAAATAGAATAGGCAGTGATACATGGATTATACCGTCATTGCTTATTTTATAATGTAAGAATACTGTACTGGAGAAATGAGGTGAGAAAATGAAAAATGAAATTATTGAAAAATTGGAGATGTTCTTGCAGAATTTACGATGCGAAGATGCAGGAAGAGAAACATTGGTACATTTAGATAGTTGCCAGGCAGAATCAAAAAGACTTGCCGAACTGGAAAAAGAGTACAGGCAGGTAATGAGCGGTTTAGAAAATTCTTCAAAAACCATCATGGAATCCTATACGGATCAAATGCAGTCAAAGGCTTTTGCCGAACAGCAAGAGGCATATCTGCAGGGAATGATTGACGCTTTCCAGATATTGTTTGGTCTGGGTGTCCTGTCTGCCAATGAAAATGTGGAAAAAATAATATCAAAGCTAAAAAATGGCTTACCGGAATAAGTGGTGAGCCATTTTCTCATAGAATACTCTTTTTTGAAAGTGGACAAAAATTCTATCCATATTCTACATTTCTGCAATAAAAATCCTATTTTTATGCCTTACCATTATCCTTGATAGAAGAATCCGCCAGGAGGGCCTCCGCTGTGGAAAGCAGGACAGACAGCTTGTATTCATCGCACAGGCTTAGCAAATTTATCAGGGAAATATAGATGGGATTGTCCCGGTTTTGGTCTGACCATACATAATCGTCAGAGGAAATATGTAATGACCTCATTATTCTGCGGAACATAGGGACGCTTGGCATCCCTTTCCCGTTTTCAAGATTCTTGTAATATTGAGGGTGGCATCCAACCAGTTCCGCTACTTCTTCCTGTGTAAGCCGACGATCAATACGTGTCTTTTTTATCAGTTCTCCTAATTTTGGATCAACTTCTGCCATATCATTCACCTCGTATGCTTTCTTTTAAGTAGTGTATGACAATACTTAGAGAAAGTGAAAAGTGTAATAGATGAATATTTAGTAGTGTATTAGACTGCCTGAACATTCAATAACCTTTGAGATTAAAAAAACACAGTCATCAAAGGCTTATTTGAGTGTTTTCTTTGTGCCTTTCGACTGTGCAGGAGCAGGAATGTACGAAGATAGGTATATTGGGAAAGCGTGCTGCCATGTCTGCCAGCATGATATTGTAAGCTTTTATCAGGCGGCAGAGGGAAAGAGAGAACAGGTAAGTCAATTAAAAAAATCTTAGTAGGTTTCTTTTCCAAAAACACATTTGAAGGTAGTGTATCAGAGGTTTTATGCCCTCTCTTTCTGCCAGGTGGAACGGGAAGGAGGTGAAACCAAATGGATCAATCTCCTTCCCAGGATGAATTGACGGTCATGCACCAGTTTGACTGTCTGTGCCAGTTAGCATTGGACGGCGAGGCAGCAGATTACCACAGGCATATGGAGTACCGGAGGAACCGCGAAGTGAATTTCTCGGATATGACGGAAACGGAATTGAACAGTATTTCTGTAATGGATGAATACGATCTGGATCATTCCCACTTTCAAGTCCTGGGCTATGACATTGAGGTCAAGGACACACTGCTTGTGGAGGCGCTGCAGGCTCTGACAGAGAAGAAGCGGAACGTAGTCCTGCTGTCTTATTTCCTGGAAATGAGCGACGCCGAGATAGCAAGGGAAATGAAGCTGGTACACAGCACCATACGGGAGCACCGGATACGCTCTCTTGAGTTACTGAAAAAACTTATGGAGGGAAATATGGATGGAGCAGAAGAATAAGCAGACGGAAGAAAGGAATTTGCTGCCTTTTCATATTATTAAGGCGGCATCAGAAGGGGATGTGGAGGCAATCCATGCGGTGTTGGCGCACTACGAGGGCTACATAGCAAAATTATCCACCAGGAAAATGTATGACGAGTTTGTGCAGGTTCATTATTGTGTGGATGAAACATTGCGCAGGCGGCTGGAGACAAAACTGATTGCCAAAACATTGGCTTTCCGCCCGATTCCAGGGCATACAGGCATAAAACAGGCGGAATGATTTTTTGTACCTTGATAATTTCATATTGGGAATCCTGCAGGATGTATGAAACAGTGGAGCCATTTAATGAATACGCCAGGACTACCTGTATCCGCCACTTTGCGACACGATGTCGCAAAGTGCGGATATTGGAAACGAAGGAATGTTGATGCGGGCATTGAAGTAAAGGTACGAGCGATAACTATTTGATTACTGGCAAAGGGACAGGGACTTTGCGGCGATGATGCTGTTTCTGACAATGATACTTCCGGAGGTAAGCTGCTCCGGTCTGAAAAGATTGCGATTCTTACGGAAAGTCTGCCAGTGGCAGTTTTTTTCATAAGTTATGGCAAATGGCGCTGTTTCCTGACAGCCGCCTGCAGGATTTAGAAAAGGAACATAATGGACAATCAAAGGATAATATAGTGAAGAAAGGAAAGTCGAGGAATTTGAGATGAACCGGGCAGAATTAGAAGAATTGAAAAAGGTGGATATCCGCACAGTGGATGTTTCCGCTTTAGAAGATATAGAGAAAATAGAAATTGACAGTTCCCTTTCAGCCGGGGAGAGATGGTTGGATTTTGCCAAGAAGGTTAAGAATCCGTTCTGTTTTATCTGTAACGGCATGGTTGTAAAGGTTTCCTACTCTGAAACAAAAGAGAGCTTGGAAAACAAACTGGTTCAGCTATGCACGAGTATGGAAGGGCAGGGTTTTTGTTAGAGCTTCCTATGGACATTTGCGGTCTGGAATGGTACAATGATTACGGACGAAGCAGAACCCCAAATAGGAAAGGTTTGACAACAGACAAGACTATTTGAGGTGATGAAATGAATACAAATCTGAATACTGATGTATATGATGCTGACGTTTATCTGCGCCTGTCAAAAGAAGATGGGGATAAGGAGGAAAGCGACAGCATCACGAATCAAAGAGAGCTTATCTTAGCGTTTCTAAAATCCAGGGAGGACATCAGGATCCATGCAGTCAGGGTGGATGATGGCTATTCCGGGGTGAATTTTGTTGAGGTAAGATAACGTAACCTTTTTTGAAGAGGGCGTTATCTTACCTCTTTTTGATGTATGTTAGATAGCATAACTCTTTACG
>CAJUTU010000080.1 GCA_910589385.1 uncultured Lachnospiraceae bacterium
GATTTTGATTATATCTCATTAGCCACTCCCGTTACAACTTTAGTATAGCACTTCATGTTGACCGGAGAGGAGGCCTATGAAGAAAAATATGTGGACGGAATCGGCGTATTTGAAGGGGGCCGTGGAAAATATTACCGTACAGGGATGGCAAAGTGTCTCATTCTGGATCAGCTTTCTCCGGACTGGAAGGATACATTTGATTTTACACAGGGGCTGGATGAAGTGCTGGAAACTGCTGTGAAATAACTTTGCGGCATCAATCCTCGTGGGCGTGGTCATAGAAGGATCTGACTTCTTTTGGCAGGCCGTCCGGTATCAGTTCGTTTACACTGTCTTCACAGCCGTTTTGGATCGCCTGCTCATAGTACCAGCATTTAAAGCGGATCATATCCAGAACTTTTTCCATTCTGTGGATTTCACTTTCTACGATTTCTTTTTGTTTTTGAAAAAGTTCCAGCCGCTGGGCATAGGTACTGCTGCCCTGAGAGCACCATTCCATAAATATTTTTATGTTTTTGATCTCCATACCGGATTTTTTGAGACATTCGATGAGCCGGAGCGCTTCTATTTCTTTTTCCCCAAATTTGCGGATGCCGGAAGAGCGTTCCATATGGGGGAACAGGCCTTCTTTGTCATAATAGCGGAGTGTGGAGACCGGGAGATGGAACATTTCTGATATCTGGCCGATGGTATACATGGGAAAGATTCCTTTCTTTTGTAAATAATCATTCAACCTAAAGTCAGGTTTATGTACTGTGATGACGATTGCATAGTATGGAAGGAAAGTCAAGTCTATGAGTAAAAATAGCCGCAATGCGGCTGCCCTGAATGGCTTTGGATCATTACAAAGTGATTTACAAAAGCGTCGCTCAGGTTTAGAATGAAAGATAGATTATCTGGCCGGCAGCCAAAAAAGTATATAGAGTATAGAAACAGGTCAAAAAAGATGGAAAAGAATAAAGACAAACAGATTTTAACGAACCAGTCTCATCGGGTGCTGGATCAGGAAAACCCTTCCGGGTATACGATCCTCGCGGCAGATGACGAGACGGAACTGCTGGATATTCTGGAACTGTATCTGGAGCGTGAGGAGATTACCGTGTGTAAGGCAAAGGACGGAATTGAGGCCATGAAGATTTTCAAACAGGAGCAGATACATCTTGCTCTCCTGGATATTATGATGCCAGGGCTGGATGGATTTGCAGTGCTTCGGAAAATCCGGGAGAGCAGTAAGATTCCGGTGATCATGCTGACTGCAAAAAATCAGGATTATGATAAGATCCTGGGATTGGAGATCGGAGCGGATGATTATATTACGAAACCATATAACCCCTTAGAGGTAACGGCACGTATTAAGGCCCAGCTAAGGAGGAAATATGATTACCGGGAAGATGCAAGGGAGAGTAAATCCATACTTGTCCTTCGCGATGTGGAGATGAATGTGCCGGAAGGGACTGTAGAGAGAAACGGGCAGAGCGTCGGGCTGACGCCTACGGAATTTCGGATTTTGAAAGTTTTTCTGGAGCATCCGGGACGCATTTTTACAAAGCAGCAGATTTTTGAACAGGTATGGGATGAAATGTATGCCGGGGATGACAATACGGTGATGGTCCATATCAGCAACCTCCGGAGTAAGCTGGAGGACGGACAGGAAGGAAAGACGCCGTTTATTAAGACAATCAAAGGTCTGGGGTATAAGATTGAAAAAGAAGAGAAAAAGTAAAGGCAGTGTATTCAGGCAGCTGGTAGTGAGTTATATTCTGTTTGCCGTCCTGTCGGTTGTTACGCTGTATCTTTGTATGTTTGGAGTATTGTTTTTCCTCGGCGGAGGGAATTTAGAATCTCTGGCGCCCTATGATCTGGTGGACGATGAGGGGCATGTGGGGGACATCAGTTCTTTTGCCGGAATCGGAGGCTGGATCGAAAAACTGGATCCGGATTATCAGGTGACGGAAATATATGGGGAGAAAAAGGATTCCGTTTGGTCCTATACGATAGAAGAAATTTCCGAATATCTGTATACGGACCATGTGGTAGAAACCGAAACTTCCGCCAGAGAATACTGGGGATTTTTAAAGGCAGTGCAGACAGAGGGCGGGACGGTCTGGTATCTGATGAAGATCAGCAGGGAAACATTGCGCCTGACCTATTCTTTTGATGTGGGAAACGGCAATTCCACAGGTAAAGTTACAGCAGCGCTATTTTTGACGTTTGGGGCATTATTTCTTGTGAACTGTGTTCTTATGAGCACATACCTGTCCCGAAAGATCAGACGCCCTCTTCTGGAGATCACGGAAGGGATGGAACAGGTCAAGAATGGCGCAGGCATGGTACGCCTGGATTTCCAGGCTCAGAAGGAATTTGAGGAAATCCGGGACAGTTTTAATCTGATGATCGAACAGTTGGAACAGGAAAAGCGGATCAATGAAGAGAAAAAGAACCGGATGCTGCTGGAGCTTTCTCATGATCTCAAGACACCTGTCGCTACCATAAAAGGCTGTGCAAATGCATTGGAAGAGGGGCTGGATTTTTGCATCAGGATACCGGAGACGCCGGTGTATGTAAACATTGACCGTAAGGAATTTGCCAGGGTGATTGAGAACCTCCTGGGAAATGTAGTGAAATATAATCAGACAGGGACTAAGGCAGAGGTGGAAGTAAGGCAGTCGGACGAAACGGCAAAGCTTTTTGTGCGGGACGATGGGGAAACCATTGCAGAGGATATCCGTCCGGCTCTTTTTGAACCTTTTGCGCGGGGGGATAAGGCCAGGCAGTCAAAGGGCGGGACAGGACTGGGACTGGCCATTGCGTATAAGATCGTAGAAAAGCATGGCGGGAAACTTGCGTACCGGAGAGAACATGAGGAGAATGTATTTTGGGCGGAAGTGCCTGCACAATGCTGATTGGAGTGTTATTTTATAGGAAATGTTTCCGAATGTTCCTATAGAATAAAAAATTTCTGGGGAGACGTGCACTGCGGCTTAAGCTTGCTGCGGGGTTTTTGACTCGAGTAAAGGAGACATGTAAGATGAAAGCAAATGCAATGTGCATCGCCTGTATGGTCGCTAAGCAGGAGAAGCTGATCAGGCCGTTTTTTGAGGAAGGGCGGAAAACAGAATATATGCATCGGGTACTGGAGATATTGTACCGTCACGGCCGTTTTGAATCATCACCGTGGCTTGCGGAACAGATCGGCCAGTGCTATGAAAGCTTCTGGGGAGAGAAAGAGGATTATACGCGGATCAAACATCAGTACAATCAGCTTTTACTTGATAAGGAAATGGAAATCGAAGGGCATATCCACGGAGCAAAAGACCCCATAGAAGCATGTATAAAGTATGTCTGCGCGGCAAATTATATTGATTTTTCTGCTGTGGAAAATGTCAACGGGCAGACTTTTGGAAAACTGCTGGAAAAAGCAGGCTGTGAAAGTGTTCCAAAGTCGGAGTACAAGGAATTTAAAAAGGATTTGGAAAAGGCGGATACGCTGGTCTATTTGCTGGATAATTGCGGGGAAATTGTTCTGGACAAAGTCTTTATGAAATTTCTGAAAGAGTTTTACCCGGGGCTTCGGATTACTGCTATTGTCAGAGGAAGAGAAGTGCTCAATGACGCGACGATGGAAGATGCCCGCGAAGTGGGATTGACAGAGCTGGTTTCCTGCGTCGGAAATGGAAACGGGGCGCCGGGTACTGTCTTGAAAAGATTTGACAGAGAGGCAAAACGGCTTCTTATGGATGCAGATCTGGTCATTTCGAAGGGACAGGGAAATTTTGAGGGGCTATTTGGAGAAGGGTTGAATTCTTATTATTTGTTTTTGTGTAAATGCGAATTATTTGTCCGCAGATTTGGATTAGGGCAGTATGAATCTGTATTTGCAAACGAGTTACGGATTCAAGGCCTGACTGAAAGCGAATAGTAAGTGCGCCTAGTTAAGGGTACAATGTTTAGCAGGTGGAAATCCTGTCCGATTACTAAGTGGAAGGCAATACCGTGTATCATCGTAAAGGCGAGAAGATACTCGGCGCAGCGGTTCTGCAGAGGGGCATTCCCCGTAAGGGGAATGCCTGCTCGGCCCCGCTTATCGGCGGGATATCAGCTCGTAAATTTCTTCGGCTGTTTTATCAGGATTTTTGGAAATGAAGTTATAAACAGGGAGAAGTTCATCCGATGTGGATTCCATTTCGTCTGCAATAACAGCTAAAGACTTGTTTTTCGCGAATTTTTTCTGGATTAAAGAGATACGGTCTGTCAGCCTTGCTTCTTCCACTTTCTTTTTTGCTTCTTCCCGTTCTTCTTTTATCATTTTATCAACGGCCTCATTAACAGCCTCATTAACAATCGCATTAACAGCCTTTTCTGTTTCTTCCTTCAGTTTCCGGTCAAACTTCTCTTGTACGATTTCCATAAAAATATCGGTCATAACATTTACCTCCTCGAATGTTTTCTGATTTGCGCGCATAATCGTATCCAGAACCAAGCGATACAGATTATTTTCTGTATGCTCCAAATAGTCCTCAATTAGTTTCTGTGCCTTTTCTGTCCCTATCAGGTTATTTGTGAGACTTTTCAGCCACAGGTTCTCCGTCTCGGACAGATTTTTGGTTACAATGATCTGGATTGGGAGGATATCTCCTTTTACAGAATAAATTCCGGATTCTGTCTGTGCGACCCTATAATTTCTTACGGTTTCCAGATGCCGGATCAATTCCCGTGGGTATTTATCTGATACAAAGGTGATCGTCAGCTCCGTTACAGAAACACTGTTTGAGTATGGCACATCTGCTTTATAAAAACAGGCGTAGCCGTATACCTTGTAAAAATCGTCAATGCTTAAAAAGTCTCCAGGACCCTTGTACTCGACGATATTATATTTTTTAAATATCCTGCCGATATTTTTCTTCACAGGCCTGTCTTTTTCTTTTTTGATGATCAGCACGTCGATCTCCATCGGCTTTTTTCCCAGCTGATGTTCATTCTCAAAAATGAGATTGTCCGCATCGTCTTTCAGCTCAATCTGGATATCTGCAAAAAATGCCGGGTGCCAATAAATGGTTTCAGCTTCTTTTTTTCTTGGCTCCATAGAAAACCTCCTTATTCTGTTTTGCGTCAGGAGGTCTTCCATACCTTGTCAGAAAACTTCCTGCTTATTTGGATAAAAGCACGAATTTTCTGAAAGACCAGGGGGATAAAGCCCCTTGAAGTGAAATGTCCATAGAGATAACGGGATCAGATGTTCCGCTATGATTGAACTTAAGAAAATATGCTTTTTCTCATTCTATCACATGCTTGGTGCAGATTTCAAGACAAATCATTCAGGTGGATCAATATGCGTTACAGTTCGGGTACAGTTCGTGGCTGATTGCTATGCGGCAGGATATGGCTCTGCCTGCATCTTGTCTGCAAAATGATGTCGAAAAGGAGAATAGGCATCAGTTGGAGCTATAACAGGGACGGCGAGAATCTTCCGCAGCTTAATCTCCTAATGGTCACCAGCGAGGAGACCCATCTGCCTATACACTACAGAATACTTTCAGGAAATATCAAGGATGTATCTACAATTAATGAAAGTCTTACCAGCTTTAAACTCCTTGGGTCCAGGTCTGTCCATCTGTTCATGGATAAAGGTTTTTACAGTGAGTTGAATATCGACGCACTCTATGAAAGCCATTATCGTTTTAGCGTCGGCGTTCCGTTCACATCTTCTATTGCCATAGATGCAGTAGAAGAAAACCGGATGAGCATGGATTCTCACGATCATTTTATCAATATTGGTGAAGATGACCTATACGCTGTTACAAAATGTATGAAATGGAAGGGTCATAGATGCTATCTCCATATATATTACGACAGTCTGAAAGCGGAACTGGAGAACAAAAAATTTACCCATAAGCTACTCCAGTGTCACGATGAACTAGTAAACTGTAATGAAAGAACTGAAAACCAAGCGTTTTATGACAGAAACGAGGGCGAAAAGTGCAGTATAATGAAGAAGCAATCAGAAGGCATAAGCGAAATCATATTGGATGGCTTGTGATTATAAGCAACAGGACCAAAGATGCTTGCGAAGCATTGTATTCATACCGTCAAAAGGATGCAATCGAAAAGGGATTTGATGACCTCAAAAATGATTTGGACATGAAACGTCTAAGGATTCATTCAAATGCCACTATGGAGGGACGTATATTCATCCAGTTTGTTTCACTGGTACTGACCTACCTACCTGAAAGGCATTATGGAAAAGTCTGGTTGGGTTCGTAACCATAACCTTCAAGAGATTTTTAGTATGCTTGATGTAGATAAATTTAGAAAATATTGATTTACATGGTAGCATCATATATACTATACTTATAATTTATATATAGATAATGGAGTACACATGATGAAAAAAATAATTTGTCTGGGTGAAAATTAGTCAATATATTGGTTAGAGCATACTGCTCATATAATTATAAACGCATATATTAAACTACCCGAATTCAATGCAGAAGGAATTAAAAGATTAAATTCTAAAATGAATGAAATTGCAGATAAAATTGACGATTTAATTGAGCAGACAGTAACAGATTGTATGATTATTTCATCATCAAGAGAATATATTACGGGAAAAGATTTGAAATTTTTAAAGAAATGTGAATGTTTTGGAATTGTATTGCTTGAAAATGAATCAGAATTATTTGTAGAAGATTTTATATATTTGCCCCATCTTCGAGAGTTAACCATAGGGGCAAAATTTGCGTTAGATTTTGATTATAACATATTGCCAGAATATGTGAAAAAGCAACTGTTATTTGTGTGATATATAGATATATTGAAAAAGGAAGGAGTATGTATTATGGAAATACTTAGTGATAAATTTAATTTAGAAGATTTATATATTGGAATGAAAATTCAAGACAAAAATCAATTAAGCGATATATATGATACATGGATTATACTTGTAAAAAGCAACGCTTCGGATGGATATACGATAAGGTTCATAGGCAAGGAAACTAACGCAGAATCAGATAAATTGTTTACACCAGACAATGTGGTATGTCCAGTATACAATGACAGCATGGAACTAGAGGGGGATATATACTATGAAGAATAAATATATCCTGCTTGAAATGAATCAGAGGAATGAAATAAGGGCTGATGTTAATATGACGATATAAAACATGGGACTTACAGAAATAGAGAATATGAATGTAAAAATAGATACAGGATGTCCTTATACGTCTATACCAATTTTAAAACTTGGTGAAGTCTACAGCGCGATGCTCCACAAATGGGGCGTCCAGTCCGATATTTATGATATCATGCTGAACATTTCCGCAGAAGAGACAGTCGCGTCAGGCAGCATTGAAGTAAAGGAAGGGGATCAGCTGTTCTTCTTTACCTCCATGACTCCGCTTGTGCAGTTTGTAAGATGCCCGGCGTTCCATTCCTATCTGGGAGAACATGTGCCGAAATGGCTGCAGGATTTCTTTGACCTGAGCAAGACCGATTATCTGGTGCTCATGCTGCCATTGCCGTTCTACCGGCTGTCGGAACCGCTCCAGGGCGAGCCGATGTTTACCAAGACACAGATCCTGGAAATCATCAAATGCTGTAACGAATATGTCGCCAGGCATGACGGGGAGGACGCGTGAAAAGCTGACTTTTTCATTCGTTTGCCGGACGGCGGAGAACTGGTCAGGCCCTATATCGGGATCATTATCATAAAACAGACGTTAGTGACTGCACCAAAAAGTGGTCGTGCTGTTTGCGGTACTCCACGGGAGTCATCCCGTAATTTTTCTGAATAAAGCCATAGAAATTGCAGAACTGTTGGAAATCTGGCAGCTCGGATATAGCGCAAGAATTGGAGATACATAATTGATCCAGAGAGAAATACGCTGCGAATATTCTAAAAAGAATAAATATCACATTTTAGGGTGATGACATTGGCATTGCGATAGCTTGCGGAGATGAAGATAATCAGGCATTACCCTTTCCAATCAAGATATGCCGGTTTAAGAAAAACGCAGATTATCAGAAACTCAGCCCGCCATTGGCTGATGAAGGCTAAGGATTGTAAATATAGTAGATTGGATTTGAAAAAACGGAAAAATCAATTGAACTTTTTTCAGAAATTATTGTTGATTTTTAGAGATTCAAATGATATATTAAAAAAAGGAAAGCACCTACTCCAAAGTGGATGCCTCCGAGATTTTGACGAAATGTCCTTATGGACACTGCCTATCCCGTATGCCGACAGGATAGGCTCTTTTTATTTCTTCTTATTCCTCTTGTCGAGAAAGGCAAGAAACGCAACGATCAAACTTTTAAGGATGAAAATTATTGGTGAATTTAGATTATCTCTTTAGAAGTTCTTATATGTCGGTATAGCCCGTATT
>CAJUTU010000081.1 GCA_910589385.1 uncultured Lachnospiraceae bacterium
GATTCAGGTGGCTCTCAAGCTTTAAATTGGTGGCTCCCAAGCATTAGAATAATCACCTTATAGTAAGACATAAAAAAGACAGCCTTTCGATCGCTGGCTGTCGGTTCCCTGTAAGGTTCTGCGGCTCTCCATGCACGCTTACCCATGCACAAAACTTTACGTTACCATTGTATATTGGCTGAAATTGAATGTCAATACTATGGCAGACGCAATACGGTCGCAATATGGGTGCAATTTAGTCCGGCGCACAAAAAAATCTTCCATTACATGAGCAGTTCATGTTCCTGTAAAAACAGAGACAATGATTTCCAGCGGTATTGTAAATGAGGTACACGGCGAAGCGGGAAATGATGGCTCAGATTCTGTGTTTACAGGAGAAGTATGATTTGCATATGAAAGTATCTGACGCAGCAAATTTTCCCGGCAGGACAAAACATGGATCTGTGAAAAAAGAACTGCAGGGAATATCCTGCACAGGTTATTTCCTACAGTTCCTTATCTGTAACTACTCAGCACCGATGTATCTGCGAAGGTACTGAGCAGATACCCTTATCTTTTTATATGGCAATCTTCACATCTTCCAATCCTTCTGCGGAGATGGTCAGCTCTGCCTGTCCATTTTCCTCGCTGGCTCTCAGCACTGCCAGCGCCCTGCCGCGGTAGGACGTAAACTGTCCGGAAGTATAATTCTCCTCCGTAATCGGATTTGCCGAGCCAAATCCGGCCAGGCTGGCAGCGCCCGATACCGTTGCCGTCATCGGAAGCTGCGCATCCGGAACCAACAGCCCGTCCCTGTCTACAATCTCCGCCTGTACATAGACATATTTTCCTGCTTCCTCCGAAGTAAGCCTAAGCGCTGCCGGGACACCTGTGGTCCGAAGCGTCCTGCGGGACACCTCTTCTCCATTTTTGAAGCTGACTGCCAGAAGCTCGCCCGGTGTATACACGGTTTCAAAGAGGGCACTCTGGGGAAGCTCGCCTTCCTTCGCAACGGCTTTTTTTCCAATACTTTTGCCGTTCAAATACAGCTCTACCTCATCGGCACAGGAAAATACCATCACCTTTGCAGGCTGTCCTTCCTGCCCCGGCCAGTTCCAGGATCTCCTCACATCCGTAAATCCCCATTTGCTGATCAGCTCCACCTTATGGAAATCTGCCGGATCGTAGGAATAGAGGAAGGTTTCCGGATTCCCCCACACCACGCTCCGGTATTCTCCCTGGGGAAGAATATTTCCATTGATATCAATGTCCGCGTCATTGGCAAGCCTCCAGGGGAAGCCCGAACCGTGGGACATCAGGCCGTAGGGTCCCATCTGTACTCTCGGGTCATCCGGTTCCACGGCCACGGCCTTGCCGATTCCTGCCTCTCCGATATAATCCACCGCCGTCCATGTAAAATCTCCGATCACATAGGACAGGCGCATCACCAGCGGCCAGCGGTAACCGATCTCCTTCGGGTAGTTCTCGGAACCCAGGATCACACGATCCGGGTACATTTCATGGTCAGCCTCATATTTCTCTTCCATATAATTGTATCCGACTACATCCAGCCCATTGACAAATGGTTCCGTATAGCGCTCCCAGTCCTTGTCCTGTTTCCCATCCAAATCCACATTCTGGACATCCGCAGCGCCGCTGATGATTTCTTCCAGCTTCTTCCTGCCCTCTTCCATCAGCTCTTCATCCAGCCCGCTCCAGAAGGAGCAGACGCCGTTGCTGACCGGACGGCTCGGATCCATATTTCTGACAAATTCCGCCAGCTGGTTTGCGATGACATAGCCGTTGTTCAGCCCGCCGCGCTCTGTGATCTCATTGCCCGTAGACCAGAGGATCACATCCGGATAATTCCGGTCCCGTTTCATAAATGCGCTGAGATCTTTTTTCCAGTCCGTATCAAAATACTGGTTGTAATCGCCGGGCACTTTTCCCATCCCCCAGGCATCGAAAGCCTCATCAAATACATACATGCCCAGACGGCTGCACGCTTCCATCAGCGCCCTGGACGGCGGATTGTGAGTGGTACGGATTGCATTAAACCCAATCTCCTTCATCTTCTTAAGCTTACGCAGTTCCACCTCATAGGTGGAGACAGCCCCAAGGATCCCGTTGTCATGGTGCAGGCATCCGCCTTTGAGCTTGGTTGTCTTTCCATTGATCCGAAGCCCGTGAACCGGATCCGCCGTCACAGTGCGGATTCCGAACAACGCATAAATCTCATCCACGGAACCGTTTTCTTTCAAAATCGGATGGGTCTTAAAAGTCCCGATCTCTGTCACCTTTGCGTGAACCTGGTACAGCGCGGGAGTTTCCGCGCTCCACAGCTTCGGTGTCTCAACCGTAAATGCAAGGCGGGCATGCTCCGCCGCTCCCTTTTGAACCTGAATCCTGGTTTTTCGGGAAACAACAACGTCCCCGCTTCCTTCCTCCGTCAAATAGACTTCTACCTCTGCCAGACGATTTTCAGAGGCTTCGTTGCAGACCTCCACATCCGCCTGCAAAAAAGCGCGGGCAGCACTTCCGTCCGGATTGTATTCGATTTCCCTCGTGTACACAAAGATTCCGTCCTCGGCGGCATGCAGCGCAGGGGTATGCACCAGCTCCACCGACCGGTAAATGCCGGCTCCCGTATACCAGCGGGAATTGGGCTGCTGGCTGGGATTCACCGTCACCGTAATACTGTTTTCCTTTCCGCAGTAGACAAACTGGGTGATATCTACAAAAAACGGCGCATAACCATAATGCTGCAGAGCGGCCTTGCTGCCGTTCACTTCCACAGTCGCATTCATCATCACACCATCAAATTTCAGCCCGATCCGGTCATTTTCCCATTCTGCCGGGATGTCCAGCATCCTGCGGTAATTCGCCACTCCTCCCGTGTAAAATCCCATTGCGCCTGTTCCCGGTGCGTCCGGTATCACATCACTCTCGATCATGTAATCGTGGGGCAGATCCACCACTCTCGGCGTACTTCCCGCAGATGGGAACGGACTCCGCATCCCATATTCAAACTGCCAGCCTTTGTCAATATTCTGATTTCTCATATTACCCTCCGTTTCTAAATCTGATTCCATTTTTTCAGCCGTATGATCTACTCACGCCCAATGAAATCTGCCGTACAGTATAACAGCACTTGATCTATGTTTATCCTAGCCCGAAAAAGAGTGAATGACAAGGACGAAATAATCGGTTATACTATAATAGAAGGACGAAATGCACGATTTTAAAACAGATGGGGACTCATATTCCCCATTGCATCCAACGAATGGGGGAATGATATGCCTTACTACGAAACAATCCATGACAGAGTTGCCGATATCAGGGAACATCTTCTACTTTCTGACTCTCCCCACACCGCCTTCCCCGCTCTCAGGGAAAGCATGCCGCAGAAAGACGGACAGCCCGGCATACTGACGGCTGACCGCAATCGGCTGATGTCTGCCGATTTTCAGATTCTATTGTACGTCTATGATCACAGCGGAATTGAGTGGAGCGTCAGTCCTTTCGGCATGCGGAGAGTCCAGCGCCGGCTTCCCCACAGGGGTTGGTATCACAAGCATGAATACGTGGAAATCTTATATGTGATTGATGGGAGCTTTGATCAGCTTCTTCTGGGCGAGCGGTATCATTTTCTGCAAGGTTCTTTTGTCATCACGGACCAGAACTGCGAACACTCCGACTGTATCGAAGCCGTAGATGCAGCGGTACTTTTTTTACAGATCAAAGCCGAATATCTGGATGAACTGCTGCGCACTTATCCGCCCACCGATGAACTGCACCGTTTTCTTCTTCATGCGCTTTACCAGCAGAAAAGCGAACAGAGCTTTCTTGAGCTTACTTATCATCCGGTCTCCCCGGAGAACGAAGGCACATCTGACACACAGGTCCTGCCGCTTTTGGAACAGATCGTGCGGGAAGACCTGGAGCGTCAGATTGGATATGAGCACATTCGGCGTGGATTCCTCATCCGCCTCCTGCAGCGGCTCTGCACGGACTATTCACCGGTCCGCCACAGTACCAGACAGGAAGGCAAGGAAAAGGCTCTGCTGTATGACCTGGAACGCTATATCCGCCTTCATGATGCGGACGTTACCATCTACGAACTGGAACAGGTATTCCACTATCATCGGAATTATTTTAATCTAATCCTTCGGAAATACAGGGGACAGACCTTTCAGAAATATGTACAGAAGGTACGCCTTGACCATGCGGTTCATCTGTTAAAAGAGAGCTCCCTGCCCATCCGGCAGATTGCTCTTACGGTTGGATATGAAAACACCAGTTATTTTTACCATATCTTTGAAGAACGGTTCGGAGTGCCGCCGCAGAAGGTGCGGCAGGAATGATAGAAAGTTATTTCTGTGGTCAGGAAAGGCTATCACTTTACCAGTGTATATTGGTTGAAATTTAATGTCTATACTATGCCAGACGCAATGTGAGTGCAATTTAGTCCGGTGCTTCAAAATGGGGCGCAGATTCCTCCGCGCCCCACAAATAACGTCTAAAAAATAAAATTTCATTTTTTCTTATCTTGCCGCAGATGCGCCGGAAAGCCATTTTTGCACAATACCCAAACCCACATCCAGAACTCTCGCAATCAGATCTTCCGGCAGACCCTCTGCTTTCATGTTTATGGCTGTTTCCATTTTTTCCTCAAGTTTTCCTTCTTCCTTCTTTTCATTCCCAAACTGCTCTATGGCCTTTTCCTGATCAAATAAACCCATCATGATGCTAATAACCTCCTTCTCACGTCCTGACAAATACTCTTTCAGCACATTTCTGTCCTTGCATATCCGTATTGTTTCCAATACTGCCTCCCTGGTTTTACCATGCAGCTTCACCTGCTCATTGTATACCTTTGTAAAGTCTACATACTGGCTGATGATATCGTCTTTTCCTTCTCCATAAAGCACCTTTACGTTTACTTCAAGTAACTCCTTATTTCCTTCAAAAAATTCCTCCGAAAGCCGGATCCATTCCGGCCTGGTTTTCCGGTCACCCGTATATATGACGTAGAGCTCTGGTCTGGGAACAAGCAGTTTTTTACTTCCATACCGATTTTGTTTGGTATTCTCAATATACTCATTCCATATGTGTGCCAGATAAAGAAAAATCCTGATGATGATATTCTTCGTCCAGCTCGACTGAGCCTCCAGCATTAAAAGTATTTTTTCACGAACCGTCATACTCAGATCATTGTATTCCTGGTCAGTAAATATATTCTTTATTGTTACATTCCCGATATCAGACTCTGTCACATCTGAATCTTCCGGATGGATTGTCTGATATAGCTGCAGGGCATACTTACGGTTTCCAAACAGATCACGGAACACGGAATCCTTAGATGTTGTTTTTACATCTGATTTTTTTGTTTCAGATTCTGGCATTTCTACTGCTTCAATTCCTTGTTCATCGGGTACTTCCTGCACATGGGCCCGATTTAAGCCTGCGGAATTGGTTGGTATCTCCCCTGCCCTGCTGTTTATATATGTTTCTTTTTTATCCGCCATATTTCTCCTGTTATTCCCCCAATCTCTCTAATTGAATCTAATATCTTTTCCTAATCTCTCTTACCGTAACTTCATTATACTAAAAGCGTGTTTACTTTTCAATGGGTGGAATGTCGGTCACACCTTTTTCCCAAAGCAAATGAAATCCTTTCCGCAAGATACAGCGGAACCGTAAGCACCTTCCCATTCCTGGAAATTCCGCCTTTAGTATCTCCTTCCGCAGCATTTTTTATCTTTGTCACCAATTCTCATCAGAAAATTGGTGACTTGCCTGCGCATCAGCGCAATTCCATTATATCAGATTTCGATAAACCTGCAACCGCCAACAGTGGTATTTAACCCATAAGATCGAAGAGCGACAGTTGAACCGGGCTGTTTTTCTCCTCCAGCTGCTTTTTCTCCCGCATCTCTTCCAATTCCCTGATCCGCTCCACCCCAAGCCACTTGTCTGCGTGGATACGATCCGAGGAATACGGCTCCAGGCTCCCGTATCCGTTTTCCAGTATCTTCCCTTCCAATTTGCGGATTTTTTTCTCCCTTGCGGATTTCCGTCTCTCCTTCTTTTCTTCCGAAGCCCGTTTCTGGGCATCCGATTCATGCACCACCGTAATCCCGGCCTTGATGTCCTCCAGATCCTGCAGCAAATCCCGGCCTTCCCGCTGTGGCGCCCTGATGTTGGTGATCTCCACAGAATAATCACGCCCATACCATTTCGCGAAAAACAGCTTATCATGGTACTGATTGAGTTTTACAAACTGAACCAGATCATTTTTACACAATTGGACATACCGCTTACAGATATCCATGCTGACGGTACGTTCAAACACACGCTTTCCCTTTTTGACAGCCGTAAACCGCTGGCCTTCAAATAAAGTCCCGTCAAGGCTGTAATCCCTTCCGGATTCTCTGACATCGTAGAATACGTTCCCTTTCTTTTTATCCAGTTCCCTCCCCAGTACCGGGCAGTACCCGGTGCATCGGATCCGCGCACAATCTCCCGGATCGTAATGCATTTCCCATTCCTGCGTCTCTTTGTTGAAATACATATGCGTCTCACAGACCCGGTTATGTTTCTGCAGCCGGAAACTGAGTTTCTTCCGCAGAATCTCATCGTCATACAGCTTCAGGATGTGCTCTACGCTGTTTTCATATTGGTATTCGTCCTCCACCATATGCACATTGCATTTCCTTTGCAGGGCCATTTGTTCTGTACTTTGCAGGATTTCGTGCTTCAGCCCGCATTCTGCCTTTTCATAAGGGCAGATAATCAGCGGGAGATCATTTTCAAATGTCCAGCTGATTCCTTCATAATGCATCCCTGTCTGGCATTGCAGTCCTTTACACCACAGGCCGCATGGCGTTTGAAACGTCTGTTCATAGGCATACCAGCTCTGGTAGACAAAGCCCCCATAAAAATTGTCCAGTCCATCTCCTCCGCTGAAATGGGAATGCTTTGGAAGATTTACATAGTACGGGGAGTTTTCTGCTGTATATCCCTCCGCTAAAAGGCGCTGGGTCAGCAGGTTGTACCCAGGTTCATCCCTATATGGCTGTTCGGACGTTTCTAAGGTATTTTTTTCATCCATATCCATTCCTCACAATCCGATGCATGGGCGCATGTCAAAATAATGTTCAAACCTCCGCCTCAGCTGTTCCACATCCTCATCATATTCTTTTGCGACGCACTTCTCACAGACGGGATATTGATGTGCCAATGTCTTTGAGATCCTTTTATCCCAGCTGTTCAGCCGGCATCCGCAGGAGTTGCAGTATTCATCCAGCCATTTCACCTTCATCTTTCCTTTCCACCTCACATTCCTTGGAAAATATACGTTGTCCCGGCAATTGTCCGCGCCCGCTGCAACAGCCTACAGGGGTTCTTACAGCGGGCGCATGCCCATGTCATCCGCCCTTTTGGAGTGTGGGAAACCGCTCCGTTAGAAACCGAAGCATTCCCTCCGGGTCATCAAGGGGCCGTATATCCGGGCCTTGCTGTATCCCCAGCAGCACGTCTCCGGCAATGATGCCACCATACTCTGCATATAAAAATGACGCGAACGGGTTTACAGGCTTATTCCGTATAAGGCCGGAATCATCCACCATCATTACGACTGGATTCCTGAAAAGGTCATACATCCGCTTTGTCCTTACGATTTCGATAAATTCCGCATCCAGTTCCTTTGCCCGTTCTTTTAAATCCCAATCCGGAAGCTCTGTTACTGACACCCGGCATCCGGTTGTAATCTTGATCGTCTTTACCATTTCTGATCCCCTCCTATGCCGCAGCAGACAGGACCCCTGCGTCTTCCTTCCCAAATTCAATGCAGTACAAAAGACGGTCTGTCTCAAACTTGACATGTTCCTCCGTCACCTCCACCACACGCCTTACCCTTGCGGTTTCTTTCCATGTCCCATTGCTGAAATACTTTGCTGTCATCCCTTTCAAGATTGGATACATCACTTTCCCGTAGATCAATATCAATGTTTTCCGTTTCATTCGTGTTCCTCCTTCTGACCTTGGGTAGTGTCAAATTTACTACCTATTTTTTTGTTACAAACCTTATATTTTCAAGG
>CAJUTU010000082.1 GCA_910589385.1 uncultured Lachnospiraceae bacterium
TCAATCACTAAATGGCAGAGCATATTTCCCACCTCCCTCAGTTATCTTTTCGCAGAACATTATAGTATGAAAAGAGTTTTTTTACCCCACCTGTGAGGAATTTACCCCACCCAAATTGCGGTTCGACAAATCGACAGATTGCGCTTTTGTCGCTAAACCCCCTTGCTTTTGCGCGGAATCCGGTATAGAATGATTTCAGCAGAACACTCCGCCCAATTTGACAATTCCGTATAAATCTGCTAAGATATATTTACATAAAGGTACTGCCGATAGACGGCTAGTCCGAATTTAAGTCAACAAAAATAGTCGCCTTAGTTTTGCAGACGTGGGGCGGCTATTTTTGTGGTTTATTATTATCCTTGCTTCCGATGGCGTATCCGAGACCGAAGCAGGTCAGGCATAAGCCAAGCACTGAAATCAATCCTTCAATCGTCAACATCCACTTAGCCCTCCTTTCCCAGATTCCTGCAAGCAGGTTTCTATGTAATCGGAGGGTCACAGTCCCTCCGCAGAAGAACTAGCCGCCTACCGTTATGGCAGCACCCATGTAAATATTTTATCAGAAAATGTCGGACGCTACAAAATAGTTTCCGGCTTTTTTCTTTTCCCTCTTGCCAACCTGGTCGAGTAGACATCCCCCTCTCCGCTTTCCTCCGGCGGCATTGCCCACCTTCATCGGTACTATCGGGCTATCCGACTACCTGTAGCCCTACTACCTGACTTCCTGCGCTTAACCTGATATTGTTACCAATACAACCCCAAGGTTCGCTACTGGTGATGTGGTTTGCATCTTACCAGATGGGATTTCCACCCATTAAACATTGCGCCCTTCTGGGCGCACTTGCAGTTCACGGCCAGTGTCATTTAGTTAAGATCGTGTAATGAGTGAATACTTGCAAAATCCATAGTAGGCGTGTCCAATATTTAGACCCATAAAAATACTATTGAAAATTATGAAACTTTTTTCTATATATGCCGGTATATATTTATATCCAGGAGCATCACATAATACATGATCCTTCGGGACGGACTTTATACAATAGGGTAACCCTAAGGAAATCCCACTATGATCATCAGCCGTTTCACAAGGTATAGGGAGGAGGAAGTCGGATGAATGATTTGAAAACGATGGAACGATTAAGAAAAAAAGAACATCCTCACGTCCTCAAAAAGAAAAAACCAAAATTCAGGCTGTTATTGGTTGCTGTAATAGGAGCCGGATTGTCTGCGGCGGCTGCTGCGCTTGCGGATCAGCCCATTATTATAGACGGTATTTTCCAAAAAGCGGGGGCGGAAGAAATTAATGTTGCCAATCGGGAGTATGTGGGAAAGAGTCTGAAAGTCGACGATGTGACAGTCGTTAGTTTGGAGGAATTCCAGAAGGAAGTGAAGTCTGGTTTAAAAAACAAAACCGGAAATACCGTATGAGATGCCCGACTATATCAAAAGCATAGAATCGGAAGAGCGTCTCCCATATGCAATGAATATCTTTGAAGCGAAAAAGGAAGATGGGTATTATACGACTCCGGAAGTGATATTTACGCATAACGCAATGGTGATCTTCACAAAAGAAGATAATAAAGGATGGAAATTAAAAAAGGGTCAGACACTTTATTTTGAAGTGGAGGAGTACCCTTTCGAACGAAGCTGGGGACGAGGTCAGCTTATCATATATACGTATATTCTGGATGGAAAATTGATGAATAAGGAGTATGATTTTGAGGGCTTCAGCAATGAATTGCTCCAGAAATATGTTCTCCAGGCTGAAAAGGATGGGGAATATTATCTGTGTCTGCTTGGAGCGCACAGCGATTCTACCTCGATAAAGAACGGGAGGCTGTATGTGGACTAGAAATTGGTTATGAGAGCATATAATCGAAGAAAGGGCTTGTTTAGCCCTTTCTTTATGGAAAGCAATATGGAATAATTTCTGTGAAATACAAAAGACAATGTCATTTTAGATGGAGCATCTGATTCCAGAGGATGATTCGGTTCGTTCATTACTTCTGACAACTCATATCGCCGGCAATCATTCCAATAGTTGTATTTCACACAAAATAATGATAATATGATTTGAAAGGCAAGCAGATGTTTTCAGGATTGTGAGGTACAGTTATGGCTAGGACAGTTGGAATCGGCCACCAGAGTTTTGAAAGATTGATCACACGGAATCTTTTTTATATAGATAAAACCATGTTTATCAAAGAATGGTGGGAAAATGACGACATCGTAACCCTGATCACCCGTCCCAGACGGTTTGGTAAAACACTGAACCTGAGTATGCTGGAGAATTTCTTTTCAGTAAAGTATGCGGACAGAAGGGATTTATTTCAAAATCTGGCTGTCTGGGAAGATGAAAAATACCGCAGTCTACAGGGAACCTATCCAGTGATTTTCCTGAGTTTTGCAGAAGTAAAAGAAACTTCTTTTCTAAGTACGCGGGAGAAAATCTGCCAGATCATAAAAAATGTGTATAATACGTTTGATTTTTTACTGGACGGCGATTACTTAAACGAAGACGAGAAAAAATCATATCGGGAGATATCTGTTGATATGAAAGATTATCTGGCATCAGGCTCCTTAAAAGCTTTGTCCGATTACCTGACGCGCTATTACGGAAAGAAATCCATTATCCTGCTTGATGAATATGATACCCCAATGCAGGAAGCATATGTGGGCGGCTATTGGGATGAACTTATTTCCTTTATGAGAAATCTGTTCAATTCCACTTTTAAAACAAACCCTTTCCTGGAAAAGGCGTTGATGACCGGAATCACCAGAATCAGCAAGGAATCTGTTTTTTCCGATTTAAACAATCTGGAAGTTGTAACCACAATCTCCGAAAAATATATGGATTCTTTCGGTTTTACCCAGAAGGAGGTCTGGGATGCCTTAAAGGAATATGGTTTATATGAGGAAAGAGAACGTGTCAGGTACTGGTATGACGGATTTACATTTGGCCGAAGTACAGATATCTACAATCCATGGTCCATCATTAATTATTTAGATAAACACGCATTTTCCACATACTGGGCAAATACCAGCAGCAACAGCCTTATAGGAAAGCTGATCCGTGAGGGAAGTGTAGATATAAAAATCACCATGGAGGATCTGCTGGCCAAAAAGACGCTCCATGCGCAGATGGATGAGCAGGTTGTATTCAGCCAATTGGACAGCAACGAAAACGCTGTATGGAGCCTGCTTCTGGCAAGCGGTTATCTGCGTGTAAAACGATATGGTTTAAATAAAAGAGGATATCCAGAGTATGAACTGGCTCTCACAAACCGTGAAGTCTGTATTACGTTTGAAAAAATGATCGATGGGTGGTTTAAAGATTTCACATCTGCATACAGCACTTTTGTAAAAGCATTGCTATTAGGAGATATTGATGCCATGAATACCTATATGAACCGGGTTGCCTCTGCCACATTCAGTTACTTTGATACTGGAAAAAATCCTTCTGCGGAAACAGAACCGGAACGTTTTTACCATGGTTTTGTGCTTGGAATGATGGTCGATTTGGAAGACAGATACAGAATTACATCAAACCGCGAAAGCGGATTCGGAAGATATGATGTGGTACTGGAACCACTCCGTGCCTCAGATGATGCAATCATAATCGAATTCAAAGTCTGTGATCCGGCCCACAAAAAGACACTGGAAGATACGGCGGCGGAAGCGCTGGAGCAGATTGACCGGATGAATTATGCCGCAGGTCTGGCGGCTGGCGGAATCACACCGGAACGGATCCGGAAATATGGATTTGCATTTCAAGGAAAAAAAGTTTTAATTGAAAAAGGTTTTGAATCATAACAGGAGATTTCAAATGAAAAGAAATTTAAAGGAAACTTTTGCCCGCCTGGTATTATTATTTGCCGGACTGATCATCGCCCATTTAGGCGTAACATTATTTTTATTGACCGAACTCGGCGCAGACCCTTTTAATGTGTTTGTGCAGGGACTTTTCCGGACTCTCCATGGCTTTATGGGAAATCTGACTCACGGCTATACACATATCACCGTCTGTATCATGATCATACTGCTCCTCCTGATCGTTGACAGAAGTTATATCAAAATCGGAACTCTCGTGTGCATGGCATTCGGCGGGCCGATCATTGATTTTTTTACTCTTCTGCTGCAAGGAACCATCCATTCCGAAAGCCCTTTTGTCCTGCGGCTCTTAAGTCTTGCTGCAGGCTGTGTCATCCTGGCTTTCGGCATGACTATTGTGATAAAATCAGATGCGGGCACCGGCCCCAATGACCTGGTAGCCATCGTGATCAGCGATAAGCTGTCCAGGCCATTCGGCCCTATCCGGGTTGCCGTTGATTTTTGTTTCACGGCAATTGGATTTCTTCTGGGAGGCGCCGTAGGGTTGGGAACCATTATCAGCGCCTTCCTCGTCGGCCCGGTTGCCGGACTCTTCCTGCCGCACAGTGAAAAGATTGTGGATTATTTTGTAAAAAAGCTAAAATAATTTTTGCACGGTTCCTTATTTTACGATCACCCCATCCTCGTCCCAGAGGTCATGCCAGTCTTTCGCGCCTTCCCACAAGAATACATGTCCTTTGACCAGCCTGTTTCCACGCTCCAGGGCTGCCATGGCTGCCATTTCTTCTTCGGTCAGCGGATCTTCTGTCATGCATTTCAGGTTCTCATAGTAATGATGTATGGAAAATGGAATCGGAAGCTGCCCGTTCTGATGCGCCCATTTCAGCGCTATGACCGCGGGATTGACGCCATGGTTTCTGGCGATTTCCTGTACCTGCGGCATCTCCAGATCCGCTATGTCTTCTTCCATGATATCCCTCTGCGGCCTCCTTGGGGATCCAATGGGCATATATCCTACCGGAAGGATGTCCCTCGCTTCCAGATACTCCTGAAGTTCTTTCTGCTGAAACGCCGGATGCATCTCAATCTCTGCCGCCGCCGGTTTGATCTTCATCAGAGAAAGCACGGCATCCATTTTCGGAATCGTCATATTGGAAATCCCGATATGACGGATCAGTCCTTTTTCTACCAGTTCTTCACATTGGCGGTAAGTGTCCATAAACTCGTCCACGCTGAATGGCCTGGAATCTGGATTCCTGGAATCTACGTCGCATCCAGGCGCATGATAATTTGGAAACGGCCAGTGTATAAAATACATATCCAGATACTCGCATTTCAAGTCCGAAATGCTCTTTTTGCATGCCTTCTCCACGTCCCTGTGCATATCATTCCATACCTTTGACATGATAAATAAGTCCTTACGTTCTACAACGCCTTCTTTCAATGCTTTCTGGAACACCTGCCCAATCTGTTCTTCATTTCCATAGCATGCCGCACAGTCAAACAGACGGTATCCGCAGCGGATGGCTCCCGCCACTGCTTCTGACACTTCTTCAGTGCTTACACGGTCTGAACCAAATGTCCCCATTCCCACACAAGGCATCTCCACACCTGTATATAATTTTTTCTTCGGCACGATTGCCGGATCAACAAATTGCATTTTATTTTTCCTTTCTGCTTTCAGCTTTCCTCATATCTTACAACTTCAATCTGCGGAAAGATCCTTTCCATATCCTCTTTTACAAAAAAGCCCGTTTCCTCCCGCAATGCCGCTGCCGCCGAGATGGCGCTTGCTTTGCGCAGCGTCTCTTCCATGGACAGTCCTTCACTGAACCCAAGCGCGAATCCTGCGATCATAGAATCCCCGCACCCCACTGTATTGACAGCGTCAATCTTCGGCACAGATGCCCGGAAGATCCCTTCGTCACATACTATGACAGAGCCCTCTGCTCCCAGGGAAACAGCCACCACCTCAACACCGCTTTCATAGATTTTTTTTGCCGCTTCTATGATCTCTCTTTCCTGGCCGCATTGTTTTCCCGTCAGCATACGGATTTCATCAATATTCGGCTTGATCATAGTCGGCCCGGACTTGATTCCTTCGGCAAGCAGTTTTCCGCTTGTATCCAAGATTGCCTTTTTTCCGGCATCCTTTACGATCTTCACAAGCCTTTGATAGGCAGTCTCATCCAATCCTTTGGGAACGCTGCCCGACATAGTCACCACAGACGCGCCTTTCACCAGCTCCCTAAACTGTTTCAGAAAGCCTTCAAAATCCTCCTCTGACACTGTAAAACCTGGCTCCAGATATTCCGTCTGCACTTTGTTCACGGAATCCCAGATATTGATACAGGATCTGCTTTCCTCCTTCATATGATAAAAGGCAGGCTCAATTCCAAATGGCTTTAAAGAATCTTCAATGTAGGCCCCCGCGTGGCCTCCCACAAATCCGGTAGCCACCACTTTTGCACCTGCAACAGCCGCGGGCTTTGACACATTCAGCCCTTTTCCTCCCGGAGTATATGCGCACTCCTTTACACGATTTACCTCTCCGGCCCTGGCGCCTTCTACCACATAGCGCTTATCTATGGCCGCATTCAGCGTAACCGTTAAAATCATAGAAACACCTCCTGAACTTGTAACCAATCTGCACAACAGATCTTTAAATGCGAGCAGCTCCCATATATTTTCTCCTGCGATACTTTATACTGTCTCCTCATTCACAAGCAGTATTTTGCCCTGTACGAAGCCCGGTTTCTTGAACATCTGGAATGCTTCCTGCGCCTGGCTCATTGGTATTTTTTTGAAAATAAATCCCGGGTCGAATTTTAATTGTCCTGTGGCAAAATAATGTGCGGTCAGTTCCCATTCTTTTCCCGGGAAAGGCGCGCTGTAAGACATCCAGGAACCGGTCAGTTTAAACTCCTTACGGTTCATATTTTCCCACATCTTCGGGGTAAAAGTCAGATCCACATGAGGCGTTCCGATAAAGCAGACATGCGCTTTATTTGCCGCAAGTTCAAAAGCCATCTGCATGGTCGGCGCCTGCCCGGCTGTCTCAAATACATATCCGTAGCCGTTTCCGCCCGTGATTTCCTTTGCATCTTCCATAAAGTTCTCTTTTGTCGTATTGACAACTTCATCGGCTCCCAGCCTTTTTGCAAGGGCAAGCCGCTCGTCGCTGATATCAAATACCACGACCTTTTTTGAGCCAAAAATCTTTGCCCACTGCATCGTGAACATCCCAATTGTGCCTCCGCCCAGGACCGCGACGTACTCTCCGCCCTGGTAATCATTCTGGAGCAGCCCATGAAGCGCCACTGTGGAAGGCTCAAACATTGCCCCCTGCTCATAGGAAATGCTTTTGTCAAACGGGACTGCATTCTGCTCCGGGATCACCACGTAATCCGCATTGCTGCCCTGCTGTCTGGAACCGATAAAGGTATAATGTTTACAGAGGGAAAAGTTCCCGTTCTGGCAGTCCCCGCATTTCATACACGGAACCAGCGGCGCACCGGAAACACGATCCCCGACTTTCACTTTTGTAACCCCTTCCCCAATCTCTGTCACATCTCCTGAGAATTCATGTCCCAGCACGATGGGATAAAAATGGACTCCATGATGCAAGACCCTGGGGATGTCCGAGCCGCAGATCCCGGACGCTTTAACCCTGATCTTTACCATGCCCGCACTTACCTGGGGCTCTTCGTAATCCAAATACTGCACATCTTCATTTGCACATACAACTGCTGCTTTCATATCACATCTCCCTGTCTGTTTTTGGTAGTGTCAAATTTACTACCTATTTTTTTGTTACAAACCTTATATTTTCAAG
>CAJUTU010000083.1 GCA_910589385.1 uncultured Lachnospiraceae bacterium
CATGGAGATAACGGGAATTAAAAATATACATCCGTCAGCATCAAAGGCATCATCCAAGAAAGGCTGGAAGCTGACGGACTCCCTGCGGGAGAAGATAACGGCGCTTGCGAGGGAGGATGCGGCGCAGGGTGTCTATATGGGGAACCTGTTCCTCGCCCTGCGGAAAAGCGAGGTGGCGAAAGTCGCGCCGGACAGGGCGGCTCTGATGGGGAAGGTCAGCCAGAGGATGGCGGACATGGGGAACATGAAGCAGATTGAGGAAGCGGACAGAAGGTGGCTTTGCCTCCTGTTCGGAGAGCCGTATGAGGCGAGGTTCCAGTCCGGGGGAGCCGCCGCCCATGTGTATGACGGGAACGGTGACGAGGTGCTGACCTATACCGCAGGCGTGGGCTGGCATGAGAAGGAGTCGAGGGCGGAGACGGAGGTGCATGGCGCATTGAAAGCCGCCTACTATGGTGCGTACCATGCGGCGAGGCAGGAGATAAATGCCGGTGTTTCCGGAATGGAAGCGCAGGGCGGTTTTGACGCGGGGGCGTAGGAAAAAATACAAATGAGGAATAGCGGCAGTGCGGCATGACGGGGGAGGCGTTTATTGGACTGCAGTTCCGGGAATTATCCTCCAGCTTTTATTTATCCCGATGCTTATGGTGGCATTGAATAAGACGGGGGTTGTACGTTTTCACAGAGAACAGAAATTGGCAGTTAAAGCAGGACAGGAACCATAAGGATTCCTAAAAAGTATCTGTTAGTCAAATAGAGGTGATAATAGTGGCTGAGACAGATAAAAGTTTAGTTTATGGAGAATTGAAGATAAATTTTGTGCGCAGGGCAGTTTATGTAAATAGAAAGGAAATAGTTCTTACTAGAATGGAATTTGATGTGCTCTGCTATTTGGCATCCAATCCTGATATAGCTTTCACAAGAGATCAGATTTATGAAGCGGTAAGCAGGGATAATTATGTCGGAGGTTCCTATCTTATCAGGGATATTATTTACCGTCTTAGGACAAAGCTGGGGATTTCCAATATACAAACACTGCATGGATATGGATATAAATTCAGTCCAAATGATTAAACATGGTATCTGAATGTCGTAAATTGTCGATTAAAAAGACAATCTATCTATTTTTCATCTATATTATAAAGATAATTGTGGTATAGAATATAACCCAACCGGAAAGACAGTTGGGTTATATTTTTGGCAGAATCAGGCTGACGGATTATTCTTTTCACTGACGATTGCTTCCGCTGTGGCAGCAAGGATTTTTAAGCTGCTTTCATCACACTGGGAGAGCAGCCGCAGCAGCTTTTGATATGTAGAGTCAGTATTGTGGCTGTCGGGAAAAATACAGTCGTCTGCGGATATATCCAGAGTTCTGCAGATGTGGTAAAAATTCTCAATGCTTGGGGAACAGCGGCAGCGTTCGAGATCTTTCTGGAAAGAAAGGGAGTGTTCTAAAAGCTCCGCACAGGTTTCCTGTGTCAGATGCAGTTTTTTGCGGGCTTTTTTCAGCACCTGGCTGAAAATACGGGCATCATTGATTGATAAGGACATTCTAATCACCTCCTAGAAGTAGTGTAGTGCCACACTTTCTAAATGTAAAAATGGCAGAAACACACTTGAAACATATGTTGTAAGACTACTAAAAGCGCTCAGTGTGCTGATGAATTAAAAAAAACGTGGTTCATCAGGACATTATTTGAGTGCTTTTTTTGTGACCATGAGGAAGGATACATGGTCATTGGGGAGTAAGCATAAGCCGTTTATCGGCGAGGGAATTTTGTTAAAAAAATATATTTTATCTTACAAGGAAAGTGCGCCTCTGCTGGTAGTGTGGCGCACTACTTTTTTGGGGTAAGTGAAAAACAGGACTGTTATCCGGCATACAGACCGGGTAGCGGTCCTGTTTCTTTTGTATCCGGGAAACGCTGCATTTATCAGGCCAGGGGTCCTCCGGTTTCATGTCTGAAGTTTCAAGTTGGACATGAAAAAGACTGGAGGACAAAAGAATGGAGAAAAAGCAGACAGATTCGGTGCAGAACCGATTTACTGCATACCTGATGGCGGCGGTGGCAAATAAGCGCATCAGTTATATGGAACAGAGGAACCGGAAAAAGGAAAAGGAATACATACAGGTGGATCTCATGGAAAAGAACCATGTGGATTTTGAGGCACAGTATCATGCTTATCTGGCAGAGCAGTCCCTTCTTTTTTATTTTGGTGATGTGGAGGCATGGGATAATATGCTGGAGATAGACAGCGTGCAACTGGCGAAGTGCATAAACCGCCTGAACAGCCGGGAACGCAAGATACTATTCGCGCGGGTATTCGGGGAACTGAATTTTAAGGAACTTGGCACAAAATTTGGCATGGAGGCAAAGCAGGCGGAAATGGCGTATTACTATATCATCCGCAAGCTGCGCAAAGGAATGGGGGTAGGAAAGGATGAATTTTGAAATGCTGCTTGAGAGGGCAAAGACAGGGGATAAGGAGGCACAGGAGGAAATCTTCCGGATGTACCGTCCGCTGCTGATCAAAAACGCAATGGACAGAAATGTGTTTGACGAGGATCTGTATCAGGAGCTTTCTGCCACGCTGTTAAACTGTATCCGGAAGTTCCGGCTATAGGGCAATGGTTCCCGGCCGGAAAACTGACAGGCTGGGAAAATTGTTGTAATTTGTCAGCATTCTGCGTATAAAATGATGTGTCGCAAAAGGTATACCATTGGAGATATAGATTCCGGCAGGTATATGCCCCTGTTTTTCTGTCGCAAAAGGTCTGTTTAGAATATTGCGATGTCGCAGGAGCCGTCAACACCTTTTGCGATACGGAACTTTATGGAAGGAGGACTGTCATGGCATCAAAGAAATTCGGATATGTGCGCGTGAGCACCCGTGAGCAGAACCCGGATCGCCAGATACATATATTGCGGGATGAGGAGGGTATCGACGAGCGCGACATCTATGTGGAGAAAGAGTCCGGCAGACAGTTTGAGCGCCCGGTGTACCGATCTCTAGTTGACAACATCCTGCGGGAAGGTGACCTGCTGGTGGTGACGGAGCTGAAGCGGTTCGGGAGAAATTATGGGGAAATCTACAAAGAGTGGTTCCATATCACAAAGGAGATTGGCGCCGACATCAAAGTAACCTCCATGCCCATTCTGGATACCACGCAGTCAAAGGAACTGGTGGGACAGCTTATCACGGATGTTGTGCTTGCGGTGTTCGCATATGTGGCGGATGAAGACTGGACGGAACGGCATGAGCTGCAGCGCCAGGGCATTGAGGTGGCAAAGGCAGACGGAAGGCATCTGGGAAGACCAAGGGTAGAGTACCCTGAAAATTGGGAGGACTGTTACGGCAGATGGAAAAGCGGAGTGATCTCAGCGAAAGAGGCCATGAAGCTGACCGGGCTGAAGAAGGACAGCTTTTACCGGCTGTCAAAAAAATATGAGTTGGAGCTGGCGGAAGCGGAGGAGGAAAAGCTATGAGCAAGGCTAAGGATATGGAAAAGAAAGAGATACTGCAGGTCATGGAGAAATACAGAGATTATTTTAAGGAATGGAACGCGGATGTGGCATTTGGTGTGAATAAGGCTCATATTTTTTATGTGCTGGCATCGGAAAAGGAATTTGAAACTTTTATATTTTTCCGGACGGCGGACCAGCTTGAAAAGATCATACTGGGTACGATTGCGGAAAACGTCGATATAATCATGGAAGCAGGAATGGAAGAAATCTCCATGGGATTTTCGGCTAATGAGATGAATGGGGAGTATGGTAAGAGTATAGAGCATTATCTGCCGGTGCGCTTGTGCAAAAACTGGATGTGCTCTGTAAAGCAGGGGAGCACTGGCAGAAGATGATGACAGTGACATTCAATTCCCTGAAAAATGTCTGCTCGGATATGGCGGATAGAGAAAAATAAAAATTTATAAAATAGTTTCAAGAAAACAGAGGCAAAGGAAGTCCTTACTATATGAGAATAAAATTCAGAGGAGGACTGTTTTATGAAGCAGGGCACATTATTTTATGATCAGGAAAGCGGCAGGTATAATTTCCATTACATTGACGGTGATGGGGACAGACGTGACTATGGAGGCATTCATTGCGGGGAGGTTCTGGAGTTTAAGCTGAATGAAGTCTGGATTCCCGCCCGTGTGGAGATGGGCATGGACCGGGAATGGTATCTGGTAGGGCTTCCGGGATTGAAGCTGGACGGGCTGGAGGTGCGTATAGGGGAGTAGTTTTTGCTGGATAGAATATGTGATGCGAGATATAATAAGCGTAGACATTAAGGAAAGCAGGTATTGCTTATGTGTGGACGCTACTATGTAGATGATGATACCGCAAGGGAAATTGAGAAGCTGGTCCGGCAGGTGGACGAAAGGATGAAACAGGCTTCAGCGGCAGGAGGTCCGCTGCAGGCAAAGGATATCCATCCATCAGAGGTTGCGCCCGTGCTTGTGGGTGATGGGCAAAACGTATGCTGCAGGTGGCAGAGGTGGGGATTCCCTGGTTTTCATGGAAAGCAGCTCATATTCAATGCCAGGAGCGAATCCGTGACGGAGAAAAGGATGTTCCGGGAGAGTGTGGGACAGCGGCGGATTGTAGTGCCTGCGGCATGGTTTTACGAGTGGAACAGGAACAAAAAGAAGAACATATTTTACCGGAAAGACCAGCCAGTGCTGTATATGGCCGGATTCTATAACCGGTATCAGGACGAGGATCGGTTTGTTATTCTGACGACAGCGGCTAACGATTCCATGCAGCCAGTGCATGACAGGATGCCTTTGGTATTGGAGCAGGATGAAATCCGTAAGTGGCTAGCGGAGGATGTGCTATTGGATGCTTTTCTTCATAAAGTGCCCCCACCGCTGGAACGGCGGACAGACTTTGAGCAAATGAGTCTGTTTGCTTCAGCAAATTCTAAATGACGGAATAAATTTCCTGTTGAAATTAGAACATATGTTTGCTATAATGAAGTTCCACAGGAGGTGACATATGTTTGGAAAGCACTATTTTTCATATTGATGTCAATTCAGCCTTCCTTAGTTGGGAGGCTGTTTATCGTCTGGCCCATAAGGGAGGGAAACAGGATCTCAGGGAAATTGCATCCGCTGTTGGCGGTGATATGACAATGCGCCACGGGATCATTCTGGCCAAGTCCATTCCGGCTAAAAGGTATGGCATAAAGACAGGAGAAACAATACTGGAAGCACAGCGCAAATGTCCGAATCTGGTAATAGTGCCGCCTAATTACAGCCTGTATGAAAAATGCTCTGCAGCATTTATGAATGTCCTGCGGGAGTATTCCGATGTTGTTGAGCAGTACAGCATTGATGAAGCCTTTGTGGACATGACTTCCAGCGTCAGGCTGTTTGGAACGCTGGAGGAGGTAGCGGTTCAGATTAAGGACAGCATTCATAATAAATTGGGGTTTACAGTGAATGTTGGGGTATCCAGCAGCAAGCTGCTTGCAAAGATGGCAAGTGATTTTAAGAAGCCGGATATGGTCCATACGTTGTATCCTGAAGAAATTCCGCAGAAGATGTGGCCGCTGCCGGTATCCGATTTGTTTTTTGTAGGCCGCGCCACAGCAAAAAAATTGTTTGACTTAGGGATTAAGACCATAGGGGAGCTGGCAGCGGCAGATCCGATGTGGTTAAAAGGCATCCTCAAAAAGCAGGGGGAAGTCATATGGGGATTTGCAAATGGTGTGGATGTCTCCCCAGTGCTGGCAGAGCCTCCAGCCAACAAGGGCTATGGTAATTCCACTACCACGCCATATGATGTGACAGATGTGGAAACCGCTGACAGGGTGCTGCTTGCGCTGGCAGAAACAGTGGGATACAGGCTGCGGACAGATAATGTGCAGGCTTCGGTAGTAGCAGTAGGTATCCGGTATGCAGACCTGTCTTATGTATCCCATCAAACGGTGTTGAAGACAGCCACGAACCTGACATGGGAAATTTATCAGGCAGCTTGCAGGTTGTTCTTGGAATTGTGGGACCACAGACCGATTCGACATCTGGGGATTCACACAAGCCGTGTCAGGGAGGATGGTTTCTTCAGACAGACAACGCTTTTTGATGAAATAGATTATGAAAAACTAGAGAAAGTGGATAAGACCGTGGATGCTCTTAGAGAGCGGTATGGAATGGATACCGTAATGCGTGCGACATTTTTGCGCCAACCCATTGACCATATGAGCGGGGGTATTTCAAGGGAGAAACGGACGGTAGATTATGACAAGGTGAAAGTTCAGTGAGAGAGGATGGGGTATCATGGCATTTGGGATAGGAACAAATTCACAGAAGGCAGATGTCGGACCAATCAGGGGAAAACAGAGGGAAATAGGATGCTATTGCTGGTTTACAAATAAGGGGCGGATGATGCCTACTGCGCTGAAGGTGCAGGACGAGGACGGCGAGATCAGGACAGTCCGCCAGATTAAGGTACATTCCCAAGAGGAAAAGATGTATGCAGGGGTGTCTTCTGTTGAGTTCAACTGTACCATAACGATTCTGGAACAGCAAATCAATGTTAAGCTGATTTATTACAAGGAAGAAAACAGGTGGGCGCTTGTTTACCAACAGGAGTAGCCGGGAAATGCTTTCTGCCCTGAAAAATTATATTACCGGTATAAATTATACTTACAGTATAATGACAAAACAGAAAATAGGTGTTATAGTGGTTACAGTTAGAAAACAAAGCGGACCGGATGAGTCCAGAAAGGAAAGGATCATGGCAACAGTTAATTTCGCAGCAAATTCATTTGCAACAACTTTAGTTGTTTATTATCTGCATAGCGAACATTATGAGGCACTGTTCAGTAAAGAAAAAGAGCAGA
>CAJUTU010000084.1 GCA_910589385.1 uncultured Lachnospiraceae bacterium
TATAGAAAGAGCAGCGCGTAATCCAGAGAAAATAAAATATAAGATACATAAAATTGGGGGAAAGGGGGAGATATACCCAAAAGTCCGGGAAAAGGCAGGGGTTAGAAAAATTTGAGATGATGGATGCCTCACCCAGGTAAAGAAATGGATGTTTGAATCCCCATATACCGGACGCGACTTTGTTCAATTCGGAAAAACCAAAAGTGTGCTGAATAAGAGGGCACAAGGGCTTGCCCTCTTATTCAACCCACCTTCGGTTCTTTCCTTAGTACTTATCTGGAACAGAAATATCCCGGTGAATTTCCCGATCCCAAAGAAGCATTCCGTAGCGTAGACGGAATTTCTGATTTTCCAGAATTAGTGCTGCTCATGCGCCAGACACAGACATTCCAAGGAACCGGTGCAACGGCTCATTTGTTTTATGAAAGCAAAATCGCAGAAGCCATTTCCCTGATTGCCGAAAAGACAAAGGAACACAAAGGCTTTGTTCCAAGCGGTGATCTGACAAAGGAAGACTTGATTAACCTGGATGCGGTAAAGTGCTATATAGAGGATCATTTTGCTTTTGACATCCGGGCAGAGCATTTAACAAAAATCGCCTGCATGGGGCAGACAAAACTCCGTTATTCTTTCAAGAAACTGTATGGATATACTATAACAGAATTTATCCAGAATAAACGAATCGCCCATGCGGAGTATATGCTGGTCGGCACGGATTTTACAGTAAGCCAGATTGCGGAATCCGTAGGTTATCATCATGCAGGACGGTTCGCAAGCCTGTTTCGGAAAAATACAGGGTTGTTTCCGGAGGAATATAGACAGTTGATGAAAAAGTAGCAATTTCCCGCATCAAAACATACTGGCAAGCAATGCAATCTTCCGTAAGATTGCGTATTTAGCAGAAATCCCGTCCCGGAATTTCTGCTAAATGCTTGTTGGTGACATATCCCCAAACCCCTGAGATCATCACCTCCGGTGATGGCTGCGCGTCCTTCGGACACTGAAAAATTCAAAATGATGATTGTGGGAAAATAAAAAACGCCATGCAATCAAATAACTTCTTGCATAGCATTTTTTATTTTCACGTTTATCTGGCATTCGTCATAATTTTGTGAATGTTTCCTTATGACTCCCTGTCATTACAGGGGGCAGGTGCCCACCTTGAAGAATCTGTACCGGGAACTGATGGCACAGCCGGAGGAAGAGGCAAGGGGGCTGGCATTGTCCTCGGAATTATTTATCAACGGGAGTCTGAATACCTTTGCACAGCCGACGAATGTGGATACGAAAAGCCGGATCATTGATTATGACATCCGGGAGTTGGGAGAGCAGCTCATGCCGTTGGGAATGCTGGTCACATTGGACAGTATTTTCAACCGGGTGATCCAGAACTGGAAGAAAGGAAAAACTTCCAGTGGGTGAGAAGGATATCCATATCTTATGGGACGGCAGGGAACTGAAAGTGGAAGAAAAATAAACCGTAAAAGATAGAAAGAGTTCTGAGATTTCATGGATGTGAAAGATGACATCTCAGAATTTTTAATATTGCCGGTATTTTTTCCGATACTTCAGTGGGAAAGATCAAAACAGGAACTGTGAGAACAGAACCGAATACGGGAAGGATCAAAACAAAAGCATACAAGAATCCTGCCTCTGATACAGGGGAAATCAAAAGAAAGCAAGGCATCAGGGAACTATTCCGTTCCGGTTCCGGAAGGGAAGTGAAAACCACTCCGCGTATTGCAGGAAAACCTTTCGGAATGTTTACAAAAGAAATTCGTGCAGGCCAGTCGGCAGTGCAGAAAAGGTCGGCTGATTATGGCACCAAAGCAGTCAGGCAGATGGCAGTCAAATCCGTCCGGACAAGCCTGGAAGCCGTAAGGTCTGTGAAGAAAACCACGAAAACAGCAGTCAAGGTTCGGAGCCGGTCAGCCAGGATGTGTTGGATTACACTCCGGTGATCCAGCAGTATGTAAGGGAGTACGGGATTCCAGACTATGTGCAGGTTATACAGACCATCATGATGCAGGAATCCAGAGGACAAGGAACAGATCCCATGCAGGCCAGTGAATGCCCCTTTAATACCCGGTATCCCAACAGTCCCAACGGCATCACGGATCCGAAGTATTCCATCCAGGTGGGAAATGAAGGCGGGGAGAAGTTCTGGTCGTGGTATGGATTTTCCCAGAGGGAGAAATGGTGCGCGAATCAGTGTGGATTGATTGCAAGTGGGGCTGTTCCGAAGTTCGCATTCTGTCCGGCTGGCGTGGAATGGTTCCAGAGCAATGGAAAATGGAAGGACAATAGCTACAGTCCGGCGGCAGGGACGGTTATTTTCTTTGATTGGAATGGAGATGGCGTATCGGATCATGTGGGGATTGTGGAAAAATGTGAGAATGGAAGAGTGTATACAGTGGAAGGAAATTCAAATGATAGGGTGCAACAGAGTATTTATACTTTAGGTTCCAATTTGATTATGGGATATGGAATATTAAAAAATTTAGATTGAGGATGGATTCCTGAAGTATCTGTCCATCTTATTCATTCGCAAAAAACGTGCTGACGCATTCTTGCGTCTGTTAACGCAACCACACAGCCAGAGAAATTTTGGGAATGATATCCTCGTGCAAAATATTCAATAAAAATGTGCCAGAAGCTGTTGGCTGAACGAAAACTGCCGGGTCAGAAGTTGAAGAAGTTCTTCCTCTGATTTCAGGCAGCCGCCGTTCAGCCATTTTTGTATGAAAGCAGTCAGTCCGGCAAGAAAAAATGTCTGGCAGTATTCATATTCTGAAATACGATTGATCTCAGACTGACGCATGAATTCCTGAAGCCGGATATTGGATACGGATAACACCGCATAGTCAAAAATACTGGGTCGATACTGGCTGGACAGAAATACCCGGTAAAAATCCTGATGTTCTTTAATAAAAGAAAATAATTGCAGAAAACGTTCCCGGAGACAATAATTTTTTCCAGGGGAGGTAAAAATCGCATTAAAATAATGATACATATCTGATTCGATACACTGCATTAATCCGTAAATATCCTCATGGTGGAGATAAAACGTCGTGCGGTTGATATTTGCCAGACAGCAGATTTCTCTGACCGTGATCTTTGACAGATCTTTCTTTTTTAATAATTCTAAAAAAATATCCCGAATTTTCCGTTCCGTCTGTTGGAAGCGCAGATTGTTCTTTGAATTCATAACTCTCTCCATCTATATTTGTAACCAATTTGCGCAGCAAATTGATTGCCTTCTTGCCCGCCATCTGCGAAGCAGATTTTTAATGCGGGCAATACCCGTATTATTTTTTCATACGATACTTTACACTACCATTCTTGATTCGCCTGTCAAAAGGTCTCATCGTTTTTCAGAGTTCCTTACCTTTGGCGTGATTCAATCACAATATTCCATTAACTCAACACATGATGTTATATTGATGATTGTACTACAGAGATATTCTGTTTACAATAGATATATCAAAATAAAATTCTTACGATTTGTGGACGGGTTACAGGTCACACCTTGACCAGGCGTGACCTGTAACGTGGATGGATCGTTTGTAAATCGTAATGCAAAATCATCAAACACTATCATCATGGAGGAAAAAGAGATGGAAAAAAATGAACAGATACTGAAACAAGGGTCTTTTCTGCAGTTGGCAGTGAACCTCTGTATTCCCACAATTGTGATCATGCTGGTGATGGTCATTTACAACATGGCAGATACCTATTTTATAGGAAAAACAGGGGATCCATGTAAGATTGCGGCAGTCTCTTTATGTGCGCCGGTGTTCAGCATTTTATCGGGGCTCGGCACACTTTTGGGAAGCGGGGGCTGCACCGTGGTCTCTCTGTCTCTGGGAAAAAAGGAATATGACAGGATCAAGGCATGTACCAGTCTGTGCTGTTACGGCTCATTGGTGATCGGACTGATCTTTTCTGCGGCGGTCCTCATGAACCTGACCGGCATCAGCAGCGCGATCGGGGCAAATGAGGATACACTGGGGTATACCTGTACGTATCTGAGGATCCTGGCTTTCGGCGGACCGATTATTTTGTTCGGAAATGTCTTCAATAACCTGATCCGCGGGGATGGTTCCGCGAAGCAATCCATGATCTCCAACGGTTTGGGGACTATTGTAAATATTATTCTGGATCCAATCCTGATTCTGGTATTCCGTATGGGAGTTGCCGGGGCTGCGGCTGCGACAGTCATCGGAAATATGGTCAGTTTCCTGTATCTGCTCTGGTATGTCACAAAAAAGCAGAAAATATTTTCTCTGGATATCCGGGATCTGTCACTGAAAAAAGAGATGGTCCTGCCGATTGTGGCATTGGGTCTTCCACTGGCCTGCAGCACGATCATGATGAGTTTTTCCCATATGTTCATGAATCATATACTGGCAAGTTACGGTTCCATTACCGTGGCGGCAAGCGGGGTGGCCGGAAAAGTTTCCATGGTAGTGTCCATGATCGCTATGGGGCTGTGCATGGGCCTGCAGCCTGCAATTTCCTACAACTGCGGGGCAGGAGATTATAAAAGGATGTATCAGATCATCCGCAATCTGGGAATCATGACAGTGATTGTCGGCAGCCTTATGACTGTGGGCTGTCTGATCGGGAAGAGCAGCCTGGTAGCAGTCTTTATCGAACATGAGGACGTGATCAGACTGGGAGAGAAGATGGTCGTCGCCTCCATGCTGATGGGACCCTTTTATGGACTGTATCAGCTTTGCACTACGTTTCTGCAGTCTACAGGAAAAGCATCCTATGCAACGGTAGTAGCCCTGCTCGATAAAGGAATCATCTATCTGCCCATGCTTTTCGGGCTAAATGCGTTATTTGGCTTAGACGGCGTGATCTATACGGCTCCGCTTACGGATATGGTCTCTCTTTTGGCAGGAGCGGTTCTGTGCTTCCTATGGAACAAAAAACTGTCCGGCGGCAGCCAGAGATAGAAAAAAGAGATGACGAATTTATATCCAAATTTGCTAATCCATGTATATACAGATAAAACGAATGATGATAAAATACAGTGTATTTCCACCTGTACGGTTGGAAGATTTTTGGAAGGGATGTGATGATTGATGTATGATTCTATACGTCCGGGACAGATATGGCTGGACACAAAGGGAGAAAGGATCCAGGCACACGGCGGTTCCGTGATGTATCTGGACGAATTGTACTACTGGTATGGAGAAAATAAAGAAAAAACGACGGGGAAAAATAGCATTTGGCACTGGGGAGTGCGGTGCTACTGCTCGTCGGATCTGTATAATTGGGAGGATAAGGGGCTGATCATCCCGCCGGAGGAAAATCCGGCATCTTCCCTGCATCCGCATTCTATGATGGACCGTCCTCATATCATCTATAATCAGTCAACCGAAAAGTTTGTGTGCTGGCTGAAGATCATGCATCCTGACGGGACGCAGACAGCAACCATTTTGACAGCCGACCATATTCTGGGGCCTTATACAAAGGTCAGGGAAGGACTGAGCCCCCTTGGGATGAATGCCGGGGACTTTGATCTGGCTGTGGCACCGGACGGCAAGGCTTATTATTATTTCGAACGTGTCCACAGCGAGACGATCTGTGCGGACCTTACGGAAGATTATCTGGATGTGACTGGATTTTACAGTACGCATTTTCCGCATCCGGGACCGCCTTATGTGCGAGAGGCAACTTCGCATTTTATGAGGAAGGGACTGCATTATCTGCTGACTTCGGGAACCACGGGATACCTTCCCAATCCGTCAGAGGCCGCGGTAGCAGAGACCTGGCACGGTCCATATCAGGTGCAGGGAAATCCGCATAGAAATGATCCCTCCCATACTTCTTTTCATTCACAGATCTCTTCTGTATTCAAAGTGCATGGAAAAAAAGATCTGTATATAGCCTGTGCGGATCGATGGCTCCCGGAATATGCAGATTTAAACTATGAAGATTATAAAAAGGGATATGAGCTGCTTTTTCATCCGGAGGAGGAAAAAAGAAAGAGCCTGGAGGAAATCCTGCGGACAGAAAATCTGGAGGGGGAATGGTTCCGGGATGATGAACAAAATACGGCTTTTTCTGATTATGTATGGCTTCCGCTAAAATTTGACGGAGAGACTGTTTTTATAGAATGGATGAATGAATGGAAGATGGAAGATTACGAGGATGCTTAGGAACTGGCTTCAGGGAAACGGGTATGAGCATCCATGTAAAAAGTAAATTGTACAACATCGTTTCCTCAGTTTCCATGAAAATCATACTGACAATGCTGCTGATGATCCTGCCTTTAAATGTGATAGTGCTCATCTATACATACAATATGCAGGAGGGCATGATAGAACGTGAGGAATTAAACCATCAGAAACGTGCGGAATACTTTATGCAGTCGATCTCTAATACAATGGATAACGCAAGGTCGATGCTGCGCCATTTCGCAATGGAAGATCAGGACTGTTTCAGGATTCTTGATAAAAACTCTTCTGATTATACCAGAGAATCAGTCAGATTAAAATTGCATTATAAAATAAAAAATATGGCTTCTATGGCAGATGGGGCAGACGGTTATTTTTTTGATTTCCGGGAGTCTGGGGCACAAATCATATATGCAGCGCGGGCTGAGAAATCAGCATAGCTGATTTCCACGGATAGACAGAGGTTTTGTCTGT
>CAJUTU010000085.1 GCA_910589385.1 uncultured Lachnospiraceae bacterium
AGAAAAACAGAAAAAGAGCGGAAATATGGGCTTTAAAGAGTTTCCGAGACCGCTCGCAAGAGGATAAGGAGGAAGCTTATGGATCATCAAAATAATCAAAATGCTTACAGCAAGCCGGTTACGTTGGCAAATATCATGAAATTTGCAGTCCCGACCATCGCCATGTCAGTATTTATGGCGTTTTATACGATGGTGGACGGTCTGTTTGTATCGAACCTGATCGGCACGGGCGCGCTGTCGGCGATCAACCTGACGGCTCCGGTCATCCAGCTTGTGACGGCGGTCTCCACTATGCTGGCAACCGGCGGCAGCGCTGTTGTAATGAAAAAGATGGGAGAGCAGAAGACAAAAGAGGCCAGGGAGGATTTCACATTCCTGATTTTGGTGAATGTGCTGGTCGGAGCGGCGATGTGTATGCTTGGGTATGTCCTGATGGAATCCGTTTTCAGCAAAATGGGACTTTCGGCAGAGGTTATGGATTACTGTACGTCCTATCTTGGCCGTTATCTTTTATTTACAGTTCCCATTCTGCTGATGAATAATTTTACCCTCTATATGATCGCGGCTGAAAAGGCTGCGCTTTCCCTCATCTGTTCTGTGGCGGGCGGGGTATTGAACATGGTTCTTGATTATGTGTTTATCGCCCTTTTTGATATGGGGATCGGCGGCGCGGCAGTGGCGACGGGGATGGGGTATTCGGTAACGGCTGTGGTTGGGCTGTTCGTATTTGCACGGAAGAAGGACCTGCTCCATTTTACAAAGCCTGCCTTCCGGTTACGGATGCTTGCAAATGCAGCCGCCAATGGATGCTCGGAGATGGCCACTGCCCTTGTTACCGGGATCATCACGATGATGTTCAACTGGACGATGCTGCATTACATTGGGGAGGACGGTGTTGCGGCTGTGACGATCATCATGTATGTGCTGACATTTGCAAGCTCCCTGTATTCTGGCTATTCCTATGGTGTTGCGCCTATGGCCAGTTACTATTACGGAGAGAGCAATCATGAGAAATTAAGAAAGCTTGTTTCATACAGCCTGAGAATCATCACAGTTATTTCTATCGTGACATCGGCGGTATCCTTTGTGGCAGCAAATCCGCTGGTATCCATATTTACCAGCCCGGATCATCCGGTGTACGGACTTGCGGTGACCGGGAACCGGATCTGTGTCCTGGCGCTTGTTTTTATCGGCTTTAATATTTTTGCCAGCGGATTGTTCACAGCTTTGTCTAACGGACTGGTTTCCGCAATCCTTGCATTTTCACGCTCTTTTGTATTCATGATGATCGCTATGCTTGTATTGCCTGCGCTGTTGGGGGTAAACGGCGTCTGGCTGGCTACGCCGGCAGCGGAGCTGATGGCATTTGCCCTGTCAGCGTTTATGTTCTTAAAATACCGGAAGCGGTATCAATATTGAGAGTCAATAAAGGGGTCGGTGATTCCAGGATTTTCTTGACAACTGCTCTGTAATGTATTATGCTGTATTTGTAAATATAATACAGTAAAGAACGGGAAGGCGGTGAAGGTTTGGAGATTGTTGTAAGTAATAAGGCAAGCCGTCCTCTGTATGAGCAGATTGTGTCGCAGATCAAGTCACAGATTATGAGCGGAGAGCTGGAAGCCGGAGAGGCGCTTCCCTCGATCCGCTGCCTTGCAAGATCGCTGCAGATTAGTGTCCTGACGGTGCAGAAGGCGTATGACATCCTGCAGGAGGATGGTTTTATTGAGACCACAGCCGGGAAGGGCTGTTATGTATCTGTCAGGAATCAGGATTTCTATTTAGAAGAGCAGCAGAAAAAGATAGAAGGGTGTTTTGGTGACGCGATAGAAATCGCCCGCATGAGCGGAATATCACTGGATCAATTAATCAGTTTATTAACGTTATTATATGAGGAGGATTAGCGATGACAAATGCTTTCGCGGTATCAGGACTTACCAAATCTTATCAGGATTTTGTTTTGGATCATGTTTCATTCACTGTTCCTGGCGGTTCTATCGTCGGGCTGATCGGGGAAAACGGGGCCGGAAAAAGTACGACGATCAATGCCGCTTTAGGGCTGGTGGGGAAAGAAGACGGTATGGTTTCCATTTTAGGGAGAGAAGAGCTGGATGGGGATGTCAAGGAGCAGATTGGCGTTGTGTTTGATGGCAGCAATTATCCGGAAATCCTTTCTCCGCGGAAACTGAACCGAGTCATGAAAAACATTTACAGGACATGGGACGAACGGACGTATTTCGGACTGCTGAAACAGTTTTCCCTTCCGTACGATAAGCCGATCAAGCAGTTTTCAAAAGGAATGAAGATGAAGCTGGCGATTTCTGCCGCATTTTCCCATCATTCCAGACTGTTGATTCTGGACGAGGCAACCAGCGGCTTAGATCCGGTTGTCCGGGATGATATTCTGGATATGCTGATGGATTTCGTGCAGGACGAGGAACATTCCATCCTGGTGTCTTCCCACATCACCAGCGATCTGGAGAAGATTGCCGATTATATCGTATTTATCCATGAAGGGAAGGTTGTTTTTGAGAAGCCCAAAGACGAGCTGACCGAGCGGTATGGCATCATCAAGTGCGGCGCGGCGCAGTTTGACGCGCTGGATAAATCCGATATCATCTCGTACCGTAAAATGGACTATGAATGGCAGATCTTGGTTTCAGACCGGGCGAGGATGCAGAAAAAATATCCGAAAGCCCTGGTCGTCCCGGCAACCATTGATGAAATTATGCTGCTTTATGTAAAGGGGGAGAAGTGATGAAAGGTGTTTTAGTGAAGGATCTTTATATTGCAAAGAGCAATATCCTTGTAACCATTGTCAGCCTGGTTGTTTTGGGCTTTGGACTGTCATTTCTGCTGGAAACCAGCGCGCTTCTGGTTCTGGCGCCGGTGGCTTCCACAACAGCAGCCTTTATCAGTATTACCAGCGATGCAGCCTCCAAATGGAATAAAAATGTCATCACCATGCCGGTATCGAGAGGGCAGATTATTGGCGAGAAGTTTTTGTTTTATATCCTGCTTGCCGCACTGGGATTGATTACGGCGCTGATTCTCTGTGTCGTGCTTGCCTGTTTTGGCATGGATGTAACTCTTTATTCCCTATGCCTGTATGGCTCTATCGGGATAAGCGCATGCCTGCTTGCGGGCGGTATCAGTCTGCCGTGCGCGTATTTATTTGACCCGGAAAAATCGCAGATTGTCTTCATGATGTCTTTCATGGCATCTACAGGGATCATTGCGGGGCTTGTTCTTCTCATAAACCTTGTTTTTCCGGTGAAAGAGAATATCCTACTGGCGTTTAGTATTGTGCTTGGCATTTCGGTGATCTGGTTTTTTATCTCATACAGGATTGCGGTAAAGATATATCAGAAACGGGATATTGCCTGATGGATATTTGATTTTGGATCATAAATGTGATATATTTGTCTCTTTCCTGTTGACACAAAGAAAATAAAGTGATATATTTGTCTTGCAAAGAGATAAATACATCACAATAATAGGAGGAGTACTATGAAAACGAACAAGATGAAGATTTGGATTGGCTGTGGGATTTTTTGTGTCTTGAGTTTGTTTCTATCGACATGGTATGCGGTTGCATTCAATGATTCCCACCTGGTAGCCCCCATGAATTTTAAAGATTATGTATTTCGCGCAAAAGATTTGCCGATGATTATATCGATTTCTCTCACTGGCATTTATGTAATCTCTCTGTTTGTCATGCTTTTTGTCTATGCAGGTGAAAAACAGAGACAGGCGGAAGAAACAGGCGTCACCCGTAAGGTCAATCCAAAGTGGGGCTGGTTGGGAGTACTGGGCTTTTTGGGTTTCGCCGGTTTCTTTACATACTCTGCGGATGGCTCTGTCTTTCCATTTGCATTTTTCCTTTTCTTTGGCTTCTTTGGTTTTTACTATGAGGGAAGGATGTCAGGAACATTTATGGATGAGCGCTTCCGTGAAAATATGGTCCGCGCCAGGCTGAAAGCATATAGAATTTCGTTTTCTATCATGCATATTGCACTGATCATTCTTTGTCAGGGAAAACTTTTTGGAAATCTTGAGTATACCTTGATTGCGACAATTATCACCCTTTCCCTTGCGTTAGCTCTGGGGATTTTCCTCTCTGAATATTTGCTGTACCGGTATGACCATGACGACCTGGCAGATGGAAGTGAGGAATAAGGTATGGCAGAATTTGAATGCAGATTAAAAAAATACCGGCAAATGAAAGATCTTACGCAAGGGCAGCTGGCGGAAAAAGTAGGCGTACGCCGGGAAACCATCATGCGTTTGGAAAAGGCGCAGTATAATCCGTCCTTGAAGCTGGCGGTTGATATTTCCAGGGTTGTAGAAGCTTCAATTGAAGAAATTTTTATTTTTGAATAAAAATCTTTCCGCTTTGCCTCTCTTTTAAATAGAAATATAGAATATTTAATAAATCGGATAGAAATAATCTGAAATTGTAATAAAAACTATTGTATTTCTTTTAAAATATGGATATACTGATCATGTAGGAGTGTGAAAAAATGTTAGTGAGATTTCAATTTGAAAATTATCGTTCCTTTCGTGATGAAAGTATTTTGTCCATGGAAGCAAAAGGAAATGCAGAATATAAGAGCTGCCTTTTACCATATAAGAAAAAAGGGTTACTTCCGGCAGCAGCACTTTTTGGGAAAAATGGCGGCGGAAAAAGTAATGTGATTCGTGCATTTTGGTTTGGAGTACAGTTTATCCGGAATGCTCAGAAGACACAGCACGAAAAAGCAGAAGTGCCGGTCTGCGCATTTGCATTAAATGATTATTCCAAGCAGGAGCCAACGGGATTTGAATATGAATATATTCAGGATGGGGTAAAATACATCTATGGATTCTCTGCGACTAAAAAAGAAATCAAAAAGGAATATTTGTATGCGGCGCCGAAAGGACAGAAATCGGAAGTCTTTTCGAGAGAAGGACAGGTGTTTTCTTTTCCGGTAAATGGAGAGAAGAAAATGAAAGAAATGATTGCGGAGGCAGTTGCGCCAAACCAGTTATTTTTTTCCATTGCCTGTGTTATGAATTATCGGCCCTGCATTTCAGCTATGAAATGGTTCAGGGAGTACGTTCATTTTTCAAAGGATTATGCAGATATTCCCCGGCAGTTATTGGAACATGCAGAGGATGTGAATATGTTAAAATCGATTGTGACTTATGCAAAACAGGCAGATGTTGGTATTGAAGATATGTCGTTTGAGATTAAGAATGAAGAAATATCAGCTTATGATTCCATGCCGGGTAATTTGCCGGAAGGGATGGTTATGGCATTGAAACAATTTGCGGCAGCTCTTAGGGATTCTTCGGAATCTGCGGAATTGAATCTGAAGATCGGAGAAGTGAAAACTTCCTCTATGCATCGTGGTATCAATAAAGCAGGAGAAGAAGAATTATTCCCGTTGGAACTTTCTGATGAGTCTGACGGAACAAGACGATTGATGTCGCTTGCACCGGGAATCGAGCAGGTTTTGCAGCAGGGCGGCGTCCTGATGGTAGATGAGATTGACAGGGAACTGCATCCGTTGCTTGCGGAATTTATTATTTCCCAATTTCAAAGTCCGGAAACAAACCCAGGACGCGCACAGATTATTTTTACCACGCATGACACAGAATTGCTGAATATGGAAATCCTTCGGAAAGACCAGGTGTATTTTGTTGATAAAAATAAGAAGAGCGGTGTTTCAGAATTATTTAATCTGACGGAACTTCCGGTTCGGACAAATGATAATATCCGCAAAGCATATCTGGTAGGAAAGTATGGCGCAGTGCCGGATGTAGATACAGTGGAGGTTGAGTGATGGGAAGAAAAATCAAACCACTTATTTACGTTTTCTGTGAAGGCGAGAGTGAAATAGAATATACAAAATTCTTAAAAGAGAAGTATGAAGATGTGGCGGTAATTCAAAAACCCGTAAAGGGACTGTTTGATGTTGCAGATAAGAAATTCAAGAAAGATGCAAAGTATAGGAATAATGCCGAAGTAACAGATGAAATCTGGTTTTTCTTCGATGTAGATGACGGGCAGACCGGAAGCTGGGATAAGATTAAGAAAACAATTTCTGTTTTGCAGAAACTCAGGAAAAAGCCAAATATAAGAGTGCGCTTGTTGATGACAACCGGCTGTGTGGAATATTGGTTTTTGCTTCATTATAAAAAGGTATGTCCATCTATTCAGAACGTAGCCGAAAAGGAATCTGTTTTGAAGATGCTGCAAAATGAATGTCCGGGATATGAAAAAGGAGATTCGGTTACTACAAGAAAGATTGCAGAGAGGCTGGAAAATGCGATTATCAATGGAGACTGGGTATTAGAGCATATAACCGGATTACCGACATTGGAGGATAATGATGTGAGAAACCGCTGGCTTTATCAGTCCACTCTTACATTTACAACAGTGCAGGATGTAATGAAATTTTTGGGTAACTATTCAGAACCCCCTTATTCAAAGATGAAATCAGGATGACCTAAGATTG
>CAJUTU010000086.1 GCA_910589385.1 uncultured Lachnospiraceae bacterium
CATAAACAGAGCGATTATAGCATGGAATAATAATTAAGCTTCACGGATTAAGGATGTAAATAATAGAAACACCGGCGGACACAGTACAGAGCTATTCCAGGGTGTTTCTATTTTTGTTGTTTTCAGGATATTTTGACAGTCTTTTTTCATATTTCTAGATTTTTATAATCGAACAATATAAATAAGGAATTTGTGACGGTTTCGAAATAAACTGGCCCATGTGAGATTTCTGTGACATTTGGGTGATAATATTATATAATCCGATATAATCAGGAGAAAAATATAGTAAGGGAAGGTGAACATATGAGGATTTTAGTGGTGGAAGACGACCATCTTTTAAATAGTACGCTTTGCTATAATTTGTCTGCAGGCGGTTATAAGATAGATTCGGCGAAGACAAAAGCAGAAGCAGAGCAATGCTGTGAAGAACAGACATATGAACTGGCCGTTTTGGATATCAATCTCCCGGATGGAAACGGGTTTGCATTATGCCAGGAGCTGAAAGAAAAGCATCCGGATACTGCCGTAATCTTCCTGACTGCAAATGATATGGAAAGCGATATGTTAAAAGGATATGAGTTAGGGGCAGATGATTATGTGACAAAACCATTTCATATCAGTGTATTCCGCAAAAAGGTTTCTGCTCTGCTTGCGCGGATACAGAAGCAGACCGGCGGGGATACTTATGATGACGGGAATCTGTCTGTTCATTTCTCTGAGATGACGGCAGCCTTCTTAGGAGAACCGATTAATTTTACTTCCATGGAATACCGCCTTTTGAAGGTGCTGATACAGAACCCGCAGACTGTTCTGACCCGTCAGATACTTCTGGAAAAACTGTGGGACTGCGAACGTAATTTTGTAGATGAGCATGCCCTTACGGTTGCCATAAGCCGTATCCGCAGCAAGATAGAGCGCGATGGATCTCAATATATTAAAACCGTTTATGGCATGGGATATATGTGGATTGGGGGCCGAATGAAATGAACGCAATAAACATTTCTGTAAATAAAGCCTGCGCGGCGCTCCTGGGTATTTTCTGTACACTTTCTGCCGGTGTGCTTGCAGGCTTTTATCTGCTGACAGGGCAGGCCGCAGTGCTTCTATTGGGCCTTCTTTACATTTTTCTTGTGCTTGTCTGCGGGGCTTTGTTTATCGCACTGATCCGCCAGAAGCTTCTTTTATTCTCAGATACCCTTTGCCAGCAGTTAGACCGGATGGCAGAGGGAGAGACAATTCTGCTTGAGAGCGCGCTGGAGGAAAACCTGTTCTATAAGATTAACCACAGGGTGGTAAGGCTTTATGAAATAATGCTGAAAAACCGCGACAGCATTGCAAAGGAAAGGTCTAAGCTTAAGGAGTTGATTTCTGATATCTCTCATCAGGTTAAGACGCCCATCACAAATCTTAAGATGGTAAATATAACAATGCTTGAAGAGCCTATGTCAGAGGAAAGACGAACCAGATTTCTGATGGACTGTGGGACTGAGCTTGACAAACTGGATTTCCTGATGCAGGCAATGATAAAGACTTCCCGCTTAGAGACAGGCATCATCTCGCTGGAGAAGAAAGTGCAGCCTGTTTATGATACGCTGGCGTCGGCTCTTGGGAGCATCCTGTTTCATGCGGAAAAAAAACAGATGGAAGTCTCTGTGGATTGTCCCGCCAATTTAAAGGCCTATCATGACCGGAAGTGGACGGGAGAGGCATTGTTTAATATTCTGGATAATGCTGTGAAATACTCGCCGGAGGGAGGCAGGATAGATATCCATGTTGAAAGTCAGGAATTATATCTGAAAATTGATATCGCAGATACCGGAAAAGGAATACCGGAAAATCTGCATGGCGCGATTTTCAAACGTTTTTACAGGGAAAATGACGTGCATGATACCCCGGGGGTTGGTATCGGTTTGTATCTGGCGCGGGAGATTATTACGAAGCAGGGCGGTTATATGAAAGTTGCATCGGAAGTGGGCAAAGGTTCTGTCTTTTCAGTTTTTCTTTTGAAAGAGAGGAATGCTTAGCCGTTCTGTTCTCTTCATTACTGCCGAAATGTCACTGAATTGTGAGATTTCAAAGCCAAATTGTTGAAAAGTCTTTGTTTCCGGTGAGATTTCTGAGAGGTTTGACTGTTATGATATGGTTAGAAACGTGGAAAGAAGTTTCTTAATTATCAGAAAGGACGTGGACCTATGAGCATTTTGCAGACGACAGATTTAAAAAAATATTATGGCGAAGAGCCCAATATAACCAAAGCATTGGACGGGATTACCATTAACATCGGACAGGGAGAATTTGTGGCCATCGTCGGGACCTCCGGAAGTGGGAAGTCTACCCTGTTAAATATGATGGGAGGTCTGGATAATCCGACCTCCGGCAGTATCAAAGTAAAAGGCAAGGAATTATCCCAAATGAAAGACGAGCAGCTTACGATTTTCCGCAGGCGCAATATTGGTTTTGTCTTTCAGAATTATAATCTGGTTCCGATTCTTAATGTATACGAGAATATTGTGCTGCCGGTAGAACTGGACGGCGACACTATAGACCAGAAATTCATGGAGGATGTGGTAGGGCTGCTTGCACTTGATGACAAGCTGAACAGTATGCCGAATAATCTTTCGGGAGGACAGCAGCAGCGGGTGGCGATTGCCAGGGCGCTTGTGTCAAAACCTGCAATTATCTTGGCGGATGAACCGACCGGAAATCTGGACAGCCGGACCAGCAGCGATGTCTTAGGGCTTCTGAAAACCACAAGCTATAAGTTTGACCAGACCCTTGTGATGATTACGCATAATAATGAGATTGCCCAGCTGGCTGACCGTATTGTCCGTATCGAGGACGGCAGGATTTCGGAGTAAGGAGGGGACAGAGGATGAATGATATTCTATTTGGAAATAATAATCAGACTGTGTTAAAACGGCTATCGGGGCGGTATTTTAAGGCGAACAAGAACAGAAATAGGATTGCCGTGATTGCGATTGTTTTGACGACGACCCTCTTTGCTGCGATTTTTACTCTGGGCTTTGGCATGATGGACACCATCCACGACCAGAATATCCGGAAAGCGGGTGGCGACGGTCAGGCTGTGTTAAGCTATATTAATGACAATATCTATGAGGATGTGAAAGGGAGCCCTCTCATTGACAGGATTGCCTATACGAAATGTATTTCCTATAAGATCAAGAACCCGGGACTTGAAAAATGGCGGGCAGAAGTCTGGTATATGGACGATACGATGCTTGATTTTGCGCGATATGAACCGACAGAAGGTCAGAAGCCAGCAGCGGACCGGGAGATCATGGCAGATACGAAAACGCTGGAGGCGCTGGGGATACCGGCCAGAATTGGTGAGACAGTTTCTCTGTCCTATGAGATGAAAGGGAAAGAATACCAGACCGATTTCACATTGTGCGGTTTTTGGGAAACAGACAGCCTGAGCCATGTAGGGAGACTGCTTGTATCAAAGGCTTTTATGGACAGTCATGCAGAACTTGACGGCTATACCCATACGGTAGGCGGTGATTATACCGGCTCTGTCGCATCTTATATCATGTTTAAAGGAAACGGGGACCCAGAGACAAAATTGCAGCAGCTCCTTTCTGAAACAGGATATACATGCGACACAATGGGAGGAAGCGCAGAAGATCCGAATTATATTATTGCGAGGATCAGTCCGGCATATACAGGAGGAAACCTGCTTGAAAATCCTGCCATGCTTATTTCCGGAATTGCAGGGATTCTTCTCATCATTGTGGCGGGGTACCTGATTATATATAATATTTTTCAAATATCTGTGATACAGGATATCCAATCTTACGGACAGCTTAAAACGCTGGGGATTACAAAACGTCAGATTAAGAGGCTGATTTCCGGCCAGGTACTGCGGCTTTCGCTGATTGGTATACCGATCGGGCTTTTGTTTGGATTTTTGATCGGACGTGCGCTGGTGCCTTTCCTGATGAATGGAACCAGCTATACATCGGAGGCGGGAATCAAGGTGACGGCCAATCCTTATATTTTTATCGGCTCGGCAGTATTTGCCCTGATTACAGTTTTCATCAGTGTACGCAGGCCTGCCAGAATCGCGGGAATGGTGTCTCCGATTGAGGCAATCCGGTATACGGAAAATGACCCTGGAGCCTTTGGGAAGAAGAGTACGGATAAGAAGTCAACAAAAGGGGCGAAAATTCATCGAATGGCTTTGGCGAACCTGGGCAGGAACCGCAGACGTACCGTGCTTGTTCTGGTATCCATGACGCTGAGCCTGGTGCTGTTCAATACCGTGTTTACATTAGCGGCAGGATTTGATATTGACAAATATATTTCAAAATTTATGGATGTGGATTTTTTGATTTCTTCTGCAGATTATTTCCAGTATCGGTTTGAAAGAAGCGAGTATGAGCTGTCGGAGTCATTTATAGAAGCGGTGCGGCGGCAAGACAGTTTTGAAGACGGCGGCCGGCTTTACACGTCGCGGATTCTGGAGGAAGCATTCTCCGCCTCCAGTCAGGCGTTTGCCAACTATAATAAGGATACTGACGGGAACCCGTATGTTGATTTGTACGGGGCGGATGAGTTTCTGCTGGATTCTATGGAGGTCATAGAGGGAACAATAGACTGGCAGGCGTTAGCATCAGGAGATTATGTTCTGTTTAATGTTGAGTGTGACGATAATGGAAACGTGATCGACAATCCGGAGGTGAATGTCGGGGACAAGATACGTTTCAACCATCTGAATGTGGATGGCACACATATTTCCAGAGACAGAAGTTTTGACCTTACGGTTATGGCGAAGGTCCGCACAAATGAGAATACGGCTACTACCCGTCACACGGGTGCGTCGAGATTCTACCTGCCGACAGAACGTTTTCGGAAGCTCTGCGATACCCCTCATCTGGTCGGTTTCCCATTCAATGTGAAAGACGGCAGGGAAACGGAGATGGAAGAGTTTCTGGGCAGTTACGTGGAAAATGCAGAACCGAATATGGATTTTGATTCCAGAGGAACCTATAAAGAGTCCTTTGACAGTCTGACTTCCTTAATCGTTACAATCGGCGGTACGTTGAGTGTCTTGATCGGCTTTATCGGAATAGCAAATTTTATAAATTCCGTACTGACAAGTATTCTTACGCGCAGGAAGGAATTTGCCATGTTACAGAGTATCGGTATGACGGGGAAACAGTTAAAAAGTATGCTTTCTTATGAAGGGCTTTATTATGCGGCAGGGACAATCGCTGCGTCTGTAGTCTTCGGAGGATTCCTTTCCCTGGTGATTGTAAGGGGGATATCCTCCAGCATCTGGTTTTTCACATATCACTTTGTGGCGTGGCCGATGTTGGTTTTATATCCGTTCCTTTTCATTCTGACTGTGGCCATACCGGTCGTTGTATACAGGAGGATGGTCAGGGCGAGCATTATTGAGCGGCTGTGCCTTAATTGATAGGAGGCAGAATATGAATGATATTTTATTTGGGAACAATAATCAGACGATAATGAAAATATCAGGTCGAATCGGGTCAATCGGGTCAAACACATTGACCCGATTTGTTATAATATGACCAGCGAATTAAAGTAAAGGAGATGGCGAAGAAAAAGTATTGGAATATGCCCGATCTCATGGTGCTGTTACAAGAAATGATGTAATTGCATTGCTTGGAGTGAGTACATCTACCGCTTCCAGAGTCATTAGAAAAATGGTTAAAAACAATTTGCTAAAGCAGAATGGCAAAGCAAGAAACACTAACTATACTGTTATAAAATAATGAAAATTATTCTATATAATGATTCTTTTGTATTTTGACAAAAAATCCACTCAGCAGTTTATACTAAGTGGAAACGGCGTTCAGCCGAAGTAATAGGAGATAACAGAGATGATAGAAAGAGAAAGGAGTATCTGCCTATGAAAATGCGGACGGAATATACCTGCCCTTTGGAACTTGTGCAAGACATGATTAAGGGAAAATGGAAACCGATAATCTTGTGGCGGCTACGTTTAGGGGCTACATCTTTGGCGAAGCTGGAACGGGACATAGACGGCATCACACAAAAGATGTTGCTGGAGCAGTTAAAGGAACTAATGAACTATGGATTTGTAAAAAAGAAATCCTACGAGGGATACCCGCTCCGGGTGGAATATTCTCTGACGGATGATATGGGAATGAAAATACTGGAGGCGTTAAGAATCATGCAGCATATAGGGATTGATTACCTGAAAGCAAGCGGCATGGAACATATCCTGGAGGAAAAGGGAGTTATCCCGGATTAGTACCCACGAAAAAGTGGGTAATTTACTGTCCGGGAACCGCCGCTTATAATAGCATCAGAAAAT
>CAJUTU010000087.1 GCA_910589385.1 uncultured Lachnospiraceae bacterium
TCCGACGCCTGTCGGCTTTCATGCTCCGTCCTGCCAGTTTCTTTTCTACTATACTCGTATCATTTTCAAAAGACCATGTCATATCTGCCACCTCCTAATTGCCACCTGCGGCAATTTTTCCCACAATCCTGCCGTCCTCAATCCTTACAATCCGGTCTGCAAGCTGGGCAATCTCGTTATTATGGGTAATCATGACAATGGTCTGGTTAAACTCCATGCTGGTACGCTTTAAAAGCCCCAGTACATCGGCGCTGGTCTTGGAATCCAGATTTCCGGTGGGCTCATCGGCTAGGATGATGGCCGGTTTGGTGATCAGGGCGCGGGCAATGGCGACACGTTGCTGCTGTCCGCCAGAAAGGTTGTTTGGCATATTCTGCAATTTATCTTCCAATGCCAGCATCCTCACAATCTCGTCCATAAACTTCTTGTCTGCCGTATCGCCGTCCAACTCCACAGGCAGGACAATATTTTCATAGACATTCAGGATCGGGACAAGGTTATAATTCTGGAAGATAAAGCCGATGTTGCGGCGGCGGAAGATGGTCAACTCCTCATCATTCTTTTTGGCCAGCTCATCCCCACGGACAATGACACTGCCAGACGTAGGCGTATCCAACCCGCCCATCATGTTAAGCAGGGTAGATTTACCGCTGCCGGACGTTCCAACGATTGCCACAAACTCCCCCTGTTCCACAGAGAGGTTGACGCCATCCAGGGCGCGGGTAATGTTTGGCTCACTGCCATAATATTTTTTCAGATCAATCGTTTGTAATACATTCATAATCAAATGCTCCTTTCCTTATCTCTGTCCTGTTTTTCAGGACATACAGGTATATTCCTTTCTGCCAGTTGATAAGGACATTATAAAATTCAAATGTCACAGAAATGTCCGAAGCGGCATAAAAAATGCAGACGAAATGTTACAAGACTCGGACATTTCAGCCGAAAACCTGCCACTGGCAGCTTTATCGGCACACTGCTGCGAAAAAATTTACGCTGGACAACTTGGAATGTCCATCTGCCGTGCTATCTTGTAGGAAGCATAATGGAAAATTCCGAACCCTTGCCCGGTTCCGAAACCACTTTGATATAGCAGCCCTGTCTCGTTACGATCTCACGGGTCAGATACAGGCCAATGCCCACGCCCTGTTCACCATGTACTTTTCCTCACGATAGAAGCGCCGGAAAATAGCGGCCTGATTGCTCTCCGTAATACCCTTGCCGGTATCGGACACACTCAGTTTTACATACATTTCCCATTGTTCTACTGAAATTCGGATTGCTCCTCCGACCGGGGTATATTTCACTGCATTGTCCAACAGGTTGAATACGGCTTCCGCTGTCCACTTGCTGTCATGGGAAAGGCAAAGCTCCTCCGAACAGTCCACCGTTACGGAAGTGTTCTTTTTTCCGCCGCATATACGATGTCGCTGCAGGCCATCGCCAGCGTGTCGATTAGCGGGGCGTCTTTCTTTTCCAGCCGGATTGCTCCGGTTTCCAACCGGGAGGTTTTCACAAGAGCCTGAAAAAGAAACTCCAGCTTGTCCGTCTGATTCCGGATGCCCTGTAGGAACTTCCACTGTTCTTCTGTGGCCGACTTTGAAAGCAGCGTATCCGTCACCATTTTCAGATTGCTTATTGGTGTTTTCACCTGATGGGAGACATCCAACACCAGCATCTTCAGCTCCTGCCGTTCCTCGTCCACTTTCCGTCGGTTCTCCTGCATGATTCCATACAGTCGCGAAAGACGGTAGCTGATACGGGCAAAGAGTGTTTCACTGTCCGCAGCATGCATAGGCTCTCCGCTTCCGCTTATCATTTGATCCATTGCCCGGCACAGCTCGCTGGTAAATACGGAAAGCCGTTTGCCAAAGGCAATCGTCAGAAGGAACATCCATACAAGGGCACAGAGCGTCAGAAGCATGCCGGAGGCCAACATCCACATCTGCCCTGCCACCCATAAAACAACTGCGCAGATAGCAAGCATCGAAACTGCCATACCACTGCATGCCAGCAGGAATAACCTTTTTACAGAGATTCTCCCCAGATTCATTTTCTCTCGCCTCCCATCCACTGATACCCAATTCGTAAATCGTTTTGATATAAGTATCACCATCAGCCTCAATCTTGCCCCGTATACGGCTGATGGAAGTTGTCAGTGTGTGTTCGTCCACATAGTTTTCATCCGCATCCCACAGCCGTTCCAATCCAAAAGGCGCTGCATGGTCAGGATCTGTTTAGGGTTTTTGCAGAACAGATACAATATCTTATACTCCATGGGTGAAAGGGTAAGAGGCTTCCCATTCAACAAAGCTGTCTGTTCTGAAAAGTCCATGAACAGCCTGCCGTCATCATAGAAATCCTTTGCCAGCCCCCGATGTTCCAGCATAGCGAACATTGCCCGTATCTTCCGCAGCAGCGCCCCAATGGAAAAAGGCTTGGTGATATAATCCACTGCCCCCACTTCGTACCCCCGGATCTGGTCGCTCTCCTGATCGTTGCCAGTCAGGAAACTGCCAACGCCTTTCTGTCTGATACTGTATTATGTTTACAAGTACAGTATCAGACATCATAAAATAACTGCCAAGAGAATTATAAAAATCCCATTGCCTTAGCGACGGAATCTTTGTATATGAATATGTAGATATTAAAATCTGGTTTTGTAAACATTCTCTGTATCAGCAAATTTATTCAACTGTGATCACAACAATTTTTACAGCTTCACTTGGATGCTCTTCATCAAAATCAATCAGTCCATGGTAACTGATCTCTACCTTATCACCCACGGCAATCGAGGAATCTCCTTCTGCTGCCTGTGCATTTTCTGTGGAAAATCCTTCCAATATCTGTGCATTCTCCGTGGAAAAATAATAGAGCATATCATCATCCGGGTTTTTGATTGTGATTGTGTTACCTTCATACTTTTCAACAATTCCGGCAATGGGATCGCACACTGTATTTTCTTCGTCTTCCGGAGAAACTTTTCCATCCTCTTCTGCAATCTTCGGCTTTAATGGTTCCACAAGATTCGTTTCTACTTCCTCAGCTTTTGTATCTGTGGTTTCTTTCTGATCCGTTTCCTGTGGGAAATCAGTCTCCACAGATACTGCATTCTCTTTTGATTCGGATGAACAAGCGGTCATCCCCATTGCCAAAACTATCACAAATATCAGAATACATTTTCTTTTCATAATCTTTCTCCTCATTTTCTAAAAGAATCTTATTTCTGTAGCATGGAATTCATCATTTTTAAAGCTGCCTTTCATTTCAACGAACATATGCTCTTTCAAGTCCTGAAATCCGGCCTCTTTGTTCCCATGGCCTTCTTCATTTTCATCAGTGTCTTTTAAATAAAAACGAGTATCTTCTTCAAAAACTACATGAATCAACTGGGAATCGGGAATATCCGCATCGGAGCTTGGAGAACTGTATATTATGGAACCATCATCAAGAATTTTCACTTTCCTCTCGACAATGAAAAATGAGTCCTCTTCCATCTTCCGAACCTTACCTAAAAAATCCGCATCGACAGCGGAGGCAATATCCGGCTCTAAAACCTGCCATTCTCCTGCTGTATTTTCCTGTGCCTCCTCTGCGCTCCCATCAACGTCTTTTAGTGGCGCATTATTTAATTCCTCTGGTGATGCTTCCTCTACCTGAGTTTCTTCTGTTTTAGCAGTAGATTCCGGGCTGGAACCGCATCCTGCAATCATTGTGTTCAATATGCACACAGTACCAAATAATATCATTGCCTTTTTCAGTTTCATAAATACCTCCTTGTTATTTGTAGAAATAACAGCTATTATAGTCTGTCTAAATCATTCAAACAACCTTTTTGCGGTGAAATGCATCCTGAATGTTGCCAATGTCATTAAAGTATCCTTTTAACTAACATCTATGGTTTGTGTCCATTTCAATCCCTCATTTTCCTTTAATAATCCCATATGGTATAATCCCTGCACACAGTCTACATAACCCTGAATGTAGGCTCGTTTCTCCTTGGCAGACACAAAATCTTCCAGGCGCTCCTTCATTTCCTCTGCCTTCTCTTGCTCTCCTGCAGGCAGGGGTTTCCAGAAACACTTCCCACTCCTGCTCCGTTTCCTTCCATGCCTCCAGAGCCGCTTCATATTCTGAGGTACGCACATAACTCTCCCGTTTTATATTTTCTCCGTTTAAAGTTCCCAGAAACTGGGCGATTTTCAACCACACATCATTTAACATTTCACTTCTCCTTTTTCTGTTATATTTTCCATATTTCCTTATATTTTTACCCTTACTGCTGATTATATATCATAGGAGAGTTTTATCAACTATAACCGCTTAATCATTTGTGCCATAGCAGATAAAATTAGTCCATAGCAAGCAAGGAGGCAATGGAATGGATGACTTATTAAGGCAGATTGGCAACCGCATATTAAACCGTAGAAAACAACTCCGTATGACACAGGAAGATCTGGCTGAAAAAGCGGGCATTACTCCACAGACCGTTTCCTCTGCGGAACTTGGCAAAAAAGCACTTCGCCGGAAAATATTATCCGGGTTTGTTCTGCCCTCCACATCAGCACCGATTACCTGCTCCTTGGCGAGATAAACTCCGGCGACTATTCCGTTTTGCTCTCCAGGATTTCAAACCTTCCTCCCATACAATACTGCCACATGGAGGATATTATCAACAGTTTTATCCTGGCATTGGAAGAAAGGGAAGCGCAGAACGGAAAATGACCTCCCTGTGCTTTTTAGCTGCTCCGAAACGCTGACATGGTATCTGCAATCAATGCAAAGGTTGCTTGATCCATTTCTTTTGGCGGCTCATCTCCCCCATTCCCTTTTTCGGTCTTACAGTTCCCTGTTCCGCCATATGCTCCCTGCCTGTATCTGGCCTGGAACTATTCTGCCTTATATCCTCTTTCCCTGCCAGAATCTCCGCAACAATTTCTTCGATTGCTGCCCTATTTATGGTCTGGGGAATGGCAATATCCGGTGTTTCCGGGCAGTTGATATAGTGGAGGACTGCATTCACAAGAAACTGCGCCTTGCTGCGCGCAATGTCATTAAGTTAAGACATTGTCGTGGTCACATTCTTTCAGGCAGAGATAGGGAAAGCCCTATCTCTGCCTATTTTTGTCTTTTGCGTGTATGTTGGTCTATTTTTAAGTAACACAAAAAGACAGGTTGCTATCTGTCTGAAAAAGCGATATACTTTTGTAGAAGCTAAGCTGCTCGATACAGAAAACTTACCGCTGACTTGTGTCTGACTTTGCGAGGGTCTGAGCGCTCAGGCCTGACAGGCAAAAGATTTTTCTGTATTAGCTTTTCAACATCAGGTGAAAAAATATCATTCCATAGGAAATACCAGCATATATAAATCGCTATCATATAATTTAACCCAATTGCATATTTCAATTCCCCATCTCATCGCATAAATTTTCTTTATCTCGTCTGCCGGAAATTCTTTCTTTGGCAGATTTGTAATGATACATTCATAAGAATCTTCTGTAATGGCAAATCTTACTACCCGAAAATTTAGAGTATAGAATTTTTGAAAAAAGTTACAAAAAAGAGCAGGGTACATATTTCTATATACCTTGCTCTGTAAGGGGCAGCTTTACCAATGTCTTAACTTAATGACATTGGGCTGGGCCCTCTTATCCATGGAGACTTCGGACCTTTCTTTTATAAAAGGGATCATTACAGATTCCTGTTGTTCTGATTTTACTTCGGCATTTGTCCGCCGTTTTGCAGTATCATTCCTCCAGTCCCATAAAAATCCGGCACAATACTGCCAGCAGGCACTCGTCCCCTGAACTGTTTTTTGATGACCACACGACATGGAGACTGCTTTCCTCCAGGTCTTCCTTTATAATGGCAAAGAATACAATTAAAGGAGGATTTTCTATGAATAACGACCAGAAAAAACTTTTAGATGCAACTGCTGTAGCGCAGTTTAAACTGGCACTGATCGCCCCTGTCATCCACGGCCTGTACCCGAATGCGTCCAGGAACGCTTATTACCAGCGTATCACCGAAAAACCGCTCACCCTGCCGGACGGCTCTGTCTTCCAGTACAGCCCAAAGACCATCAGTAAGTGTGTGTCCCTTTACCAGAATGGCGGTATTGAAGCCCTCATGCCGCAGGAGGGTATACTGCATCATGATCATTGATGACCATTCCCGTCTGCTGGCTGGCGGCGGACTCTTTTATAATGATAACGCCTATAACTTCCAGAAGGTCCTTAAAGATGCGGTTGCGGCTTATGGGATTCCTTCAAAACTTTACGTCGATAACG
>CAJUTU010000088.1 GCA_910589385.1 uncultured Lachnospiraceae bacterium
TTTGCTAAAATCTTAGCAGATAAAGGAGTGTGAAAAATGATTCAATTAGTCAGACTAACAAAAGCGATAATGGTGCAGAGCCACAGACGCAAACACGAAAGAAGAGACCGTTAATCCGAATTGGGTTATAACGGACACATTCTTTGCTGTTGATGATGATAGAATTGTGGGAATCATTGAGCTTCAGATGAATAATGGAAGGAATATAGATGTCAAAACAAAAATTGATTATTATAGCAGGCTCTCCGTGTGTGGGGAAAACAACGGTGACACAGAAACTTTTTACTTCTTATGAAAACAGTGCTTATTTTGATGGTGATTGGGCATGGTGTGTCAATCCGTTTTCGGTTGATGATCCGAGACTGAGAAATGGTGATAAAACAATGTCATTTGCATTATCAACATATTTAAACTCTAGTTTTGATTATGTCTTTTTTTCATCGGTGGTTGTTGTGGATAAAACAATTCGAGAAGCGATATTAAAAGATATAACAGCAAAAGATTATTCTGTTATTGGCATTACTTTGACCTGTTCAGAAGAAACTTTGCGTGAACGTCATAAAAAGCGTGGAGATCAAAATGAATGCTCCTTTTTCTGGCTGCATTTAAAGCCATACAAAGACGATTATGTTATTAATACAGATAATAAAAGTGTTCAGCAAATAGTTGATGAAATAAAAGCTATTGTAGATAGTGAGGTAAATGAATAGTGGAAATAAGCGGATGTATGGAAATCAACACTTTTCTGAAATGGGAGGCGAACTGGAAATGAATATATACTATATCGGCGGCTCCCCCTGTGCGGGAAAAAGCAGTGTTGCCGAGATTCTTTCAAAAAAGCATGATTTATACTACTTTAAAACAGATGATTTCCTGGACAGATATATGCAGACAGGGGCAAGAAAAGGGTATTCCATTCTGGTTGCCGCACACTTTGAATTAAAATAATTGGATGCATAGAAAAACAAAGAGACGATGGAGGAGGTAAATAATAATGCGTCATATTTATATTCGTGGAATCATTGGTCTAATCTGGCTGGTTGCAGCCATTGTATGTGGGGTATCCGGTAACTTCCCGATGATGGGGCTTTATCTGGTATTGGCAGGTGTATTCCTGTATTCCGCATATGCGGCATGGAAAAAAGAGAAGGACGGCAAAGGGGGGAGGTAAGATGGGAGAAACGCTCCTGACGATTAAAAATCTGAGTGCATGGTACAGAGAAGAGAAAATGATACTTTCGGGTTTTTCTTTTTCGCTGGAAGAGCATGAAGTGGCAGGACTGATCGGGCTGAACGGAGCCGGGAAGACCACATTCTTGAAGGTTCTTTCCGGCCTGCTTCCAACTTTCCATTCAGACAGTATCTGCTTTTGCGGTTCCCCTGTGGATTTCAGGGGAGAGGATTTTAAGCTCTGCCGCTATACGGTGTTTGCCGAGGACAATTCTTTTTCGTATTTTACCTTCCGGGAATACCTGGCCTATGTATGCGCCGCCTATGCCAGGGAGGTGCCGGATGTGTCGGAACTGATACGGGGCTTCCATTTTGAGGAGTATACGGATGTCCTGTTAAGAGAGCTGTCAACCGGGAACCGGAAAAAAGCGTTTCTGATCACGGCGTTTGCACTGAAACCCAGACTGCTTCTCTTAGATGAACCGGTCAACGGCCTGGATTTCCAGAGCACGGAATACCTGTATCAGCAGATTTTGGGATATAAGAAGTATGGAACCGTCCTGTTTTCCTCTCATATCTTAGAGAGTATCACGCTGACCTCTGACCGGGTATTTGTCCTGGAGGAGGGGAAGATCCGGCAGACATTTGAACACGGGCAGATAAGTGCCGAAGAAATCAGGGAGGCTCTGCATGATGAAAATGACAGGTAAAGCCTTTGCTAAAAAGCTGTTTGGGGCAAGATATGAGCGGCTGCCCAGGACACTTTTGATTGATGTGATTGTATTCTGGGGGCTGTATATTGCCGGCTTTCAGGTACAGATTGCGCCGTCTGTCCGGATTCTGATGATAAGCGCCTTTACTGTAGGCGTGATGTGGCAGGCTCTTTCTTCCAGAGATAACATTGCTGAACTCGGGCATATGCTGATGCTGCCGAATAAACGCCGGGAGTTTGTATTCTCTTATGTAGCCGCATTGGGAGCTTATGCAGTTCTTACGAAGACAGGGCTGCTTTTTGCAGTTGTTCTTGCTGTGTCTGTCTGGAAGCCGATAGAGATGGTGGGAATGCTGCTCTGTATGATTCATGCAGTTCTTATGGCTGCATCCGTTTATTCTCTGAGAAAATACTGGTATGCGGGCGGCATCTGGACTGCCGCCATAGTGGCTGTTATTCTATTTTTAGGAAGCAGAGCATGGTTTAGCCTCTTACTATTTGTGAATGGGATGTTCGCCGCCCTGATTTTGTGGCGGGCTGACGGATATGCTTTTTATCAGTGGGAGAGTAAGAAGAAACGTGCCCTCCGGCAGAGGAAGAAGGCAACTCTTTGGCGGTACTTTTTCCGCTATCTGAGCTGCCATAAGAATTATCTTCTCAATACAGTTGTGATGTGGTGCGTAGCTCTCGTATTGCCGTATTTCCTAAGAGAAATGGCGGGCATGTCCGTTGTCCCGGTGGGTTTTGCGATTCTGTCCTTAAATACGCCCATCTGCATCCTGCTGTCCCGTGACCGTGATCTGGAGCAGGCGGTTCGTTTCCTGCCCGGGCAGAAACGGCGCTTTTGTATCCCGTACTGCCTGTTCATCTTCTTGTGTAATATGGCCGCAGATGTGATATTCCTCTTAAGCTGGCAGATACAAAACGGCGGCGTCACGGTTCTTATGATTTTCGGAGCTGTTTTCTTCGCCCTGCAGAGCGCGGTGCTGTCTGTGCTGCTGGAGTGGTTTTATCCCATCCGGGACTGGAAGATTGAAAGCGACCTGTGGCATCATCCGCGGAAATATGTGGTTCCGGTGGTCATGCTTCTGCTTGCGGGAGCTGCCTCGGCGTGGCCGGTGTTACTGCCTGTCCTACTGGTTTTGCTGGCATTAGAAACCGTAGTTTTACTAGGTATTTGCTGGAGGTAAATGAAATTGGAAGTATTGAGAGCTGAGAACATTTCAAAAATATATTGTCAAAATGCGGTGTCATTGCAGGCGCTGCGCGGGGTATCGGTGACGATCCAAAAAGGGGAATTTGTTGCTGTACTTGGGAGAAGCGGTTCAGGGAAATCAACCCTTTTAAATATTCTTGCCGGTCTGGACAAACCCACGGAGGGAAAGGTCTGCATTGAAGGTACGGATATTTTTTATCTGAGTGAAGAAAAAAGGACGCTTCTTCGGCGGAAAAAATAGGATTTGTATTCCAGGCATATGAATTACTGCACTCACTGACTGTCACTGAAAATATCCGGCTGCCGGAGCTTACTAAAGATGCCCAGTACGTAGAGGAGCTTCTTGACGCGCTTAAAATCAGGCAATATGAAAAATCTTATCCGGATCAATTATCAGGAGGGGAACAGCAGAGGACGGCCATTGCAAGGGCGCTAGTCAATCATCCCCCCATTCTTTTTGCAGATGAACCCACCGGAAATCTTGATTCCAGGACGGAGAGGGTTGTTATAGATTTGTTGAAAAGTCTGGCGGCAAAATATGGTACAAGTATTCTGCTTGTCACGCATAATGAAGAGCTGGTAAAAGATGCGGATCGTGTGATTCGCCTGGAGGACGGTGAAATTGTCAATGGATAGAAAGAAAATCTTATCTGTAGTGAAAGGGTATCTTTTCAGGGAGAAAACCAATACCGTCCTGACTGGCCTGTTTCTCTCCTTTGTTACGGTATTTCTTCTGATTGGGAATCAGCTTTTTGCAAATGTCCGGACGGCAGACAGATTGAATGCAGAAGCCCTGGAGGGACGGCAGCATGCGACATATTCTGATATTTCAGAGCCAGAGTTTCAGAAGATAAAAGCCTGTGATTTCGTTGCGGATGCAGGAATGAGCTTCCATCTGGGACAGACGGAGGATGGGACGGCATTCGAATACATAGATGAAAGATACCGGGATCTGGGGGCGGCCGTAGCAGAGGCGAATATAAAGCAGGTCATAGACGGGCGCTGGGCACAAAAAGAAGAGGAAGCCGTATTTACGAAAAATTATATGGAAAAATACGGGCTGGAATTAGGGGATACGGTTACGGTTAATCTGACAGCTGCAGACGCAGATACAGGAGATGTGACATTTCGCATACCGGATCTTACCCTTACGGTTGCCGGAGTCATTGACAATGTGACCGGGTTTACGGACCGGAAGAATGGATATGTTTCAGAGGCGCTTGCAAGAAAAATTCTCAGAGAGAAAAACGGGCGGGTAAATGCTGTGATCCGGTTTGCCGATGAGGAGAAAATCCCAGAAAATATTGATAAGCTGAATTTTTATCTGGGCTATGGAGAGGAAGAGTCAGAAACCTTACATGTGCGGATGAATTATATGCTTGCAGAAGCTGTCTCGGATGGAGGAACCCTGAAAAAGCAGAATACCGTCATGAATTTTACCGTATGGCTGGTGTGTGTCCTGGTTGTGTATAATATTTTTTATAACCGCCTTTTTGAAAAAAAATCGGATTTTATTGCTCTAAGAAAAATAGGGTTTCAGACAAAGGATCTGGTGAAAATTGCCGGAATGGAATTCCTGATTCTTGTCCTGAGCGGATTTGTGACAGGAATCTTGGCAGGGTGTTTCCTGAATCAGGCGGTATACGGTGAGATTATGAAAGCATTTGCCCATGCTTATGATGCGGAAGGGTTGGTTTCACCGGAACTGTCATGGGGCAGCATTTGGAATACGGGAGTAATGTTCCTGCTCATTATCATACCGGGCATGGCCGGCCTGATGCTGCAGCTTCAAAATGTCATGCCAATGGAGGTTATGCGTAGTAAAAGGAAAAACGTAAGGAAGCAGGTGCTGGCACTTTTGATTGTGTCACTTTCGGCGATTCTGATCAGCATACTGGGGATTCAGGATAATCACAGCGACGAAGGCATCCTTTTTGTCAAAGAATATGTTCCCGGGGATCTGCAGGTGACGGCAGGCAGCATTTATGAAAATATACAGGGCGGGGATATTCCATCCATATCTGACCCGGTTTTTCAAGAAATAAAAGCAGCTCCTGGGGTGAGAGAGGTGCAGGATTATGAGATTAATTACGACAGGGGAATCTTTCTGTGCGAGGACAGGGAAAGACTAAATCCAGACAGCGGGAATTATGAGTCGATGCTCGCTATGGAGCAGGAGATTGACGGAAAGAAGCAGTGCTTATACAATCTGGTTTTGGCGACAACAGAACAGATGAAGGCTCTGGCACCGGGTTATGACGAAAAAAGAGACGGCCCTGTTGCAATCATGGAACCAGAGCTTGCAAAGACTTTGAATCTGGAGATTGGGGATATGTTTACCATCTATGATGAGCAATTGATCATAGACGGCTCGAAAGGCGGATGCAAGTCTGCCCGTGTAAAGCTTTTGGATACCCGGAATATTATATTGTCGGAAAATCATATAGGGGGAAATCTGCTGATTGTAGACAGGGAAACCGCTAAGGGTTTTCCGGGCGGGCTGTACCGGCAGATTGTCAACGTGTGGACCGGGGAAGGCGGGGAGGCAGCCACCGTGTCTGATTTGGAGAATATTTCAGACATAAACGGCTATTCGTTCCGCAATGCCGGCAGGCAGATACAGAAGTATATTGATTCGGATTACTGCCAGAAGGTGATGCATTGGTTTTTTATCGTCATTCTTGCGGTAATCGGCATTTTGATCTATTTCAATACCGTATTTGCCAATCTGCTGAACAGGAGGAATGATTTTAAGATCATGCATAAGATCGGCATCCGGAAAAAAGAGATGTATTGGATGGTAATGAAAGAGGGGCTGCGCCAGGGCTGCATGGCAGCAGGAATGGCAGTGATCGTGCAGGTTGCTTTGAGCGTGAACAGGCAGGAGTCATTTTGGGGGATATTTGCGGTGACAGATGCGGGAGTGGTGACAGCATGCGTATTGTTCCCGGTTTTTATCCTTTGGTATATGTTTCATAAGAAGATTGCAGCTTTCTAATATGTTGGAGAAAAGTATCATGAAAGACAAAAAGATATTATATGTAGAAGATGATTTAAGCCTGATTGAAGGGCTGAAGTACGCGCTGGAGAAAAATGGTTTTCTGGTGGATAATGCCCGTACTGTAACCTAAAATCCGTGTAATGGACACTCGTTAATGCCTGATTTTGACTTTATCGAT
>CAJUTU010000089.1 GCA_910589385.1 uncultured Lachnospiraceae bacterium
GCGGTGGTATGGGTTTCAAGAAGAAAAGTACCGTGAAATAGCGAGAGAGTGGTGTTAGGAGCACGGCTTTGGATATAGCGGCGATAAAACGGAAAATGAAAAACAAGCTGTAGGAAATGCGTCAGCCCAGTTGGAAGAACTGGTCTCCCAGGGCGGGTTCCAGCAGGCGGTCCATGTCATGGCATGGCTGCTGGCACGGATCTGAGCGATTCAAAATGAAAAGGGGAAGTGGCTATGCAGGAAATGAAAAAGGTAATCGTGATCGGCTGCCCGGGAGCAGGAAAAAGTTCATTTGCCCGGGAACTGCAAAAAATAACCGGACTACCGTTGTTCTATCTGGATATGATATTCCACAGGCCGGATAAAACCACCTGCTCTAAGGAAGAATTTGATGAAAAGCTAAGTGAAATCCTGGCGGAAGACAGGTGGATCATAGACGGTAATTATGCAAGGACGCTTCCCACGCGGCTTGCGAAGTGCGATACCGTATTCTGGCTGGACTATCCGCTGGAGGTATGCCTGCAGGGGATAGAAGGCAGATTTGGAAAGCCGCGCTGCGATATGCCATGGATCGAGACCGAATGGGATGAAGAGTTTTTGGATTTTGTTAAAAACTTCCACTCAGGATACCGCCCGGAAATTGAGCATGAGCTTGCGAAATATCCTGAAAAAGAAATCATTATTTTTCAGTCAAGGGATATGGCGGAGGAGTTTCTGCTGGCGGAAAGATCAGAGTAGGGGATGTTGGATTGAAGGATGTCGGATTGGAAATTGCCTATATAATATAATTAGACTTGAACCATATAGCATGAAGGTGTATACTTTAGTTGAGTCATTGAAACTAAAAAAATGAGAGGTGCAATATGGACTATACAGAAGCGATAAGACTTGCGCTGGGAGGAGAACAAAGGGGCTATACTGTTTTGTATGAAAAAACATACCAAAAGAAGTATTTTTTAGCGCTTCAATATATGAAAAATGAAGCTGCTGCAGAGGATGTAATTCAGGAGGCTTATATCAGGGCGTTTTCAAAGTTGGATACTCTGAAAAAACCGGAAAAATTCCCCAGCTGGTTTGGCATGATCGTGGCAAATACGGCAAAGAATGCTCTGAGAAAGAACAGCCCGATGTTGTTTTCAGATATTCCGGCAGACGGGGAACAGGAAGAGTTTGAGTATCAGATAGAGGATGAGAATATCGACCATATGCCTGAAACAGCATATACACGCAAAGAGACAAGGCAGTTAATGCACAGGCTGTTAGATTCCCTTTCAGAAGAACAAAGAATGTGCACTTTGATGTTCCATATAGAAGGGCTGTCTATCAGACAGATTGCTTCTGCGCTGGGCTGTTCGGAGAATACCGTGAAATCCCGTTTGAAATATGGCAGGGATAATATAAAGGCAAAGGGGGAGGAACTACAGAAAAAAGGATATCAGTTGTACAGCGTGGCGCCGCTGCCGCTGTTTCTTTACCTGCTTCAGAAGGAAGCCGCTTATATGAAAGCAGATGGTTCCCTGAGTGCGGCAGGAGCACGGGTCGCAGAGTATGTGATCCCGTTTTCTGAGGAAGAGGGCGGTGCAGGCGCTTCCCGTAAAATGCAGAAAACTACAGGACGAGGTATTAAGGCGGCAAAAAGCGGATTTATACATACAGCAGCGGGTAAGATCACGATAGCTGCGGTTATACTCTGTCTTGCCGGCGGGGCTGCCGTCTATGGGATGTCACAGTTAAATAAGAAAGAAGAAGCAGCCAGGCCGGAAGTGGAGAAGGAAGAGCATGAAGAAGAAAAAGTAGAGGAAATTCCGGCTGTAACTGCGAAGGAAGTGCAGGACGCAGAGTATGAAACCTTGATCGCAGGTAATCTGACAAAAGAAGAACTGCAATTCGTCCTGGCATATGGCCCGCAGGAAATACCGGAACAGGGGTTTCAGGGCCAGGATTACCTTAATTTTTTAAACGCCTTTTGTGATGCTTCAAGGAGAAACGAAAGTGAGCCAATGATCGAGTATTATGGTTTGGGTGAAAATGGGGAAGGTCAATATTCGGTGTCTGATGTAAACCGTATGTTCCGCTCCTTTACAGACTATCAGATGGCAGAAGGCGACGGCGTTTTATCACAATATAACGTCCATGTTCAGGGCAATGCAGTTGCATTTGCGGGGGCGACTATAAGCAATACATCAAATGCAGTCATTACATCTGCCAATTATACGGAAGAGGTAATGGAGATTTACTATACATATGATTTTATAACCGGTGATATGGCGAGGGATGGGATACCCAAAAAGATAGAGAATAAGAAGGCTTTGTTAAAACCGAATACAGACGGCTTGTATCAGATTGTTGAGATTGTTGTGATAGAAGAGCAGACACCACAAGGACAGACGCCGGAAGGGCAGGCACCAGAAGGACAAACGCCGGAAGGGCAGACTCCGGAAGAGCAGGCGCCGGAAGAACAGATACCGGAAGAACCGGCGGACAGCGTAGGATTCCCTGTCGGGAATTTTAGTTATGCAGCACAGGCAGGGGGAGGCAGAGGCACGCTTAGCATTGATCCTACAGGGGCTGCCACATATGTGGAATTCAGCAGCGGCACAGGGATGGGGACAGAGATCAGATATCAGATGGTGGCAGACGGCACCGCTGCGGTCCAGGATGGGGTGACGGCATATGTGCTGCAATTTATAGAAGGAAATGAATTTCAGATGACAGGCAGCGGACGTGAACCGACAGGGTATTTGGAAAGCGGGGAAAGCATGAGTTTTTATTACGATGCCAATCAGGGAACTTTACAGGATGCATGGGGAAATATATGGACGCCTGTAAATTGATTTTATCCGGACACCCTGCTTTTTTGAAATCTTTCCGATTATGTAAAACTTATTCCTGATTCATATTGTCTGAATAATATAAAGCAATATGAAAAGGAGAATAAGATGGATATGATTGTAAAAGAGTGCGGGGAATTGTTAAAGCGGATGGAAGAGCAGAGACAGGCAGCAGAGAAACGGCCGGAGAAGGAGAAGAGGATCTGTGCTGCCATGATAACAGAATATCAGGACGTGATGTTGAGAATGGAACAATTATTTGCAAAACAAGACCTCAGAAAATATCTGGAAATACGAAGAGCCAGATATGCAGTCGAAAAAGGTTTTGAACAGATCATACCTATTGATATACTGTATCCCTGGATGGTAGAAAATATCTGCGGTCTGGAGGCCGGATGAAATACATTTTGAAAAATACATACAAAAAAGCAGCGGAAAATTCTTAATCTGTGAAGAATCTTCCGCTGTTTTTATTGTCTGCCATGCTTATCTAATGAAGTTTTGAGTGTTTTAAGCGTATCAAGCAAAATATACATATCCTTTACAGAACAGGAATCCAGCAGATTCGTAATCTCGTTCCCCAGATCCGTCCGGTTGACCCGGGGGCTGTCAGAAAGGAGCGAATCTGTCTGTATGGATAATATATCTGCGATTTTAATGAAAACCGGCAGGCTCAGCTTGGTGCTGCCTGTCTCGATATGGCTCATATGCGTCGGAGAAATCGCAGCCTTTTCTGCCAGCTGCTCCTGGGAAAGACCACATGCTTTCCGGTATCTTCGGATACGCTGTCCGATCTCATAGTAATTTAATTCCATAGTGTACCGCCTATACAATTTAAAATTTACTTGAATTGTATAACATATAGATATATAATGTTAATGAACTGTATAGGCTATTTCATGCCTATCGAAAAAATTTGGAGATTTTTTTGTAGTTTTTAAAACTTATTCTACTTTCGCTTTGTCTAAGATATGCATGGTGAGAAAAGAAATTTTTGCTCCAGAGTTTATTCGCTTGATAAAATGAGATATGAAAGAACTTGAGGAGGAAGAGGAAGCAGATGGCGCGCTGCTTGATAGGAAAGAGTGGATTCACAGTTGAGCGCTTTTGATATTGTAGTAAAACAACCCAATTTTAATCTGGCTCTGCACACTGTAAACACAAAAGTTGAGCTGGATATCGGCAGATATGACTCATTGTATTTTTCACGGTCAGAAGTTTCCATCGGAAATATTGGCGTTGTGGAAAGTGTTGCAATTGATGCTGGCTCTCATGTAAAGGCGCAGGGAATCGGCATTCTGGGAAAGGAGAACGGAAGAGTCAATCTTTTTGCAGCCAAGGAATCCTCATTGGAAGCGGAGATGAATAAGAAGCGTGAAAAACAAGGTTTTAAAAATTCGGCTTTTTCACTGTACAGCCTGTTTCTGGGAAATCCTGGTACAGGAAAAACAACGGTTGCGCGTCTTGTGGGTGAGATACTCTATGAAAAAGGTGTTATCAGTTCTCAAAAATTTGTAGAAATTTCGCGTTCGGATCTGGTTCTGATTACGCAAGAGGATATTGAATTTTATAGATGGGATTCTTATTATCGTTTCCACTATTGTAAGCGCGTATTTTTATCCGTTTTCCCTCTGGTGGTATAAACAGAGTTATATCGGAACAATGCTCAATAATATGTATCATATCGGAGCATTTTGGGTAGTAATACTTAAGATAATCGGAACACTGGTCGGCGGTATCGCTATTGCAGGGACATTGGCGCCGATCATGGGGCCCCTCACCCTGCGGAAGTGCAGAAAGAAAAAGCTGATCATTGGCGAGCCAATTGATTTTGAATAAGAGAAGAACAGGAGATTAAAATGATGAAGAGAAGAACAGTATTAGCAATGGGTTTGGCAGTAACGATGGCGGCAAGTGTGTTCACCGGTTGCAACAGCAGCGAAAATACCGAAAAAACGTCCTTAGATAAACCGGTTTCAAGTCTTGAAAACACGGCGCAGACAGATTCTGGCAAGAATAAAGAAGATCTGAAAGAAAAGGAAGACACAGGAAAGACGACGGCAGTACTTGCAAATGTATCAAAAGAGGGTAAAGATCAGTCTGCCGCGGCGGATCCGGCCCAGACCAAGACAGAAGTAAAACAAGAAAGCGGTGACACCGCCAATGCTGAAAACGCACAGTCCGGCAATACTTCCAATACGTCTGCCGCCGGCCCTGAACCGTCGGGCGATGCTTCGGCCCAGGCCAGGACAGAAGTAAAACCGGAAAACGGTAACACCGCCAACGATGAAAACGCACAGACTGCTAATTCCTCCAATACGTCTGCCGCCAGCACCAAACCCACAGACAAAAATACATCCGGCAGCAACCTCAAAAATAGCTCAGCGGCTGTAACGACACAGCCTTCTGCACCGGCTCATGAGCATTCCTGGCAAGAGCATACGGCGGCAACGAAGCAATGGATTCCAAACATTGTAACAGTAGACGACTACGAGACGAAAACGATTTATGGCGCTCAATTTTACAGGGTTATCAGTGATACAGAAATGATTGGAGATGGACCGATTTATTGGTTTGAAAATGGATTTACATATGATGATCTTGAAGCAATCTCGTATAATGCATTAGTGAACGGCGATCAGGGGGTTATTGACGGCATTTGTTATAGTCAGTATGTGAATGTCCAGAAGACGAAAGATATCAAGGTCGGATCCCACGAGGAGGATCATGGCCATTATGAGACTTCAACCAAAGTAGATTACTATTACTGTGACTGCGGCGCAACGAAATAGGCGTTATGATCCCATGAGATTTTGCCAAAACAGTAGAATCAGAAGGGGCTGTCGGGAAATAATGATTTACGCCCCTGATATGTAAGAAAGAGACAGTCC
>CAJUTU010000090.1 GCA_910589385.1 uncultured Lachnospiraceae bacterium
CTTGAAAACCGTTTGTCCGCAAGGGCGCGTGGGTTCGAATCCCACCCTCTCCGCTATGCTGCTGTATGTGACGCATACAGCAGCTTTTATTTTACCCGTAACTCAAACACCGCCGGAAAATAACCAGGCCACCTCCATGCAATATAAGGACAAAGTCTAATTATTGGAGGACATCCCGTGCATTTCAATGCAAAAAGTGGTATGATTTACCATAAATCAATATTCATGCCAAATACACGGGCATGGCTTTAAGCTTCTATAGTAATTACTGCAGGTGGATTGAAGATGATTAGAGTGGCGATTGTTGACAATGGTACAGAGGCAGCAGAGAATACAAGGGCGATTGTAGAGAAAAGAGCAGAAAGGCTTTTAAAAAAGGGGAAAATAGAGATCCATGTATTTACAAATTCTAAATCAGCAACCTATGAATTGCGTGAAGGAAAATACTTTGATGTATTTCTTCTTGAGACAAAGATGCCGGTAATCAATGGCCTGGATCTGGCAAAATATATCAGAAGTAAACAGAAAGAAGGGTATATCGTATTTCTGACTTCCCACCCGGAATTTGCCCTGGAAAGTTACGACAAAGGCATCCGTGCATATCAGTATATCCTGAAAGAAACAATGAAAACAAAATTACCGGAAGTGCTGGATGATATTTTTGAACAATGCATTCGCGAAGAAGACCAATATTACTATATCTTTAATCAGTATCGTACAGAGAAAATCCGTTTTCATGACATTATCCATGTAAAAAAGGATGGAAAAAACTGTATCCTTGTCACAAAGGACGGCATACATACAGACAGGACGACCATTATAAAAGCAAAACAGACATTAAATCTTCCTGTTTTCATACTGATTGAGCGAGGCAGCATTGTAAATATGGAGCATATTGAAAAAATCTGTAAAAAAGAAGTGCATATGAACAATGGGGATATACTGGAGATCAGCAGGGCAAATGTGCAAAAGGTAAGAGATAAGGTGCTTCAGTATTGGGGTGTAAAATCTTAAAAAGAAATCCATTTAAATATTTTACAGCCATGCAGAAAGCCTGCCGCTGGCAGTCTTTCTGCATACGGGAGCATTAAGATCAGCCTGCCTCGGCCAGCTGATCTAATGACCGGAAAGTATACCCCATTTCTTCCCATTTTGTCAGAAGCTCATCCAGGATATCTGCATTAGTCTTTGAAGTACTGTGGAGCAGGACAATAGCGCCAGGGTGAATCCGTCCTAAAAGTTTATCAAATGCTTCTTCTTTCGAAGGCTGGTTATTTTCGTACCAGTCTACATATGCCAGGCTCCAGAAAAAAGTTTTGTAGCCCAATTCTTTTGCCATCTGTAGGTTGCTTTCGCTATATTTCCCCTGAGGCGGACGATAGAATTTCTTCATCTCCTCCCCGGTGATTTCCTTGTAGGCGGCCTCTACATCCTTCAGTTCTTTCTCAAATGATTCCTTTGCTGCAATCTGCGACATGTCGGGATGATGATATGTATGGTTTCCTACCGTATGCCCTTCGCTGAGCATCCGCTTGACCAAATCCTGATTTGATGTAATATAAGTTCCGACCACAAAAAATGTTGCAGGAACGTTATGCTTTTTTAAGGCATCTAATATGGCAGGAGTGTTTCCATTTTCGAAGCCAGCATCAAAAGTCAGGTAAAGCACCTTTTCTTCGGTAATATCTGCATAGTATGCGTCATATTTTTTCAGTTCCCCGGCCGTTGCATTGGCAACAGGCGGTTTCCCTTCTTCCTGAAAACTTAAGCCCCAATTTCCTTCTGAAGGCTCAAGTATCGAGCCAATTGACGCTGTTTCATGAGAAATCTGTTCCTGGAGCAGAGCCGCAAAATGCCCAAAAAAGAAAGCAGCCAGAAAAAGCAGGGTAAGCTTCCCGATACGCAGAAGAATGGCCTTATTTTTTTTTATTTTACTCAGTATTGGAGAGTTGTTAGAGTCCATAGGACATCACCTGTATTGGTTCTCTATATATTCTATTCCCAGAAAAGCAGAATATGCCGGCCAAGGCCAGAACAAGGAGCAATCCCAATCACAAATTCTGAAAAACAGATACCCCGCAGGATGCCTGCAGGGTATCTGTTATTTCATGCGTTCCGCCATTGTATAGAATTGGTAATATATACCTTCCTGTGCCATCAGTGTATCGTGGCTGCCTTCCTCAGTGATTCCCTGATCCGTAAGGACAAGGATCCTGTCTGAATTTTTGATACTGGAAAGCCGGTGCGCAATAGTGATGGTCGTCCTGCCTTCTGACAATTGATTTAGAGAGCGTGCTACCGCAAATTCGCTTTCATTATCCAGCGCCGAGGTCGCCTCATCCAAAATCATGATGGGAGGATTTTTTAAGAACACCCTGGCAATGCTGATGCGCTGCTTCTGTCCTCCAGACAATTTTACCCCCCGTTCTCCCACATAAGTATCATATCCATCTTTCAATTCACGGATAAATTCATCCGCGCCAGCCTTCTTAGCCGCCTCCACAGCCTCTTCTTTCGAAGCGTCCGGATTTCCATATAAAATATTTTCCAGCACAGTACCAGAAAACAGATAAACATCCTGTTGTACGATACCGATATTTTTCCGAAGGCTTTTTAATGTGAAAGATTTGATATCATCCCCGTCAATACGTATCACACCGTCACTGATATCATAAAACCTGGGAATCAGATTGCACAGTGTAGTCTTTCCGCCGCCGGATGGCCCTACAATGGCCAGCTTTTCTCCTGCGCATACCGTAAGGTTTAAATGACGGAATACGGTGTTGTGGTCGTCCGGATATTCAAATGAAACGTCTTCAAAAGAAATATCTCCTTTAGGCACACCCATTTCCTTTGCATCCGGCTCATCAAAAATTTCTACATCTGCATCCATAATCTGAAGAAAACGTTCAATTCCGGTCAGCCCTCTCTGAAATTGCTCGGCAAATTCAATGATTCTTCGAATGGTAGCAATCAGCGTTGTAACATACATAACGTATGCCACCAAATCTCCAGCCGTAATATATCTTTTTACAAGGAAAATACCGCCCATCAAGACCACGGTCAGATTCATCAATCCGTCAAATGCACGGGTTGACGCCTGGAATGCAGCCATGTATTTGTAGGTTTCCCTTTTGATATCATAAAATTTTACGTTACCCTTTTCAAACTTGTCAATCTCCACCTCTTCGTTGGTAAAGGCCTTTACGACCTTTTGCCCCAGCAGGCTGTCTTCAATCGAAGCATTGAGTTCTCCGATTTGGACACGCTGCTTCGCAAATGCCCTGCGGCTTCTCCGGTTCAATTTGATACAGACATATGCCATAACAGGCACGATAATAAATATCATCAGAGTAAGCGGAAGATTTACAGAAGCTAGTATGATGAAAGAAATCACCGCTTTTACTGCCGCAATAAAAAATTCCTCCGGGCAATGATGGGAAAACTCTGTGACATCAAATAAATCATTGGTAATCCGCCCCATGATCTGTCCGACTTTTGTATTATTGTAATAGGTATTGGACAACTTCTGCAGATGCGCATAAGCATCCCGCCGCATATCTGTCTCAATCGCCGCGCCCATGACATGCCCCATATTTGCCATATAATAATTTGCCATGCAGTCAATGAGACGGAGCACAAGGTATAAAAGCGCCAATTTCCCTACAATTTCAACTGTCAAAACAGTCAGGTCTTTCATGCCTGTGTTTGTAATATAACGAATGATCATAGGGAGCACCAGCTCACACAGAGTGGTAAGGGACGCGCAAAATAAATCCATGGCAAGCACGCCCCAATGATTTCTGTAATAAGGAAGAAACCTTTTCATCAATTCTTTTGTCGTATATTCTTTATTGTTTTCTGACATATACCCCTCCAAATTCAAATCTGTTCTTCTGCCTGGGGCGGGCTTTTCGGCTTCAACAGCGCAGTATGTGATTTATCAATTTTATTGCGGATCTGCATCATCTGATAGTCCAGCACATCAATGGCATCTGCACAGACTTTTAGCTGTCTCTCGATTTCCTCTGTATTTTCCAAATCTTTTTTGTATCTCAGCTTGTGCTCCAGGCTTGCCCAGAAATCCATGGCAATGGTGCGGAACTGCATTTCTACCTTTACATATTTTTTCTCCCTGGACAGAAAGATCGGCACATCCAATATCAGGTGCAGGCTCCGATAGCCATTAGCCTTTGGATTCTTGATATAATCTTTTTTCTTCAATAGAATGATGTCATCCGGCCTGACAACAAGATCTGCCAGACGGTAAATATCGTCTGGAAAAGAACAGATGACACGAACCCCTGCAACATCCGTCAAATTTTCTTCAATACTTTCTACTGTAATCGGAAAACCTTTACGCTCCAGTTTTTCATAAATACTTTCTGCTGATTTCAGCCTGCTTTTAATGGACTCAAATGGATTCCGGTTATACTCCTGCGAAAATTCTGCATACAAGACTTTCAGCTTTGCCTCAACTACCATGATCGCACTGCTGTACTGCATCATCAAATGGTTAAAAAGCTCTGTGTCCCTTAACTTTTCCGCCTGGATCTGGATAATCCGCCCCTGCTCTGCCAATACCTTTGTCTGGCTTTCTACCTTCTGCTCCAGAATATTTTTACAGGAGAACAATTCTACGATATTTTGGACCCTGTTTTTTACAATAGAACTTTCGAATGGCTTATGGATAAAATCCAGGACTCCCATCCCAAGGCAGGCACTTTCAATCTCAGCGGAATCCTCGGCGCTTATGATAAGCACAGGGATTTTTTCCATCCATTGGTTCTTTTTCATCCATTCAAGAACTGCATAGCCGTCCATATTCGGCATCTGCAAGTCCAGAAGAAGCGCTGCAAGTTTCCCCTCACATTCCAGCAGCTTCCGTACAGCCTGTTCCCCATCCCCCGCTGCCTCAACGATATAACTTCCCCCCAGCATATCGCGTAAAATTTCGCGATTGATCTCCACATCATCTACCACCAATATCTTTTGCACAGTATCCACCTCGTTTTCTCGCTTTCGTGGTTTGATAATATGATACATCCTAAGGAGCTGTATGTAAATATCCTACAGCCCTTAAAATAGAACCCCCGTAAAAACATCGGTTTTACGGGGGAACACTCGCATATCAATATTCGATTGCCAAAAAGAAAATGCCGCAGACCGGAATCGAACCGGTACGGGTATCACTACCCACGGGATTTTAAGTCCCGGGCGTCTGCCAGTTCCGCCACTGCGGCTTACCATATGGGGCCTATAGGGCTCGAACCTATGACCCTCTGCTTGTAAGGCAGATGCTCTCCCAGCTGAGCTAAGACCCCATAAAATATTATGCAATACTAGTATATAAGTATCGCTTGTATATCCGACGACCATCAATCGCCAAATATACAAAACGACCCAGAAGAGACTCGAACTCTCGACCTCCGCCGTGACAGGGCGGCGCT
>CAJUTU010000091.1 GCA_910589385.1 uncultured Lachnospiraceae bacterium
CAATCCAATAAATTTTTAGCCACAAATGTTACAAAAATGCTTGACCACTACAATCTGAACCCCCATAATAGATGGGGACGCTTCTTCCCCAAAGATAATTGGTGTCAGATAGTTAAAATTAGGAAACAACAGACCATTTCCAAAACCTATCAGAAAAAAACCGATGGCTGCAAGCAGCAGGATATTTACCTGCAGGATCAGTGCAAGAATACCTATTCCCAATATGACCTGTCCGATTTTGACAATCTTCCAGTTATGGATTTTTTCTGCCACAAGACCAGAAACAAGCCGTCCAGATGCAAGTCCGATATAATAAAACATGATGATCCTTGCTGCAGCCTCTGCTCCTAATCCTCTCTGCTCAACAAGATAAGTACTGCCAAAACTCCCACAGCTGCTCTCAATGGCACAAGCTGTTATAAACAGCCCCCACATCAGTTTGACACCCTTTATCCTCACAACCTTCTTTAGCGGAATATCTTCTACTACTTCCTCTTTTTCCCCGTCTCCACGTACTTTTTCCATAAAGGCAGCATCAGAAACAAAATAACGGCTATGCCAGCATGGATCAGAAACACAATGCGGTATCCGTTCCTCCAGCCACCATCGCCGTGCATGGCTGTCGCAAGAACGTAAGGGCTTGCAACGACACCGATACCGTAAAAGCAATACAGGAAACTCATGTGGCGGGAAGTATAGTGGACAGCCACATAATTATTGAGTGCAGTGTCAATGGCTCCGGCACCAACCCCCAAAGGCACTGCAAATAAGCATAGCATATAATAATTCCCCGATATGGAGAATCCTGCCATGGCTGCGGCTGTCAATGCCGTGCTGAACGCAGATACTTTATTCCGAAACGGTTGATTACTTTTGCGCTCAAAAGACTGGAAAACATCGTTCCGCAATAAATTATGGATACGATAAAACTCCCAAAAGAAAACGGCAGTCCCCATTCCTGATAAATTGCCGGCCATGCAGTTCCAAACATGGAGTCCGGCAGGCCAAGACCAATGAAGGCGATATATATAACTGTCATCAACAGCATTTTCTTCCTCCTGAATATTTTCCAGCTTTTTGCGCTTTACATAAAACGCCAATATTTCGAAAATGGAAATAACCACTAAAGCTGTTTTATAAATTTAAATCTACGATCCAATCTCCAACATCCTCCGCTGTCACATCATCTATTTTGGAATGTGTTGCCTTAAAGCCATCCTCTTCTACCTCTGCCCCTGGCTGAAGTTTTTTGATCTCCGATATGGAATCTGAAAACCCGCTGCCTCCGCTGGTCACAAACGGAATGATCCTTTTCCCGGAAAAGTCATATTCCTCCAGAAACGCATAGACCGCCATGGGCATATCATAATACCAGTTAGGAAACCCCAGAAATATCGTATCATAATCATCCAGGTTTTGTATATGGGAGGCTAGTTTCGGCCGGGCTCTTTCCCGGTTCTCCCGTCCCCCCTGCTCGTCCGTTTCATCATAATCAGCAGGATATTTTTCTTCTGTTTCAATCAGAAACATCTCTCCGCCAGTATACTGTCCGATCAACGATGCGGCATATTGTGTATTTCCATAAATCTCCCCATTCTTTTGTATGAGGCTTGCTGACGATATGGCATCTACCCCTTCCGGGAAGTCGGTATTTCCAACACGGGAAAAATATGCAATCAGGATATGGGAACCATCATCCTCTTCTGGCTGTATCCCGGCAGAACCTTCATTTTCTTCCGGCAATATTTCCGCAGAAGTTTCATCCCCGGTTTCTTCTCTGTCATTTTTCAGTCCGGATGTACCGCTCTCTGTCTGCTCTGTTCCCTGCCCGGAAGATCTGCCATTTGTTCTGCCACTACTTCCACATGCCGCCATCGTGAATGCAAAAACAGAAATAAATATTATCGTCATCCACTTTTTCCACATCAAAAATACCTCGCTTTCCTCTAATACCAATCATGTTTTTCATTACGGTCCAATGCGCCTATCCGCGCCATCTCATCCTCTGTCAGTTCAAAATCATACAGCTCCGTATTTTCCCTGATATGATCAGGGTTACTGGAACCAGGGATGACCACCACGCCCTTTTGCAGATTCCAGCGTAAGATTACCTGCGCAGAAGACACGCCATGCGCCCCGGCTATTTCAGAGATCACAGGATCGCCAAGCAGCTCTCCCGTATGCCCTCTGCCACCCAGCGGATACCATCCCTGCACCACGATCCCTAAATCCTGGATAAACGGGATCACATCATTCTCCTGATAATACGGATGGATTTCATTCTGAACCAATGCAGGGACAGTATCCACCTGCGGCAGAAATTCCGTCAGTTCCTCCACATACCAGTTCGACAGCCCGATGGAACGGATTTTCCCCTCTTCCGCAAACTGCTCCATCGCTTTATACGCTTCCACATCATTCGGGTCTGGATGGTGCAAAAGCATTAAATCCACATAGCCAATATCCAGCCGGTCAAGGCAGGCCTGTATCGACTGGGCCGGAGCTTCCATTTCACTGCCCGGATAAATTTTTGTCGTAACAAAAATATCCTCCCGCTGTATGATTCCTTCGCTGATTGCTTCCCGGATTGCCTGCCCGATCTCCTCCTCATTGCCATAGGCAGAAGCAGTATCAATCAGACGGACACCGTTTGATAATGCGGATTTCACAGAATTGATACACTCATCACCATGAAGGCTGTACGTCCCAAGGCCGTTAATCGGCATCTCATATCCGCTGTTCAGCATGACCATCTTTCTTTCAAAATCAAACTCTGCTTTTACAATGCTTTCTTCCCCTGCCGTTGGTTCGCTGCCTGTATGACTGGATACAGTTCCTGTTTCCCCTGCTGATTCAGCAGTATCTGCTGCCGGGATTGTTTCAATGCCTCCAGCTGTCCCGTTTTCCCCCACACCGCTTCGCCCGCACGCTGTCAATGGAAATGTCAATAAGAAAACAAATATAAGACTGAATATCTTACTCATTTCACAGTCTCCCTTACGTTATTTCAGACTTCTTCCGAAATCCCGAAGCTCCTTCAGCTTTGAGGCAGAGCCGTTTTCCATGCCGTATGCTGTAAATACTCCCATATCCTCAAGGCCAAGGTATTCCAGAAAATCCCCCTTGTAGGAGAACATTGCCCCATCATACATTGCAGGATCACCGGAACTTAATATCATAGCCACTTTTTTCAAGTTCCGGGGCTTTCTCGGATAGGCGGCAGAATAAAAGCGATCAAGGGTACACTTTAACTGCCCTGAAACGCCGTGATAATAAATCGGCGAGGCAATGACAAGCATATCTGCCTCCCCCAGCAGGGAATAGACTTCCTGCATATCATCTTTCTGCACGCAGGCTCCGTTTCCCTTTGTATGGCAGTATTCGCAGGCCAGACAGCCCGCAATCTTTTTCTTACATACATCGATCACATCCACCCTGTGTCCTGCAGATTCCGCACCTTCCCGGAACGCATCCACCATCTGTTTCGTATTGCCCTTCGGGCGGGGGCTTCCGTTTAATACTAAAATACGCATAATTATTACCTCCTATAGTATGTTTATTTCCCGCCAACACCAGAATGTCTTATTAAAAGTGGGATGCCCTGGCATCCCGCTACAGCATGATAACGCTTTGGTCTGTGCTGCCTTTAGATCCCCTGCTTTGTGGGACGGATCATAATCTCACTCACGGACATCCGGTCTGGCGTTTCGATGGCATAGGCCACAGAGGTTGCAATATCCTCCGCAGTCAAAGAATCAATCGTCTTCCTGAAATCCAGTTCCACCTGACGGGCGCTTTCACTTTGAATGGATTTATAAAGGTCAGTAGCTACATTACCCGGTGAAATGATTGTGGATTTGATGTTATCCATCCGGTGTTCCTGGCGCAGCCCTTCCATGATTGCCCGCACTGCGAACTTTGTTCCGCAATATACGGTTGAATTTTCATAAACATGATGCCCCAGTACAGAATCGGTAGCGATAATATGCCCGCTTTGCTGTTCCACCATGACAGGCAAAACTGCAGAAATCCCATTCAATACGCCCATCACATTGATGTCCAGCAGCTGACGCCATTCATTTCTCCTTCCCTCAATCAATGGAGCCGTAGGCATAATGCCCGCATTATTGTATAGTACATCCACCCGGCCATGCAGTTCCACAGCCATGTCGATCACAGCTTTTACTTCTTCATAGCTGGCCACATCCGCCGTCTTATAAGCAATGGTGCATCCTTCAAGAGAATCTGCCAGTTCCCTGAGCTTTTCTTCACGGCGCGAGGCAATTACAAGTTTTGCCCCTTTGCCCGCCAGCAGTCTGACAGTTGCCTCGCCGATCCCACTGGACGCCCCTAAAATTACAACCACCTTGTCATTTATTGTATTCATCCTATCTGCTCCTCTGTTTATATATTGGAACGACCTGCTTCGGTCTGCTATGCTGGCTTTTATAAGCTGTTCTTTAAAATTTCCCTGATTTCATCCTTATCCGGCGCCTTATAACCGCCATCCATGACCAGTGTACTGTCAACGATTCCCGGAAGCATCTCCTCTGTTACCCCGAGTTCTTTCAGATGCATCGTAAGGCCCAGCTCTTCCATATAAGCCTCCATTTTCTGCAGACCTTCCGCTGCAACCTGTTCATCACTTTTTCCTTCCGGATTTACGTCCCATACGTTCATGGCAAACCTCTTAAACTTTGCCAGCCCAAACGGACAGACAAACCGGTAATAGGCCATGGATACCGCCGCAAGGGTCATGCCATGGGTTGCATCCGTATGCGCCGCAACCGCCTGCCCAAGCATATGCACCATCCAGTCTGTGGATTTTCCTTTCGCAACCAAGGTATTTAACGCCCATGTGGCAATCCACATGATGTTGCTCCTTGCCTCGTAATCCGTAGGATTCTTTACAGCAATCCGGCTGGAATGAACCAAAGACCGCAGCAGACCTTCCATCAGATAATCAGAGGTATTGTCATCCTCCCCGGAAAAATACTGCTCTGTAATGTGGTTCATGATGTCATAGATTCCCGCAGCCATCTGATACCGGGGCAGCGTGTAGGTATATACCGGATTTAAGATGGAGAATTTCGGATACACCCTTTCGTCAAATACATGACCAATCTTCAACTTCTGCTCATGATTCGTTATGACCGCGCCGCCGTTCATTTCAGAGCCGGTGCCAACCATTGTCAGGACACATCCCACCGGGATGATCTCATTGTCCACATCCTTCATCTGGAGATAGTATTTTTCCCAGGGATCTTCCGTACAGTATGCAGATACGGAAACTGCTTTTGCATAGTCGCAGACAGAGCCGCCCCCGACCGCAAGAATCAGGTCTACCTTACCCTCCTTGGCAATCTTACAGCCTTCCTGCAGTTTCTGTACCGTTGGATTTGGCATGACGCC
>CAJUTU010000092.1 GCA_910589385.1 uncultured Lachnospiraceae bacterium
TTTTGATTATATCTCATTAGCCACTCCCGTTACAACTTTAGTATAGCACTTCACTCTTCCGTCAGAACCGGAATGTTCAGCTCCTGAGCCTTTTTCAGCTTGCTTCCCGCCTTCTCCCCGCAGATCAGGTAATCGGTCTTTTTCGTTACGGAGCTTCCGGGTTTTCCGCCAAGCTCTTTGTGTTGATGCCGTCGCGAGTGAAATGTGTAAGCTTTCCTGTCGCAACAACTGTGCAGCCCATAAATGGATTCTCTTTTACTTCTCTCATGATGTGTTTCTCCTTTGATTTGAATGTTAATTCTTTTTGTAATTCTTTCCATAAACACAAGTTTTCTTCATTGGAAAACCATGTGTGAATGTTGTGGTTCAGTGTTTCCCCGAAGTCCTCCAGTGCAGTAAAGTCATAACTGCCGACAGCAGCGGCTTCAAAGTCATTCAAGCTTCCGGAAAATACGGTATTTAAAATACGGCTCTTGGTGTGTCCGACCATGGGAATATCCATTGCTACCAGGAAATGCACGAAGTCGGTCTCCCGGCTTTTGGTAATGGCTTTCCAGAGGCGTTCATAGGATTTCTCGCCAAATCCGTCCAGTGCAAGGATATCCTCCCGGTGCTGATCCAGATGGTAGAGATCCTGAAAAGAATCCAGATAACCAAGCTCTAAGAACCGTTCCAATGTAGCCAAGGAAAGCCCTTCGATATCCATAGCCTTCTTACCCACGAAATGCTCAAACTTCCGCAGGATCTGGCTGTCACATGCCGAATTGTTGCAGTGGACAGTCTCCACGATTCTACCGTCGCCGGTTTTCCTGCGTTTAATCCATGTAGCCGACTGGCAGCACGGGCAGAGCGGCGGGACAATATCCCGGTATCTTCCACGGTCCAGATTTTCCTCAATGTGGGGAATGATCATGTTCCGTTTGGAAATTAGGACTCGGCATCCCGGAACCAGCTCCAGATTTTTGATGAAGCTTAAATTATGCAAAGATGCTCTCGACACTTCACAGCCATCAATCTCAACCGTATCGAAAATGCCGACCGGTGCAATCTCCCCGAAGTGGGTAGGCGTCCATTCGATCTTCCGCAAAATGGTCTCATATTGCTCATCCTCAAACTTGTAAGCAAGACCGTCCTTGTAATGGTGTCCCGTCTTTCCGCAGCTTTTGGAATAACTGAGGCTGTCAAAGATTGCAACAATGCAGTCAATAGGGATGTGCCGCTTGGATGCTTTTGCTGCCAGCATGTCGATACTGGTGGCAACCAGTTCTTCTGATGGCGCCGGCCCTTCTATGGAAATATAGGGGCAGGTGTCAAAGCCAAGCTCTTTCAAAAGAGAAAGCCGCATCTGTCTGCTGTCGCTGTAGGGACTTTCATCCAGTCCTTCTAACACATTGAACGGGAAAAAATAGACGCAGCGTTTTGCGCAGGTTTCCGGATTCAGGCTTCGTACTGTGCCTGAGACGAGATTGCGAGCATTGCGGAATTTCTTTCCATCGCTGTCTGTGAGTGTTTCCTTCAGGCGTTCAAAGTCATTGATGTGGATGTAGGATTCCCCAGTGATAACCAGGCGTTTCTTATAGGGGATTGATAAGGGGACATTCTGATAGGCAGGGAGATTGTGGGTGATTTCTTCGCCGACTTCTCCATTTCCACGGGTGGAAGCCTGTATCAGATGCCCGTCCTCATACACCAGCTTGGTCGTAAGCCCGTCCAGCTTCAGCATCAGTAATGCCGGGTTCCTGGCAAGAAGCGTTGTGATCTCCGTTACCTGCTTGGTCTTATCTAAGGAAAGCAAAGGGATGGGATGCTGCACTTTTGAAAGGCTGCTGACCGGGTAATAGCCGACTGTCTGTGTCGGGGAATTGGAGAGGATGAATCCGGTCTCCGTTTCCAGCTGTTGAAGCTCATCGAATAGCTGGTCATATTCTTTGTCTGTGATCGTCGGTGCGTTTAGGTTATAATAAGCATTCCTGTGCTCATTTAATTCCTGCACCAGAGATGTAATTTTCTGAATCTGGTTCATGATATTTGTCCTTTCTTTTATTTCCGCGAAGCAATGAGCCAGGCGGCCATGCCTGCATGGATATTTGACTGTTTTTGGGGGTATTTCTAAGAGATGATTCCGGGTGAATGAAGAAGAAGGTTCTGCATAAAATATTCGCCTGTGTCTTGTCCGGATTTGCTGTAATAGTAAGCATGGTCGGAAAGATATTCCTCCGGATCCGGATACTCCTGATTGACCTCCTGTATCAGCTGATCCAGTTCCTCTTTGGAGGGAGCCTTGGATCTGGGAAACAGAATTACTTCATGGATGCTGCTTGGAATAATGTAAAAATCCTCTTTAAAGAAATCGGCAATCTCATCCATCAGGTTTTTACAGGTCATTAAGACAGCGCCGCATGAGAAGTATTCGTTTGTTAAAAAATACATGTCCTTATTTGGATCATTGTCAGATATCGCAGCGTAGTACTCACTTTTTAGAAAGCCGCGATCCAGAAGATGCTGATTCAGATTGGCGAATTTTATTGGCAGCAAACGGTTATAATTTGCCACAGCCTGCTGATGCAGTTCCAGAGTGTCAACGCCCCATTCCTTTAGTACATCATCATTAACCGGCATACTCAGGAGCATCCTGTCAGACTTTCCAATGAGATAATGGTATACGATAGACAAGTCCTGGAATGGAATGTGTGGGGCTGTTTCTAAGAATGTGCGGTTTTTCTCTGTATTGACCAGCTTCATAATGATCCTGCTTTTGGCGGCGGAGTAATCAAGAAGTTTCTTTTCATCCACCTGTATTACAGGTAAAGATTGGTACAATCTCGCAACCAGATTGATGACAGTATTAAGATCCTTTGTCGCCTGATAAAATTCATAGTATTCCTCCAAATAGATCGTGGGTGATGCATTTGCAGCAGGATTTTTGAAAACAATCCCGTACTTCATCTGCCCATTGGATTTCATCTGCTTTGTGAGACGGAGACTGACATTGCCGAGTTCTCTGTCCTGTAATCCCTGTAAAACTTTCGCCCTAAATGTTTCGTATGTCATTTGAACCCTCCTTTTCTTGTGGTGTCATCCGAAAGGATTGTATATTGTCCTCCTTTCTATTTGCGTTCAGGCAAAAAAAGAGAATGTACACCATAAGCATCCATTCTCCCATTCACTGCAGAAATCCTGCAAAATGCAGAAGGGGCATCTCCTCTTCTGCAAACAAAAAAAGCCAGAAGCTCCTATGCCGGGCATAGTAATCCTTCTGACTTCATATACAAACCTAAACCGCGTGTGATATCCTTCTCGGACTGACACAAAAAATAATTACAATATCATATTAATATTATATATTGTACATGTCAAACATTAAAACACAAAATATAGTTTATTTGATGAATATAAAACAAAATATAGGGAATACTATTACAAAGACTGCCAAAATATGGAAAAAGAAAATGAAAATATCTGCTTGATACGAGAACGTATGTTCTGTATAATGGGATATGGTGTCAGTAATAAATTGACAAAATACGAAAAGATAAAAAGAACAGTGAGGATGAGGCAGAACATGGATGTATTTACTATATGCCCGGAATATGAAACCGAGGATTTCAAGATAAGGAAGCTGGAGGCAGGAGATGCAGAGGGGCTGTTTCCCTGTTATTCCGATCCGGAAGCCGCACGTTATTTCAACGGAGACTGCTGTGGGGATGATTTCTATTATACGGATAAGGAGAAGTTCCGGGAATGTGTGGAATACTGGCTGAGCCGGTATGAGGCACGGGATTTTATCAGGTGGAGTGTTCTGGATAAAAGGACGGGTTTACTGGTTGGAACGATTGAAGTATGCCCTTCTCTGAAGTATGCTGTTGACGGAAGACAGATGGGGATTCTACGGATCGATTTAAAATCAGAGTATGAGCGCTGGCTGGTATTAAAGGAACTGATGGATGTATTAATCTGCCATATCTATGAGGACTTTGAGGTTGCATCTATCATTGTGAAGATCCAGAAGGATGCCGGAGAGAGACAGAAACTGATAAAAGAATACCAGTTTGTAGCCGCAAAGGAAGAATGCAATATCTCTCTGGAGGACTATTATATCAGGTATTGTTAGTGAAAGAAATTACCATTAACGGCGTGCCGGAAGGTGAAAAGAGAGTTGCCGGAAAAGATAACTCTCTTTTCAATCAGATAATTTTTTGATTAATTGTTCGTACAATTTGTCACTGATATGCCGACCGGTTACTTTTAAGGTTTTTATGCATTCTAAAACCTGGTTTTTCGACAAGAGATTATCATTATTAGCAATCAGAAGTACGCCGATGGTTCCCATAAGCTGTATACCCATCTGTGCTGCGACCTCCCGTCCCTTGACCTCATCCATGAGAAGCAATGAAGCAGGAATAGAATCTGATAGTATGATAGCTTCACTTTCACCGGCATCTAATCCTGTAGAACGACGGAGTAAATTTACGGCGTCTGCGTCAGAGACATTTATTTTTTTAATAAAAGGACATTCTTTGATCTGCCTGCTTTCATCCGGGAATCTCGGATTCGATACGAGTTCTTCAAAGACGGCAGATGGAATCTGTACTTCACCGAAAAGATGATTTAGCAGGTTTAGCTGGCCAATCTTCATTAAGGAGATCAACGGTGTCGTATCGGAAATGACAATCATGCATGTGCCTCCTTCAGTTTTTCCCAGTTGGCAACTTCATTTTCAATTTCCGATATATCCATGGATAAGTAAGACAGCCCCATATGATCATACAATTCAATTAAATCGTATTTGGGAATGCCCAGAATTTCGGCGGCCTTTCCATGGGAAATTGTCCTGTCATTGATATATGGATACAGCAAAAGTGCGTTTCTTTCCAGCTCTGCGCGTGGATTCTTTGGACGGAGATACATAATCATGCCTTCCGGCACTTTAATATTAACATCTGCAAAAGTCATAAAATCACTCCCTTTAAGTGCTTATTCTGAGTTTCAAAAGAATATGTAACTCTTTGTATTTATTATATCCTGTGAGTACCGCTTTCACAACTGAAATTTATATAAAAAGAGCCACCTGTTAAAAGGTAAGCGGCAAATAATCGGCGTCTATAAAAGGAGCGCTGCCTGTGATATCGT
>CAJUTU010000093.1 GCA_910589385.1 uncultured Lachnospiraceae bacterium
GTTCGTTTGAGCCTATTTTTTCAACTCGATTTTCATAGATTACTTGACACTACCTGACCTTGTTTTTCCCTGCTACAGATTATTTTTCTTGTATCCATCCTCTCCTTTCTGTCATCTGTTCCCGGGCTTCCTGCTTTTAAAATCCATAATCCTACATTTACGGCAAACAAAAAAAGACACTGACTATCCCTTCAAAATAATCAATGTCTTTCTATCTATCTGCGCGCAGGAATCCTGCCTAAATTTTAGTCTTGGCCATTGCCGAAACAAAAGTTGGTTTTTCAGTCATTTTGCTGAAAATAAATCTATTAGTTTCATTTTATATCAATATATTGTGTTTGTCAATTTTATTTTAACTATATATTGAATATTTTTACAATAAATTAGCCTGCAACCTCCATCCCGCCCATTTCTTCTCCAATTCTCGCACCGCTGGCACGAGTTTTATAAAACAGCTTGTACAACACATATACATCCAGACGGCTAACAGTCATTACTGGTATCAAACATTGTCCGAATACTCACCTTTGTATTTTTCCAATGGGAATTTCAGAATACAGCGTAGCATGGTATAAACAAATTCCTGGTACAAGTCTTCATCAAACTTCCCGCACACGACCGCATATTTCACCATCAGCGGGCGGTACATCTCGATGATCTGCAGCATGGCTTTCTTATCATTTTCCCTGGCATGTCTTAAAATCTCCCTAAACTCCATCCTTCCTGCCTCCCAAAATCCTGCGGATCTTCTTCACCGCATTGTAGTAAGTATTTTCGGACTTCTTTTCTGCCATTCCCAGGATCCATCCAATCTCCCGGAACGACTTTTCGTAGAAAATCCGCAGTACAAGCACGTTCCTCTGCTCATCCGACAATGCTGTGATCGCCTGGAAGAGCCGCCGGTCCTCGATCTGGTTCAGGAACATCCTGCTTTCCACGACACCATGGAAAATCCTCCCGGACAGCACGTCCATCTCCTGCAGCAGTTCTTCCATATCCCGTCCCGGGACTGCCAGTTCCCCTTCATATTCCGTCTCATTTTGTTCTATATGATATTTCCTGTCCAGATAATGTCCCTTTGTATTTTTGACCGCCTGCTTCACATAAGCACTGAAACGGTTTTTCAGTTCATCCTTTTTATATTCCATTTTTTCCTCCTGACCGTTTTCTTGAAAATCATCTGTTTCACCGAAAACTTCAGGCGGTGGACGCACAGGGGGAATCCCCTGATGCTTTCCCTTGAAATATAAAAACTCTTTAAAATCACTCTCCGGACGGCTGCCGGCAGCAATCCGGTACAGGGCAATACAGGAAACCTGCCGTTGGCGGATTTCCTGCATACTTTGGTATGAAAAAAGACTGTCAGGAAATGCCCCCGACAGCCTGGTAATACGATGCATATTCTATTACTCTTTTCATGAAATAAAGCATAAGACCAGAGAATAATAGATATGCCTGTTCCCTATAATTGCGCCTTTCCTTTGTGGTTTATCTTGGTAAAGCCTCTCCTCTGCCCCATCTTAACTCTGGAAAGGAACATGAATTCTTACATTCTGCTTACTTTTCCCCATCTGGAAAGACTGACGATGTTTTCCCCTGATTCCCTTCGGTCCAGAAATTCCTGGATATCCCCGTCAAAGGATGCCGCTTCATCCAGAACAAACTGTTCCATCTTTTCAAAATTATAGTCAATCTCCGCAGGAGTCATAGCATCCACTTCTGACCTCTCCTGCTCGATATAATCCATAAGTTCACATTCTTCCAGCCCCTTTTTAAACTGATACCCACATTCCGGGCAGATCCGGAGCCTCCGCATTACAGAAGCCCCGCAGTTTGGGCAGAGCTTGAACTTTCTTCTTTCCAATATGTCGTTGCTGATAAAGACGATCTGTCCCAGACACCCTCCCAGGATCATTACGTTTCCCGCATCCTGATACCAACACTGTAAGCCTAAACCTATTAATTCAAAAATGCTAAAAGCATAGAGCATTCCTGCCTTCATTCCTGCACACCTCCACTAAAATAATCCATTTCCGTTCCATTGCCACAGAATATTTCTAAGCTTGAAAAATCACCTTTGGCAATCCTGTTTGCCATTTACCTTTGCTATTTACGTTTTCTATTTTATATTTTCAGATAGACAGCGCAATCCATACATAATCCTATCTGGAGCAGTTATAGCAATTTACAGATCACAATCCCATAAACCGCATCCCTGCCTATATAGCCAAATGTCCTGGAATCCAGCGATACGTCCTGGTTATCCCCGATCAGGAAATACTGATCCGGAGGCAAATGGATTTTTGAGCAATCCGGCTTCCCAGCGGCAACTTTTGCTGTCTCCTTGCCATTCAGAAAAAACTTATCCTGATGAATCGTAATACGGTCACCCTCTGCCGCCAGGATTCTTTTAACTACCATACAATCCAAATCTTCTATGTAAGCCGTCACAATATCGCCCTTTTCGGGAACCCCCCATTTCCTGAATAAAATGATATCCCCTTCCCGAAAAACAGGCTCCATTGATTCGCCACTCACATATGCGATTCCAAAAAATGTACGGAATAGCGCAAGCACCAGAACCGCAATCATGACTGATTCCAAAATTTTCCTCATATCGCGCTTTCTATCTCCATCTGGCCGTCCCACACCCTCTAACCGTGTGGGACAGCATTCTTTATCCAATAGAATATCTGTATTCCTCCTTCCTGTTCTCCGCAATATCATACATAAAATTTTCCAGCTATGCGGTTGCGATTAGATAGGTTATTTGCATGCAATTTATTGCAATGCAAATGGCCTGTCGAATCAGCAACCCACTTATTAATGAGCAAAAAACGGCTGCGTTAGCAGACGTATGAGTGCGTCAGCACGGTTTTTGCGAATGGATAAGTGGGTTGGATAACTTAGAGACCACCCAATTCGTTCATCCCTTCGCAAAACCTGTGCTATCGCATTTCCACGTCTGCTATTGCAGCCATACGGGCGAAAAATTTCATTCCATATCATCAAACATTGCATAGTTCTGCATCATCAGCTCCGCCTCTTCCTGATCCATTTCCTCCGTTCCCCCGCTGCCCACCTGGACCAGCCTGTCACGTTTTTTGTCCGGTATGCCCTCCCCCGCATTTACCCGGACGTCTTCCTTTTTTCTCATTTCCCTTTCCGCAGGCTGCGCGGCGGCAGGGCACCCTCCATCCTGCAATGCCCAGTAGGCCAGCATTGCTTTCACCACATATCTTGCCTTTTTCCTTCCGCAGCTGTTCAGGAAGTCACTGACGCGCCGGTGGTCTTCATCGGTTTCATCAAATTTCAGGTTAAAACGGTATTCATTCTGTTTTCCCATAAAACCACCTCCCCGGATCATTGCATGCTTTTGTCATACAGATACTTTTTCTTATATCCCAACACGTTTACTTTGGAATCATTGATCACGTAATACTCTCCCCGGTATCTCTGCCATACCTTTTCGATGATTTTGGATAACAGGATCGAACCGCCGCCGACAAAGACCGTCACGCACATCCGCAGGTCAATTCCGCATTCCCTGAGCATTCCCAGCGCATCTGCCACGTGTTCTTTTGCAAGCTCTGTCACCCGTTCTTCAATCCCGTTGTCATACAAAGAAGTTTCCCCAAGAATGATCGCGTCCATATCATTTTCCTTCAAATCCAGGTCATATTTCTCCCGAATCCCCTTGTTGATACGCTGGTACATGGAAATCACCCCTCTCCCGGTTGAATCCGTATACTCCCATGAGATCATCCCTTTTTCCAAAAGCATGTAATCCAGAGTAAATCCGCCGATGTCCAGCAAAAGGACTTTCTTCCTGAACAGGTTGAGCTCCTTTGCGACATACAGATATGCGGCGTATGTCTGCATATGGACGTATACTTCTGAAAAAGAAATCCGGTAGGCGATTCCCATATACTCAAAATCTACCGTCTGCCCGCTGCGGAAAAAGTATTCCCGGAATTTTTTATACTTCCCCCGGTAATATAGCGGCGGAAGCCCTACAACCAGATCGATTTCCACAGCTTCGCCCTGCAGAAATAGTCTGGACGGCTTCAGTTCCCGCAGTTCCTTTGCCACGGCAAACAGCGTCAGAATATAATAGCGCTCGTCCACGGCTTTATCCGGAAGATAGACATTCCTCTCCGGACTCAGGCGGTAATACCGGTCCTGGTACTTGATCGCCTCCTCTCCTTCCCCCGGCACGTCCTCTAAAACGGATATCCCTGAATGGAACTCGAAATGCTCCGTCTTGATTGCTTTGTTCCCTGTGTCAATCGGCATCACCAACATCATAAATCTCCTTTCCGGTCTGAAACCTTGTATGATTTCCTATTGCGCATTGAAGGCGCATTAAGGTTAGCACCTAATATAAAATTTTTGCGGTTTCCAAGTCAACAGAATTTCTACTCTGGTTCATAATTATTTTTAAAATATTCCATGATCCTCCTGCTCTCCTCTTCGTATCCCCACAAAATCCCGCCGACTGCTTCAAATGCCTGTTCCCGCCACCGGAAATAGGTTGCCCTGTGGATCCGTGTGATTTTCGTAAAATGCGGCTCCAGCTTGTCCAGGATCTCCTCAATATTTTCTGCTTTATAGGCAGACATATAGCTGTAGTATAAAACCTGGATTCTCGGAGTTAACATGACGAGGTTGGTACCTTCACTCCGAGAGCC
>CAJUTU010000094.1 GCA_910589385.1 uncultured Lachnospiraceae bacterium
TCTGCCCTTTCTTCTAATTTTCAGTTAATTTGTTTTGAGTTTCGCAATTACCTACATCTGTTATTAATTCAATGATTCCATTCAACCGATTACGTTTCTGTTCCAGTAAATTTTTTTGAGTTAGTAAAGCCTGTTCCTTGTCATAATTAGGGTTTTCCATGATTTTTTTTATATCAATCAATGGAATATCTAATTCTCTAAAGAACATAATTTCCTGTAACTTTTCTAACGCTTTGTTGTCATAGAGCCGATAACCGGCTTCCGTTAATTCCGTTGGTTTTAGAAGACCGATTTCATCATAATATCTCAACGTCCTTATACTTACTCCGGTTATTTCTGACACATCTTTTACGGTTTTCATTATTTCCTCCTTTCGGTTTAATCGTAAACCGTTACGCCACGAGAGAGTCAATACGTAAATTAAAAATTTTACCTTTTTTCTTCTGACAATTATAAACAAATATCAAAAGTTTTCGTACCGGAAACAGCAAAAAAATGCCAAGTATCAAAAGAAATAGTAATAGCATTATCTGCCGCACATTTTAGAATGTATGCAAAAACTGTGCCTCCATTGTGTAAATTTTCTTTTTTGCCTATACTGAAATTATGAAGCACAGGATAATCAAAAGGGGGAATGTGCGGTGGAATTAAAGCTTGGCGCTAATATAGCGGCGCTGCGCAAGGCAAAGGGGATGACCCAGGAACAGTTGGCGGCGGCGCTTGGGATTTCTTCGCCTGCGGTCAGCAAGTGGGAGACCAATAGCTCGTATCCTGATATTACATTGCTCTGTCCATTAGCAAGAGTGTTGGATACCAATGTGGACATGCTGCTGAACTATGAAAAAATACTGTCCAGTGATGTGATTGAACAAAAGCTGAATGAGATTCTGTCTGTTGCCCGTGCCGGAAGATATCAGGAGGCTGGGAATACACTTGCGAACCTGCTTCACCAGTATCCGGCCAGTGTGGAATTAAAGTATGAGGCGGCCGGTATTTTTACAGTATTTGAAGCAGTCTGCCCGGACGCGACGAGGGAAGAGAAGAAGAATTGGAAAATGCAGAAAAAAGAGCTGCTCTATGCGGTATATAAAAGCGGAGTGACCGATTATTGGCAGCCGGCAGCTACCGCGTTAGCGGCAATGGCAGTTCTGGAAAATGATTTAGAGGAAGCGGAAAGGCTTCTGGGAGAGCTTCCAGAGCTGACAAGTGATCCGACGATTATCCGGATGGAGCTGTACCTGCGCCGGGGAGAACGTAGACGGGCTGTGGAATTGATCCAAAACCGGCTGCTGCAGCTTGCACGCCAGATACAGACCTGTATGACGTGTCTTTTGGATGAAAAACTGGAACCAGATGCAGAAAGGGCTTTAGAAATCGGAGAATTGAGCCGTCAGTTTGAATCCTTGTTCTTTAATCGGACTCAGCTGAGTGATGCCCTAAAGATTGATTTATACCGCCGTATCGGAAAGCCTGCGGAAATGATTGAAAACCTCTGCCGGTATCTTGAAACGCTGGAAGTCCCCATGCAGTCTCTGAACAGAACACTGTTTTCTGCGATAGAAATTAAGCCGGAAAGCAGCGAGGAATTGAAAAAACTGCAGCAGATTATCTATATGACAATGCAGAAAGCCTGTAAAAGTGATGATTATAAAAACAGTCCTGCATTTTGCGAGGCGATGAAGAAGCTGAAAGACAGTCTTTCTGAAAGGAAATGACAGAAAGGGGCATATTATGATTCGAAGACTATTAAAAAACGTTCTTGGGGAAAATTTTACGGAAAATAATGCAAAACTGGCGACTGTAAACTTTAGTGTCATATTGCTGATGTTTGTACTATCTGGCATTATGCTGTTTTTCCTTCCGGAACAGATTTCTATTCTGCATATGGGCGAAACTTATTATCCGATACCCAGTGTTCTGGGAGTGTGGCTGTTTCCGATTATTGCATTGATCGTGAACCTGCTGTTTATCCGTCAGAACCGCCTGACTAAGATGAACAGTGGTGTTTTTGTGATTCTTCTGGCAGTTATGATGTTTTCCTATGTGGATATGATGTGAAGACTGTGCTTGGAAAGGCTGCCTTATGAAACATATCTTATATAAAATTTTACTTCATAATAAGACGCATCCGGTGGTTGCCGCTTCCTTTATGATAATAGGCGCCTATATAGGATATTTAATCTGGTATATATTGGATTCGTATCTTCCGGCTGCGGCAGCAGATAACGGCTATGTGTTTGTATCACTGATATCGGTTTGGCCCTGCGCATTTTTGGGAATCTATCAGCTTCCTGACCAGTTGTGTATGAACCGCCGGATTAAAATGATCCTTTGCTATCCGGTGGAGGCACAGACGATTGTAAGTGTTGTGGCTATGAGGATTTTTATTTGGCAGTCAGGAATTTGTGCTGCATTCCTTTATCCGTTTTTTCTTTTTGAAGCACATCGTCGAAGAGAGGCAGTTTTGGCAATGTTGTTTTGCTGCATCCTTACAGGTGTTATGGATATCGGGGTTATCTTGTTCTCGATCTTGTTTAGCAGATTTTGTGCCTGTGATATAGTGGGATATGCCTTTGTTGTATTTCAATATGGTTCTTTTTTAGTGCTTGCCTGGCTTGCGGGGAATGTAGTTTTTGCCCTTTGGGGATATATTGCCGGAAAAAGTCAGGCCGTCCCGAAGGAACAGGAATTACATGTTGCTCTTTGGGTATGGGCTGTGGCATTGCTGGGGTTGACTGTTTTGATAATGTCTCTGAGGTTTGCCGCGGAGCATTGGTATGTGAGGGGCTATCTGAATGTACAGGACTTCCGCCATAGAGAAGCCGGGAAACGGCCGACAACGTCCCATATTACACACCCGTATTTCCTGCTGGAGTGGAAACGTGTTACCAGAAATAAGGAACTGATCTTCTTTTCCAACATCAAGAATATGATAACAGTGATGATTTTATCCAGGCTTCTGTTCTATAATTTCAGCCAGATTGGCCTGACAGGAACCTATGTGGAAGAACTGTTCCTGCTGATGTCCTGTTGTTCGGTCAATACCATCTCCAGTACAGCCTATTCCAGTGATGACAATAAATCCTGTTATGCATTTCTCCCCATTTCAGGGCAGAGGCTGTTTTTATGGAAAACAATACAGGGATTTTTATGGGGAGAGATTACAGTATTTCTATTTTGGTCCATCCTGATATGTTTGGAGAGGCTGCCGGTTCTGAGCGCTTTCCTGCTCCTGCTTTATGGTACTTCCATGAATTATGTCTGTTCGTGGTTAGGCGTCCTCATTGATTTAAAAATGCCCCGGACTGTAAACAGTACGAACGAACTGCTCCATGGAAACATAAGTAAAGTGCTTGTGTTGATTACAGCAACGATTTTAACTGTCGGGGAAATATTTCTGTCCAGTAGGAAATGGCTTCCTGTGCCGCTCCTTCCATTTGCTTGTCTTGCGGGTGCGGGGGTGGCTGCAGGAGAGATTTGCTTCTGGCGATTTTGCAAAGGAGTTTTTTATGATACAGATTCATGAACTGTCAAAAAGCTATGGCGGCCGGAAGATTTTTGACAGGGTATCCTGCCAGATGGAAAATGGTCGGATTTATGCCCTTGTGGGGATGAACGGGATTGGAAAAACAACGTTGTTTCAAGTAATTACACAGCCGGAATGTATGGATTCGGGGACAGTTATCATAGACCATATCGAAAGCCGCAGTTTTCAGTCAAAATACCATTTCTTTTATGTTCCGGACAGTAAGGAAATGTTTCTGAATCTTACCGGGAGGGAGTATTTACGATTTATAACCCGTCTGTACCGGCAGGAACCCGAAAAAGCGGAAATAATGCAAAAAGGGCTGTTGGAGTCCTTCAGGCTGGAAGAAGCGATAGACACATATATCGCGAATTATTCCCTGGGAATGAAGCAAAAAATCTACATGGCTGCGGCGCTGTTGTCCGGGGCAGAAAATCTGATCCTGGATGAACCGTTCAACGGGCTTGACCCGGAAAGTGTCTTGACATTGAAGGAAATATTGGCAGAGCGGCGTGATGATGGAGCTATGATTTTGTTTTCTGTTCATAACCTGGAACTGGCGCTTGATTTTTGCGATGAGGTAATGCGGATTGATGGGGAGCATAATCTATCTAAAATCCAGTAAAATATATGGTCACAGATGGGTGGCAGGGGAACGTAGATATTAAAAAGAAGAATGAGTTCAGTGTAACGATGGTGTTAAAGGAAAGGAGACAGGTATGAGTATCAACAATGTAAGCAGTATGGGGATGAACCCGTATGACTACGCATGCAGCAGAAGGAAAACGATGAGTACAAGTAATTTTGCAGAGAAGGCGAAGGAAGCCTCGGAAGAAAGGGATACGGCATGAAAGGATGGAGAAACTGATGGCAGGCGAGTTTTGTAATTAGTTAATCTTGGACTGACCGTCTATCAATACTTCAAGCGAGTTAAGGGGCCATTCATTTATGGAATCGCCCCTATGAACACACCAAGATATATGTATCAACAAATTCCTATTATGTGTTACTCTGTGGGCTTAATATTCAACGGATTGAAAAAATATCCGTACACCATTTCTGATTGATGGTTTCTGCTTCAAAATCACGTCCCAAGA
>CAJUTU010000095.1 GCA_910589385.1 uncultured Lachnospiraceae bacterium
TCCAAATTTATCCTTTGATGTTTTTTATTGATGTTCTGTTAAGAGAATATCATAGCATCTTGAATTTTTGGAAAAAAAATGATATAACGTTATTATAATAAGCTCATCAGCGGTTCCGATTCCCAGGTATAATCCATAACCGACAAATATATATGGGCTTTGGACGTTCTAATCGTTATTACTAGTTTAGGAACTGTATGGATATTTACGCAGTTCCTTATGAAGCACAATATTACTTAGAAGTACGCGCTAAGCACAGGAGAAAAATATGTCAAATATCGAATTATTAGAGAATACTCTGCCAGTCGCACCTCTGAAACTTGTCGCCATGGAAAGCTGCATCCCGCTTGGCCGGAAAGTGAACGACTATATCGTATCCTTTCGCAAAGACACCATTAATGAAGTTTCCGAATCTCCCTTGTATGTCAATTACCGTTCCAATAATTATCTGGTAGACTGCTGCTGCCCCCGTTTTGGCAGCGGAGAGGGAAAAGGGATCATAAAGGAGTCCATCCGTGGGACAGACTTATTTATTATGACAGATGTCTGTAACCACAGTCTGACCTATACGGTCAATGGACATCAAAATCATATGTCGCCAGACGACCATTTCCAGGATCTGAAAAGGATTATTTCTGCTGTAACGGGCAAAGCGCATCGCCTCACAGTTATCATGCCGTTTTTATATGAAAGCCGGCAGCACAAGCGCAGCAAACGGGAATCGCTGGATTGTGCACTTGCACTGGAAGAACTGACCAACATGGGCATTTCCAATATTATCACATTTGACGCCCACGATCCACGGGTGCAGAATGCAATCCCACTGAATGGTTTTGACAGTTTTAATCCGCCTTACCAGTTTATGAAAGCACTGTTCCGTGAAATCCCGGATTTAAAGGCTGACAAGGAACATCTGATGGTCATCAGCCCGGATGAGGGCGCCATGCACAGGGCCGTGTATTTTTCCAATGTATTGGGCGTTGATATGGGAATGTTTTACAAACGCCGTGACTACTCCACCATTGTAAATGGTAAGAATCCCATTGTAGCCCATGAATTTCTGGGAGACGATGTGGCTGGGAAGGACGTGATCATTATTGACGATATGATCTCCTCGGGAGAAAGTATGCTTGACGTGGCAAAACAATTGAAAGACCGGAACGCAGAACGGGTGATCGTATGCACAACTTTCGGCTTATTTACAAATGGATTCGAACAATTTGACGAATATTATGAAAAAGGATATATTACCAAGGTGATCACTACGAACCTGACGTATCTCCCACCGATCGTGAATGAAAAGCCCTATTTCATCACAGCGGATATGAGCAAGTACCTGGCGATCATCATTGATTCCCTGAATCATGATACTACGATCGGAGCAGTCATGTCCCCCACCGAAAAAATCCATGCACTTCTGGAAAAAAGAGGGATGTAAATTTGTTCTTGCTATCTGGTTTTAAATACTATATAATGTATATATTGAGGTGATAGCATGACAATAAATACTGACGACATACTAAACAGCATTTTGGAAAGTCTTTCGCGTATTGATTATATCCACGCGTCAGAAATACCAAATATAGACTTATATATGGATCAGGTAACTACATTTATGGATACACAGCTATCCTCCACCAGACGGTATGAAGAAGATAAGATCCTGACTAAGACCATGATCAATAATTATGCCAAAAACAATCTCCTTCCACCGCCGGTGAAAAAGAAATATTCAAAGGAACATGTATTGATCCTGATTTTTATTTATTATTTTAAAAATATTTTATCTATTAAGGATATCGAAACACTTTTGCACCCTCTCATAGAAAAATATTTCCATCAGGAGAAAGAACTGAACTTAGCTTCTATTTATGAAGAAATCTGTTCTATGGAAAAATCAGATGTGGAACCCTTGAAAGACGAGATGAAAGAGCTTTATGCACGTACTATGGAATCGTTTTTGGATGCGCCCGAGGAAGACCGCGCATATCTACAGCTTTTTTCCCTAATCTGCAGCCTGAGTTTTGATGTATATGTCAAGAAACAGATGATCGAAAAATTAATTGATTCCATACAGGATCCAACGGAAAAATAGTGATCCTGACAACATCAGCCAACCGCCTGGCATGAATTACAAAATGCCAGGCGGTTGTGTCTTATTGGCAAAAACATTTCTCTAAATCTTAATGCCCTGCCCCATCCTCTTTATGATCTATCCGTTCAAACACCATATCGTATCCGTCATTTCCATAATTCAAAGAACGGTTTACCCGGCTGATCGTTGCTGTGGATGCTCCGGTCTTTTCTGCAATTTCCAGATAAGTCTTCTTTTCCCTCAGCATCTTTGCCACTTCAAATCTCTGTGAAAGCGATAATAATTCATTGATCGTACAGATGTCCTCAAAAAAAGTATAACATTCCTCTTTATCCTTCAAGCTTAATATTGCGTCAAATAAATAGTCAACCGCTTCTGTTCTTATCTTCTTACTCATAAAGCCGCTCTCCTTTTTATCTCCCCATATCTCTAAATCTCTGATGTGCTGGATATATGACCTGTTCTTTTTACAGCGCCAATTTTGATTTTAGCACATTAAATTCTTAAAGTCCATAGTTTTTTATGGCTTTCATTTTGCATTTATATCTGCTGGGTTACAGTTCATTGAAATCTTAATTTTCTATCGCATCCTGTCGATAAAAAAGATAGAAGAAAAATACCGGGAGGTGTATATTTTGAATATTTTTATGATGCAGTCATTAGGCACTTATACCAAAAATATGGAAATGCAGATGAAATGGCAGCAGAAGAAGGCAAAGAATGACTTTACTGCCGATGGAAGTACAAAATTGAAAGATCCGACCGCACAGCAGGCGGAAGAAATCCGGAGAGCCCAGGCAGACGGATCCTCCAAGCTTTCTGCACAGATCCGGACAAAGCTGGCCACCGGCAAGAAGCTAACGCAGGAGGAAATGGATTATCTGCAAAAAAATGATCCCCAGACATATCAGAAGGCCAAAGCAATCGAAGACGAACAGAAAAGTTATGAGGAAGAACTGAAGAGATGTAAGACGAAGGAAGATGTCCAACGCGTAAAGATGAATCGTACAGCGGCATCTCTAAGTGTAGTGAACAATGTTAAGAATAATCCTGCCATACCCGAAGGTGCAAAGCTGGGAATCATGTGGCAGGAACTCATGAAAAACAGGGCTTTGGAAGAAACGATCAGTAAATTTGTAGAGAGCGGCAGATATGCCCAGCTTCCGACAGAAGCAGAAAAGATGGAGGCAGAGAAGACTCTCAAAGAAGCACAATCGGCTGAACTTGGAATCGAAGATTCTACAGAAAACACTGAAAAAGCAGACACTGACGAAAACAAAACGAATACGGACAGTATAAAAGACAATATTTCAGATGCGGAAACGAAGGAAGCTTCGGTTCATGAATCCGTACAAAAAAACAGGGCCGTCTTACAAGAGCACAAGATAACCCTTGCGGAAGCCGAAACAACTCCAGAAGCTTTAAAGGTAAAGCGTGCAAAAGTCCAGGCGGCATATAAAGAGAGTCAGGCCCGGGCTCCGAAGCCGATCCTGGATCTCAAAATCGAGTAACTTTATCTGAAGATGCCGGATCATAACCGGAAGCCTCCCATCCTCCGTCACCTTTCACTCCCTTTCACATATAGTAATAAGGATTGAAACGTAATAATTTTGGAGGATTTATGAAAAAGCGTTTATTCACCTTACTTCTTGCGGCTTCTTTGACCGCGCTGGCACTGCTGGGATGTACAAAAGAGACAGCACAGGAAAGCAGTACAAATGCTGAAACTTCTGAAAGCACCGAAACTACCGGAAACGCGGAAACTGACAATGATGTAAAGAATTCGAATTCAGACAGCACGACCGGGGCTTCTGATAAGGAACTGATAAGTATCAGATTAAATGAGGTTGCGCACTCGATCTTTTACGCTCCTATGTATGCTGCAATTGAGGAGGGATATTTTGAAGAAGAAGGCATCGCTCTTGATCTGACTTGTGGATTTGGCGCAGACAAAGTCATGACCGCCGTACTTTCCGGAGAAGCAGATATCGGATTCATGGGATCAGAATCTTCGATCTACACTTATAATGAAGGCGCGAACGACTATGTTGTCAATTTTGCACAGCTTACCCAGCGGGCAGGCAATTTCCTTGTTGCCCGGGAAGAAATGCCGGAATTTACCTGGAATGACTTAAAGGGGAAGAATGTTCTGGGCGGTCGGAAAGGTGGCATGCCGGAGATGGTATTTGAGTATATCTTGAAAGAAAACGGCATTGATCCCGCCGCAGATCTGGAGATCAATCAGAGTATCGACTTCGGCTCTACCGGAGCTGCCTTTGCGGAGGGCCAGGGAGACTTTACAGTTGAATCCGCCTGATTCCTGCACCCATGGAAACGAACCTTGTTTTACCGCAATTAAAAATAGATACGATCAACAACAATTGATAACCGTACCTATGATTTGGCTTTATCATATTTTAAGCTATCCTTCCACACGACTCTGAATAGCATTATAATACAGGATGTTTTGAAAAATAAATGGTGTTAGTTAATAAATGGGTTGATAAAACAAAAAAGGGTTGCATT
>CAJUTU010000096.1:0-3562 GCA_910589385.1 uncultured Lachnospiraceae bacterium
ATCGTAAACTTTCACTGTTTTTCTTTCTATAGTTAACGACATGAGAACTTTCGTTGTAAGCGGCAAATAATCGGCGTCTTATAAGTTGCCTCCTGTTTTGGTAGTATTTGTTTGAAGTACTATCAGACAGGAGGCTTTCTATATGGATAAAAGAATAATGGAACTTCGGATAAAGCAATGGATAACTATCATTGAAGAACAGGGAAAAAGCGGTTTAAACAAAGCGGAGTGGTGCACCCTGCATGGCGTTGACCGCACCACTTTTTTCCGGTGGCAGAAGCGGGTCAGGGCATACCTCCTTAATCAATGGGAAGACCAGCCTCCACTCATCCCGTCATCCGCCCAGACAGATGAAACGGGTTTTGTTGAGATTTCTTCCGCACAAGTTTCCCTTATGGAAATGGCAGAACCGGCAGACCAGTGTGCCGGGAAACAAACAGCCTGTTCCTGTCCTCCTTCCATAAATATCCGCTACAGAGATTTTTCCATAGATTTAAGCAACGGTGTAGACGGAGAACAGCTTTCCAGAGTTTTGAGGGCCATAAAGCATGCTGACTGAAAATGGACTGACTTTTAAAAAAGTAATACTGGCCGTGGGAAAATCAGACCTCCGCAGGGGAATTGACGGCCTGGCTGCCATGGTAAGGCTGAAATACGGACTTGATCCGTTACAGGAGGATACCCTGTTCCTCTTCTGCGGCGTCAGGCGTGACCGGCTCAAAGGATTATTATGGACCGGAGACCGGTTCATTCTTCTGTATATCCGGCTGGCGGACGGGTGTTTCCAATGGCCGGGGACAGCGGAAGAAGCCAGAAGCATTACCCCGGAGGAATTTAAAAGACTGATGGATGGCTTTTCCGTTGATTCCTCTGTCGGACCCGGACGGGTTGCGTCTGTAAATGACCCGAAAGCAAAGCGGAAAAGATAAAGATGTCATAAGAACCGCCATTTTTTCGCGTCCTTAAATAGGTATATTTTAAAATATACCTATTTTTATTGACACAAGAATAGGTATGTGATATAATTATACCTATCAAGGAGGGGAAGCATATGTCATTAGTAAAGTTAAAAGACAAACGGACCGGCACTACCTATATATATGAGTCGGAGTCGTACTGGGACAAGGAAAAGAAGCAGCCCCGGTCACGTAGGAAACTCATCGGGAAGCTGGACGAGGAGACCGGGGAGATCGTCCCCACCGGAAAAAGCGGAAGGAAAAAATCTTCCAAAACGGAAACAGCTGAAAACAGTTCTACGGATCTGGCCGCGCAGCATATCCGGATCATCGCCGAAAAAGAAGAGCAGATCCGGGTCCTGAAAGCAGAAAACCAGGCGCTGCTCGGACAGAAACAGGATATTTTGAAAACACTTGAGGCACTGTGCCGGAAGCTTTCAGACTGAAGCACACCAGGAGGGGATGCCATGCAGGCAGACAGGGATATTTTTATTGACCGGATCAGACGGACCGACAGGGATACCCTGCTCTCTCTTGCAGTTTCCCTTTATGATGAGCTTGCCGCGCTAAAACTGCTCCAGCGTGAAAACGAAAGGATCAGTACCGAGGCACACATCCAGTTTTCGGAACTGGACAGGAAATATGCTGCCGCAGTCCGTGAAAACAAGGAATTAAAGGAACTCCTGTCAAAAGAGATCGAGAAAAATACCCTGAAGACAAAATCCATCTTCGGAAGGAAGACAGAAAAACTTTTTTCTATGCTTGACGCTTTAGATAATCCCCAGGAGGAACCGGTAGATGAAAATGCTGCAGAAGATACCGTGCCGCAGCCGGCGGGGGAACGTAAGCAGCGGGTGGTCAGTTTTGAAGACCATAAGAGCAGACAGGACACCGGAGGCAGGCATGGAAAAAGAAATCCAGGCCTGGCGGATTCCCTTAAGGGACTGCCGGAGCAGATCATATATGATCTGGATGTGGAAGGATTAAACGGGCAGTATGGTGAGAATAACTGGCGGATCGTTTACTGGCACCATCATAAAAAGCTTATGAAACTGGACACGCCCTATTATACACAGGTGGTTTATACACCTGTTGTTTCCGTCGGCCTGGAGCATGATCTTTTTACGCATCCCTACAGGAATCCTCTGCTTGATAAAAGCGCCGTATCCTGCACCATCATGGCGGACATTCTTTACAGGAAGTTTGTACTGGGCCTGCCTTTTTACAGACAGGCGGCGGATTACTGTATGCAGGGCATCTCCCTGGGCAGGCAGACCATCATCCACTGGGTAAACACGCTTGTGCCGGAAGTCTGTGAAGAAATATATGAATTCATGACGCAGCTGCTTGTGGGTTACAGATATACCCAGTGCGATGAAACCTATATCCAGGTAAATAAGGATGGGTACGGCCCCGGACACAAAAGTTTTCTGTGGGTCCATACAAACAGTGAACTTTCAGACGTTCCTCCCATCATTATCTTCTGTTATGAAGAAACACGGGGGACGGACCACCTGCGCCGTCTATTCCGGGAATTCCTTGGATATATCACCTGTGATGCGTACATTTCCTACCAGGTATTGGAAAAAGAAAGTGGTGGGGATATCCATACCACCGGATGCCTGATGCACTGCCGGAGATATTTCGCGGAAGCATTTTTTGTACAGGATGTCGCTGCAATGAATGACGAAGAACTGAAGGAGCTTCCTGAGACCAGGGCGCTTATGCTGATCCGGGATATCTACCTGGAAGAAAATCCGTTAAAAGAAATGGCCGCAGAGGAACGGGCTGCTGCCAGGAAAGCAGCGGTTGCCCCAAAAGTGAATGCATTCTTTGCATATATCCATTCCCTGGACAGTTCAGACGTGATCTTTTCTGACAGAATGAAAAAGGCCATTGCTTATGCCGTCAACCAGGAACAGCACCTGCGGCGGTTCCTTACAGACGGAAATATCCCCTGTGATAACGGGCATGTGGAACGGGTCATCCGGAGTTACTCGGTTGGACGGGCCAACTGGCTGTTTGCGGATACTGTCCGTGGGGCGAAAGTAAATGCCATCATGTATTCTATAGTAGAAACGGCGAAGGCAAACAACGCAAATGTACCTATCTACCTTCAATACCTGTTTGAACAGATACCATTACACCGGGCGGGAGGTGATAAAGATTACATGGCTGATATGATTCCCTGGTCTGAAAAATACAGGGTATATGAAGAGAAGAAACAGCAGCAGCGCCGGTCTGTGTATGGGCAGCTGTTTCCGGAGCCGGAGCGTCCAAGGACACCCCGGAAAAGAGACCCGGGTACAGAAACCGATCTGACTGCATAATGAGTATACAGCCCGGGAGCAGCAAGCTTGCGGGCCGGCACTCTGTACCGGAGATTCAAAAGAAACAAAAGTCCCAGATAAAGAAGATACTTTTGCAACTATTAAATTATCAAGGAGCACTGTCTGTAGGATACCACAGGCAGTACTCCTTTTATAGACGCCGATTATTTACCGCTTACGAAAAATCTCTGATTGCACGATTTAATTCTGAAACAGCACGGGAATCTCCACTTGCGTGTGCAGAATCTCTTTGAGTGATCAGATTCATCAGTGTAT
>CAJUTU010000096.1:3572-4308 GCA_910589385.1 uncultured Lachnospiraceae bacterium
ATTAACATCACCCTTAGACACAATGATCTCATCCTGCCCGTCCCCGGTAAAATCATAACCCCATACCGCTACCCATCTCTGTATATGAGGATATTCCCACTCTTCCATAAGAAAATCCTGAAATCCCTCTTTATCCTCTGCCATGATTCTTTTGATCAACTCTGTTTCTTCTTCTGTTCTGCCAGTAATTCCTATTTCCTCCGTTATCTGTCCGCATTTCATCTGCACCGGCACAACTGTATCTTTAAGACTCCCTGGTCCACACCCGCTCATGGTAAGTATTGAGAAGATTAATAGTTTAATGGTAAGTATTTTTTTCATGTATACTCCAGTTCTGCCTATAGCAGTGCATCTAAAAGAATATATGCTCCAGGAAGCAGAGCATCGCTGTTATAGCCTTCGTGTCATACGTTATGCCAGGATCACTAATGATCTGTGCCTTTTCAGCTATTGCCTCAAACGCTGCTGCATCAAAATCATAATATAATTTATTGGCAGGTGCCATTGTTGTTACCTGCCCCAGAGTTTGTCCATTGTGTAGATATACATTGGATCCGCATGTCAGTTGATGCCTTTATGAACCCTGACATCCCGCAGCACAACATATTCAAACGGTTCGGTCCTGATCAGATAGTATCTCCTCTCATTCCCACTTGAGACTATTGTGTTTATACTTCTATATGTTCGGCGGAATCCCTTCCTCAACAACTACACTTTCCACATGCTTCATATACAT
>CAJUTU010000097.1 GCA_910589385.1 uncultured Lachnospiraceae bacterium
AGCGGAGAGGGTGGGATTCGAACCCACGCGCCCTTGCGGACAAACGGTTTTCAAGACCGCCTCGTTATGACCACTTCGATACCTCTCCATGTACAATGGTAGTATTTCCTTTTGGCTTGAAACGTATGTATTTTATCACAGTTATTTCCAAACGTCAACATCTAATTAAAAAAACTTTTACAAAAGTTTTAGAGAATTCCGATTCTTTTAGGATAGATTCTGTGTGGCCTGCTGCTCTGAACCGATTTATAATATAGGTTGTGGTTGGAAAAATGACTGAAAAGAGAAGAACTGGTGCAGAATAACCCCTTTTCAAATAGGATGGAATGGGGTATAATGCGTAATGTTGGGAAAAAAGCATGAAACCAGGAGGGGTTGAGGATGAAATATATCACTTTCGCAATTCCATGTTATAATTCGGAAAGCTATATGGAGAAGGCAATCCAGTCTATCCTGACGGCGGGTGAGGACGTAGAGATTCTGATAGTGAATGATGGTTCTAAGGACAGGACGCAGGAGATTGGGATGCAGTATGTGCAGAAATATCCGTCTATCGTAAAATTGATCAGCAAAGAGAACGGCGGCCATGGGGATGCAGTGAATGTAGGGCTATCCCAGGCATCAGGTAAATATTTTAAAGTAGTAGACAGTGACGACTGGGTTGATGAAGAATCTCTGATGAAAGTTCTGGAAGTACTCAAAGGATTTGACGCAGAGGGAATTGATGTGGATATGCTGGTATCCAATTATGTGTACGAAAAAGTGGGGATGGAGCATAAAAAAGTCATCCATTACCGCAATGTTTTGCCGCAGAATGAGATTTTCAAGTGGGAAGATATCGGAAGCTTTCATTTAGACCAGTATATCTTGATGCACTCTGTCATGTACCGTACAGAAATGTTGAAATTATGCCAGTTGGAGCTGCCGAAGCATACATTTTATGTAGACAATATTTATGTATATTATCCACTGCCCCACGTAAGGAAGCTCTACTATATAGATGTGGATTTCTATCGTTACTTTATCGGAAGGGAGGATCAGTCGGTAAATGAAAAGATTATGATCAGCCGTGTTGACCAGCAGATTTATGTGACAAAGAGTATGATATCCATGTATAATCTGAGGCTGATCACAGATAAGAAGCTAAGGAAATATATGGTCAACTATCTGGCGATCATGATGACTGTGTCATCTATCCTCTGTATCCGTTCTAAGAATGCGGAGAACCTGCAGAAGAAAAAGGAACTTTGGGTATATTTGCGTCATATGGATTATAAGACGTTTTTGAAAATCCGTTATGGTATTCTTGGCCAGACAATGAATCTGCCGGGAAGGTCAGGAAGAAAAGTATCTTCTATGGCATATAGTGTGGCAAGGCGGCTGATTGGATTTAATTAACAGATCAAGTATATTTTTCCAGCCATGGGACAGACTATTTATTGAAATATCTAGAAAAAGAAAGGAGTCTATACTATGGCTGTTCATTTTGAAGAAAGTAAGACAAAAGATAATCTGATGCGCGCGTTTGCCGGGGAGAGCCAGGCGAGGAACCGTTATACATTGGGAGCGGAAAAGGCAAGGAAGATGAAAATGTACTCTATTGCAGACATTTTCGAATACACAGCGGAGCAAGAGCGTGCTCATGCAGAAAGATATTATGAATTGTTAAAGAGCCTGTCTGGACAAACAATCTTCATTGACGGCGGATATCCTGTAGATCAGCAGGAAAGTCTGACTGAGCTGCTTCGTGCCGCTGAGCATAACGAGAGAGAAGAGGCGGAAGATGTTTATCAGGAATTTTCCAGAGTGGCAAAGGAAGAGGGGTTTCTGGAAGCTGCATCTGCGTTTTCATTGATTGCAGAGGTGGAACGTTCTCATCAGCTGCGTTTTGCAGAGGTTGCGGAAATGTTGGAAAAGGGCCATTATTTTGCAGAGGAAAATGGGAAATGGATCTGCACGCACTGCGGATATATTTTTGAAGGAAAACAGGCACCTGCATCCTGTCCTTCCTGCCATCATGAGCAGGGATATTTTCTGCCATATACGCTGGCTCCTTATAAAGGGCAGGATTAAGATTGGATATACAACGAATCAGGTATCGGATATTGATACAATGGGGCATTTGAATGCTCTTCCATAGTTTGAGAAATATAAAATAGCGTTTCTTCTTGATTTTATAAGGAGAGCGCTATTTTTCATCTCTTCGTATGGAATAAGGCTTTTTCAATGTAATGCAATGTGGAAGGAATGGATTCAATTTTTTAAATACGCAGTACATTTTGGAAAAGGAAAACATATTGTAAATAGTAAGGAGCAGCCAAGTCAGATAGGATGCCTCAATATAGAAATAAACCTGGAGGAATTATGGTCAGTCAAAAAGCAGATAATTTGTTGAACCTTGCATTGGATGCTACGGAAAGAGAACGTATGAAGTCATTGGAATTGGATGTAGGGTATGATCCAATAGAAAGGGAGTGGGAGTTGATCATTAAGTATTCTGGTTCATTAGATCCGGTTCGTTCCATTGCCGTGTCTGTAATAGAAATGGCGAATGAATATGCGATTGTGGTAATAGAGGAATCTTTGATTCCGCAGTTGGCAGCATTTCCAGAAATTGACTTTATTGAGAAACCAAAGAGGCTGTTTTTTCAAGTGGCAAACGGAAAAAGGGTTTCTTGTATCAACCCTGTGCAGCAGGCTCCTTATTCTTTATGGGGGAAAGGGACGTTGGTAGGTATCGTTGACAGTGGGATTGATTACTCGTTAGAAGATTTCCGTAATCCAGACGGGACTACCAGGATCCGCGCATTGTGGGATCAGACGATTTCTGGAAATCCTCCAGAAGGATATGCGATTGGGACAGAGTATACGAGGGAGCAGATCAATGGGGCATTACAGGCATCGAATCTACAGGACAGATATCAGATCGTGCCAAGCAGGGACACTTCCGGACATGGGACAGCCGTGGCAGGAATCGCGGCGGGGAGCGGACAAAGACGGACACAAATTGAGATTGCAGGGCTAAATGCCGGTGTTGCGCCGGAAAGCGAATTATTGGTTGTAAAGATGGGAAGTCCTCGTGCGGAGGGATTTCCAAGGACGACGGAATTGATGCAGGGCGTGGATTATGTGATAAAAAAGGCGCAGCAATACCGGATGCCTGTGGCGGTGAATGTGAGCTTTGGGAATACCTATGGTTCACATGACGGGACATCACTGATTGAGCGTTTTCTGGATGATATCTCCAATTACTGGAAGAGTGTAATCTGTGTGGGCAGCGGTAATGAGGGAACCAGCGCAGGGCATACGGCGGGAACGCTCTCTGAGACAAGAGAGGAAGAAATCATGTTAGGCGTACAGATGAATGAACCGACAGTTAATGTACAGATCTGGAAATCGTATGTGGACGAGGTGGACATTTCTCTGATCAGTCCGTCCGGCGTGCGGGTCGGCCCAATCCAGGAGGTACTCGGAACTCAGCGTTTTGTGCTGGGGAATACGGAAATATTGCTTTATTATGGGGAACCCAGCCCATATAGCGTCCGGCAGGAAATTTATCTGGATTTTCTTCCGCGGCAGTCTTACATTGACAGCGGAGTATGGCGGATTGTCCTGACACCACGACGGATCGTATCGGGGGAATACCAGATGTGGCTGCCCAGTCAGAGTGCGCTGAATATAGGAACTGCATTTTTATTTCCGGTAAGCAGGACTACATTGACGATACCCTCTACGGCGTCCAGGGTGATTACTGTGGGGGCCTATGATCCTTTGACTTTTGTTTATGCAGATTTTTCAGGAAGAGGACCAGTCAGCGGATTTGAAAGTACACTTTCATCTAAGCCGGATATTGCAGCACCGGGGGTGAATATTACGGCTCCGGCAGCGGGGGGCGGATATACAACTGTAACGGGAACCTCGTTTGCAACGCCATTCGTGACTGGCAGCGCGGCATTATTGATGGAGTGGGGAATAGAGAAAGGGAATGATCCGTATCTGTATGATGCTGTTATAATTGGACTAAGTTAGAAAAACCTTGAAAAACAGGGGTTTCTGCTTAGTCCATTTTCATTTCATCAGGTTTTCTATACCTGAAACTAAGGCAAGTAACGTTACGAAAAGTATAGCACATAAATGTCGGCATGGAAAGCAAATTCGGGTTGCCAGTTAGCCGTTTTTTGGGTAACTGGCAGCACGAATCCACAAGGGTTTGGGAGTGTAGCTCCCAAGTATTGAGCGGTCTCGGAAACTCTTTAAACATTTGAGAGAATTTGAGATACGATCAA
>CAJUTU010000098.1 GCA_910589385.1 uncultured Lachnospiraceae bacterium
TAAAAAAATTTATAGATGCATCCCAAATAACATTTGTCACTCCTTCTACATGTGGCATACAATGTAAAAAATCTAAACATTTATATGTAATATTGTCACGATTATGCTTAATTGCACCACGTTTTATAGTTTTCCTATCCTTATCACAAGCTATAACCTTGCTATCTGGTACTACAGAATAAAATTTAAATGCATAAAATCCGTCTGCACAGCCAAGCTCAATAACTAAAGGTTTTTCAAATTTCTGAATGCAAAAAAGATTCATCTCAGCCCTTTCAAGCCACCCAATCTCTCCTTTATTCCACATATACATCAATTCAATATCATGATCAAAGCTCAATGGCGGCCTACCTCCGGGAAATTTCCATTCCACAAAATATAAAACTTTATATAGAACTCCATCCAACCACATTCCTGCTTCAGCTAACAATCTAATTATTTTAACCAATACATCCTGTATCCCATATGTTACCTTCATACACTTTCCTTCCTCTTTATTTTTGTCATAATTACTGATTCAATGTCATTAAGTTAAATGTGAAAATGCGAAGGAAACAGGTTGAAAAAATAAAGCATAATGAAATTTGGGTGGATTAAGGGTAAGCGATTAATTTAGGGGTGGATTGCGAATCATTCCCCAGTGTGTAATAATAATCACAGTAATGCAAGTATTTTACCGTGCATACCAATGCAATAGTTAAAATACTTTCGCACATTGACATCTGAATCCTGCTTACTTACATATTTCCTGACAGGATGAAGACCATGGTGCAAGCTTTTCAAGTTCTTCATCTGTTGACCGATAGCTGGGACGCTGCTCCAGAATGTATTTCATATATTTGTATGGGTCTAAGCCGTGAAACTTTGCCATCTCTACAATAGTGTATATCCCCATGCTTGCCTCGGCTCCACCTACCGTGTCTGAAAAAAGCCAGTTCTTCCTGCCTACCACAACAGGGCGGATCGAATTCTCGCTCATGTTGTTCGACAGGCTGCAGCGGCCATCCTCCAGATAGGTCAGGAGGATATCCTGGCGGTTCCGTGCGTAAGTCAGGGCTTTATTGAATTTATTGCTGCTTGCGGACATCTTCTGCTGATCCAGCCATTTGATGAATGCATCCACAACAGGCTTTTCGTCTTTCATCCTGCGTTTCTGGCGCTGTTCATGGGAAAGCCCCTGTTCCTTATATATGCGCTCATACCGGAACAGCTTATCACAGTATGCTACACCCTGCACTGCCGGATTTGACAAGTCTTTTTCACTTCCTTTTGGAATAGCATCCAAAAAATACCTCCTGATGTGAGCATAGCAGGCACAGCGTTTTACATTTTTCAGTTTGTCGTATCCCTGGAAGCCGTCCACCATCAGGTACAATCCCGGCGTGGAACTTTCCAGCATTTCTACCGCATTATTCCCATTTCTTGTCGGGGAATACCGGTATATCAACAGGGGCGGCAGGCCGTCCTCCCCGGAACGCATCAGCCACACATAAGACTTGGACTGCGGTCTTTTGTCCGGCTCTTTGAGCACCTGGACGGGCGTCTCGTCCATCATCAGGAAATGCCGTTTCAGCAGTTCCCTGTGGAAGAACTGCACCAGAAACTGAAAATACAGCTGGAACACGAGGATGGCCCAGGCAGCCATTGTGGCCCGGGTGATCAGAATGCCGGATCTTTTTAGATCCTGCTCCTGCCGGTAAAAGGGCAGGCCGAGGACAAATTTATTCTTCAGAATGCCGGACACCAGCGATGGTGTGGCATAGCTTTTCTCAATAAGCGCAGGAGGACATCCCTCATCCTTTATAAACTGAGGTTCTTCCGTCTGCTTACACTTGGGACATTCATAAGTAGTAGCGACATATTCCGTCACTTCATATCTTGCGGGAATGAACTCCACCTCCCGGCGTATCACTTCCGTCCCGATGGGAACCATCCCTGCTCCGCATACCGGGCATTTCTTCTCTTCGTCCGTCAGGGAATCCACAACCACCCGGTTTATTGCAGCTCCCTTGAACTGCTCCTCCAGCGTGGGCTTTTTCTTCCGCTGGCGGGTATGCTCCCGGACAACGGTTTCCGGAATTTCTTCCACATCGGCTACGGGGATCTCCATTCCCTCATCCGTATCAAAAAGGGAGAGCTGGTTTGGATCGATGCCCGGGCGTTTTTCGGAAGATGCGCCAAAGAGCTTCCTGCGCAGATAAGAAACCTCCTCCGTAAGCTTTGCAATGGCCGCATCCTTTTCCTGGATGGTTCCCGTCAGGGCGGCAATGGTTGTATTCAGTTGGGCAATCATATCCTTCAGCTCTGCAAACTGGATGTCTTTTGCGTCCCGCGGCACTGGCTTTTCCCCCGAAATCTGATGGTTTAATGATACCACAAAATATAGAAAATATCCAGTAAAACCAATGGTTTCCGGAATCCTGCGGCAGGTATTATACATCCATTTTCAATGCCTTGGGCTGTTCAACCTCCAAACCTGACATGAGCCAGTCGAACTGCTTCCAGGTGATCGGCTTTACCTCATCCCGATTGCGTGGCCACCGGAAACGACCCTGTATGCTGCAATCCAGACGTTTGTACAGCAGGCACATGCCGTCCGGTTCTTTGATAAGAATTTTTATGCGGTCACACCGTTTTCCACAGAAAAGGTAGACGGACATGGAATCCGGCTCTGTATGGAGCATGTTTTGGATCGTTGCGCACAAACCATCTATTGAGCGGCGCATATCCGTGTAGCCTGAAACCAGATATAAATTTGTTTTAACGGAGATATCACCAATCATAGCCATCCTCCGATCATGAGCAGGGTCTTTTCATACAAGGTTGCGTCAACCGTTCCTGTAAATCGGAATAAAATCCCGTTTGCCTCTATTTCAACCATAGGAACCCCGGCCGTTGGCAGTGAGACAGGATTATCTTTAGCATCAGACGGATCCTGCTGTTCCTCTGGAAGGATCTCAACCTTGACAACCTCATTGACACAAATGCCGTTGTCCGCATGATGTCTGCCGGGATCTGGAATCGTATGGCAGGTTTCTTTTCGGAGACGCCTCACCCAAGCATAAAAGGTGTTGATATTAATTCCGTTTTCCCTGCACCAGTCACAATCAGTCAGGCCGCTCTGACGGCATTCCATGACCAGACGGTATTGTTCTTCGGAAGTTTTTCTGACAGCACGCATAATGGTCATCTCCTTTACACTGAATCATTTGCAAGCATGCAAGTAGTTTGCATGGTAAAATGCTTGCATCTTTGTAACCATTATCGCATAACGACAAGCTGTTTGAAATCCACCCCTAAATTAAGCGCTTACCTTTTTTTGAAGCAAAATCCTCGGAAGCCGCATAACTTCGTTGGGGTTATGGTAAATTAGTGTCAAGTGGGAAGAAAATGAAGGGTGAATTAATGTCAATTTGTTTTCAATGGAAAAGTGGTCGAATTCGACCACTTTACAATCATGCATTTATCTGAAGAGGAACAATATTCTGTAATGTAACAACATCCGCCAATAAGCCTTTCCCATATTATGCAATACCATATTTTTTAAAAATACTATTCAAATCCTCTCGGCTGATTTTTCCTGCCAGATAATACGCTTTAACACTGGCTTCTATCGCTTCAAAAACAGTATCAAACATAAACCAGTCACCTGTATTATAATATTCCTGTAATTCCATAAAATCGCGTTGTAGCCCATCTGGCAAATCATCTCTTAAAATTATTTGTTCATCCACATACATTATTTATCACCTCTCCTTTTACGGTTTCCCATAATCTAATGTACACAATCATTCTTTATACATTCAAACAGTACTTTTTCATACCTGTATTGAATAATTGATGTAAAAAATCCCTTCTGTATTTCTGACAAAATTGGTATCTCTTTTATC
>CAJUTU010000099.1:0-388 GCA_910589385.1 uncultured Lachnospiraceae bacterium
TATTGATTTACAGATTCCTATCCAATCTCTGTGTGATGTAATTGCCTTTTTTAAGAAATTGAAGCAGGAGACCGATGAAGCAACAATTCATTGGAACAATCAAGGTAATAAGGAAGAAGATCATGTAGGAATATTTTTCAGGGAATTGGAAGAAGGCGGACTGGACGGAACGAAGCGGTATAAGTACGCTCCAGATGGGAATGCAAATGAAACAAAGGCTGTAGGGCTTACGGATGACATTTTTTCCGCAGAAACCAGTATAGGCCAACTTTATCTTTTGCCGCTTGAAGATCAATTTGGTGAAAAGGGATATGAACTGTATCGTTATACAGGCAGGGAGGATTATAATCAAAACTACTATGATAGTAATGACCCAGACCTAGAGTTG
>CAJUTU010000099.1:404-3860 GCA_910589385.1 uncultured Lachnospiraceae bacterium
CAACTTTTGATGATAAGAGTAATATATTGAAGGGAAAATGTGATGAACTTTTTAAATCTGTCAAGTTGCATGAATCAGATTTTGTAATATCTGAATCGGCAAAAAGTTTGATTGATAGGTATTTAAATCCTAAAAAGAACAATGCATCGGATGGTTTTATGAATATACCAGATGGCATTGACGAAGAACTGCCATTTAATTGAGGAGGTGTTATGAATGGAAGGGATAAAAACAAAAGGGGTAATCAAATGCCCTTGCTGCAGTAAGGGGAAGATTTTAGCGTATGAAGATGCTGCAGGAAAATCCTCTATTCAGTGTAGCAAATGTCATACATTTTTGTTGGTGGATTATGATAAAATGACCGCAGAGCCAACTTTGCGGGAAAAAGAAGTTTACAAAATGGTTGTGAATGAATAAGGGAATGTTTGCTGACTGAGCAACAGGGCGTCAGATAGGACAGCCACTAATAGCCAGAGCAGATTATTGGGACAGGGTATAAAACCTGCCAGATAATTTGCTCTGGCTATTTTATATGTGCAAACATGATATGGGACAAGCCATGCAGATGATATTTAGATTATTATGAGAAAGGATGGGGTGAATATGGCAGACTACATTATTCAATTATTGGGAGGGGTTGATAAATTTCTATCTGCGCTGATTGTATTTATGGTAATAAATTACATAGCAGAAATGCTACTTGTGATCGTGGGGGATGAGAAGCGTTCCAATGTGTTTTTGCTAAAGAATATGTTTAAGAAAGCAGCAATATTTATTTTGGTGATTGTCTCCAATATTGTAGGTACAATCATTGAAAGCCGTTATGCAATTCGGACGACAGTTATTCTGTTTTACATTTCAAATGAAGGGCTTGCTATATTAAAGAATATCAATCGGCTTGGAGTGCCGCTTCCTCAAATATTGGTAAAGATGCTAAAACAGTCTGCAAATAAAAAGTCAAGCAGAAATTTGTGAACTTTGAAAATTTTATACAGGTTGAAAAATAAGTACCACAAACAGACCACCGCAATACGCTGGTCTGATGAAAAGCAAGGACATTTGTTTAGCTATTTTCGGCTTCCGCCAGTGCGGAAAGATATTCCCTTACCCGCCCGTAATAAATGCGGAGGAACTTGTTTGCCCCAGCAGTCATGTAGACGTAATAAGGCTTGCCCTGTGTCCGCTTCTTGTCCATGAAAGCATAAACGGGATCATCCACGGGAGAACGCTTGATAAGGCCGTCCATGATCTGGAAGAGGGTCTTGCGCAGATAAGGAGAGCCTTTCTTTGTGGTAGGCACACTTTTACGGACGTGCTGTCCGGATTCATCTTTTCCGGGGTCAACGCCTGCAAAAGCGGTCAGCGCACCGCGGTGCGTAAAACGCGTCACATCTCCGATCTCAGCCATGAGCTGTGGACCAAGCGTGGGCCCGACACCATTCATTGCCATGACGACAGGGTATTCTGGCAGCGTGGATGCGGTTTCGTCCATTTTCACACGGAGGGATTCCACCGTTTCAGATGCAGTATTCAGCATTGCCACAGCCTGCCGTACCAGCATCTTTGTGCCGTCATCCTTTGGGAATACTGCGATCATGTCAGAGGAAAGCTGATAAATAGCCGTTGCTTTGGCGGCACTAAAGTTATAGCCTTTGCGTTTACACCAGTTCTGGTAGTGCTCCGTAAAGGCATCCAGAGACTTGGAGCGCACACAGTCCACATGCCAGTAGGTATAGACAAAGTCCACCCATTTCTGGCTGCCGTCGCTGCGGGCAGGGCTGTCAAAGAAGTTATTAGCACCCGGAAAGGTCTGGTCGAGCAGGGCAATGAGGTTGTTTTTCATGGCAGTCTTCTGATCCATATAGAAACCGAACTGGCGGTTCATGGTCTTTAGTTGGTTGCGTGTTTTATCCATGCTTCCATACTGCTTCAGTTTTGCCCATCGGTCAAGAGTATAACGAGCGATTTTTTTGGAATCAGCCTTGTCGGTCTTGGGAGAACGCAGGGAATCATCTCCGAATTCTTTGATGAGCATGGGATTAACGGCGCTGACAAAGATACCAGCATCAGAAAGCCATGCGGCAACCGGTTCATAGTACCTTCCGGTATGCTCCATACAGACTTTTGTATCCCCGTCAAGTTCCTTGATCTGCGCGATCAGGTCATTGATGGCGGACTGTGTATGTGGGATGTCGCGGGGAGACATGACGACAATATCGCCGGGTCTGCGGATGGTGACAGTGCTCTTGCCTTTGGAAACATCAATACCAACAGCGTTCATAATAGATACTCCTTTGTAATGTATTAGCAATGGTCAATACCAGTTTTCCCATTGCCTATTCAATCTACTGGGTATCACACGAACGTCTTTGGGTTCAACCTGCGTAAAACGAATGCTGCGAATGAGGGCTGGTTGGCTGACTGTTTTACGGACGCTAAGTCCTGAAAGGGGGTGGCCAGACCTATTGCCTTACTCATTCTAACAGCTTAAGCAACAAGATGGGTAATTCCTTACTGGCTGTAAGGGGTATTAACCATAAATATATTGTAGTAGAAAGGAGGAACTGCTTACTATGATGGACATGTTCTGTAAATTGGATGGAAAGAAGACGGGGATTTTTGCGGCCGGGGTTCTGTTCGGAACAGCCGGTATCAAAATATTATCCAGTAAAGACGCGAAAAAGGTATATGTCTCCTGCACTGCCGCTGTGCTCAGAGCAAAAGAATGCATCATGAGGACGGTCAGCGTTATCCAGGAAAATGCGGAGGATATCTATGAGGAAGCTCTGGAAGTGAATGAGAAAAGGGAGGCAGAGGAAACGGAATTTGAAGATGAAAGCGAAGCCCGTGATGATTTTCAAGAAACACCGGTTCCGGAAGTATGAAGTTCCGGATACTACATGAGATAAAAGGACGGCTGCGGATCCATATTTCCTGCTCCCGGATGTCCTGCCGGGACGCGGATATTCTTCAATACAGCCTGCTTTGCCAGCCTTCCATTACTATGGTAAAGGTCTATGAGCGGAGTCAGGATGCGGTTATTTGTTATACAGGAGAAAGAGAAGATGTGATAAAGCTCCTCCAGAAGTTTCCCGGTGAAAAAGTTTCGGTGCCGGAGCATGTATGGCAGAACTCTGGACGCAGAGTAAATCGTTACTATCAGGATAAACTGATCTGGAAGATCATTCTGCGCACAGCAGGGAAGCTGTTTCTTCCCATGCCGGTCCGGTGTACCGTTATCTGCTGCCGGTCGGCCAGATTTATCTGGAAAGGCGTACATACTCTGTGCCGGGGGCAACTGGGAGTTTCTGTTCTGGATGGAACCGCGATCACAGTATCCCTTTTGCGCCGGGATATGAAGACGGCAGGTTCCGTCATGTTCCTCCTTGGGATCGGAGAACTTTTGGAGGAGTGGACCCATAAGAAATCCGTGGATGATCTGGCAAGAAGCATGTC
>CAJUTU010000100.1 GCA_910589385.1 uncultured Lachnospiraceae bacterium
CGGGAATAGATATTAAATCCCAACCAGACGCAACGAACTTCTCCATAATAGATTTGAATGCCGATACAGATATGAGAGAAAAAATTGGTGCAGTCTATGACGTAGATAATCTTCCAGTTTATTGTGCTGCGAAACAACTATCAAAAGTCATGCAGCCCCACCCAGACTTTTCCAGTGCCAATATCAGCATTTAACATATCAATACCTTTTTAACATATGCCTACACAAGTTGCTTCCCATATCGCTCCAAGTAGGCGACGGCTGTTTCTAAGGACACCCCAATTTTTTCCTGCAGCCTTTTCAAAATATCCGCATCATCCAGGCCAAACTCCTGCCCCATTTCAATAATTTCTTCTGCTTTTCCAGCCTCTCTTCCTTTGCGAATCAACTTTTCAGATTCGGTCTCAATTACTGTTCCACCCATAATATTCACCAGCCTTTCTTCGCTTTTATTTCCATTTGTAATATGTGTAATAATGGTATTTACAAATCCCATGAGATCTATCATCTCATCATCTGCTAATTCACCTTTTTTATGCAGCCGAACCATTTCATTTCTGAAATACTCTAAATCTTCTGCTGCATTCTCTATGTTATTTTCAGAAGTAATATCCTTTTCATACCTCGCAATATAAAAAGGAATATAGGGAAATAATCTCTTTTCAACAATGCGTTCCTTTGTAAATTCCTCCAGAATGATATTCTCAGAATTATAATTCACTTCCTGTCCATCCGGAAATGTAAATGTAATCCTTGTTATTTTCGGTGTTTTTTCCGTTCTTTTGATATAAATAATCGAAAATCTCGGCATGGGAATCGTTGCATGGCCAATATCCCATGCTGCAAATTGCCTGGCAACAATAAATGCATACTCTGCAATTCTGATTGCCATGGATCCATCATCATAACTCTGGCACTCCAAAAGATAGACCTCTTTTCCAATCTTAATTACAAAATCTGAAATCTGTTCTTCGATATCTTTACTTCCATCTGTAGTCTCACTTTCGGTCAAATACCCCTCCGATGGTAAAGTTTCTACCTTCACATCCATAGGGTAATTCTTCCCAAATGTGTCATTGATCACAGAAATGAACAATCTCTTGTGTTTGCTCTTCATTGTCTTAAACACATTATCGTAATCCGGTGTCTTTTTCTGCATATTCTCTTTATCCTTTCGCTGCTTCCCTGATTGAAAAAAGGTAAGATATCTTATCCTTATTATATCGTTAATTACCTTTCCTGGCAACCAAAAAGAAACCTAAGCATCTATATTCATCTATAATTGACAATCCCCCGCACACCCTATATAATATCTTTATTACACATGTAAGATTAGGAGGGATTTACCATGGCCGCTCTGCCGCAGATTTCCGAAGCTGAATATGAGGTAATGAAGGTCGTATGGAAATACGCGCCCATCAATACCAATGAAATCACTGAGAAATTACTGAAAACCACCGCCTGGAGTCCTAAGACGATACAGACCCTGATCAAACGTCTTGTAACCAAAGGCGCTCTTGCCTATGAAAAGCAGAGCCGGGTATTCGTCTATACCCCATTAGTAAAGGAAAAGGAATATATTGGCCAGGAAAGTAATTCTTTCCTGAAGCGTTTCTATGATGGAGATATCACTGCCATGCTCTCTGAGTACATAGAAAACGACAGACTGTCTGATTCAGAGATCGAACACCTGCGATCTCTTCTTTCCACAACAAAACGTAGCAAAGGAGGCAGACTGCATGACTGATTTTATCATACATTTTCTTATAAGCAATCTGTTCATCAGCGGTATCATCGGGCTTCTTATGGCCGTTAAGCATTTATTCCGAAACAGCCTGTCCGGCCGGATGCAGTATCATCTGTGGTTTTTGCTGCTCGGACTTCTGGCCGTTCCTTTCATACCGCTGCGTTCAGTCAGATTCTCCCGGATATTCTCCCGGCTTGCATTCTTTCAAAATTTCTCCGTGTCATATACAGGGAATGCAGCAAGAGAACGAATGACTGTCGATCCGACCGGAAATATGGACTGGCTGAATGATTTTACTCTTTCTGTAAGCAGCGGTACCTCTTCCATTACCGGAAACATACTGCTGGGAATCTGGATTGCAGGCATCCTTGTAATGGTGGTGTTCCTGGCGAAGGCTTTCCTCCGGTTACAAAACCTGAAACAGTCTGCACTTCCTCTTCAACACCCCAAAATCCGCAGACTGTATCATCAGTGCCTGCATGAGATGAAGATAACAAAAAATATTCCCATATACAGCACCGCATTTTTGAAATCACCCGTGATTATAGGGCTTCTAAGGCCCTGCATCTATTTTCCGATTCATTTAATCTCAGATTATAATGAAAATGAAACGGAGATTAATAATACCCAAAAGGTATCCTGTAATCCGTGCCGCCTTGAGACAAGCGGGCTTCGTCCGATAAGGTATATGCTGCTGCATGAATTACAGCACTACAGACATAAAGACGCACTGGCTAATTATCTGATAGTCCTTGCCAGAATTATTTACTGGTTCAATCCCGTTGTGTGGCTTGCACTGAGAGAAATGCAATGCGACAGAGAGGTTGCCTGCGACACCTCCGTACTGAACATGCTTGATGGGGATTCTTATGGAGATTATGGAAATACATTGATCAGTTTTGCCGAAAAGATCTCTCATGCTTCCATCCCCTTTGCCGTCAATCTTAGCGGGACTATGACACAGATGAAACGGCGTATCATAAACATTGCCACCTATGAAACACCAACATTAAAGAAGAAGCTGAAAGGCATGGCTGCTTTTTTGCTGACATCCATTCTCCTGATCAGCCTGGCGCCGATATTATCTACATATGCGGCAGAGGGCAGCCACTACCGATGGAAATCCTCTTCAAAGAACGTCACTTCTCTGGATCTTTCGTCTTATTTTGGAGAATATGAAGGAAGTTTTGTTTTATATAATCTTGAGCAGGACGTATGGGGCATCTACGATATGGAGCATGCCGCCTTACGGCGCTCTCCTGACTCCACATACAAAATGTATGACGCATTGTTTGGACTGGAAGAAGGTATTATTACACCGGAAGATTCCAAAATGGAATGGGATGGGAAAAACTATCCGTTTAAGGAATGGAATGCTGACCAGACCCTGACATCTGCCATGCGCGCTTCAGTCAACTGGTATTTCCAGAGAATAGATAAACAGCTTGGATCTGCTTCTGTTAAGAAATACATTCAGAAAATCGGATATGGCAATGAAAACACAGAAGCCGGTCTCCCTTTCTATTGGCTGGAATCTTCCCTAAAGATTTCTCCCATAGAACAGGTAGAACAACTGGTCAGACTATATAACAACTCCTTCGGATTCCAACCTGAAAATGTCGAGGCAGTAAAGGATTCCATCTGTCTCTCCTTATCAGAAGCAGGAAATATCTATGGGAAAACCGGAACAGGAAGCATCGATGATTCGAATGTAAACGGATGGTTTGTCGGATACGTTGAAACCGCCGGCAATACATACTTTTTTGCTGCCAATATCGGCGCCGGCGCTGATGCCTCCGGAGCGAATGCGGCTGAAATAACCATGTCCGTCCTATCAGATATGAATATATGGTAAAAAAGACGTAAGCGGCAAATAATCGGCGTCTATAAAAGGAGCGCTGCCTGTGATATCGTA
>CAJUTU010000101.1 GCA_910589385.1 uncultured Lachnospiraceae bacterium
AAAAACGAAAAAACATAATACCTACAAAGATACGCAAAATTTGTGTAAATAGGTATCTTTATGCCTAACAATCTTATCCCATATTCTGTATGCTATATGTAAGTTTTACGGTTTGAATTTTATAACCTATGACTTACGTATGGTGGAACAACCTAGCATCAGAACAATGGGAAAGGAAACCGACAGTGTGGATTTAGAACTGGGAAGACTGGCAGACCTGTTAGCCTATCTAATTGAAAAATATGGAGATAAAATTGAATTGGAGAGCCTTCCAGATCCGCCGAGACCAACGACTGAATAGGTTGCTGGTCTTTGTTTTTGCGTATATTTTTCTTGTGCATATTAGTAGAAAATGGTATAATAAAAATATATCGTAAACACAATGTCCAAACCAAATGAGGAGCATAGATTATGGGTAAGCGCTTAATTTTCAGCCGTTGCTAAAGTAAAAATGCCCCAGTTATTTTCGGCAACTGAAGCACATTGATAATTCACATATATTTTAATCATTCCTGATTTTTCTGACACTCGATCCGGCGCTGAATTTCCGCTTTTACATTTTCATTCCAAGGAGCGAGCTGTTCCAGTTCTTCATCCGTCATCTGATCGTTCGGCTGATGCTCGAACAGGAAGGTAAGATAGTGGTAAACATTTACTTTGTTTGCCTTGGCCATTTCTGCCATTGTATAGGCCATGGCGCTTGCCTGGGCTCCGGCCGGCGTATCACAGAACAGCCACCCTTTTCTCCCGACTACAAATGGACGGATAGAATTCTCGCTCAAATTGTTCGAAAAACTGCATCGTCCATCTTCCAGATAGGTCATAAGATGTTCTTTTCGATTCCGGATATAAGTCACTGCTTTGTCCAGACGTGAGCTGCGGACCGGGGTCTGCTTTTCAAGCCACGACAAAAAGCCTTCAATGATTGGCTTTTCATGGGTGAGCCGGGCTTCCTTGATGGCATCGAACGTTTTATGTTTTTGACGGATCTTGTCCTCTTTCTCAAAAAGCCGGTTGATATACATGACTCCCTGCACCGAGGGCTGTGTATAATCCAGTTGTTTTCCTTTCGGGATCGCATCGATCAGATATCTGCGGATATGTGCCCAACAGGCGAGCCGTTTTGCGGCAGATACTTTATTGTAACCGCTGTATCCGTCACACATCAGATATCCCTGAAACCCATTGAGGAAATCTGCTGCCGTATCACCTGCACGTGTTTCGGAATACTTGTAGATGACGATCGGATGATCTCCGTCTTCGCCGCTGCGAAACAGCCACATATATGACTTTGTCTGCGCGCGGCGTTCCGGCTCATGCAATACCTGGACAGGAGTTTCATCTGCCATTGCAAAGTTTCTCGCCAGCAGTTTCCGGTGAAAATACTCGTACATCGGAGCAAAGAACGCCTCTGTATTTTTGATCACCCAGTTTGCCAGCGTTGCACGACTGATTTTTGCGCCTAAGCGCCCAAGATCCTGTTCGATCCGGTATAAAGGCATCCCGTTACAGTACTTCTGGTAAACAACCCATGCCACCGTGGAGGCAGAAGCCATTCCGTACATCATATGGGCTTTTCCGTCCTTGCCTTTGATGATCGCAGGAGTGATTCCGTGCTCCTTACAGTTTTTGCATCCATAGTTTACACTGTAGTATTCAATAACAATCGCTTTTGCCGGAATGATCTTTAATTCGCGGCGTACAAACTCTGTGCCGATCTGATCCATTTGTTTTCCGCACTTACTACAGATACGTTCTTCCTCGGATGGTTCGAGAAAGACCTTTTTTACGGGAATGCCTTTAAAACGTTCCTCATTTGAAGAACGTCTCTTCTTTACTTTGTTTTCCGGTAATTCTGATTCGGGTGGTTTCGTGGCGGCACGCACATCAGACGCTTCGACAGCTGGATCCATCTCAGATTCAGCTTCATTAAAGAGGTTCATCTGTCCGGGAATGTCGCAGGCACCTTTTTCACTGGAAGAGCCAAACAACTTCTTCGTAAGATAATCCACCTGCTCCTTGAAGTTGTCGCGCTCCCGCTGGAGCACAGCTTTCTCTTTTTGGGTCTCTTCAAGTGCATTTCGGAGAAGCTTGTTGGTTTCCCGGAGTTCACTAAGAAGATCTTTTAATTCCCGCATCTGGATGTCTTTTGCGTTCTGGGCCACTGTTTTTTCACCTCTTTTCTGGTATCTATTTTACCAGAAAATCAGACTGATTTACAGGAATACAGAGCCTGAAAAGTGCCGAAAATAAAGGAAAAACGGCATTTTTACTGTGCACTTTTCAGCGCTGCCCAGAGGTTGCTTTTATTGCCTTTGGCTGATCAATGTCGATGCCGGACATGAGCCAGTCAAACTCCCTCCAGGACAGATTCCTGACTTCGGATCTGTCCCTTGGCCACCGGTAACGCCCCTGTACAGTCAGCTTCTTATAGATCAATACCATGCCATCCGGTTCTTTAAGGAGCGCTTTGATCCTGTCGCATTTCCGTCCACAGAACAGATAGAGCGCGTTCAGGTTCTCATTGGCAGGGAACTGTTCCTGGACCAGAGCGCATAAACCATCGATAGATTTTCTCATGTCAGTATACCCGGTCACGATATAGATAGCATCGACACCGGAGATATCCGCTAACATTGATCTGCACGCAGCATCCGGATGATCTGCTGCAGAAGGAACGGATCTGCCGAATTGCTGACTTTAAGGGAAACATTATCCATCATAAGCTCAATCGTATGTGAATTGTCAAGGTGCGGCGCAGGACACATCTGCTTTGCAGGTGGAACTGCTTCCGGATAAGGATCCGGACATATATCAATCTGGACTGCCTCCTGCTTGCTGGAAGAAGTAAGATCCAGTGCATATGCTCTTCTATTAGAAGAAAGAGGAATGTCGCATGCGCTTTTTCTAAGGCGTTTTACCGCGTTGTAGAAAGAGCTGACTAAAATGCCATGCTGTTCGCACCAGGCACGGTCGCTCAGACCGCTGTTCCGACATTCCTGGATCAATTGAAACCACTCATCCTGTGAGCGGCGGTTTGCTCTGGGCTGGGTCATAGAGTGCCTCCATAATGTAGTAAATTTCTAACAGTAGGGTTATTGTTGAAAGAGCAAGTAGCAAAAATCTACTCTCTACTATTATGGGGCAACAAATGGGGCTATTCAAGCCGCCCAACATTTAGGCGCTTAC
>CAJUTU010000102.1 GCA_910589385.1 uncultured Lachnospiraceae bacterium
CTGCGAAAAGATAACTGAGGGAGGTGGGAAATATGCTCTGCCATTTAGTGATTGACTTAAATAAAGGACTCTGTACAAAGTCTGGTGGCTGGACGAAATTTGTACAGAGGTAAAAACCATCGTCCACATTGGATTTTGTACTTTTTATTCTGAAAAAATAAAGAATAGAATGGAGAAAATTCAATGGAAGAAAAATCATTCAAAAAATATATTATTTTATGGTTAAGCCAGAGCGTATCGGGGCTTGGAAGTTCCATGACCGGGTTTGCGCTTGTTTTGTGGGCATATGGACAGAGCCATTCTGCAATGTCCGTTTCGCTGATGTCCTTTTGCAATTATGTGCCGTATGTTATTTTAAGCCTGTTCGTCGGTAATTTTATAGACAGGAATAAGAAGAAAACGATCATGCTGGTCTCGGACAGCATTGCGGCGGCTGGTTCGGTGGCAGTATTGGCATTTCTGTCTGTAGGACATCTGGAGGTCTGGAATATCTATGCCATAAATGTAGTGGTCGGTATAACGAATGCCTTTCAGCAGCCTGCATCCGCAGTGGCAACGGGAAGGCTTGTACCAAAGGAGAAGATTTCAAATGTCAGCGGGATGAATTCTTTTTCCGATAACCTTATTATGGTATTCAGCCCCATGCTGGCGGCTTTCCTGTTTGCGGCAGGCGGGCTTCCTCTTATCCTGCTGATAGATCTGGCGAGCTTTGCCTTTGCATTTTGCGTATTGCTGTTCTATATCACAATCCCGGAACAGGCGCAGGAAAAGAAGTACAGTTCCCCATTTGCCGGAATAGCGGAGGGATTTGATTTTCTGAAAAAGGAAAAAGGCATATTTTATATCATGTTTACAATGGCTCTGATCAATTTCTGTTCAAGGCTGACCTATGAAAATATTTTATCACCAATGATTCTGGCAAGAAGTTCCGGGGACAGCATCGTACTTGGAACTGTAAATGCCTGCATGGGCTTAGGCGGGATTGTCGGGGGGATCATAGTCTCCGTAAAGAAGGAAAGCCGCCATAAAGCTGTGGCAATTTATGTTTCGGCGGCATTGTCATTTCTGTTCGGTGATCTGATGATGGCAGTTGGGAAAAATGTATTCTGGTGGTCAGTGGCTGCGGTTGCTGCCAGTCTGCCGATTCCTTTTATACAGGCATCCCAGAATACGATACTGTACCGTAAGATTCCTGCCGCTATGCAGGGGAGGGTGTTTGCAGTTAGGAACGCCATCCAGTACAGCACGATTCCGGTTGGGATTATCCTGGGAGGTTATCTGGCAGATTATGTCTTTGAGCCTTTTATGTCTTCTGGGAACAGGATGGCGGAAATGCTGGAAATAATAGTAGGGGATAGTGCCGGAAGCGGCATGGCAGCAATGTTTCTATGTACCGGGATATGCGGCTTTACAGTGAGCATGGCATCCTGTTTCAACCGGGAAATAAAGAAATTAAACTGATTGGCTAATATGGAGGGGTGGGGTATCTTGCCCCTTCTGATGCTTTTTGAGGGATGCAGATGTCCTATGCAGGAGACCCATAATGAATACGAAAATGTGGCTCAGATATGGGGTGGTAATTATGAAAAGGACGGGGAAATCCGGCAGGGGTACGTGATCTGCAAAGCTTACGATATCAGCCAGATCCGCACGAAGTAGCCGGAACCGCCGGAGCGGTAGAAAATATGTCTGCTTATCGGTCACAATATGGGAGCGTGAATCCGACGGCGATCGTGGGACCGGCGATTGCGGCGAGGCCGGTGAGTACGGCGGCTGCGGTGGTGTATTGTAAGGTGATGGAAGGGAAGCGGAGGATATAATATCTTACGCTTTCACATTATTTAAGAAGAAGTAAAAAAGAGAGTTGAAAGCATATTGAGAGAAACTGTTTTTTAGGGTATACTAAATAAAAGAATATATAAGAAAGGTGGTAATTGAACATGTCAATTTTACAAAGACAGGTGATACAATCTCTTAATGGCTTGTCGGATGATAATTTGCGTTTTTTACTTGAAATGATACAGCGTTTTATGAAACCCTCTGAAGGCAAAGAGGAAAATGTTGACAAGTTAATTTTGAATAGAAACATAGCTCGGCGAATTGGCAGTTTAGAAGGCCAAAATCTTATTGATGCAGATTATGATATAGATGAATGCAATGATGAAATTGCAGAAATGTTCGGAGTGTCCCTATGATGAAGATATTGATAGATACACATATAGCTATCTGGGCGGTATTAAATGACCCTAAGCTACCTAAGAGGGCAAAAGAAATGCTTCTTGATTTGGAAAATGAGATATTTTATAGTACAGCATCTATATGGGAAATTACAATAAAGCATATGTTGCATCCGGAGAAAATTCGTATGAATGGGAGTATTCTCGAAAAAGGATGTGAAGATAATGGATATATAGCATTGCCTATTTTAAATGTACATGTTTCATCTTTAGAAACACTAAAACGTGCCCCGAATTCACCCCGTCACAATGACCCGTTTGACCGGATTATGGTAGCGCAGGCAAAAGCAGAAAATTTAATGTTTTTAACACATGATTCATTAATTCCGTATTATGAAGAACCATTTATTGTACCAGTTTAACTTGAAGGTATTTTGTAGTCTTAGCTTGACACAGCCGTACTTATGCTTGTTGGGCAATTAACAAAACATAATAATAGAATAAGATTTTTTTTAAAGCCACAGATTGAAAACAGTCTGTGGCTTTTGCATTGTCATTAAAATTGAAAAGATTTGAATTGTAAAAGATGGAAGAGAGGTAATGAGATTGATAAATAGGAAAAGTAAAAGAGTAATTTCAGGCCTGCTTGCTGCAGTTAAATTCTTATCCGCTTTGATCCAGCCAGCTGCGGCCATTGTGGGAGAACCGGAGCCAGCGGCCTATGAAGCAGAATATCCGGCATTGGAGACAGTCCGGCCGGATTTGGCAGAGGATGAAATTGTAACAGCGGAAGATTATGAAATGGAGATCGGGAGCAACTTTGATATAGAGAATGATTTTGCAGGGCTGGAAAACCCCACAGAAAAGGTGACGGTGAAATTCCATGAAGCAAAGAACAACGCCGGGCAGGATTTCAATGTCTTACCAATCAAAGGGGACAGCAAAAACCGCTTTATCTGATGTTACCCTCAATATTCCGCAGGGCGAAATCTTTTGTATCATGG